>DASPHC010000129.1:0-32376 GCA_035629865.1 Thermoanaerobaculia bacterium | reverse complement strand
CACGACCGGAACGTGGTGCGTCACGACCGGAACGCGGTGCGTCACGACCGGAACGCGGTGCGTCACGACCGGAACGTGGTGCGTCACGTCCGGAACGTGGTGCGTCACGACCGGAACGTGGTGCGTCACGACCGGAACGTGGTGCGTCACGTCCGGAATATGCGGCGCCACGTTGGGAACGTGCGGCGTCACTCTGGAAACGTGCGCTCTCACGTTGGCAGCGTGCGTTCTGACGTTGGAAGCGTGCGCTCTCACGTTGGAAACGTGCGTTCTGACGTTGGCAGCGTGCGTTCTGACGTTGGCAACGTGCGTTCTCACGTTGGAAACGTGGCGCGTCACTCCGGAAACGTGCGGCGCCACGCTGGAAGCGCCGATTTCGGAACCTTGGTCGTATGGGGCCAGAGAACGGGATTGAGAATTGAGAATTGAGGATTGAGGATGAAAACCGGGCGGGGGGCCAATCCTCAATCCTCAATCCGGTCCCGCGAAGCGCGCTCTTCGAACGCGGCACCAAACCGCTACCGCCCCCATATACTCCCCCCTTCCACATGGCCCTCTTCTCCTCAGAGACCAAAGAAAGCCTCAAGAAGCTCGCGAACAAGGAGTTCGGGACGGCGGAGGAGCGCGACGGGCTGCTGGCGCACCTCGCGACCGCCGACGACCTGCGGGCCCGCGACGTGGCGTGGATGCTGTTCCGCCCCGACCGCGCTTTCCGCGAATCGGGGGCGAAGCTGCTCCAGCGGCTGCGCGATCCGGAGACGCTGGTGGTCTTCGTCGCCGAGACGAAAGGGAAGCCCGATGCGGCGTTTCGCGCCGCGGTGGCGATCCTCTTCACCCTGAACATCCCCGGCGTCGAGGTCGAGCTGCCGAAGCTCCTCGCCGCACCGGCGAAAGAGACGAAGGAAACGAAAGAGCTCCAGGAGCTCGCCCGGCGCGTGCTGATCGAGGCGCCTGTGACGCGCGGCACCGAGCCGCTGCTCTGGCAGTACGCGCTGTCCGGCCCCGCCGATCAGCGCGTGCTGTTTCTCGGCAAGGTCGCACAGGGAGAGCTGGACGAGCGTGGCGTGGTGCGGTGGCAGAAGCTCGCCCTCGACCCCGAGCCGCTCGTCCGCGAGAAGGCGCTGGAGGTGCTGGCCACGCGCGCGCCGATGTCGTCGATCGCGCTGTTCGTGCAGCAACTGCCGCTGGCCGGTTATTCGGTGCAGCAGCTTCTGATCGACGCACTGACCAAAGCCGCCGCGACGCAGTCTCCCGAGTTCGCCGACCAGCTCCTGCCTCTGGTCGCTTCCGGCGACGCCGCCACCCGCACGGCGGTGATGAAGATCCTTCTCGGCATGAAGGACCCGGCGGCGGTGGTGAAGCGCTACATCCGCTTCACCAAGACGCTGGCCGGCTTCGTGCGCGACCGTGCTCTCGAGTCGATCCGCGTGTTCGGCAATCAGCTCATCGAGCCGACCATCGAGCTCCTCGGCGATCCGGACGAAGAGCTGCGCGCCGCGGCGATCGCCGTCGCCTCGACATTCGAGGATCCGCGGCTCGTCCCGGCGACGATCACCCTGCTGAAAGATCCCGACTGGTGGATCCGCATCGCCGCCGCGGAGACGCTCGGCCGCTCCAAGGACGTGCGCGCCGTCGAGCCTCTCGTCGCCGCGCTCGCCGATCCCGACGTGAAGTGGGCGGCCGTCGAGGCGCTCGGCCACATCGCCGATCCGCGCGCGCTCAGCGCCCTGGGCCGCATGCTCGGCGATCCGCAGGCCAACGTCCGCATCGAGGTCATGCAGGCGCTGCGCAACTTCAACCACCCGCAGGTCGTGCAGGCGCTGACGCAGATGGCGAAGACCGATCCCGAGCGCGCCGTCCGCATGCGCGCCGTCGACGTGCTCGAAGAGATCGCCCGCCGCGACCACACGTCCGGAAGCGTCAGCGCCGTCCGCGACGAGGCGCTGGCCGCGCGCTCGCGGCAGGGAGAGCCGAGGCTGCACACCTACCTGATCTCCACCCGCAACGCCGGCGCCTCCGACTTCCACCTCTCCGTCGGCCAGCCGCCGATCATCCGTGTCGCCGCAGACCTCGTGCGCGCGCAGGGAGAACCGTTCACGGCCGCGCAGACCGAGGCCATCCTCCGGGAGATCCTCAGCGAGCAGCAGTGGACGGCGCTGCAGAGCGAGCAGCAGATCGACTTCTGCCACTACATCCCCCAGGCCGGCCGCTACCGCGCCAACGTCTTCGTCGACCACCGCGGCTACAACGCCGTCTTCCGGGTCATCCCGGAGAAGCCGCCGACCATCAGCGAGCTCGGACTGCCGGCGCACCTCGCCGAGATCGCTGGCTTCCATCAGGGCCTCGTGCTCGTGTGCGGGCCGTCGGGCTCGGGGAAGTCGACCACGCTGGCCGCGCTCGTGAATCTCTTCAACGAGACCCGCAGCGATCACATCCTGACGATGGAGGACCCGGTCGAGTTCGTCCATCCGTTCAAGAACTGCCTGATCAACCAGCGCGAGGTGGGACGCCACACGCGCTCGTTCGCCCGCGCCCTCCGCGCCGCGCTGCGCGAAGACCCCGACGTGATCGTGATTGGGGAACTGCGCGACAATGAGAGCGTCGCCCTGGCGCTCACCGCCGCCGAGACCGGCCACATCGTCCTCGGCACGCTGAACTCCACGAGCGCGCCGAAGGCGATCGACCGCCTGATCTCGAGCTTCCCGGTTGACGAACAGCCGCAGATCCGGGCGTCGCTCTCCGAATCGCTGCGCTACGTCATCGCCCAGCGCCTCCTGCCTGCGAAAGAGGGGCGCAAGCAGGTGGCCTGCTTCGAGGTCCTGAAGGGGACGGGCAACATCGCCAACATGATCCGCGACGAGAAGACCTACCAGATCCACTCGGCCATGCAGATCGGCCGGTCGCTCGGGATGCAGACCTTCGACGAAGCGCTGCGCGACCTGATCAAGCGCGAACAGATCACCCCCGAGGCGGCCTACATGGCGGCGTCGAAGAAAGAAGACTTCGAGCCGTTCGTTTCGCCCGAGTTCCTGAAGGCGGCCCAGTAATGCAGAAAATTGATCGCTTCCTCCGCCTGATGAACGACCGCGGCGCCTCCGACTTTCACCTCACCGTGGGCCGTCCGCCGATGGTGCGCGCCTCGGGGTCGATGGAGACCATCCGCTACCGGCTGATCTCCGAGAACGACTTCGCGGAGCTGCTGCAGCCGATCACTTCCGAGGCCTTGTGGCAGTCGTTCATGGAGACCGGCGACGCCGACTACTCGTACGAGATCCCCGGCCTGTCGCGCTACCGCGTGAACCTCTTCCGCCAGCAGCGCGGCTCCGGCGCGGTCTTCCGGCTGATCCCGACGAAGATCATGACCATCGAGCAGCTCGGGCTGCCGGAGCAGGTGCGCCGCATCGCCCAGATCCGCAGCGGCCTGGTGCTCGTCACCGGCCCGACCGGCTCCGGCAAGTCGACCACCCTCGCCGCGATCATCGACCTGATCAACGAGACCCGCAGCCTGCATGTCATCACCATCGAAGACCCGATCGAGTTCGTCCACCCGAACAAGAAGTGCCTCATCCACCAGCGCGAGATCGGCACGCACGCCAGGAGTTTTGCCGAAGCCCTGAAAGCGGCCGGCAGGGAAGACCCGGACCTGATCCTGGTCGGCGAGATGCGCGACCTCGACACCATCTCCATGGCCCTCTCCGCCGCCGAGCGCGGCACCCTCGTCTTCGGCACCCTGCACACCAACAACGCCGCCAAGACCATGGACCGCATCATCAGCGTCTTCCCCGCCGCCGAGCAGGAAGGGATCCGCAACGTCCTCGGCGAAACGACGCGAGCCGTCCTCGCCCAGCAACTCCTCCCCCAGGTCGGCGGCGGCCGCGTCGCCGCCCTCGAGATCCTCTTCAGCTCCCCCGCCATCGGCAACATGATCCGCGAAGGCAAGACCCCTCAGATCACCTCGGCGATCCAGACCGGCGTCCGCGAAGGAATGGTCGACATGGACACCTCCATCCGCCGCCTATACGAAGCGAAGCGCATCACCGCGCGAGCCGCGTACGACAAGGCGATCGACAAGGAGAGCTTCAAGGATCTGGAGGGGGTGTAGGGGAGGCGCCCCCCGGACCGCCCACGTCCCCGTGGGCCGGTCCGCACACGTCCTCGTGTGCCGCTCTCGCGCGAAACGCCCCCACCAGCCCGGGGCCCGCGCGGGACGCGGGCGGACCGGCCGACGAAGACGTCGGCGGTCCGGGGGGCGCCGCCTTTGGCGCCGGAGATTCCGGTACGATCCCTCCATGCGCACCGCAATCGCCCTCCTCATCCTCCTCCTCGCCACGTCCCTGTCCGCCCAGATCCTCGACACCGAGGTGTGGGTCGGGAAGCTGGACGTGAAGGAAGGCAAGCTTGCCGTCAGCGGCCTGAAAAACGTCTCCGGACAGCATCCCGGCTACGACAACCAGCCGTCGTTCTTCCCGGACGGCGCTTCGCTGGTCTACAGCTCCGAGACCGGAGGGCTGAGCGACACCGGCCACGGCATCCAGCCGGTGCGGGTGAGCCTGAAGGATGGGAAGCGGGTGCCGATGAAGGACGCGCGCGGCTTCAGCCCCACACCGGCCACGGACGGCACGCAACTGATGGTGCTGCGCGACGGCGGCGTATGGCTGCATGACCTCGACGGAAAGCTCGTCCGCCAGGTCGTAAAGACGAAGGACGCCGGGTACTTTTCGCGGTTCGACGATCGCCTGTACGTCCTCTTCCTGAACAACGAACAGCGGCCGATCGTGATCTACGACGCGGAGCAAAACAGCACCGAGACGATGATCGCCGGGGCGATCACGGCGCCGGTGCGCATCCCGGGCAAGCGGGCGGTGACGTTCGTCGTCGCGGACGCGGAGAACGTCCGCACGCTGCATGAACTGGACGTCGAGACGAAGAAGGTGACGACCGTCGCGGAGATCCCGTTTCCCACCAGCGGCAACCACGTCTGGACCTCCCGCGGCACGCTGCTGATGGCGTCCGGCAACAGCATTTACGAGTGGAAGGACGAGTGGAAGGTGGCCTATCGCGCCGAACATCCGGAACTGCAGGGCATCACCCGCATCGCCCTCAGCCCGGCCGGCGACCGGATCGCGCTCGTCTCGACCACCGGCGACGAGACCACCATCCGCAACACCCGCGCGGCCTCCAACGCCGCGCTGGCGGTGCAGGACGCGGCGGGAGCGGCGTCGGTGCTCGCCCAGGACGCGAAAGTTCTCACCTCGCGCGGCGTCAGGCTCGAAGGCCGCGAGGCCAGGGAGAAAGCGCTGGCCGCCCAGTTCGCCGAGCAGAAGGATCTCGTCTACGTACGCACGCCGTCCGCGATCGAGGTGAAGGGGGATGCGGCCACGGAGCGCGGGAAGTGGCGGGGGACGTGGACGGGGAAGAAGGGTCCGGAAGAGCGCCGCGGGACGTACACCGCGACGTGGCGGCGGACGGTGTCGTCGAACGGGACCCCGTCGTGGGTGATTGCGGCGGAGGAGTTCGTGCCGGAGGCAGAGAAGCCTGCGACGCCGAAAGAGCACTGATCGCGAGCGCCTCAGGCCAGCGGTTCCTCCCCGTGCAACACCGCCGCTCCGTACTGCACCTTCTTCCCGATCTCCAGCCGCACCTTCGACAGGTCCACCTTCCCCGGCTCCAGCAGCACCACGACGCTCGACCCCATGTGGAACGTCCCCAGCCGGTCGCCGGGGCGGATGTCGATGGCGGGATCGTAGTTGCGGGTGACGGTACGGTCGGTGTTGGCGCTGTTGGAGATGAAGGAGTCGTACACCACCGAGATCTTGCCGACGTTCGTCGCACCGATCATCACCACCGCCGCCAGGCCGTAATTGCACTCGACGTACGTCACGACGCGCTCGTTGATCGAGAAAAGCTCGTCGACGTTGGCGAGCGACCAGTCGTTCACCGGCCAGAGCTTGCCGGGGATGTGCACGCTCCGGACGATCTTCCCGCCGACGGGGGAGTGGACGTGGTGATAGTCCTGCGGGGAGAGATAGAGGTTGAAGTACGCTCCGTGCTCGTAGCGTTTCGCGTATTCGGCGTCGCCGAGGAAACCGGCCACCGTGTACGTCTTCCCCTTGATCTGCTCGAGACGCCCGTCCTCGACCGCGCCGTAGTTCCGCAGCACGCCGTCGACCGGGCTGACCAGATCCCCCTCGACCGGCCGCAGCCCCTCGCGCAGATCGCGGATGAAGAAGTGTCCGATCGACGGGTACTCATGCACCGGATTCGCCGCCGCGTCGACGTCGATCTGATAGGTCCGGGCAAACCAGTGCACCAGCCGCCGCGCCACCGGCCGCGGCAACCGCGCATGGACCAGCCGCCCGATCGCACGGCTCAGGTGGTTCTTCGGAACGTAACGCAGATATCGGTACACAGCGGTGAGTATTGCAAAAGTGTTGCTGGGCGCTGGTTACCAGCCACTCACTTCGACACAACTCTGGCGGTCTGGATGAAGTCCATCTCAGGGAACTCCGCATTCAGATACGCGTTTCCCTCGTCCTGAATCCGGTTCTGCACCGGGCCGCGGCCGCCCGGGGCTCCCTCGCCGTAGCCGGAGTAGAGAGCATCGACGACCTCCATCCCCTCGACCACCTTCCCGAACGGCGAGAAGCCCATCGAGTCGAGGCGGCTGTTGTCGGCGTAATTGATGAAGAGCTGCGTCGTCCGCGAGTGGGGCCCGCTCATGGCGAAGCTCACCATCCCGCGCACGTTCGGCTGCGTCACCGGATCGTCCGGGATCCGGGCCGCGTACCAGGGGCCGCTGATCTTCGGGTCGGCGTGGACGCCGAATTGAGCCATGAAACCGGAGATGACCCGGAAGAAGCGCGTGTCGTCGTAGTAGCCGTTCGAGACCAGGTTGTAAAAGCGGTCCGCCCCGTTCGGCGACCACTCGCGATGGACCTCGATCGCGAACGGGCCCTTCGACGTCTCGAAGCGGGCCGTGAAGACGTCCGGCGCCTTCGCCGTCAGCGTCGAAGGCTCGAGCAGCGGATTCACCGTCGGTTTCTTCGCCGTTGTCTTCTTCGTCGCTGAGGACTTCTTCGCGCCGCTCTTCTTCGTCGTGTCGGCCGCCGCGGCATCGCCCGCGCCGATCATCATCAGTGCAACGAGGACTACTCCAGCCAGTCGTTTCATCATGATCGGTCGGGAACGCACCAGGCCACCGGAAGATTGCGGTACCAAGCACCCTCCGCGCGAGAGCGGCCCACGAGGACGTGGGCGGACCGGCCCACGAAGACGTGGGCGGTCCGGTCGCCCCCCGGACCCCCGGACCGCCGACGTCGCGTCGGCCGGTCCGCCCGCGTCCTCGCGGGCAGTACTTGGGAGAACGCACCCAACGACGAGCCTCTGCTTCTCGCCATACCTGCCCCCTGACCGACAACCGACAACCCGATTTGGCATTCTTCCTGCTCACGACCCCATTTGTCGGTAGTAGTAACACTACCGACATTTCAGCAAGCTGCAACAAGGGGTAGAGAGAGATGGGAAGCACAGCACGGCGTAACGCCATTCGATTCATCACTTTGGGCTTGTTCCTGCTCGCAACCGCGAGCGTCTTCGGCCAGGCGGTAAAACTTTCCGCCAGGTTCAATTCGGCTTACGGCTGGGTCAAACCGGGCGACACCTATCCGTTCTTCATCGAGTACCAGGCGGGCGCCGCCGGGGCCACTTCGGCCACCGTTCGCGTGACGCTGCCCGCTTCGGCCGCTTACGTCAACGCCACGCCCGCCCCGAGCTCCGGCAGCGGCAGCGTCTCTTCGCCGCTGACCTGGAACCTCGGACTGCTCGCTCCCAACGCCAGCGGCCGCATCCTCGTCCGCGCCCGGGCGCTCAGCCTCACCGAAGACCCCGAGATCATGTGGAAGAACCTCTCCGCCACCGCCCGCCTCTCCGCGAGCGTCGGCGGCGTCCCGCAGGCCGAGGTTGCGGCGAAAACGATGGGCCCCAAAGTCACGACCCTGCGGACCGCGCGGTATGGCGAGCGGCCCTTCCCGGTCGTCATGGTCCAGTACCAGGACATCCGGCGCTGCACCGGGGCCGGCACCCCGTACCCGGAGTGCACCGGCGACCACACCGCCCAGGCCCTCGACGCCGCCGTCAACTCCCGCACGACGGGGAGGAGCCTCTGGCAGCTCTACACCGACATGTCGTTCGGGCAGCTCTCGCCGAACGGCTCCGTCCGTCCGTCCGTCGGCTCGACCACGAAGGCGTTCGACCCCACCTACAACCATAAATTCTCCAGCCTCCTCAACATCGACCCGACCAAGAACAACGGCGGTCTCTGCACCGGCACCACCCTCGGCGCGGTGAAGGCGACGCCGCTCTACCCGAACCGGATCGAGAACGGCTGGTACGTCCTCCCCGGCACGCAGGGCTACTACGGCTCCGACCGCACCGGCCACGCGCTCCTCGGCTCGGTCACCGGCCAGGGCCTCCTGTTCGGCGTCGACGACGCCTGCGGTCCGACCGGCAAGATCGTCTACGACGCCGCGTCGCTCGCCGATCCCGACCTCGACTACAACGAATACGACACCGACAAAGACGGCGTCGTCGACTTCTTCAACCTGATGTTCGCCGGCGACGGCGGCAACGGCACCACCTCCGTGACCGGCATCAACAACGTCTGGCCGCACAAGTCCGACCTTCGCTACTACTTCACCGACGCCAACAAAGAGACCGGCTACGTCTCCAACGACCAGCTCCGCAATCACGAAGGGCAGCCGATGTTCTGGGCCACCGCGGCCCGCAAGAGCATGACCACGACCAACACCGACATCCCGGTCTACGTCCGCGTCGGCCCGTATAACGTCAATCCCGAGTCGGCCGTCGAGGCGATGTCGGTGATCGCGCACGAGTACGGCCACTCCCTCGGCCTTCCGGACTTCTATTCGACCGGCAGCCGCTCCACCTTCGGCTCGTGGGAGCTGATGGCCTCCGACCACGCCCAGTTCATGACCGTCTTCACCCGCCAGGAGATGGGGTGGATCGTGCCGCAGGAAGCGAAGAGCGGCGCCTACACCCTCCGCGAGTCGAAGAAAGACACCGGCACGATCGTCTGGAACCGTCCGGACGGCACGCCGTACGAGCTGCGCGGCGAAGGGATCCACAACGCCGACGCGCTGCGCGTCGGACTGCCAACCCCGATCCTCATCGAAGAAGTGCCGTCGGGCACGCGTGCATGGCACTCCGGCGCCGGCGACGACTTCGGTTGCCCGGGCCACACCCTCGACGTCTTCCTGCCGGACCTGGAGCAGTACGCCGGCGCGTCGAACGTCACCCTGAAATTCAAGTCGTTCTACGAGATCGAGTGGGACTGGGACTTCGGGTTCGTCCTCGTTTCCACCGACGGCGGCGCGACCTGGACGTCGCTGCCGTCGAAGAAAGGGACCACCCTCAGCGGCCACAATCCGAACAACGCCGAGTGCTACGCCATCCACCAGAACGGCATCACCGGCGTCTCCGGCGAGCAGAACGCGCTCACCAACATCAACCGCAACCCCGCCTCGCCGATCTACCCGCAGCCGCTCTGGATCGACGACGAGTTCGACCTCACCGAGTTCAAGGGACAGAACGTCCTGCTCCGCTTCGCCTACTTCACCGACCCGGCCGAGACCAAGCGCGGCTGGTTCATCGACGACATCGCCATCACCGCCGACGGCAGCGACGTCTACCGCAGCAATTTCGAGACGGACGAGCACACCCGCCTCTTCTCCGGAGGATGGGCGCGCGTCAGCAGCGCCGACGGCATCGACGTCGACCACGCCTACTACGTCGAAGTGCGCGACCGCGTGAGCTGGGACAAGGACAGCAAGGGCCAGAGCGAGCGCGGCGCGCCGACCTGGGCCCCGGGCGTGGCCGTCCTCTACACCGACGAGGCCCACGGCTACGGCAACACCCGCACCGCCGATCAGCCGGCGCAGACGATCGTCGACTCGCAGCCGCAGCCCGGCAACGCGTCTCCGAACCTCGACGACGCCGCCTTCACGCTCACCTCCGGCGACGACACCTTCGACGGCTGCACGCACGTCGACAACTACATCCCCGCCGATGCCGACACCTGGAAGCTCCCGGACGGTGTCCGCCTGACCGTGCTCTCACTCGACGGACTCTCGTCCGACGGCGCGACGAACAATGCCGTCGCCACGGTGGTGACGGAGATCGACCCCGACTGCTCGATCGTGCATGTCCCGCCGGTGCTTCGCTTCTCCGCCGGCCACCAGGATCCGGAGACGGACGGCGTGGTCGACCTCGAATGGGATCGTCCGGCCGGCGCCAGCGGTCCCGATCAGTTGCAGGAAGCGACGATGCTGGCCACCCTGATCGCCGACGATGCCGAGAACGGCCTCGGCCAGTGGACCACCACGGCCAGCGGCAGCGGCGCCTTCGCCTGGGAGCCCTCGCAGGTGAAGCAGAGCTCCGGAACGTACTCCTTCTGGGGCCGCACCGCTGAGAACGCGGTCGACGTCTCGACATCCCTCACATTCGCCCAGCCGATCGCCATCCCAGCCTCCGGCACGCCGAAGCTGACCTTCTCCGACTTCCATATGAATGAAGGGGAGGACAAGGTCGCGGTCGAAGTCTCCGAAGACGGCACCACCTGGACCCCGGTCTACGAAGGCTCGCGCTCCGAGCTCGCCCCCGATGCCGCACTCCCGCTTGCCGACGAGCCGCTCACACCCCAGACCGTCGACCTCTCCGCATACAAGGGGCAGACGATCCAGCTCCGCTTCCGGATGATCGCCGGACCGGAGAACCGTCCCGGCTCCACCCCGTTCGGCTGGTTCGTCGACGACATCAAGCTCGAGTCGGCCAACTGGACCACCGTCGCCACCACGAACGCCACGTCCTACGCCCGCAACGCCACCACCGGCACCTATCACTACCGCGTCCGCACCACCTTCGCCGTCGGCGCTTCCGGCGTCCCAAGCCCCTGGTCGAACGTCGTCTCGACGAATGTCGAGTACACACCGCCGGTCGAACGGCCGGACCTGGTGGTCTCGTCGATCCGCGCCAAAAACAACAAAGGCAACGCCAACGGCCGCGTCTCCGTCACCGCGACGATCGCCAACATCGGCAACGCCGCCTCCACCGCCTCGCGGACGAAGTTCACCCTCAATGGCACCACCGTCCTCGGCACCGTCGACACCCCCGCGCTCGCACCCGGCGGCACGGTCGAAGTGACGCTGCAGTGGAACACCCACGGCCTCAAAGACCAGCACACGATCGGCGTCCACGCCGACGAAGCTGGGGCAGTGACGGAGTCGAACGAGTCCAACAACACCTCGAGCGCTTCGTTCACCCTGAAAGGAGGGAAGGTCTAGCGAACACGCACACACTCAAAAAAAGCCGGCGAACTACCCCGCACCCCATCCCATCCCGTTCGCCGGCAGAAAGGCGGCTCGAGAGATCGAGCCGCCTTTTTTTGCGTCAGCCGCTAGAATGATTCAGGTACTGTCATGGACCGTTCGCAGATCGTTCATTCGAATCCTCAGATCCTCGGGGGTACGCCGGTCTTCGTCGGCACGCGCGTACCCGTCCAGACCCTCCTCGTCTATCTCGAAAAAGGTGAAACCCTGGAAGAGTTTCTCGACAACTTTCCTACGGTGACGAGGGAGCAGGCCATCGGATTCCTCGAAGAAGCCGGACGCGCGCTCCTGGCCCAGATCGCGTGAAACGAGTCCTCTTCGACGAGAACATGCCCCGAAAACTGCGGCGCGAGATGCCTGAGGTGTCGGTACAGACTGTCCAGGAAGCAGGATGGGCCGGATTCGAGAATGGCGATCTCCTGCGTCGCGCTTCCGGCTCCTTCGACGTGTTGCTCACTGCGGACCAGCGCATGCGATACCAGCAGAACGTCACGCAGTTCGAGGTCGGCATTGTCGTCATCGAGACGTTCGATACAACGCTGAGCAACCTGCGCCTCCTGCTGCCGGAGATTCGAACGGCAATCGAGAACGTCACACCCGGAACGGTAGTCATCGTCAAGCAATGAGCCAGCGCCTGAAACCGTTGTCGACCTCGCGGAGAAGATCGCGGAGATGTTTCTGACTCAGTGAGCGCCGGCATCCGGCTGCACCTCGGCCAGCAGCAGTGTGGCTCCGAAGATCGTGGTGACGCTGTAGGCGATCCGGCCCACACCCGCCGGTTGGGCGTGATCCCGGATGACGTACGTGTGCACGAACTTGTCGCGCAGGGCCTGCCGGTGAGCGTCGTTCGAGAGCCATAGCAGGTCGACGAAGAAATTGAACGGGCCGACCAGCACGAACATCAGCCGCCCGGTCAGCGCCAGGCGGCTCGGCCGCTCTCCCTGCAGATTGACGATGCGCGCTCCCGCGGCGAGATACCCGGCCGTACGGAACGACGAGCCTTTCAGTCCGACGAAATAGCCGAACCAGACCAGCAGCCAGATCGCGAAGATCAGAGGAAAAGAGTGCTCAGCCTGATCCACGAGCAGCATGACGGCCACCGTGAGCACGACCGAAACCGTGATCACCAGCATCATGTCGATCGCGTCGATCAGGAGCCGTCTCCAGACGGAGAGATAGTCCTCCTGCGGATAGAACACCGCGCGCTCGTCTCTGGTCATGACCGAAGGGTGCAGGCTAACACGAGTGCTCCGACGTTCCGCGCGCCCGCTCCGTAAGAAATCACATGCGACACGCTGCGCTTTTCCTCCTCCTGCTCGGAACGGTTGCGGCTTCCGCCCAGCCAACGATCGGTCCGGAGATCCAGTCGGAGCTGCTCCGGCCGAAGCAGGCTGAAGATACGGCCGCAGCACCCGCGGTCGCGCTGGCAGCGGACCGGTTCGGAGTGGCGATTGCCTGGACGATGGCCAATGCCGACGGCAACGATCGCATCTTCGCCGCTCGCTTGACCCCCGGGGGGCATGTTTCGGGCTCCATCCGCCAGCTTCCGCTTTCGGTCTCGGGAAAGAGGATTCAGGCCTCGTTTCCCACCCTCGCCCCCGCTCCGCCCGGAACGGGATTCACGATCGCCTGGCGCGAGCGTTCCGATGACGGCTGGGTTGAGCTCAACGCCTACGCTCTGCTGGATGAGACGCTGCAGCCCGCGACGCCGGTGACGCTCCCGGTCCGGGCGAGCGGCGCTCCTGCGATCTCTTCGTCAGCGACGGGGACGTGGCTTGCCGGCGGAGGACAGGTCTGGCAGCTCGATGCCGGCGGCCTGATCGTCTCTCAGCATCCTGTCGGCGAAGGCGTCGGCGACATCAGCGCCGGCGAGGACTACCCGCGGCTGGCCGCCGCCTTCAGGGGGCGGGATAAGTTCACCTGCCGGCGCGACCCCGGCTGCACTAGCGGCTTCCCGTTCAACGGCTACTGCTTCGAAAACTGCAGAATCTACGAAGACGCCTATCGCCTGCGCCTCATCACACTGCCGCGGGGGACCGGCGAGACGACTTTTCCCTATGCCAGCGACGCGAAGCCGGCCATCGAAGCGGACGCGAAGGGGATGCTCATGGTCTGGTTTCACGGCGCGCAGAACAGTGGCGGCGAGGTCCTGGCCGTGCGCGTCGAGACACCCGAGGTCGAAAGCTGGCCGGTCACCGGAGCCATTCGCGCGCTCGGCACCTTCCCGCGCGACGCCGGCCCGACGCGGCCCGACATCGCGACGGATGGCGAGCGGTACGTGGTCGTCTGGCGGACCAGGATCTCGACCGCCGACCACGACATCGCCGGCGTCTCGATCGAACCGGACGGGAGCCTCACCCCGCTGGCGATCGCCACGTCCGCAGCCGACGAGCGCGACCCCGCGGTCGTCGCCGTCGGCAACGGAAAGTTCCTCGTCGGCTACGAGAAGCTCGAAAACGGCGAGCGCCGGGTCGCCGGGAAATTCGTGACCTTGTGCTGTGGACGGCGTCGCGCCGTTCACTGAACGCAGGTGGCACTCCTCGGATAGCAGGAAACGCGCGCCGCCGGTGCCTGCAGCGGACGGGCGTTCGAGCCGAAGAGGTTGAGCCTTCCCAACTGGACCGAGGAGATCGGGATCGGCTGCGGGAGAATGATCCAGCGGACCGCTCCGCACGGAGGAGTGGTCAGCGACCCCGCGTACTCCAGAAACCTCGCCGCCAGTCCGCTCGGCACGATCTGCGACAGATTCGCGGTGACGCTCCGCTCCCGGCGCGTGCAGAGGGGGATCGCGTTTACCGCCGTGAGGACCGGCACGAGAGCGTTGTTCGGGGCGCCCTGGGAATCGACCAGGAAAACGGCGATCGCCACGGGCGTCGGATCCCCGGCCGCCTCGTGTACGAGATGCAGCTCCGCCACCGCGTTGACGCCCGGCAGAACATGCTCCGCCGGCACGTGGAAATGGAGCTCCTTCAGGTTGTACCGCTTGTTCAGCGGGCCGAGGTGGATGAACTGCGCGGCGGCAGGAAACAGCTTGACCGTGCTGGCGTTGTTCTCCGTGGAGAACAACGTCGCCGCCGTTCCGTAGTGGAGCGTCAGCGGACCGATGTTGCTGTACGTCCCGGCGCCCGGCAAAGCGGCCGGTGACTGAGGGATGGTCCCGCCGCCGCAGGCGGGATTCGCAATCCTGGCCCAGTTGGCCGGTCCGTTGACTGCACACCCTCCGCACGTGCAGTAATTCCACACCGGCCCGGCACCGCAGATCTGGGCCTCCGCGGAGTCCAGTGACACCAGGGCTAACGCCAGGACGAACATCGTGATGCGCATGAATGGAATCCCCCTCCGCTACAGCATAGTCCGCCTGGGGCGTGAACCCCTACCCACGGCACTGCATGCATGTAGCCGCGGAGCGGCGGCAGAATGTAGCCCACGGCGTGAGCCGTGGGTTGAGCGGGCCGAGGATTGCAGCCGCGGAGCGGCGAAAGAACGGCTCGCGTTCACGCATAGAATCCCGCCCCCATGCGCACGCTTGCAGCGGCCGTCCTCGTCGCGTTGACGCTCGCCCATTGCGGGGACGCGGAAACCGTCGCCACCGAAACCGCCGCGCAACCAGCACCCACCACCGAAACCACCCCCGAAACCACCCCTGACATCCCGATCGCCGAATCGACGACCGACCTCCCCGCCATCGACAAACTGATGCGCGCCTACGAAGGTGACGTCCCCGGAGCCTCCGTCCTCGTCGTTCACGACGGAAAAATCGTCGTCCGCCGATCGTACGGCCTCGCCAACCTCGAAGAAGGCACCGCCGCCACGCCGAAGACCAACTACCGTCTCGCCTCGGTCACCAAGCAATTCACCGCCGCCGCCATCCTCCTGCTCGCCGAACGCGGCCGGCTCCAACTCGACGACCCGGTCAAAAAGTGGCTCCCGTCGCTCCCCGACGCCGCGGACGACATCACCGTCCGCCATCTCCTCACCCACACCTCCGGCCTGGCCGACTACGAAGACCTGATCGACGAAGAAAGCTCCCGACAACTCCGCGACCTCGACGTCCTCCACCTCCTCGAACAGGAAGACCGCACCGACTTCACCCCCGGCACCCAATACAGCTACAGCAACAGCGGCTACGCGCTTCTCGCCCTCATCGTCGAACGCGTCTCGGGAGAGCGCTTCGCCACCTTCGTCCGCGACCAGCTCTTCCGGCCCCTCGGCATGACCGGCAGCGTGGCCTGGGAAGAAGGACGCTCGGAAGTCCCGAACCGCGCCTACGGATACGCGAAGAAAAAGAAAAACTGGAAGCTCGCCGACGAAGACGCCACCAGCGCCATCCTCGGCGACGGCGGCATCTACTCCTCCATCGACGACCTCGCCCGCTGGGACGCCGCCCTCACCAGCGGACGCCTGCTCTCGAAACAGACCCTCCGCGAAGCCCTCTCCGGACAGGTCGACACCGGCGACGAGGAAACGAAATACGGCTTCGGCTGGCAGATCACCGGCGACATGGTCTGGCACTCCGGCGAAATGATCGGCTTCCGCACCGTCATCCTCCGCTACCCCAAACAACACCTCACCGTCGTCGTCCTCACCAACCGCGACGAAGGGGAGCCCTACGACCTCGCCGAAAAGATCGCGGAGATGTTTCTGTAGGCGGCCCTCAGGCCCAATAGGGGGTAAGTACGGGATCACATCTTCGTTCTTCGCAAAACAGAAGAAGAAAGGTGTGACCCCCATTGAGTCCGCGATCGGAGGTGCCGCCGCGTGGGTGTGCAGGGGACAGCGAGAGGAACAAGATCGCGACGAGATTGCGCATGGCCATTGAGCACCCTTCCTGTCCACTTTCCCTGACTCCGACGGCAGGAGAACCTTTGCGATCGGTGCTTCGTTTTCGGCCAGACAGAAAAAGAAAGGTGTGACCCCATGAGGAGTGCCCTCTCACACAGGAGACTTCGCCTCCGACCGAACCCCCTTTTCGTTCGGCCGTTCTGGCTCCTCGAAAGGTGTGTAACGAAATCCGTCCTCACATCACTACTTCATGACGGAGGGTGGCATCAGGCTGCTTCTCGCCACAAACACCAGGAAAAGGAGACGCGGATGCAGGACTCAATTCTTTTTTGGAATGCCGTTGCACTCGAGGCCAACCGTGTCAGTCACAGCGATCCGGATAAGAGGCAGCAGAACGGGCCGACTCTTTCATCGAGGGCGTTGGCGATCGTTCATTTGGCGATGTACGACGCATACGCCGGCATCGTGGGCGGTGCGGGTTTTCCCCGATATCTCACCGCCGGCCCTGCTCCCGCCGGGAGCTCGGCGCGGGATGCCGTCGCGGGTGCCGCGTATTCCACGCTGAGCTTCCTCTACTCTGCTCAGAAGCCGTTCTTCCAGGCACATCTGAGCGCATTCAACACGAACGATCCGAGCTATGCATTTGGCCTGGCCGTAGCGTTTGCTGTCGTCAAGTCGCGCGAGAAAGACATGGATGCGCGCGACTGCGCTTATCGGACGTCGAACAACCGCGGCAGGCACCGTCCCGACCCCGACAACCCCGGGCAGGGCTTTCACGCGCCTTACTATGGCGCGCAGACGAGAGGGTTTGCGGTTTCCCAAAGGCACTCCCTCGCTCCACCGCCGTTCGCCAACGGCACCGACCCCCAATACCTGGCGGCGCTTCAAGACGTACGGGCCAGAGGGATCAAACCGGAGCTGATCGCGACGCTGCCGGGCACGCTGTTCGACAAGCGGAGGATGCCGCTCGAGACGGCCGTCGGGATCTACTGGGCGTACGACGGTGCGAACCGCCTGGGAACGCCACCGCGGCTCTACAACCAGATCATCCGCGACGTCGCCGTATGGCGGGGCAACGACGAGGGGCAGAACGCGCGCCTCTTCGCCTTCGTCAATGCGGCGATGGGCGACGCCGGCATTTTCTCGTGGGAGCAGAAGTACTGCCACGACTTCTGGCGGCCGGTGGTCGGCATTCGCGAGCACGACGAGACCTTCGGACCGGCGGCTCCATACACTGGCGTGAATGCAGACGTTGGCGACGCTGATCCAGGGTGGCTGCCGCTCGGCGCACCGAGCACGAACTCACCCGGAGTGAAAAACTTCACTCCCAATTTCCCGGCGTACCCGTCAGGACACGCCACGTTAGGGGCCGCCGCCTTCCACATCGCGCGGATGTTCTACGGGATTGACCCGGCCGACAAGAGCAACGACACCCTCTTCAAGCTCGCCTTCGTCTCCGATGAATTCAACGGTGGTAATCGGGACAACGACGGGACGGTGCGTCCGCGCCATGCGCGCCCCTTCCCGGGTGGTCTCTGGCAGATGATCGTCGAAAACGCCACCAGCCGGGTGCTCCTCGGGGTGCACTGGATGTTCGACGCCTTCGACTTCACTCAGGACAGCAGCGGGGCACTGGTGCCCGATTTCAGCAACGAGGACATCGGCGGCGTGGGGCTGGGCCTGAGGATCGCCAGAGATATCTTCGCCTCTGGCAACGGCCTGGCGCCGAAGATGACCCCGAACACGTCTGCGCTCCCGCCGATTGCCACGTCCTCGGCCAACACCGGGATGCCCGTTTCGCCCGCGCAGCCTGCGGACGGCGGCGGTTGCGTGAACACCCGGCCGGTCCCAGTGGCAGCACCGACCAAGTCCGCCAAGGCGGGACAAGCAAAAGGTTCGGCGAAGAAAACGATCGCGAAGGTGCTGGGAAAGAAAGGCGAGCCGGAAGCTGCCGTGGCGGCATCCGCAGCAGCGGCAAAGCCGCAGGAGCCGTGGCCGTCCGGAATCTCCGAGGAAGACCCGGAGACCGCGGGCGCTCCCGCCCAGGGTGCCTGGCCGTCCGGCATCTCCGAGAAGTGAACGCGAGCTGAATCGGAGCGGCGGTTCGCCCCGAACCGCCGCTCCCGGCCCGCACTCCGGAGCCACGGGCGCTAGAATGGCTCTGCCGATGCCTATGGATCGCTCGCAGATCCTTCATTCTGATCCTGAGATTCTCGGCGGTACGCCCACCCGCCCGGCCGGCTGAAAGCCGGGCGGACCGGCCGGTCGAAGACCGGCGCTCCGTAGGAACCGTCTGACTCACTGCGGGTGACCCAGCGGGAGGAAGTTGCTGGACCCTCCCTCTCTCCAAAACCGATTACTATTCGCCCCCATGTTGCGCAAGCCCTTCCTCCTCGCGCTCCTCCTTCTCGCCGCCACCGTCACACTCACCGCCGCGACCTATGACGCCAAGCAGTTCCACGGCATGCAGTGGCGCGAGGTCGGTCCCTATCGCGGCGGGCGTTCCGCAGCCGTCGAGGGTATCCCCACCCAGCCGAACACCTACTACTTCGGCTCCGTCGGCGGCGGAGTCTGGAAGACGACCGACGCTGGGGAAACGTGGAAAGCCGTCTCCGACGGCTTCTTCGGCGGATCGATCGGCGCGGTGGCGGTTTCGGAGTGGGACCCGAACGTCGTGTACGTCGGGACAGGCGAGAAAACCGTGAGAGGGAACGTCTCGCACGGGGACGGGATGTGGAAGTCGAACGATGCGGGGAAGACGTGGACGCATGTCGGTCTGAAGGACTCGCGGCACATTCCTCGCGTTCGCATCCATCCGAAGAATCCCGATCTCGTGTACGCCGCGGTCCTCGGCCATCTGTTCGGGCCGAATCAGGAGCGTGGGGTTTACCGCTCGAAGGACGGCGGGAAGTCTTGGGAGCGCATCCTCTTTGCGAATGAGAATGCCGGGGCGATCGATCTGATCCTCGATCCGGGCAATCCGCGCATCCTCTACGCCTCGACGTGGCGCATCCGGCGGACGCCGTACAGCCTGGAGAGTGGCGGCGATGGGTCGGCGCTTTGGAAGTCGACGGATGGCGGCGATACGTGGGTGAATCTGTCGGTGCGGAAGGGGCTGCCGAAGGGGCCGTTCGGGATCATCGGGGTGAGCGTGTCGCGGAGCAATCCGCAGAACGTGTACGCCATCATCGAGGCCGCGGAGGGGGGCGTCTTCCGGTCGCGTGACGGCGGGGAGACGTGGGAGAAGGCGAACGAGGGGCGCGAGTTGCGGCAGCGCGCCTGGTACTACTCGCGGATCTACGCCGATCCGCAGGACGAGGACACGGTGTATGTCCTCAACGTACGCTTCCACAAGTCGAAGGACGGCGGGAAGACCTTTTCGAGCATCCCGACGCCGCACAGCGACAACCACGATCTCTGGATCGCGCCGAATGACCCGCTGCGGATGATCGAGGCGAACGACGGCGGGGCGAACGTCAGCAACGACGGGGGGCGGAGCTGGACGGGGCAGGACAATCAGCCGACGGCGCAGTTCTACCGCGTCTCCACCGACAACGCCTTCCCGTACCGCCTCCTCGCGGGACAGCAGGACAACAGCGCGGTGCGTATCCGCCACCGCTCGACGTCCGGCGGCGGGATCGGGCCGGAGGACTGGGACGAGACGGCGGGCGGGGAGAGCGGGCACATCGCCGCGAAGCCGGACGATCCGGACGTCGTTTTCGGCGGCTCGTACGGCGGGTACCTGACGATGGTCAATCACCGCACCGGCGAGTACCGCGACGTGAATCCGTGGCCGGACAATCCGATGGGCCATGGCGCCGAGGGGGCGGCGGAACGGTTCCAGTGGAACTTCCCCATCCACTACTCGCCGCACGACCCGAACACCATGTACGCCGCGTCGCAGCATCTCTGGAAGACCACCGACGGCGGTTCGAGCTGGACCCGCATCAGCGGCGACCTGACCCGCAACGACCGCAGCAAGATGGGCTCTTCCGGCGGGCCGATCACGAAGGACAACACCTCGGTCGAGTATTACGGGACGATCTTCGCCTTCGCCGAATCGGCGCTCGAGCGGGGAGTGATCTGGAGCGGCTCCGACGACGGCCTGCTGCACATCACCCGCGACAACGGCCTGACATGGAAGAACGTGACGCCGGCCGCGATGCCGCAGTGGCTGATGATCAACAGCATCGACCCGAGCCCGTTCGACAAGGGCACGGCGTACGTCGCCGGGACGATGTACAAGTCGGATGACTTCCGCCCCTATCTCTACAAGACCACCGACTATGGCGCGACCTGGACAAAGATCACGAACGGCATCGCGTCCGATCACTTCACCCGCGTCGTCCGCAGCGACAAGCGGCGAAAGGGACTGCTCTTCGCCGGCACCGAGCGGGGGATGTACGTCTCGTTCGACGACGGTGGCTCGTGGCAGACGTTGCAGCTCAACCTGCCGATCGTCCCGATCACCGACCTGGCCGTGCGCGACGACGACCTGATCGCGGCGACGCAGGGACGCTCGTTCTGGATCCTCGACGACCTCTCGCCGCTGCAGCAGCTCGACGGCAAGGCGTCGCGCGTGCAGCTCTACAAGCCGCGCATGGCATGGCGCACCAACGGCTTCACGCCGGAACGGACGCCGAGTGGCCATGGCAAGAACCCGCCGCAGGGGATCGTGGTGAATTACTGGATCGGCCCCGACGTGAAGATCGGGACGCCGGTGAAGCTGGCCTTCCTCAATCCCGACGGCTCGGTGATCCGCGAGCTGACCGGCGAGCTCAAGTCCGCCGAGGAGATCGCCAAGGCGAAGCGCGAGGCGGACGCGAAGGAAGCGGCGAAGGCCGACGAGCCGAAGGAAGATCCGACGAAGATGATCGGCGTGAAGAGCGAGGGGAGCGAGAAGGAAGCGACCCCCGCGGCGGAAGAGAAGGACCCGGAGGCGGAGAAGGAGAAGGAGCGCAACAAGCTCCCCGACTCGAAGCCCGGCCTGAATCGCTATGCGTGGAACCTCCGCTATCCGGAGGCGAAGAAGTTCGAGGGGCTGGTGCTGTGGGGCGGCGGGACCGACGGTCCGCGCGTCGCGCCCGGCACGTACACGGTGCGTCTCACGGTAGGGGAGGAGGCGCAGACTGCGACCGCGGAGCTGAAGCAGGACCCGCGCACCTCGGCGCCGCCGGCCGATCTGCAGGCGCAGTTCGACTACCTCCTCGCCGCGAACAGGAAACTGACCGAGATCCACGAAGGGATCGAGCGCATCCGCGCCATTCGCAAGCAGCTCGACGAGCTGAAGAAGCGGCTTGCGAAGAATGTGGACGCCAAGCCGATCGTCGATGCCGCGAAAGAGCTCGACAAGAAGATGACCGCCATCGAGGAAGCGCTCTATCAGACCAAGAACCGCAGCCCCCAGGACCCGCTGAATTTCCCGATCCGCCTGAACGACAAGCTGGCCGCTGTCGCCGAATCGGCGTCCCTCGGCGACTACGCCCCGACCGCGCAACATCGCGCCGTCTACGCGCAGCTCGCCGCACAGATCGACGCCCAGCTCGTGCAGTTGCGGGCGCTGTGGGAGAAGGATCTGCCGGCATTGAATGCGATGGTGAAAGCATCGGCGGTCCCGGCGATCCAGTGATCCGGCTCGGTCTCTGCGGTTTCACGATCAACGCCGCGGAGTACTTCCAGACCTTCGACACGCTCGAAGTACAGCAGACGTTCTACGAGCCGCCGTCGCGCGAGACGATGGCCCGCTGGCGCGACCAGGCGCCGGCGGGCTTCGTCTTCACCATCAAGGCGTGGCAGATCATCACCCACCGCTCCACCAGCAGCACCTACAAACGCCTGCGGACGCGGGTGGAGAACAAGGAGGAGCTGGGCGGGTTCCAGCTCAACGACACCACGCTGCGCGCGTGGAAGGTGACCCGCGACTGCGCGCGACTGTTGCGTGCGAAGGCGATCCTCTTCCAGTGCCCCGCCAGCTTCCGCGCCACCGAGGAGAACCTCGACAACATGCGGCGCTTCTTCGGGGCCGTCGATCGGCTGGAGGGGGTCGAGTTTCTGTTCGAGCCGCGCGGGGCGTGGCCGGATGAGGTCATCATCGACATCTGCCGCGAGCTCGATCTCGTCCACACCGTCGATCCGTTCTTGCGCCCGTCGCTGACGCCGGAGCTGCTGTACTGGAGACTGCACGGCATCGGCACCCACTACCGGCCGTACACGGAGGAAGAGTTGCGCGATCTGGTGACGCGCCTTCCGCGCGATGCGGAGGGGTATGTGATGTTCAACAACATCCCGCGGGTCGGGGACGCGAAGAAGTTTCGGGAGTTGCTCGCGGAGCGTTAGGACGGCCTCTACGGAGCGCCGGTCGAAGACCGGCGCTCCGTTCGGACAACCGGCACGACTCCCGCTAAAATACCTACCGAATGCCCCAATCCATCCTCGTCGTGGAGGACGAGCTGTTGACGCGGCGGACGCTGCAGCAGCTGCTCGAGCGCGAGCAATTTGCGGTGACGACTGCCGGCAGCGTGGCCGAGACCATGGCCGAAGTGCAGCGTCGCGCGTATGACCTCATCCTGCTCGACATCGGCCTGCCCGACGGCGACGGACTCACCGCCTGCCGGCGGATTCGCGAGCGCCACCGCATGCCGATCGTGATCCTCAGCACGAAGCACGAGCTGGAGACGCGCGTGGCGGGACTCGACGGCGGCGCCGACGACTACATCGTCAAGCCGTTCGAGCCGCTGGAGATGATCGCCCGCGTCCGGGCTCAGCTCCGCCGCGCCCAGAAGCTCAGCCGCGACGGCGACGGCGCCCTCATCCACGCCGGACGTCTGATCGTCGACACCGAGCTGCAGGACGCCCTCATCGACGGCCGCCCCGCCGGCCTCACCCAGAAAGAGTTCCAGCT
Source organism: Thermoanaerobaculia bacterium (assembly GCA_035629865.1). Taxonomy (GTDB): domain Bacteria; phylum Acidobacteriota; class Thermoanaerobaculia; order Gp7-AA8; family Gp7-AA8; genus QHVT01. The sequence continues at coordinate 9,291 of DASPHC010000129.1, read as the reverse complement.
CCTCCACCTCCTCGCCGCCCGGGCCGGAAAAGCGGTCAGCCGCGACTTCCTCATCGAACAACTCTGGGCCGAGGACGAGCTGGCCTCGGACAAGAACGTCGCCGTTTACATCCGCCGTATCCGCCAGAAGATCGAGAAAGACCCCGATGCACCGGAGATCCTGGTGACGGTGAGGGGATTTGGGTACCGGGTCAGTAATTAGTTGTCGTTGTCCGTTGTCGGTGATCGGCCAGTTCTTCCTCTTCGGTTCCGGTTCCGCGAGTGCCGCCCAGGCGGGAAATGACAGATAACTGACAACCGGCAACTGACAACAACCCCCGGTAATCTCACCGTAATCTCCCCTCCACTACTCTGCCAGCAGTGATCTCAGCGTCAATTCCCAGGAACGAGCCGGAGCGTCTGGCGGCACTCGCGAGCTACTCCATCCTCGACACGGGGCCGGAGGCGGCGTTCGACGAGGTGGTGCAGCTCGCTTCGCTGATCTGCGGGACGCCGGTGGCGCTGGTCAGCCTCGTCGACTCCACGCGGCAGTGGTTCAAGGCGCGCGTCGGACTCGAGGCCCCGGAGACGAACCGCGACGTCTCGTTCTGCGCGCACGCCATCCACGAGGAAGAAATCTTCGTCGTCAACGACGCCCTCGCCGATCCACGATTCGCAGACAACCCGCTCGTCACCGGCGAGCCGAAGATCCGCTTCTACGCGGGCGCCCAGCTCACCTCCCCCGAGGGCTTCAACCTCGGCACCCTCTGCGTCATCGACCGCCGGCCGCGCCTCCTCCGCGCCGAGCAGCGCACCGCCCTGCAATGGCTCGCGCGGCAGGTCATCATCCAGCTCGAGCTGCGCCGCCAGGTCACCGCCCGGACCGAGAGCGAAGCGCGGCTCGAGCGCGTCATCGAAGGGAGCAACGACGGCTTCTGGGACTGGAACATCGTCACCGGCGACGTGCAGTCCAGCCCGCGGTTCGCCAGCATCTTCGGCTACGACCTCGGCGAGATGCGGCTCCACGTCACCTCGATGCTCGAGCGCATGCACCCGGACGACGCGGCGCGCGTCCGGGCCGAGCTCGAAGACCACCTGGCCGGCAGGACGCCACAGTTCGAAAGCGAACACCGGCTCCGCTACGCCGGCCGCGACTGGGTCTGGGTCCTGACGCGCGGCAAGGTCGTCGACCGCGGCCCGGACGGCGAGCCGCTGCGGATGTCCGGCACCGTCACCGACATCTCCAAGCGCAAACGCGCCGAGCGCGAGCTCGATCGCTTCTTCGACCTCTCCCTCGACATGCTCTGCATCGCCGGCGTCGACGGCCGCTTCCGGCGCATCAACCCCGCCTTCGAGGCGACTCTCGGCTACACGACCGAAGAACTGCTGACCCGGCCCTTCCTCGACTTCGTCCATCCCGACGACCTCGCCGCGACCCGGATGGAGCTCAACAGCCTCCGCCTCGGCGTCAAGACGCTCCGCTTCGAGAACCGCTACATCTGCAAAGACGGCACGACCAAGTGGATCGCCTGGACCGCCTCGCCGGTACCGGAGGAGGGGACGATCTACGCCGCCGCGCGCGACGTCACCCAGGCGAAGCTGGCCGAAGAGGCGCTGCGCCGGAGTGAAGCGCGCACGCAGTCGATCATCGACAAGGCCCTCGGCGGCCTGATCACCATCGGCGAGGACGGCATCATCGAGTCGCTGAACCCGGCCGCGGAGAAGATGTTCGGCGCGATGCCGCGCGAACTCGTCGGCCGCAGCATCGCCTCCGTCTTCGAAGGACCGGATAGCGCGCAGGAGCTGATCGAGGCCAGCCTCGGCCGGGTGACCGAATGGCATGCCCGGCGCAGCACCGGCGATCTCTTCACCTGCGAGCTGTCGCTGTTCGAGTTCTTCACCGAAAACGAGCGGCTGTATGCCGCGCAGATGCTCGACGTTTCCGTGCGCCACGAAGTCGAGCGGATGAAGCGCGACTTCGTCTCCACGGTCAGCCATGAATTGCGCACGCCGCTGACCTCCATCCGCGGCTCCCTTGGCCTTCTCGCCGCAGGCGTCCTCGGCGACCTCAATGGCGAGGCGCGGCAGATGGTCACGGTCGCGGAGCGGAACAGCGTCCGCCTGATTGCCCTCATCAACGACATCCTCGACTTCGAGAAGCTGGAGAGCGGCAAGGTGGAGATGGACCTGCAGCCGACCTCGGTGTTCCGCGTCGTGGAGCGCTCGGTGGAGACGGTCAGCGCGTTCGCGGAGCAGGAAGGGGTGCGCGTGAGCGTGCACTGCGACGACGCGAAGGTCAGTGCCGACGAGTCGCGCCTGACGCAGGTAATGATCAACCTCCTGTCGAACGCCATCAAATACTCCCACCGCGGGAGCGTCGTCACCGTGCGCACGCGCCAGGTCACGGACGACGTGGAGGTGCGCGTCGAAGACCGCGGCCGCGGGATCGCCTCTGCGGCGCAGCCGAAGCTTTTTCAGCGATTCCACCAGATCGACTCCAGCGACGCCCGGACCAAGCCCGGCACCGGTCTTGGACTGGCGATCTGCAAGGCGATCATCGACCAGCACGGCGGCGCCATCGGCGTCGAGAGCCGCGAGGGTGAGGGCAGCACGTTCTGGTTCCGGGTGCCGGGTGCGAGAAAGGCAAAGACTGCATGAAGGTGCTGGTGGTGGATGACGAGGAGGATGTCCGCTTCGTCGCGCAGGTGAGCCTCGGCCGCGTCGGCAAGATGACGGTGATCGAGGCGTCGAGCGGCGAGGAGGGAATCGCCCGCGCGCGGACCGAGCAGCCCGATTTCATCCTCCTCGACATGATGATGCCCGGCATGGACGGTGCCGCGACCTTTCGCGCCTTGCACGCAGACGCAGCCACCGCCTCGATCCCGGTGGTGTTCCTCACCGCCAAGGCGATGGCCAGTGAGGTCAAGCGGCTGATGGACCTCGGCGCGAAGGGAGTCGTGCTCAAGCCGTTCGATCCGATGACGCTGCACAAGGAGATCGCGGCTATCCTCGCTTCATGACCGACCCGCTCCTCGAGGAGCTGCGCAGCCAGTACCGGGAATCGGCGCGACTGCGGCTGGAGGAAGTGGGGGAGTTGCTCGATGGGGCCCGGACTTCCAGTCCGGCGCAGCTCGAGGCTCTTGCCCGGCATTTCCACGCGTTCGCGGGCATGGGAGCGACGTACGGTTTTCCTCGAATCTCCGAGCTTGGAAACGAGCTGGAGAGGGCGATCGGACCGGTCGTCGACGGCGGTACGCCTCCCGATCCGGCCACCTTGGCGCGATGGCGCGAGCTGGTGCGCGAGATCGCCGCCGAGTTGTGCTAAAACCCGCCGCCATGTGGACCGCCCGACGCATTCTGAAAGAGCTCGCCGACGCCGACCGCCGTCGCGCCATCCTGTCGCATTTCTGGAGACACGCCGATGACCATCACAGGATGGTCGTCCAGGCCCACCTGGCAAAGGCGCTGAATTTCCGCCAGGAGACCATCCGGAAGATGCCGCCGGAGAAAAAGGCCGACCTCCTCGCCTCCCGCATCGGCGTCCCGGAGTTCGACCAGTTCCTGGAGATGGCCCTCATGCAGTACCACACCCGAGAAAAGAGCGCGATGATGGGCGCCTTCCTCGACCGCTGGAACGTCCCCCACGAAAACGGCTCGATCGAAAAAGACGACTACACCGTCCCGACTTCCGACCAGGTCCGCGACGCGGTGAAGGCGTTGGAAGGCGAGTACGCCCGCAACGACGTCCGCCTCTACCTCGCCACCGCCGGGCTGTTGATGGAAGAGAGTTGGCGCGAAGCGACCTGGCCAGTGGTGGATGAGATGGGCCATCTGTCATCCTGAGCCGCAGGTATGTCCCACGAAGGGGAAGCATGGCGGCGAAGGACCTGGGCGGGTGGGGGAGCGATGCACGCTCATCCCACCCCCGCCCACCCGGGTCCTTCGCCGCCATGCTTTCCCTTCGTGGGACATACCTACGGGCTCAGGATGACATCCGTTGGGAGCCATTTACGCTGCCCCCTCACCCCCGCACCCTCCACCCCGCCGCTATCGCCAGCCCGAGGGCCATCAACAACAGCGCCCATTCGCCGAGCGTCGGGACGGCGGGGACGTTCATTGCCGGTGCGACGGGGCCGAGGAGCTGGCCGCGGATCTCGCCTTCCTCGTAGTCGGGGGAGTGGATGTTGACGTAGAGAAAGCCGGCCGCGAAGTCGGCGACGAGGCGTGGGGTGAGGGGGGCGTTGCCTTCGAATGACGGGGCTGTCGGGAAGGTGAAGATGACCGGGCCGTCGATGCCGGGCGGCGCGACATGCAGGTGGATGTCGGTCGGCGCAACGACGTTGTGCGTGCACTGCACGAAGACCGAGGCGGCGTTGTCGGCGAGATCGGCGAGGCAGTTGCCGGTGGCGGTGGAGTCGGTCGGCGGCGCTTCCTGCGCGCCGTTGGCGGTGAAGGTGAAGCGGTCGACGGTCCGAGGCAGGACCTGGCCGCGGATCTCGCCGTCCGGGCGGCCGCTTGCGTGGATGTTGAGGTAGTAGTTCCCGGCGAGGAGGTCGGCCATCTCGGCGGCGGTCATGTCCCACGTCGCCTCGATCGGCGAGGCCGGGTCGCCGACGTCGAAGACGATCGGGCCGTTCGCCCCGGCGGGAGCGCGGTGAATGTGCGCGAGCACGGGACCGGTGACGTTGTGCGTGCAGACCAGCGACAGCCTGCGGGCCGCGCTGTCGAGCTGCCCGTAGCAGCCGCCGCGCGCGGTGGAGCCGGAGTCCGGCACCTCTTGGTCCGCGGAGAGGTGGAAGACAAAGTGCGACGGGGCGGCGACGCTCTGCAGGTTGGTGAACGTGCAGACCACGCTCTCCCCTCCCTGAAGCCGCACCGTCGCCGTTCGTGCCGTGGGGTTGCCCTCGCTGTCGTTGTCACCGCAGACGACGTCCGTCAGTGTCCACCCGGCGACCATCCCCTCGGTGATGGTGTACGTGCCGGCCGGCACGTTGGTGAACACCTGCTCCGCGCCGTCGTTCAGCGAGAAGGCGCCTGGCGTGATCGTCTCGGTGAACGGGAATCCGGCGCCGCCGCCGGGCGAGGTGGCCTTGCGGATGCGGACGGTCCCGGTGGTCACTTCAACGACCGGCGCGGCGATCTGGCCGCGGATCGTGTCCACCTCGTCCTCTTCGCCGCTGGTCGCGCCGTGAATGTCGAGATAGAGAAAAGAGGCCGCGAAATCGGCGACCAGCCGCGGCGTCATCGGCATCGATTCATTCAGCGGAGAGTCGGGCGAAGCGAACGTGAACGCGGCCGGGCCGTTCTCGCCGCGCGGCGCCTGATGCACGTGCGCGGCGTCGGGAGCGGGGACATTGTGCGTGCAGTTGACGGCCATCGACGCCGCGCTCGCGGCGAGATCGGCCGTGCAACTCGCGGTGGATGCCGTAGTGCCGGGCGGCACGACCTGCGAACCGTCCGCGGTGAAGGCGATCGTGTCGACGCTGCGCGGCACGATCTGGCCGCGGATGATCCCGCTCGGACGCCCCGAGGTGTGGATGTTGACGTAGAGATTGCCGGCCAGCAGATCGGCGACGTCGGCCGGGGTCATGCCGCTCCAGGTGGCGATCACCGGACTGTCCGGCGGGTTCATGTCGAAGACGACCGGACCGTTTTCACCCGCGGGAGCGCGATGGATGTGCATGAGCGTCGGGAGGTCGACGTCGTGCGTGCAGATCAGTGTCAGCTCGCTCGCCCCCGCGTCGAAGCGGCCCATGCAGCCGCCCCGTTCCGGCGTCGCGATCGGCGGAACCTCCTGGTCACCGGAGAGGTGGAAGACGAACAGCGTATCGGTCGCCTCCGTCGCGAGATTGCGGAAGGTGCAGAGGACCGTCTCGCCGGCGTCCACGCGGATCGTGGCGCTACGGTTTGCGGTGTCGCCCGTGCTGTCGGCGTCATCGCAGTCGACGTCGCCGAGGGTAAAGCCGGAGCCGGACGGGTCGTTCTCCGTCACCGTATACGTGCCCGGAGTCACGGCGTTGAACGTCTCAGTGCCGCCGTCATCGAGGGTGAAGCTCCCGGCGGTCATCGTCTCGGTGAAGCCGAACCCGCTGCCGCCGGAAGGAGAGGTCGCCTTGGTGATGAGAATCGTCCCGGTGCTCGGCGGCGGCGGCGGAGTGCCGATCTGGCCGCGGATCTCATCGCCCGGGGCCTCTTCCGTGCCGGGCGGCGTGTGGATGTCGAGATAGAGGAACGTCGCCGCGAAATCGGCGACCAGCACCGGCGTCATCGGCATGTTGCCGTTCAACGGCGAGGCTGCCGATGGGAACGTGAAGACGGCCGGACCGGTACTGCCGGCCGGCGCCTCATGCACGTGCGCGGACGTGGCACCGGCAACGTCGTGCGTGCACTGGATCGCCAGCGAAGTGGCCGCGGCATTGAGGTCGGCGGTGCAGCTCGCGGTGGCCGCCGAGCCATTCGGCGGCACGACCTGCGCGCCGTTCGCGGTGAACGCCACCATATCCACCGTCCGCGGCAGCGCCTGGCCGCGGATCTCGCCGGTGGGGCGTCCGGCGCTGTGGATGTTCATGTAGAGATCGCCGGCCAGGAGGTCGGCAATGTCGGCGGGGGTCATCGACGTCCAGGTCGCGGTGACGGGATTCACCGCAGGGTCGCCCATGTCGAACGCCACCGGTCCATTGGCCCCCGCCGGCGCACGATGCAGGTGCATCAGCGTCGCATTGGTGACGTTGTGCACGCAGGTGATCTCGAACGTCGCCGCCGGCTGATCGAGCTCGCCGTAGCACCCGCCGCTCGCGCCGCTCTGGATGGGCGGCACTTCCTGCGTCCCCCGCAGGTCGAAGACGAACGTCTGCGCCGCGGCGGGGATGGCGGAGAGGAGAAAAGCAACGGCCAGGCAGGAGCGGGGATTCATCACGGAAAGACCTCTCGTCGATTGCGGGCGGGACTGCGAACGGCCGCATCAGAGCACAGGGTGGGCGGCGGTGCAAAGAGATACGACCCAGACTTCGTCCGGGCCACCACCCGCTCGGGACTATCTCCCCTCGATCTTCAGCACGCTCCACGACGTGCCGTCCCAGATGAACGTGGCCGTGGCCTTGTGCATCGCCGCGTAGCGGTCGGCGACGATGCCGCTCTGGAACGAAGCCCCGACCTCGTTCGGGATCCACTTGAAGGTGAAATCGGCCGACGCGGTGCCGTCCGGATCGGCGCGGACCGCCTCGACCTGGACCAGCTCCTTCTTCGCCAGTGGCACCACGTCGAGGATGCCGTTCGGGCGCAGCAGGAAGCGCTTGTCGCTGCGCGACTTGTCATTGAGCATGATGTCGCCCGCCCCGTCGAAGCTGATCCACCCCGCCGCCGCGAGCTCCTTCGCCTGCCCGCGCGTCACCTCGCTCATCGAAGAGCCGGCCACCGGGATCGACACCGCCGCATTCGTGAACTCGAGCTCCGCCAGGTCGGGCGCATTCGCGATCAACTCCTGCGCCTGCTGCACCGAAGGCGGCGGAGCAGCCGGCTTCGCCTCCGACTGCGCCGGTTCATTCGATGACGCCGGAGTCTCGGACGAGCAGGCGGCGAAGAGCAGGAGGAAGATGGCGAGGTAGCGCATGGGGACGAGTATATGCTGTGGTGACTTGTCATCCTGAGCCGCAGGACTGAACCCACGAAGGCGAGAGCACCGCGGCGAAGGACCTGGGGGCGGGGGAGCGATGCACGCTCATCCCACCCCCGCCCGCCCAGGTCGTTCGCCGCCATGCTTCCTGTTTTTGCGGCAAATCCTGTGGCTCAGGATGACAACACTACCGCGAGAACGACCACGCGCTCCAGTGCGCGGAGTGGCGGCGCGGGCGCGCCGTGTACCAGCCTGCGCTCGCAAGTTTCTTTGCGAGCACCGAGCGGAAGGTGGCATGCGTCACCACGACCACTCGACCGTGTTCGTCCGCGAGCTGCGCGAGCCAGCGGGCTGCTTCGCGCGCCCGCTCGTGTTCGGCGGGAGTGACGTGCGCGTGCGCGCGGACGAGCATTCGCACGCCGTACGCGAGCGCCCAGCCGGCGAGCGGCAGACGCAGCGAGCCGAGGTTCGGAGGCGTGAGTTCGAGCTCGCGGAGGAGCGGCGAGATCACGACATCCGTGCCGGGCGCGAGCAGGCGCACCGATTCGACGGCGCGCGGGATGTCACTCGCCGCGAGCACCCCGGCCGTCGCCGCAAGCTCTCGCAACTCCCGAGGCGGCGTATCGCCCGCGTCGATCCCCGCCGCCTCGTACGCCTCGCGCCACCTCAGGAAGCCCGCGAAGTCGATCCAGCCGGCGTGCACGTGCGCCGAGCGTCCGTGGCGCACCAGCACGATCTTTCGTTCGCTCACGCCGCTCATGATCTCCCATTGGCGGCCGGCGGACGGAGGAGCTCCGGCGGCGCGGCCGTACCGCCGCTGAGGGTGCGCAGGTCTGCGACCTAAGAGGATGACCAAGACTTCGGCGGGCGCCGCCCTCGACACGCTTCGATGCCTGAGGGCGAATGATTAGGTAAACCTAATGGTTGCCGAGCCGCTGAAGGCGGCGAAAGATCTGTAGGCCCGGCCTTTAGGCCGGGTTCCACACACGCGCCCAAGCGAGCCCGCGTAGCGGGCGACAGAACAGAAGGTCTGCGCAAGCTCGTGCTCTGTCGCCCGCTACGCGGACTCGAAAAATTGCCCACGCGCGACCCGGCCTAAAGGCCGGGCCTACAGATCTTTCGCCGCCTTCGGCGGCTCCCGCAAGGTCAGCGGTCACCTATTTCCGGGAAGCTGAACTTAGGACTTCCGAGGTGTCCGGCTTCCTTCTTCGCCCCATACGAACTCGTGACTGCGCAGAGGCCGGCGCCGTGCGATCTGCGGCAGGACGATCCTCTGGAGCTCGATCACGCGGCGGACCTTTTCGTCTGGCGGAAGCGCACGCGCGTCGGAATGCAGGCGACGCTTGTCCTCGCGGAGCCGGTCGAGCAACTCCGCCGATGGGCGAGGCCGGCTGGCTGTTCCTCCGTCAGGCGCGCGGTTCATCATGGCAGCTTGAGATTGTACCGTCGCAGGATCGATTTCAGCCGTTCCGGATCAACGGCGGACTCCTCGCGCAGTACAGCCACCCGCTGTAGCCGTTTGGCGGTTCGGGCACTCGGTTCCAGGTAGAGCGCGATGAGATGTTCGGGACGGATTACCCGGACGGGAGCTCCACCGTAGTCGAGGGCGGCCGCCTCTTCGATTGCTTCGTCGGCCAGTGGACTGTGGGACGGGGTGAATTGCACCGGAATCCCCTTCAATGAGGATGTGCTCCTCCTCA
>DASPHC010000128.1:0-74214 GCA_035629865.1 Thermoanaerobaculia bacterium | reverse complement strand
CAAACGGCCGCACCGGCATTCCCCCCGCGCCATCAAACGATGCAACTCCCCCTTTGCTGTGCTCAGTAAGGACATCCGCACCCAACGAACGTTCACCGAGGAGGTGATCCCGGAGATCGCCTTAAGTTAAGGCCATTGGGCGGACCGACCGACCTCACCCACTACTACCGCTTCGAAGAGACCGCGCGCGGCCAGACGCTCAGCCCCGACCTGCCTCGTGCCGCCGTATTACTCCTGGGCCCGCCCCCGATCCTTCTCGACGAAAGCGGTCTCTGGCCCGTCGTCGACAACGCCCCGACGTTTCGCTCCCGAGAGACCCACCGGCCGCAACGGCGTCCCCGCCAATGCGACTGCACCTTCAGCGCCTCTCACCGACGCGCTTCAGTGCGAAAACAAAGATCCCTCACTCCCGCGCGAGCTCGGGGGTTGTATGCGCGGCGCCGTGGCCAGGGAATTTGCCCGCGAGGTCGAACCCTGGTTGAGCGCGAGAACGGCGGCAGTCATCCGCGCGATGTTAGGGCCATTGCGTGTTTGAGCATTCGTAGGTCTTGAAAGGCAATGGTATTGCGGGGAAGTGGGGCACTGCAGGTGAGCCGGGAACTGGCGCGAACGCCACAATGCAATCCGACACAGGTCCAGGCGCGCCCAGACTGCACTGCGCCGACTGCTCCACGGCCATGGCGAAGTAGGCATTGGCATGCGAGACGTGCTTGAGCGTCGGGCCTTTAGATCCCTCGACCCATGCGGTTGGAGCATTGACAACCATCAGCATCGAATCGTCTTTCAGAGTAAGAACCTTCCTGTTGCCCGCCACGACTCTGAAATTTCCATTGTTGTTCAACGTCACTCTGGTGTCGATGCGCCCCTGGACGCCCTGCGCGATCGCCCGACACGCGCGCATCACGCCGCGCGGAATCGACAGGACTGCGGCCGCCGACTCGTAGTCGGGTGGTTGATATCCCGGACGCAGCATCTGCATGGAGGGACAGTTGGTCGTGAGATGCGGCAGTGCCGGTGGAATCGCCGCGAGGCTGTTGCTGCCGTTGACGATGAGCCAGATTCGCTCTCCATTGAGTTGCACGTATGAATAACCGGAAACCGCCGGGAGTGGCTTCGAGCACCAGCTCGTACCTTTTTCGACCCGGTCCGCTGTTCTGAAGACGAGAATCGCGGTGTGGCTGACGGTGTGAGCGTTTGCCGCCGTGCCCACGCGCGGCAGGATGACCTGAACTCCCATCCCTGGCTCGTTGTGCAATGCGGCGATGCCGATGATCTGAACGAATGCCTGAGCTGCCAGAAATCCTCTCATGTCGATGCTCCTGTTGGATCGGAATGGTTAGTGAGGACGGCCTGAGCGCTCCACGAGGCGGGGTGCTTCCATCGCGGATTAGGCGATCGAAGCATTTCCAGTTGCGCCGTGCGAAGTGCGGTGGCCGGCGACGCGCCGGTGCGAAGGAGCTCATGAAAGCGGAGAAACAGCGTCGCGGAAACATCATCGTCGATCTCCCACAGCGTGCCGACGACCGCGCGTGCTCCTGCAGTGAGAAACGCGCGGGCGAGGCTCGGCATCCCCGCGACGTGCATGGTGTCGCCGCGGAATGTGCCGCAAGCCGCAAGAATGACGAGTGGATGCCTACGAAGTCTGAGGCGGGCAATATCGCTCATGCCGAGGACGCCGGCGTCACCGGCGAACAGGAGCGCTGCGTACGAATCGCGCGCGTTGCTGTCAGCGTGGCCGGAGAAGTGAATGAGAGTGCTGTCTCGCGCGGCATCGGCGAATCGAGCGGCCGTCGCCTCCTTACCCGCGAGCAGCGTTGCGTCGTGAAGCGATGCGATCCGCCGCGCTTCCTCGCGGCTGTGTGGCAGGCGAGGAAAATGTGGCGTCGGAGGGTCGGCGATCACGACGGCGGGTTGCAGCGGGACGCTTGGTCCCTTCGTGAATGCGGATGCCGAAGATGCGAAGCGAATCGTGAAGTCTTCAACGAGGTACCGCTCGCGCTGTGCGTCGAATAGCGCCGCGAACGGGATGCCGTACAGTTCGTGGTCCGGGACAATCACCAACTCTGTGGCGTTTCCCAGGCGCGCGCGCACCGGTGCGATCAGCCATCGGAACAGCAAAGCGCCGGCAGCCTCCACGTCGCCCTCGGGCGCGCGGCTGCGGATGATCTGCGCGAGCGACCTCACGCCACTGCCGAGGTCGCGCCGGTTCACTTTCACGGTGGCGGCACTGACACCTGCGTCCGTGATGCAGAAGATCGCGATGGCGTGCGGCAGGACCGCGTATTCCAGCACGGCCGCGCCATGGGGCACCCGCGGCTCGGCGCTCGTCGATGCGCGTGTGCGGTCGGCAGCACGGAACGCCTTCGCGACTTCGCCGCGCGCGAGCCGGAGGGCGATGGTTTCGTCGATGATCGGGCCTGCCGTGTCGAGCAGGGCAGGCCGCAGCGACGGATCGAGGATACTCTTCTGCTGCTTCTCGATTTCGCTGAGCGCAGCCGCGTAGTCGACGAGCGCCGCGTCTTCGTTTCCCGCAATTTTCTGTGCACGAGCGCGCTGCAGATAAGCCTCGGGCAGGAGCCGGCCGTGTTTTTTCGCGACGAAGAACTGGATCGCGCGATCCGACGATGCAACAGACGGTTGCACGACCGCATCGGCGAGGACGACGCGCGCCATCGCTACGTCGCGAAGCGCCGGGTCGCGCAGCCGCATCGCCGCATCACGCGCATCATCGAGCCAGCAGCGGGCCGAGCTCGTATTCCCGCTGCGGCCGGCGAGGCGAGCGCGGTCCGCGAGTGCGAAGGCCAGCAGAACGGGATTGTCTTCGCGTGCCTCATCGATCACCGCTTCGAGGACCGCTGCGGCGGCCACGACCTCGTCTCTCGACGCGAGGCTCGCCGCGGCGGCGTGCAGCATTCCCTGCTGTCGAGCGGGTGTCATCGCTCCGATCGCGGCGAGCCGCTGCTTCCACGCGAGATCGGTCTCGCCAATCGACTCCAGTGCCGGAGTCGCCATGACCTGCATGTCGGCTTCGTTGGCGCGCTCGCCGAGAGCGCCGAAAATCTGCGCAGCGGCGCCGGCTTCGCGTACGGCCGCACCCCAGTCGGCGTTGACGTTCGCGTGCACCGCAAGCTCCCAGTGCAGCTGCGCGGTCAGAGCGCGATGGCGCGTGCGATCGATCTCAGGCGCAAGACGCAGCAGCGCGTCGTAGGCCTCTTCGACGCGATTCTGATGAAAGGTGGCACTGGCCGCGAAATACGCAGCCATGTTCTCCATCGGACTCTGGCCGCGGCGGAACAGCTCCTCCGCCCACCGGAACTTCTCCTCGGCTGCGCGAATATCTTTGCGCAAGCTGAACGTGACGCGCCCATCGCGATACGTCCGGTGCGCCTCGACGAGGGCAGAGCGCGCGTTCTCATCGGCGTGCTCGATTGCCCCGACTGCGTCGTCGAGAAGGCGCTCGCCATTTGCCGCCGCGAGCGCGGTCGCGATCGCGTGCACGTGCTCCAGCGTCGCCTTCGCGACGGCCGCATCACCGGCATGTTCCGCATCAGCCCATTCCCCGAGGAGTATTCCCTCGCTCCACGTGCGCGACTCCTGTGGGAACTGCCGCACCAGCACGTCGGGGACGAGCTCGTCGAGCGTGCGCCTCCTGAATTCCGTCCTCGGCTTGTTGCCGTCGAGACTGCGTAGCCGTGCCCGCGCCTCCAGGCTCCACTCACTGCCCGGATCGAGCGCGAGATACGAGTCCCACGATTTCCGCGCCTGTTCGGATAATCCCATGCGCTGGAGGATCAGCGCGCGATTGAAATGCGCTTCTGCAAGCTGGGGGTCGAGCCCTAGCGCGCGATCGGCCGCCGCGAGAGCGAGCGGCAACTGCGACAGCCGCTCCTCCCGCTCCACGAGCGCGTACCGCGCCGCCGCGAGATCGTTCCAGGTGCGCGCGTCATTTGAACTGTTCGCCGCGCGTTCGAGCGCGGCGATGCTTTCGGAGAGACGTTCGATCAGCAGCAGCGCAACTCCCTGGGCGTGCAGCGACTCCGCGTCGTTTTTCCTCTCGGTCTGTTCCAGCACCGCTCCGGCGGCGCCGCTCAGTTTCAGATCCGCCGGATCCGCGACACCGCTGCCGCGTTGCTGCGCCTCGAATGCCGCCCACGGAAATCCGGAAATGCGCGCGTCGACGCGGCGATGCTCTTGGGGAGCCGCTTGGACGAGGATGGACATCGGATTGTTCCTCCCGGGCGGGACGAGCCGCCAGACAGCGACGACGGCGATCACGATCGCCGCCGCGAGCAGCCACCACCGGCGCGAGATTCCCGTGCGACGCGTGGCTGGTGTTTCTTCCTCTTCGAGCACTCCTCGACGCCGCTCCTGGTCGTAAAAGTCCGCCGTTCGTGCCACTGAGGTCCGGCACTCCGGGCAATCGCGCATGTGCGACAGGACTTCCGCGATCTCGGGCCGTGCCAGCGATCCTTCAATGAAGGCAGCCAAGATTTCCTCCGTCGGGTGACGCGAGACGCGGTCGTTCATGGCTCCTCCGGGTCTGCCGCCGTCGTCTCTCCATGACAGTCTTTGGACGGACGCGGCGGATTTCTTCGCAACAGAAAGTCGAGAATGGTGTCGTTGCGGCCGATCAAGTCGAGCACTTCCGCCGAAGTGAGGCCCGAGGTTTCGAGCAGCTTCCGGATCTCGTCCAGGCGGCGCTTGATCCGTCGATAGAGATGTTGCGGATCGTCGCGCGTGGCGCGCGCGATCTGTGCGACAGTCATCCCTTCCCCGAATTGCTGGTGCAGAAGGAACCAGTCTTTGTCCGGCAATTTGCCGAGCCATCCGTTGACGAGCGCTGATACGCGTTCCTCGACAATGCGCCGCTCGTGGCCGGCCGCCTCGGCTTCGATCTGCTCGCTGCCGATGACGGCGTCGCGCCCGGCCTCATCGAGCGGTACGACGCGCCGCTTCGGCGCGCGCGGAGGCAGCCGCTTCGCGAGCGCTTCCATGGCGTCGCGCGTCAGATTGTGGCCGTTACTCTTCAACGCCCCAAAAGCTTCATCGGGCGTGAGGCCGTCGCGGTGCAGATGGCGCTCGAGCTCGACGGCGGTCGGACCGAGCCGCTTGGCTTCCGCCGATGCACGCCACTTCCCCCACTCCTTATTGCGATGGTCGAGGAGGATCCTCTGGGCGACGCTGACGAAGTACGTCGTCGGGCTGCTGCGTCCTTGGAATGCGCGGAGGATCGCGTAGTCGTCCTCGATCAGTTTCAGTTTGACAGTCGACTCAAAATCCTCGGCTTCCACCCGCGTGAGCCCTTGCCGCTGCGAGGCAAATGCAATCGCCCGCTGGATCAGCGGGAGGTACTTCAACAGCAGCTCTTCGGACATGGATCCCTTTCACGCTCCCCTTCCTAAGGAGTGTCTGCCGCGTGCCAATCTACCTCGAAAACTTTTCAGAGGCGTCCGTCTACTGCATATCTGAAGAAGAAGGAGATGAGATCATGTCGGAATTCACGGTTGTTGTCACTGTAAGGCAAGGATTCGGCAACGAGTCCGGGTATCTCAATAGCATCGAGCCGCAGGTCCCGTTCGTCGGCACCAATAAGACGTTTACGTTCCAATGCCCGAACGTGAAAACGAATGAAGCAGCGGTGCTGATGTTTCAGGCGCGTGATGTCGACCACAGCAAAAACTTACTCTCAATCAACGGTAACGAAATAGCAGGTGGAATTCCGCTGAGTCCAAGCAAGGACACATGGAACGGAAACGTCATGCTGATTGCGCCGGGCGTACTCCGAGCCAGCAATCAGATGCTGGTCCGCTCTCGCAATGCTGCGGGCGGCGACGGCGGCGATCTGGATAATTTCATCCTCGACAATGTGGTCGTGATGTACAAGACGCAATGATCGGTCGCCAGAGTCGCTGACGCTCACCAACGGGACGATCCAGGCAGAGAACACCGCCGGCAAACGCCGGCGGTGTGGCCGCTGTGGCGGTCGACAAAGTCATTGCTTCGGGCTACGCGGGCTGGTGTAGCTTCGCGTCATCGGACCAGCGGACGGGCAGATCCAGACGATCGAGGACTGCCCAAGTAAAGAAGTGCCTCGGTGTGGCGTCGTACTGGTGATGATTAGATTAGACCTCCGGCCTGTCACGCCGGAGGTCGCGGGTTCGAGCCTCGTTGGCCCGTCCGTTGTCTGGCCAGTCCCTGGCTTCGGGTTGAGTTTCGCAAGTGCCATCCACGTGAGAAACGGCCGGCATCGAGGTCTCGCGACACCTAGTTCTTCACACCTGTCGGCAGCGTCAGACGAAGCGTGGCGGTAACGCGAATCTTCGCTTCGAGCGTGTTCTCCCGGCACGGCTTCGCCGCGACGAAACGGTAGGAGAACGACCCGCCGTCACGCGGCGAAAGCTCGGCGACCTCGAATGCCTCGGAATTGAGCACTTTCAATTCAGCACTCTCGAAGATCTCGCGCGGACTGAGCTGCAGGTCGACGTCGCGCTTCCCTTCGGTCGTCCCACAGGAGACGGGCAGCGTGATCGAGACGGTGCGGTAGTTGCGCGCAACCGACTCCTCCGGGATCAAGATCTCGGCTTCGACGTCAAACGGAATCCTGTCGGTGACGCGGCCGTCGGATGTCATGAGCGACCACGTGTTCCCGCTGCTCCCGCTGGTCACTCGCCACGCGGCGCTGGTGCCTCGGACTTTCGCGACATGAACGAGCGTGCCCTGCGAGTCGAACACCTGCAGCGTGTAGCTCCCGGCGGGCTCCCAGGTGAAGGTGGCGACGTCCTTCCGGTCATCGATGGTAATGACGGAGCCGGCGGCGGGCGCGATGAGCTTCGGTAAGTCGGGCAATGGGACCGGCGTCGGCGGCTCGGGGTCGCGACGCGGCTTGAGAGTGACGACAGGAGCCTGTGCGCGGTCGGCGACGAGGGTGGACGAAGGATCCGTTGCGGTCGCGGTCTCCGTCGCGATCGTCGTGCCAGTGTCGGTTTTCGTCAGCGGTGGATCGGGAGTCTTCGAACGTTCCGCCTGCGGAACGGTGATCTGTTCCTTCGGATGAATCTGTGGGTACGCTTGAGGCACCGGCCGCATCGCATTTCCGGCGAAGAGCATCACCGGCAGCACCGCCGCCAGGGCGACGAAGTTCCTCATCCCGAACGCCGGGATCCCATCGCGGAAGAGGAACCGCCGCAGCGGCTGCGGCAGCGAATGCGTGACCAGCGTCCCCGGTGCCTCGTGCAGCAGCATCATCAGCGCGCCGTCGCGTCCGACCTGCGCCGGCGGGTAATGCCGCAGCTTGCGCAGGAGCGGCCGCAGCTCCGCCGGCCGGTCGCGCGCGGTCCAGATCTTGTGCGCGAGCTGCTGGATCTCGAACACGCGCGCGGCCACGCTGCCGGGCGGCGGGGGCGGAGCGGCCGCGAGGACGCGCATCGCCGAAGCCCGCGCCGCCGATTCCTCCGGCTCGTCGTCGGAAAGCCGCGACACGAGCGCGAGGCGCTCCCGCTCCGGGATCCGTCCCCGGCGGAACCACTCCAGCCGGACGAGACCGAGCAGCGCCGCCTCGTGCTCGGCCGCCGGCAGCGGCGGCGCGAGCTCGCGAGTGAGGTCCCAGTGCAGAGTCGGATGAACCGCGCAGCGCAGCAGCCAGCGAAAGATCAGCGGATCGAGCTCGCGCTCCAGCTCCTCCGGAGTGGAGGGCAGGTCGGTGACGATGCGCCGCCGTTCCTCCGGGCGGCGCCGCGCCGCCGGACCGTCGGTTTGCTGCCATCGCTCCGCGAGCCGGGCCAGTCCCTTGTTCGCGAGCGCGTAAACGTCGAAGTACGCGCCGAAAAGACCGACCCCGCGCGTTTCTTCCTCGGTCGTCAGAAGCGCGCGGTAGTTCCACGGGAAATGCCGCGGAATCGAGTCGAGCGCTTCGCCCGTGACCGGATTCGTCAGCGCGACCACGTTGCCGACGATGACCAGCCTGTGCTGCGGAAAGCGCGAATGGAGGTCGGCTGTCACCACACGGACGCTCGTCCCCGGCTTCCAGCAATGCCGCGGATCGCCGTCGTGCTCGAAGACCTCGACGAGCGCGCCGTCGCGCGCGAGCGCCTCGACCATCGCGTGCACGTACGCCGCGAGATGGTCGCGCTCGGAACGGCGCTCGACGAGGAAGAGATACTCCGTGACGCGCCGGTCGAGCTTGTATTCGAAGACCGGATCGCCGAGGGCCCGGATCGTGGCGAGGATGGAACGAGGCACGTCGAGACGGCGCACCTCGCCGACCTCGCGGCCCTTCATCAATCGTGCGATGGCGAAGAAACGCTGATCGGCGAAGAGCCGCGGCGCGGTCGGATGCAGATCGCGCACCGGCCAGTCGAACGGCCGCCCCTGCGCGCCATGCTCGCGCTGCCGCAGCCACCGCAGCAGCGTGCGCGCGACCTCGGCGGCGAACAGCGCGAAGGCGAAGCTCCCGGCAATGAGCAGCCATTGCGAGCGGGGGGCGGGGTTGCGAAATGGATCGAGCGGCGGATCGCGTACGGGAGCGGGTACCGGCGGATCGGACATCGGGGTCGGAGCCGGCACGGGAGCGGGTACGGGAGAGTGAGGCCAAAGCGACAGCACGGCGACGATCACCGCGATGATCGACATCACGATCGCAAGATGCCGCTTCCACCGGCTCGCCTTCCGCGGCGTCGCCATCCCCGGCAACGTCTGCCCGATCACCGTCAACCGGCGCGAGAACGTCGTCTTCGGCACCGACCGCGTGGCGAAGAATTCGTCGTACGCGACGTGAAACCGTTCCTGTTCCGCCGCGCTCATCGCGAAAATCGGGCAGAGCAGCGATTTCAGCTGGTCCGGCGATGCGCCGGCGTGCCCCTCGAGCAGCGCGTGCATCCGGAGGTACTGGTCCGTGCCGACGGAGAAGCCCTCGCGGCGCAGGCCGTCCAGGAGCTCATCGAACAGGAGTGGGGCGCTCATCATTCAGAACGCGCCGGCGATCTGCTCCGCGTCCTCCCGGTTCTTCGACAGGATTGCCGCCGTGAACGCGATGGCCTCGCGCGCGCCGCTGCCGATGTCGCGCGGGTCGACGTCGTGCTCGCGGAGGATGTGCATCCAGGCCAGGAACTCCGCCGTCGCGGGCGGTTTCCGCAGGTTGAGATTCCGTACGAGCGAGAACTTCTCCACCGCCTCGGCCACCCGTTGCGGCGTGAACCATCGGGTCTTGCCGAATTTGCGGTTGACGATCTCCACCAGCCGGGCCTTGTCCGGAAAGCTGATGTGGTAGAAGGCGCAGCGCCGCAGGAACGCGTCCGGCAGGTTCTTCTCCGAGTTGCTGGTGATGATCACGATCGGCCGGTAGCGCGAATCCGCAAGACCGTCCGGCGGGAAATCCAGCCCCGCCTCCTTCACCCGAAAGGTCATGGTCTCAATCTCGCGGAGGATGTCGTTCGGCAGGTCGCGCGGCGCCTTGTCGATCTCGTCGATCAGCACCACCGCGCGCCGCGGCCCGAGTCCGCGGTATTGCCGCGGCAGGTAGGGATCCGCATCGGCCGGCTGCATCATCAGCAGCGACGCGATGCCGAGCGCCTCGAAGTCGACGAACCTCATCACCGGCACGTCATCGTCGAAGCGCGACTGGTCGTCGCGGCCGAAACGCGACTGCCGGAAGTGGCCGAGCGCGTCGTAACGGTAGAAGAGGTCCTGGGCGAGCGAGGTGGTCTTGGCCGAGAACACCAGCGGCTGGCCGAGGCCCAGCTCGTGCGCGACGCTCCAGGCCAGCTGCGTCTTGCCCGTGCCCGGCTCGCCGGTGACGAGCAATGGGATGCCGAGGGTGATGGCGACGTTGACCGCGTCGCGCAGTCCGGGCTCGGCGAGGTAGTGGCGTGGGTCGTCGAGCGACTCCACGCGCGCGAAGAAAGGCGCCGGCCCTTCGATGACGGAGCCGTTGCCGTGATAGGAAAGATTGCCGGTCGTCATGACGCTCTCCCTTCAGCCAGGTTTTGCTCGAAAAAAATCGCGGTGAGCCGCCGCTCGACGTCGGCCATACGGCGGACCGGGGCGGAGCGGAACAGCTCCTCGCAGACACGCTGCCGTTTCTCGAATCCGATCTTCTGCCCGCGCTGGTCGAACCAGTCGTCCACGTCCTCGCGCCGCACGGCCTCGAGCGGCGGGAGCGGCGTGACGGCGATGTTCGTCGGCAGCGGCGCGCGCGTCGCGTCGGGCGCGCCGAGGAGCGAGCCGAGGCGCTTCCAGAACGGCTTCCGCTCGTCCGGCTCGTCGGTGAGGCTTTGCACGAAGTCGCTCAAGGCCTCGGCGTTGCGCTCGTCGGAGTCGCAGAGAACGAGGTTGAAGAAGACCACGAACTGCGGCCCCGGCCCCAGCGCCGCCACGTCGCTCCAGAACTTCAGGTAGCGCTCGATGAGCGGTGCGGTGATGCGGCTCCATCCTTTCGAGCGGATCTCGTGCTGCACCAGCACCACCGGCTCGGGACGGTTCGCGGTGAGTTGCCTGAAGTCGGCCGGCGTGACCGGCAGCCGCGAGTTTGCGTACCTGCTCTCGAACACGCCGAAGAGCTCGCCCAGCAGCTCGTCCATCGCTTCGTCCAGGTTTGTGCTGAGTGGCCACAGCACGTCGTTCTTCGACACCGAGGCATCGCGGTCGTTGCGCGCCTGGATGGCGATGTCTCTCATGAACGTCCACTGGAAGCGCTCCACGAGACTCCCGTGCTTGTCTCCCTCGGCGCCGGAGATGAAGTAGGCCTGCGGCGCGCGAGCGAGCCGTTTCATGTGCCGGTTGAATGCGGAGCGGAACGAGTGCTCCTGCTCGCGGCGGTCGCACAGCCGGGGGACGAGATCCCCCTTTTCGCCCGGCCTGTGCGAGCTCGGCTTCAGCGCGCGCTCGCTCGCGCTCTGCGGCGGGAGCCGGAGCGCCGCGGCGATGTTCTCGACCTGTTCGTCGGGATCGTTGTCATACGCGACCTGCTGGAACCGCGAGAGCGGATCCTCGGCGATGGTGCCGGTGACGAGCGGCAGGATCCGGAACGCTCGATCGCCGTCGAATCGCGCCAGCGCAAGGTCGATCTCTTCACGAACTTCCTTCGACGCGAGCGACGCCGCGGAGAGGATGACCAGGACATGCGTGCAATGGGAGGTGAGCTCCGCGCGCAGCACTTCCTTCCACTCCGCCCCGCCGCGGATCGACCGCGGCGCGTAGAACACGTCCACGGCCCGGCCCTTGAGCCCATCCGTGATCCGCTGCGCGAGCGCGCGGTCGCGGTGGTCTCGCGTCGTGTACGAAATGAAGATCCGCATGTGATCGGTAGTGACGATTCCATGAGGATCGTTTCAACAAAGTTCATCGGTGCATCGACTGCATTATCATTTCCGTCCTCAGATGACAACAATGGAATCGGTGTCTATAAATCGGGCAGCCGTACTCCGATTCCCGAAGGGATCTCCCAGTCGTACACGCGCACGCAGAGATCGCCGGAGAGGTGGACATAGCCGCTCGGAGGACTGAAGGTCGTGTCGATGAGCACGAGCGACTGGCCGGGCTCCAGCACGAGACGGCGAGGGGCCGGAGACGGCGCGCGCCAGCGCCAGACGTACGGCTCGATCCTGCCGGTCGACTCTGGAGAGCCGGAGCCGGCGAACAGGAGTTCGACCGGCTCGCGCTGCGCGGGAATCGGAGCGGCCGGGTTGCATCCGCCGCGGCGAGGGCGGCCGAGCTCGAGGTTCTGCCGGGTCGCGCCGCCGTTGTGGATGGTCACAAGGATCGGAATCGGCTCTGGATACGGATAGGAACCGCGGTAATACGGAGTCGAGATCTCAATCTCGACCGCCGAGGGGTCGACGACGCGTTTCTCGCGGGGGAGAAAGCGATCGCATCCCGCAATGCACAACAGCAGAAGGGTGGCGCCCAAAGACGCCACCCTTCGCTGAAGTGGATTACGGTTTGGTCGAGTCGTAGAGCTGCCCATCGTCGGTGCAAACGGTGTTGCCGCCCTGATCGTGCGGGACGCAAACAGTGACGCTGCCGCTGCTCGACGCGCCGCGCGCATCGGTCGCGGCGAAGACGATGGTGTACCTCCGGCCGTTGCCTGTGCCGTAGCGCTCCGCGCGGATCGACGCGCCGGAGGTACCAACACCGGTCGCATCCGGGTTGCCCTTGCCTGCCTTCGCATTGACCGGCTCGTCCTGCGTGATTGCTGTGACGTTGATCGTGAACGCGTCGCCGTCGGCGTCGCTCACGTTCGTGATCGCGATCGGCATCATCTTACCGTTCGCAGGCCAGAGCTGCGAAGGCGACGCGATGGCCGCGCTCACGTTCGGGGCGTTGTTCGCGGGCGGCGAAGGCGGTTCCTCATCGCCGATGTCGCCGATCGCGTCCATAAGCGCCTCGATGATGTCGTTGATGTTGTACGTCGCGGTATAGACCTTTCCGCCCGTGGCCTCGGCCAGCTGCGAGAGCGATGCATACGCTTCGTAGTCGCCGCCCACGATGATTCCGTAGACGCGGATCGGATTGCCCGCCGTGGGCGCGACCGGTCTCGGCTGCGTCAGCGGTTCGACGCCCGGCAGCGACATCGTGGCAACGCGCGGAGACGAAGACGCGACGGTGATTCCGCCCGCGGCCGCGGCTGCGGCGACGGATGCCGCGGTGTAGCCGGTGAACGGCTCAGGGTTGTGCGGCGGAGCGTCGGTCATCACGATGATCGACTTCTTCGCATCCGCCCGCCACGGGCCGATGCCCTGCGCGTTGATCGCGCCCATGATCCCCGAGTACTGAGACTCCGGCCAGTCGTTGCCACCGCTGGCGAAAAGCATGTTCAGACCGCCGGTAATCACCGCTCCCTGATTCGAAAACGGTGAGTTTGCGCGGTACGGGAAGTCGCCGGGGCTGCCGTACGGCGACACCGGATGGTCCTTGAACTCGGTGACGGCAATGCGGAAGTCGGCGCCGTTCGCGCCGAGGGTCGACATCGCCTGCGTGGCTGTCGACTTGATGGCGCTGATCGAGCCGGACATGCTTCCGGTCGTGTCCATCGCGAAGGCGATGTCGATCGACGTGGCCAGCTTGGCCTCGTACGTCGCAAGGCTCGGAAGGATTGAACCATCACCGCTGGACAGGATCAGCACGACTTCGCCGACGTTCGAGTAGCTGAAGTCGTTCACGAACTCGAGCGCGACGTTGGGAGTCCCCGCGCCGATGCTGAGATCTCGGACGTCGGTGGTGTTGTTCTGGCGGCGGATCACGATCCAGCCGCGCACGTACTCGAGGAAGCTACCAGTCACCTTGATCGTGAGCTTGCGCGGAGCGGTCAGCGATGGATCGGGGCGGAACTGATAATAGTTCGCGCCGGTGCCCTGGATGAACACATTACGCACCGGCACTGAGGGCACGGCGTTGCTCATCATGTGGGTGTCCTGGAAGTGGTTGTGCGTCGGAAACGGGACAGGCGAGGTAATGCCCGAGTCGACGTAGGAGTTCGGCGGAGTGGTGCGCGCGCCGGAAAGAAAGTTCCAGAGCGCGAAGTGCTGCATGGCGTGATCGAGGTCCGTGCTGTAGCTCGAGGCAAGCACCGCTCGGATCGCTTGGAGTCCGTCGAAACCCCACGTGTCCATGATGTCATGGAGCACCACCGGGCTTCCGCCAGCGTACTTTTCCATCATGAACTTGTGGAACAGCACACTCTCGTATGTGTTCGTATTGATCGGATACGCGGTCCTGTTGAAGAACCCAGGGATGCGGCTGAAGTATCTGTTGATGCTCGGATAGGCGATGTCTTCCATCGCTGTCGCGCTGCCCTCGCACCACCACAAGTCGGCGATCATCTGCGACACGCCGGCGGTCTCGTACTGAATCAGGTGGAAGAGTTCGTGCGCGAGTGTGACCTGGAGTTGGTCGCTGGCGAGCGTCTTCTTGATGTAGATCACCGGATCGCCGAACAACTCGAACGTAAGCCCTAAAGGAACCGCGGCGCCGAGGAGCGACGGTCCGCACGGGATCGTGCCGGTCAGGTCGACGGGGCAGGGGACGATCTCTTTCGGCACGACGTTGATCAGCCCATCCGCCGGCGCGACGGGAGCGGTGAAGCCGTGCGTGCCCATGAACGTCGCGTACGACTGTTCGAGGATGCTTCCGATCGTCTGGGCCTGGGCGAGCGTGATCGCGTCGGCACCCGCGGTCTGGTAGTCGATCTCGAAATGCGTGGTAAGGAGGATGTTCGCCGCAGTGGCCGCGAGCTGGGCGTCGTGCAATGCCTTGCGGCCGAGGGCCTCATACTTCACCGGCGCGCCGGTCAGGTCGGGCACGGTCACTTTGCGGCGCACCGACGGCGCGGACAGCACGTACTTCACGAAATCGCGGACGCGCGGGTCGGCCTTCGGTAGATCCACCGCCAGCTCGAGCATGAGCGGGGTGCCGCAATCCGCGGTCATTTCCTGGCGATATTCGACGGGAAGGCTCGCGATCTGCGCGATGGCAAGAGCGCGCAGCATCACGCCGTCATCGAAGGTAATCTGGCGGCTTTCGACGTCCGCGGCGATGCGAACGCCCAGCGGGCTGGCGCCTTCCTCCGTGTGGTGAGGAGCCGCCGCCGCGATACCAGCGACGAGAAACGACAACAGAACAACAAAGACACTTCGGACAAGGTTAGGACGAGCCAAGCGACACCTCCGGATTGGCTGGTAAGAGGTTGACGGTTAGGGCAGGAGAAATCTCCCGCGACTTGGAGCGCAGGAATCGAACCGCTGGCCGATCCCGCGTTAGGAGCTAGTGTTTCTTATTCCACGAGTCACTGGCGGGATTGCCTCATTATTGGTCATGGGGTGGTCCTGATGGATATAGCAACCGGTTCCGAAAAGACGCAGGGTCCTGCATACGACGAAGATCGGACCTGCAGTGGGCCCAGATATTGGCTTCATGTGGGAAAGTTATGGAATAACGATGCTGGCCACTGTCCTGCGGCGGCGGGTGCCAGCGCACCCACTCCGCGATGCGGAAGCTTTCGACGGATAACAGGAAGTGCGTCACTCATCATGTAGTGACGGAATTCCAGCGAACGTTTCATGGTGTGCGAGTTGCCAGTCCGTTATTGAGGAGGGTCATGAGCGGCCGTGACATGTATCCGCAGAGGCGAGACTCGTTATCTTGTCACGACCCCGCGTAAATCACGAATGGAGCCCAGTATCTCGGCTTCTGGTGGCTCGTCCGCGAGTGGATCAAGGCGCGCTTCGCGTCGCGGAGGGCGACGGCGGGATCGCGGCCGGCGCGAATCCGGGCGTACATGTGATCCATCAGTTTCATCGTCGCCGCGTCATCCACTTCCCAGAGGGCGGCGATGACCTGTTCGGCGCCGGCGCGGAGGAACGCCCAGGCCAGGCCCACCAGGCCCTCCCCGGCGTACGCGCGCGTTCCGGCGCCGTGGCAACTCGAGATCGTGACCAGGCGGGCCGTGAGGTTTTGGTCCACGATGTCGCGCGCGAACAGCTTGTAGCGATCCGCGTCGTCCTTCGCCAGGATCACTGCCGAGTCGAGCGGTCGCCTGCGCGTGGCGATGCCGTGGGCGACGAAGTGGATGACGTCGAACGTCGCCGGCGCGGCGCGGAGGAACGCCTTCGGTGTTGCGGCCGCCCCGCTCAGGACCTTCTTGCGCGGAAAATGCGCGCCGACCTTCTCCATCTCCCCAGCGGCGTTCGGCAGCGGCCCGAATGCCGGATCGGCGCGCGGCGTATTGCCGACCAGCAGCAGAGCCGATTCCGCGCCGCGCTTCGCGGTCGAACGCCCGAGCAGGTGCAGTGAATTGGCGCTGGTGACGATCGCGTCGTCAATCCACCAGTGCGGCCGGGAGCCCGGAACGACCAGGGTCTCGAAGTTCATGGTGTGCAGGTTGCCGTCGGCGATGATGATGACTTTGGAGCCCTGCGCGACGCCGCGCACCGCCGGCGCGAGGAGCGTCTGAAACAGACGCTGTCCGCGCGGGGCGCTGTCGGTCAGCGAGCCATGCTGGAGCACCTTCTGGTATTGGTCGACGTCTCGCTCGATCACAGCGGCCGGCGGGAGCTCGTGAATCGCGACACCGGCCGCCGTCACCGTCCACACATACGAACGGCGTGTGCCGAGCCAGTAGGCAAGGATGGTTGCGTTCGCGCGCTTCGCGATTGCCGGCGCATCGAGCTTCTTCTTCGACGCCGCAGCTCCGAGGCCTTCCGTCAGTGTTCGGGCGCGACTCTCTTCCGTGATCTCCAGAGCCTTCACGATCTGTTTGTTCTCGACGAGAAAGTCGACATAGGTGTCGAAGAGGTCCTCGACGCTGTTGAAGTAGGAGAAGCGGTGGTTGGGCTCGATCTCGGCGCGGTCCTCGACGGCGGTCTTCACCGCCAGTGCGAAGTAGCGCTCCGCCAGGTCGCTCCGTTTCTGCGCCGCGTACAGGCGGCCCAGACCGGTCTCCGCCTGGAGTCGCCAGACAGGGGTCGTAGTCCTGGCAACGACGTCTTCGAGCTCTTTCTCTGCCGCGCTGTAATCGCGCATCGCCATATTGAGCGAGGCCCGGATGACGCGCGCGCGCTGGACGTCCTCGAGCTCTTTCACGGCCGTGTCGAGACGGATCGACTCTTCGATCGACCGGCGCGCCTCTGCGAACTGGCCGCGGCGGATCGCCACCTGGGCGAGGTTCGACAGGGTCCGCGCGAGCTGACGGTGTTCGTGCTCGCGCGCGAACGTCGCGGCCTCGCCGTACCACTTCGCCGCACCGTCGAGATCGCCCGTAGCGAGATGGACGTCTCCGAGGCGATCGAGCCACAACGCGAGGTTGTACGACGTATTCAGCTTTCGCGCACTTTGCTCGGCAAGACGAAAATATTCTTTCGCACTCTCATAGTCGCCCAGCCAGTAATAAGACGACCCCACATTTCCCGCGATCGTGCCTGCGTTGGTCAGCCTGGCCTTCATCATGCGCGGAACGAGGCGCTCGCCGATCTCGACGGCCTCGCTGTACCGCTGCTGTAACTCGAACGAGCGAACGAGGAGGGCCTCGCTCATCAGGACCCAGGTGTCGTTCCCGGCCGCTTTGAACAACCGCATGGCCCGCCGTATGTCGTCTTCATTCGTCCGGAGGTTGCCGCGCAGGTAATACGCGTCGGCAGCGAGCGCCGGAACGTCCTTCGTCGCGAGAGCGACCGCATCGTCGGCGAGCCTGAGAGCCTCCGCCGCGTTGTTACTGAAGTGCGTAGCCATCGCCAGAGCGGTGAGACGGCGAATCTCGATCTCCGTCTTGCGGAGATGCGGCGGCAAGGGTGTTTGAAGAACCGGCAGCGCGTCACCGGGATTCTTCATCAGCGCCTGCAGTTCCGCACGGTAAATCCGGAGCGCATAGACCCAGTCTTCGTTCGAAGTTCCGGCACGCACGACCGCGGCCTCGACGATCGCGGCCGCCGCCCTGGATCCTTCTCGAAGATTCGCCTCGCGCGCTTTCCGATACTCCGCTTCCCACGGAGACGGACGAACTGCTGCCGCCGTGCTGAAGACCAGCACGAACGGCAGCAGTCCGAAGCGGAATCGCGCCAGGGCTCTACGGCCAGCTGGGGGACCCATTGCTGTCCTGGCTCCCCAGCGTCATCGAGCCGCCCGCCGGAGACGTCGAGGTCGTCGTCGGAGACATCGAGGCCATGGCGCCGGCCAACATCGTGCCCATCGCTGCGCGCGTGCTCTCCTGGAGACCCAGCGTCGAATCGAAATCGATGCGGAGCAGGTTCACACGCCTGCGTCCCGGTTTCAAAACGAGCTCGCCGAAATACACGTTGCCGAAGTTCTTTACCGGGAGCTTGAACCCCCGGCGCGGCCCGAACCTGTCGGTCGGCTCGTGCTGGAGAGCGCTGACGAACGAGGCCCGGATCGGCTGCGCCTTCGCCGCGAGCACACTCTCCAGCTCCGTCCGCTCGACGCCGAACTGCTGCGCGTACGTGCCGGCGCTGTCCCCGCCGATCCTGCTCGTGAACTGCTCGTACGTACGGCATTCGAACAGGTCGAGGTCGAATTCCGGGACGACTTCAACGCCGTCGATCGTCAGTCCGCGGATCTTCGCGTGCATCGAGAAGCGGGTGTTGTCCGGATCGGACTCCCGCTCGATGTCGCCGCCATCGAGGACGTCGCGCGTGGAGCTGATGGTCGTCTGCAGGAGCGCTACCTGGAGGCGGCCAAACAGGCTCAGGTCCGAGATGCTGACGTCGGATCTCGTGGTGAACGTCCGGTACTCCGAGTCGGAGCCGATGACGCAACCGCGCGCATTCGAGAACGAGATGCCGTCCTTATCGTAGTTCGAGATCTCGTTGACGCCCTCTCCTCCCGTGGGCGCGAGAGCGACGGACGCGAGACTCGGAATCATCGTGACGGCGCCGTTGGGTTGCTTCAGGACACCGCCCAATCCGAGGGCGCTCGCGTTGTAGTGATAGGTAAAGCTTCGGGCTTGCATGGTTGCCTCCTTGTGCGCCCGCAGGCGCGTTCGATCGGACCCCTCATCTCTCTCCAACGTTGAATGGACTGCTGGTGATCGCGAAGCGATTGCCATCCTCGCGGACGCCCTCGATCACCAATTCACAACGGCCGGCAGGCAACTCGCCGAGCCGCAGGGAAATCGCATCCGCCGCCATCTCCCGGCTGATGCCATGTCTCGACTGCAACTTTCCGCCGCAGGTGATGCGCGCGGCATACTGCAACGCGTTGTCGTCCGGCTCGACGTCGAACCGCAATTCGTCCCCGGCCCGCACGGTCGGAACGTCGCCGGGCGTTCCGGCCCGGAACACCCCCGTGTCGATCCGCACGACCCGCACGAGCTCAGTAGGATGTTCGTGCCGCACCTGTGCGAGGCGATAGCCGGCTCCGCCGCCGAGCAGGCCGAAGATCAGCGAGGCCGCGGCGGCGGACGGAAACCACCGAAACCGGCTGCCCCTCATCGGGATGACGTTCGACGGCTGTACGTCCTCCGCCGCGACGACCCGTCCCGCCATCATCATCCGCGTCCCGTCCGTCACGTCGGCTGCGCAGATGCGACAGTCGAAATAATGTTCTTCAAAGATCCCCTGCTCGTCTTCGAGCATCTCGCCCAGCAGGTAGCGTTCGACAGAGTGGTTCGAAATTGCGTCTTCGTGTTTCATCGGTGCGTTCACAGGGGTAGTGACAAAGCGACGTCGATCGTTTCAAAAAACTAACGTTTGCTCTTCCGCCGGTACGCGGCCTTGAAATCTTTCTTCGCCCGGTGCAGAAGGACGCGAAGATACTGGGCGTCGACGTCGAACCGCCGGCAGATCTCATCCCGATCTTCGTCTTCGAGAAAGATCGCCCGCAGAATGTCCGCCTCGCGGCGATCGCGCATACTGCTGAGGACGTGTCGTACAGATGCGGCGGTCTCTTCGTTGAGGAGCTCCGCTTCGGTATTCGACTTGCCGGGGATCGTCTCCTCGTGCACCTCGTTCAACGGCTCCGTCCGCGACTCCTTGCGATACCGCTCCAGCAGAAGGTTGTTGCAGAACCCCAGCACGAACGCGCCGAGCTTGCGGCTGTCGCGCAGTTCCTCGAGCCGGGCCAGGACGCCCGCGAAGACATCCTGTGTCATGTCGTCGATGTCCTGCGCGGGGAGACGCTTCCGCAGCTTCACGAAAAGCAGCGAGCGGAAGTACTTGTCGAAGTGATCCTCTGTTTCGCGGTCGTGCTCCTTCAGACGCCGCACGTAGAGGTCGTCGAACGCGAATAGGTCCATTGGGGAGAGTATCTATGGTAGCGCAATTAATGAAACGTTTTGGCGCTCTCCGTCACTACCAGGTGAAAGGAGACTCACCTCATGTCACGACTCATCATTGCCGCGCAGTCCGAGGACACCATCGCCAACCCGGGGAATCGCCAGTCGAACTACCTCGCCGTCTCGGTCACGAAAGAGAACGGCGCGCCGGTCACCGGCCTCGCCGACAAGAATTTCAAGGTCGATCCGATGATCGTCGGACCGGGCGGCGCCCTCGTCGACATCACGCGCGTGGCCGCGGGACGCCTGCCGGGCACGTATCACGTCGACGTCCTGCCGATCCGCAAGGAAACGTGGAAGGCGGGGACGTACATTTTCGCGGTCGCCGTGCAGAACGGCGGGGATCAGGGGCAGACGCTGACCTCAGTCCTGATGGACTGACGGCGCTTCCTGAGACTCGATCCACGGGAGCTCTACCGGCCTTCCTCCTCGTCGAGCCGCGGCAGCGGCACCGGCTTGCCGAGGCGCTCGAGCTGGCGGAGCTCCCACGGCGTGGGGACGGGCTGAAGCCCGTCCCCACGCCGCGGTCAGATCAGTAGCTGATTTTCAGTTGATAGGTCGCTTTCGTGGTCACGTAGCGGTTAATGCGGATGTAGACGTTCACGGCGGAGGAGCCCGTGTTCGTCCATGACGCCTGATCCGGGGTCGTGCCGCCGTTGACCGACTTCGCCACCTCGGTGCCCGCGGCGTTGTAGAGGAAGACGTCGTAGTCCGCGGTGAGGCCGTTCAGCAGCGCCGTGACCGTCTTGCCCGCGGGCAGACTCAGTCGGAAGTAGTCGTTCGCCGCCGTTTCGCCGATGAACGTGCCCGAGATCTGGTTGCAGCTGCCCGAGATCACCTGCGGCGCGGCGGTGCTGTCGTTCGGCTCCACGTCCGAGATTGCATTGCAGCTTGGGCCGGTCTGGTAGCTGCCGACCAGCGTCATCCCCGAATACGCGGTGTAGCCGTGCAGCATCACGTACCAGGTGCCCGCCGCCGGCGACGCGAACGTGCAGGTCTCGTTGTTGCCGCTCTCGAACGGCCGGCAGTCGTACGTGGAGAGGGTCGGCGCCGATCCGAAACGCACGTGCATGTCCATGTCGCCGGTGCCGCCCGAGGTCTGGAACACCAGGTTCGACGCTCCCGCGGGTACGGTCAGCGTCCAGATCTGCTGGCTGTTGAGCGCTCCCGAGAGTCCCGTCACCGGAACGCCGTTCTGCAGCACGTTGCCCCCGCTCGTGCCCGCGGGCGGCTTGATCGCCAGCGCCGGCGTCCATCCCGGGTTCACTCCGCTGCCTGAGTAGGCACCGCGAAAGGTGGTGACTCGTGACGTGCCATTGAAATCGCGGTCGTACTCCAGCAAGGCGGTGAAGGGCGAGTAGTCGATCGCCGTGCCCTGGAGCTGGCCGCTCTTCGGGTAGAGGTTGAGGCCCGCTCCCAGGGCCGCCCCCGGGTTGTTGAGGTACGTCGAGGCCTGGGCGTAGTTCGAAGCCTGGACGTTGGTACTGGGCACGTTGTTGCTCTGCTGGCCACCGGTCAGGGGAATGTCGGCGAAGACGGCGTTCCCGGTGACGCGCTGCGTGTAGCCGGAGGCGGCGCCCGAGATCCGAATGCCGTTGGCGTTGGAGGTGGGGGGGGTCCGGGTGGCGATCACGGTGTTGTTGAAGACGTCGATCCGCTTCGGCACGTCGTAGTGCGCCTGGATGTTCACCGCGGAGCCCGTGCGATTCACCAGCAGGTTGTCGTGGAAGGCGATGTTCCCTTCGCCCTGGAACAGCGCCTCGACGGGGTTCTGGTAGAAGAGGTTCCCGTAGATCTGGTAGGAATCCGTGGAGCCGTAGCCGGAGAGCGGCCAGTGTCCGACGAGGAGGTTCGGCCGCGAGTCCGCACCGGAGCTCGAGCCCGTCTCCTTGCTGAACGTGTTATGGCGGATGATCACAGTGCCGCTCGACGGAATGCCGATCGAGGTGTTGCGGGGGAACCGCTGGTGCTTGAACTGCGCGTTGTAGCCGAGCGTGCCGTAGATCAGGTTGTGCTCGACCAGGAAGTTCGTGAACTCGAACTCGCCGTCGGAGCCGCCGATGTAGATCCCCGTGCCGGTGCTGGTGATGGTCGTATTGCGGATGACCCAGTTCCAGGCCGGGCACTTGGTGCCGATGCCCACGACCTGCTGGCTCCGGTTGAAGTTCCGGAGGGTCAACCCGTCGATCAGGATGTGGTGCACGGACACCGACTCCGCCTCGGCCTTGATGCCGTCGCCCCACTTGCCCTGTCCGTCGAGCGTCAGGTTGCGCAGGGCGATGTAGCTGGCGTTCGTGAGGCTTACGATGTTCCGGGTCTCGCTCCCAGTGAAGAGGGCCGAGCCGCTGGCCGGACCCTCGATGACGATGCACTTGCCAGGCTCTCCGTGCTTGTTGTTGAGCGTGAGGAACTGACCGTAGGTGTCGGCGGCGAGCAGGATCCGGTCGCCCGGGATCGCATCGTTGACCTTCGTCTGGTAATTGGAGCGGTCGGCCTGGACGGTTCTCAGGGGGGCCGCGCCGTTACAACCGCTCAGGGTCTGGTCGAGAGTCTGGGCCTGGGTGACGGACGCGACGAGAGTTGCAGAGACGACGAGAAGCATGGCGATGGCAATGCGCCGGAGAGCTTTGCTCAGCATGAGTCACTCCTTTTTTGTCGATGTGGACGGAAACGGCGCGAATCTCAGCGTGCAACTGAACGA
Source organism: Thermoanaerobaculia bacterium (assembly GCA_035629865.1). GTDB lineage: Bacteria > Acidobacteriota > Thermoanaerobaculia > Gp7-AA8 > Gp7-AA8 > QHVT01. Next base: position 51,739 of record DASPHC010000128.1, on the reverse strand, counting down.
CGTTGAGTGAGGTATGCAACCCCGGAGCCGCAGATCCAACGCTTGCGGGCTGGCCGCCGTGTAGGGGATCGACTCCTCTCCAGGTACCCGCGACCTCCGCCCTGTCACGCCGGAGGTCGCGGGTTTCGAGCGCCGTCAGCCCCGCCAAAAATCTACGCCAACGCCGCTTTCCCGGAATCTCCAATCCACGTCCGTCTACGGAGCGCAGAGGAGATCCCCATGTGGCATTTCAAACGGCAGTTCGCACTCGTTCTTCTTTCTCTCGCTCTCTGCGGCATCGCACAGGCGCAGGTGACGGTCAAAGTCGTCGCCGACAACTCATACGCGTTGTTCGTCGGCGACCAGGGACAGCAGGCAACCTTCGTCGGAACGGGCACCGTGACTTTGGCCAGCCAGTTCGCCAACGCTGGCAACTATGCCGGAGTCACTGTCGGCTCCTGCGGCTTCGTCTACATCGTCGCGTGGAGCGACCAGGCGAGCGCGCAAGGCCTGCTGGCGAGCGTCAGCGGCTCGGCGAGCACGGTGAACACCGGTGCCGTCGGCGCGTGGCAGGTTTTCGCCACCGGCACGAACCTCGGGACGAGCGGCACGCCGTCATCGGCGGCGTTCGCCAGCGCGGTCAATGCGCAGATTACGAACGCGAATACGAACAACCTGTGGGTCGCTCCGGCGATCGGCGTCTCGAACATCACCGGCAACGGCATCTGGCCCCAGGTTCCTGCCATTCCGACGACGGCCAAATGGACTTGGTATCAGAGCGGGAACACGCCGTGCGCAGGTACGCAGTCGCCCTTCAAACCGGGATGCAATCACAAAGAGTACCTGGTCTTCCGACTGCCGCTGAAGGGAATCGTGCCGCCGCCGACGTTCACCTCGCTCAATCCCGACTTCACCCTTCAGGCGACGCTCAACGCCGGCAATGCGACAACGTTCCAAGTGCAGGCGACGATGCCGGCGCTTCCCGCGGGTGCGAGTTTCTGGTGGCAGGTCGAGGAGATCGACTGCGCCGGCAACACGGTAGCGGGCACCGTTCTGACGAATCCCGCGATGTGGTGGACGCTGCCAACCTCAAACAACTTCCCCGGCTACACGTTCCAGGCAGGGCATCGCTACAAGATCCGGCGCGGCGTATGGAGCTCATGCGTGTCGTGGACGGAGAAGGCAAAGACCGTGGAGATGGGGAATTGATTTTTTATCTCGCATCGCAAACATGCGACGAACCCTCGACCGCCGGCCTGTCACGCCGGAGGTCGCGGCTTCGAGCCCCGTCGGATTCGCGCTGAGCGTTGTCGCTGCCGAGTGTCACCCCCGATCGTAGGGTCTTCACTTGCAGCAACCGGTGATGGGCTCAAAGGGCCGTCCGTGGGCGAATCGGCGTGTTTTCCAACGACTTCGGACGTGGATCGTTACCTTTTCTCTTCCGTCAACGTCGCCAGTGCCGAGACGCTGATGTTCTCCAGGGCGCTCACCAGAGCCGGCAGGTTGTCCACCGACTCCAGTCTCGCGATGGCCTGTTTTACGCGCGGGTCGGTGACGGCGCGGTAGCCTTTGAAGCGGTGGGCCATGAAGCGGAGGAGGGGGATCAGGGTGTCGTTGAGGAGGTATTGCTCGCGGGTGACGAGGGTTGCCTCGGGGGCCGGGGCGGCGGCGGGGGTGGCGGCGATGGGGAGGCGGACGGCGTGGAGCTCGCGCAGGGCGAGCAGGGTTTCGTCGAGTTTGGCGAGGTACGGGCTGAGGTCGATGGATGGGGCAGGGGCTGCGGGCTCGGGAGATGGTTCCGGGGCGACGTTGGCTGCGGCGGCGGAGGCGGCGGTGGCGCCGAGGTGGATGGCTTTTGCGACTTCGGCGATGCGGTCGGAGACGACGCTCAGTTCGGCCATGACTTTGGCGGCCGGGTCGTCGCTGCCGCCGAGGCGCTGGAGGCGGGTGAAGCCGCGTTTGATGTCGTCCCAGCGGGCGCGCTGGATTTCGGTCATCCGGCCGCGCAGCTCGGCGAGCTTGAGGAGGTTTTCTTCGGCGCCGGTGGTGAGGGTCTGGGCTTCGCCGAGGTAGTGGTCGTCGATGAGGCGATCGAGCTCGTCGTCGTTCATCGCCGGCAGGACTTTCTCGGCCAGTTTGGTCATGTTGCGGTAGGAGCCCTGGAGCTTGAACGGCGGCTCGACGCGGTAGGCGCTCTGCTGGGCGGCGGAGGCGACGTAGTTGCGGTTGACGAGGGAGAGCAGTCCCTGGACGCGGGTGAGCTTGCGCATGATGCCGAGCAGCTCGTTCAGCTCGACGCCGGAGTAGTCGTGGGCGAGCTGGTCGGACTGGATGTTCTCGCCGCGGGCCATGCGCACGAGCTTGTGCACGTCGTCCGGCTCGCGGGTGAGCAGCGGGGCGGTGACGGTGTTGGAGGTGAGGGCGTTCTCGATGTAGCTCAGCTCGAACAGCTCGTCGCGGCCCTGGAGGACCTCGCCGAGGTTGTAGACGTCGGCGCGGTTGGCGAGCATGTCGGGGATCTCGAATTTGTCGCCCGACTCGGTGTACGGGTTGCCGGCCATGCAGACGGCGAAGCGCTTGCCGCGCAGGTCGTAGGTTTTGGTCTCGCCGCGCCAGACGCCTTCGATCCTCCGCTGGGCGTCGCAGAGGGAGATGAATTTCTGCAGGAATTCGGGGTGGGTGTGCTGGATGTCGTCGACGACGAGGAGGACGTTGTTGCTCATCTCCAGGGCGAGGTTGAGCTTGACGATCTCCTGCTTCGCGGTGGCGTTCGGCGCTTCGTTCGGGTCGAGCGAACGGACGGAATGGCCGAGGGCCGGGCCATTGATTTTTACGTAGACCAGGCCGAGGCGGGTGGCGATGTATTCGAGGAGCGTGGTCTTGCCGTAGCCCGGGGGGGAGACGAGCAGCAGGAGGCCCATCAGGTCGGTGCGCTTCTTCTCGCCGGCGACGCCGATCTGTTTGGCGAGGTTGGCGCCGATCAGCGGCAGGTAGACCTCGGAGATGAGTTTGTTGCGGACGAAGGACGACATGACCTTCGGCTGCAGCTCGTGCAGGCGGAGGCGTTTCCGCTCGCGCTCCAGGATGGCATGCCGCGCCTGCTGGTAGGCGCGGTACGCCGGGACGCGTTCGTTGGCGAAGCGGGAAAGGCGCGCCAGGAACTCGTCGAGGCGTAGCTCCAGGGTGCCGTTGACGACGCGCGGGTGCTGGCCGAGGAGGCCGGTGATGGCGGCCTGGGTGAGGGCGGAGGAGCGCTCGCGCGAGAGGGTGCCGTTGGTGACGATCGCCGCGGCGGCCTCGATGACGTCGTCCTGCGCGGCGCCGTGCAGCCAGGCGCAGACGGTCTGGAAGCGGCGGGGGACGTCGAGCTCCCGCAGGTCTTCGCGGAATGCATGCGCGAGCGCTTCTGCGTTGGCGCTGAGGACGAAGCGGATCGGCTGCGCGGAGATCTCGTGGGCGAGGTACTCGCCGGCGCCGGTGGTGTCGCCGCAGATGTTGCTGCAGGCGAGCGGAAGCCACTGGCCGATCGCGGCCTGGAGCTCCGCCGCCATTTCGTGCACGCGGCCGAGCTGTTTCATCGACTGCGCCTGCGCCACCCACTGCCCCTTCAGTTTGTCGTCGGGGAAGAAGGCCCAGAAGAGCGTCGCCGCGGCGCGGGCGGCCGGGGTATAGCGCAGCAGGCCGGCGGTGGAGATCATCCCGCGGACCTTCTCGGCGATCAGCACCGCGTCGTGGTCGTGGACGCCGCGCTCGTAGCCTTCGTCGTAGCGCGCGGCGGCGAGCTCGCGGACGTCGCCGTCGAGGGCCGTGTAGGCGAGGTACTCGGCGCGGTAGACATCGGCAGTTTCGGAGACGAGCTCCTGCTCCCAGAAGGCACGGCCTTTCTCGAGCTCCGCATCCTCGACCGGCTCGAAGAAGCTCGTGCCGGTGACGTGCAGGTGCGGACGCCCTTCACGAGGGACGATCGTCAGCTCGATGGTCTGCGTGTTGACGCTGAAGCGGTGATTGCCGAGGCGGACGATGTTGGAGCCGTCCTCGAAGATGTCCTTGCGGTCGCGGAGAGAACGGGCCGCCTCGTCGCGGGCGGTCTTCAGCTTCCCGTCGATCTCGTCCGAACGGACGATGTCGCCGAGGGAGCGGAGCTTCGAAGAGGTGTCGCGCAGCTTCGCCACCATCGGATCGGAGGCGAAGAAGGCGTTCAGCGCATCGGTCTCGTTGAGCGTGGTCGCGCGGCGGGTGATCCCCTGCAGGATCCGCGTTGCGGCCTGGGCGAGCTGCTCGGCGCGGCGCTGCCGCTGTTCGAGGAGCGATTGCTTGCGCGACGTGAGCGCCTCGTAGACTTCCTCGCGCTTGGCGCCGAGCTGCGCCACGAAGTCGTCGAACTCGGAGAAGCGCGACTCCAGCTCCTCGAGCTGCAGCATCAGCTTGGAGAGCTCGGTGTCGCAGCGCTCCGGCGAGTCGGCCATGGAGAGGGCGCCGGAGACGGTCTGGGCGAAGAGGGCGAACTGCACCGCGAACTCCGCCACGCGCTCTTTCCCCAGCAACTCCTTGCGGCGCTGGGCGACGAGGGCGCGGACGCGGTTCGAGCCCGACATCAGCGTGGCGATGCGCTCCAGGATCTGGATGCGCACGGTGGGGTCTTCGATCTGCAGCGAGCCGATGATCTCGGTGAGGAGATTGAGCGACGCGACCACCGACTCCAGATCGGCGAGCAGCGCGGCGGCGTCGGTGGTCTTCTGCACGGAGGCGATGCGCGATTCGATGGCTGCGGTCTTTTCGGCGAACGGCGCGAGGGCGCGCTCGTTCAGGAGGAACTGCACGGTGAGCTGCGAGACGTCGCCGAAGCGCTTGACGATCTCCGCTTCGAGCGCGTCGAGCTTCGCCCGGTCGACGTAGCGCAGCTCGCGGAGGGAGATCACGTGTCCCTGCCGCGAGCGCAGCGCGGAAAGCTGGGCGACGTACTCTTCGATCGATGTCGCTGCGCGTGGGGACGTCGCCTCGCCGCGCTTCTCGGTCAGTGCCTCTTCGACTTCGGCGACAGCTTTGGCCGCCTGCGCGCGCAGCGACTCGACTTTCTCGAACTCGTCGATGATCAGTTCCGCGGTGGCGCGGACTTCCTTGACCGCCGACAGCAGGTCTTCGGCCTCGGCGTGGCCGAGCCAGTGATACGAGTCGACGGCCCGTGCGGCCGCGGCGATGAGGTCTTCGTACGTGGCCCGCGTCGGCGTCTGCTCGTCGATGAGGCGGCAGAGGGAGAGGGAGGAAGAGAGCCCGCGTACGAGGTCGCGGTTGCCGATCTTCTCGAGGTACGACCCGGACGACGGTTTCTTCGTCACGTAGTCGTCGCTGACGAACGGGGTCTGCCAGATCTGCATCGAGTGGACGCGGGTCGGCTCGGTGCCGGTGGCGGAGAAGATGACCATCCTGCCGTCGGCGAAGAGCGAGTAGCCGTGGCAGGTCAGCGGGTTGACGACCTCTTTGCGGATGAGGTTGTAGGGGAAGAGGAGGGTGCGTCCCTCGTCGCGGCGGTGGAAGACGTAGAGGACGTCCTCGCCGTTCGGCGAGCGGATCGCGCGGAGGAGCTCCATCGCCTCCGGATCGTGATCGAACAGCTTCGCGTCGCCGGTGCGGAGGTAGTAGCCGCCCGGGAAGATGATGCCGTGATCCTCGGGGAGCTGGATGCAGGCGTGGCCGATGGCGTCGATGCGCCGGACGGTCTTCGTGCGCCGGTTGTAGACGAGATAGCGCCAGGTCTTCTCGCGGTAGGGGAGGATCTTCAGCAGGATCATGCTGCCGACGACGGCGTAGTGGATCTGGCCGTCGTCGAGCGACTGGTCGGGATCTTCGACGGGCTCGCTGTAGATACCGCGGCCGGTCTCGGTGTTGTTCTCGATCTTGAGGGTGAGGTCGCCGCGGATGGTCTCGACGAAGATCTCGTCGTTGATGCTGACGTGGGGAAATACGCCGGGAACGAAGTTCTCGCGCGAGGTGGCGATCCATTCGAAGTCGTAGCGCGGCGGGAAGACGTGATCGCGCTCGCCGCGGTTGTCGAGGTACGTGACGGTGCCGTCCACGCCGAGGTTCCAGCGGAAGACGCGGATGTCGGTCACTTTGTCGCTGGTCTGGAAGACGGCCAGGATCTTGGAGTCGACGCGGCGCAACTGCCGCAGGCGCGAGGCGCGGTAGTACTGGTAGAGCTCGCGGAAGTCGCGCAGGAAGCGCTCGTCGCGGAGGAAGTTCTCCGGCGCGCCGGCCGGCACCTGGGCGAAGTCGCCGACGCGGTGCAGCGAGAAGACGTCGCTGACCTGGGTCTCGGTCTTGAGCCCGATGAAGACGTTGTAGCCGAACAGCAGCAGCTCGCCGCCCGCCTCGACGATGTCGCGCGGCACGCAGTTGTTCTCGGTGCGGATGCGGTCGCTGCCGAGGAGCGCCATCTCGCTGCCGCCGAAGACGGTGATGCGCTTCTTGTTCAGCGCGGAGGCTTTGGTCGACAGCAATTGACCGTGCGCCTTGAGGCGCGCGCTGAGTAGCTCGTAGGTGCCCTGTTCCATAGGTTCTTGTGGCGCGTTGCTGTCGGTTATCAGTTGTCGGTTGTCAGTTGTCCGAACCGGTTACGTGCTGCTCCATTTGTCCCATGAGTCCCATGAGTCCCATGGGCCGGTTGTCAGCGTCTGTCGCCCAGGCCGCAAGGCGCAGACAACCGACAACTGACAACCGACAACAAATCAATCAGCCCGAACTACCGGCACCTTCGCCTTCGGCGACGCGGGCACCACGGTGTGCTCGTGCTCGTGCTCCGGCTTCTTCACGCCGAGGCGCTCGAGCACGGCCTGTGCGGTCTCGCTCTCGCTGAGGAAGTGGTCGACGGCTTTGCCCATGCCGATGGAGTTGACGATGCGGTCGAGGAACTCGCCGTCGCCGCCGACGATGTCGATCTTCGCGGTCTCCAGGGCCTTGCCGAGGATCGAGGCTTTCGCTTCCTCGACGGCCTGGCGGGCGTGGATCTGGGCGGTGCCGAGCATCCGCTCGGTCTCGATGCGCAGGCGGAACTCTTCATGCTCGCGCGATGCGACGTCGAGCTCTTTCATCGCCTCGGCCTTCTTGGAGATGCCGGCGGCCTCGCCGACGAGCTTCTCGCGGATCCCTTCCGCTTCGGCGAGGGCCTTGTCGCGCAGCACCGACGCCTCGGCCGCGCCGAACTTCTGCGCCGCCACGGCCTGCGCCTCGCGGACGCGGACCTGCGCCAGCCCCTGCTTCTCGCTGGCGATGGCATCGGCTTCCTTAACCCTGGCGTGCGCCAGACCTTCCGCGGCGGCTTCGGCCTGGTGGCCTTCGGCCATCCGGATCTTGGCGCGCGCCTCGCGGTCGGACGCTTCGAGCTCCGCCTCGGCGGCGGTGACGCGCTGCTTGGCGAGGTGGGTCGAGGCCTGCTCGGCCGCTTCCGCAGCCTTGATGTCCTTGACCAGCTTCTCCTGCGCCTCGGCTTCGGCGGCGATGATCACCGCGTCGCGGCTGCGCTTCGCGTCTTCGACGACGTGGACGGTCTTGATGCGCTCCTGCTCCTCGACCACGCCCCGCTCGACGGCGACGCGCTCGCGGATGACTTCCTGGATGGCCTTGCGCTCGACTTCCAGCGCCTTCTCTTTCTCGATGCGGGAGAGCTCGACGGCGCGCTCGCGGATGACTGCCTCGAGGGAGCGGTCCTTCTCGACGCGCTCGGTCTCGATGCCGATGACGCGCTCGCGGTTCTTCTCGGCGACCTGGATCTGGCGCTGCTTGTTCTGCTCGGAGACGGCGACCTGCTCGTCGGTGGCGATGCGGGCGGTCTCGGAGCGGAGGCGCTCCTCGGCCTGGATCTTCAGCAGCTCGGCGGCCTCGCGGGCGCGGACCGACTCGACCTCGCGCTGCTGCTTGGCGATCGCTTCCTGCTGCTGGCGGTCGAGCTCGAGGATCGCTTCCGCGGCCTCGACGTCCTGCTTCTTGGTGAGCTTCCTCTCGGTGTTCTGGAACTCGTTCGTCCGGACGTGCTCCGCCGAGGTCAGCTCCGTGATCTTCCGGATACCCTGGGCGTCGAGGATGTTCATCGGGTCGAGGCTGAGGATCGGCGTCTGCTCGAGGTAGTCGATGGCGGCGTCCTCGAGGACGTAGCCGTTCAGGTCGCGGCCGATGAGGTTGATGATGGCGTCGCGGAATTCGTGGCGCTTGGTGTAGAGGTCGACGAAGTCGAGCTGCTTGCCGACGGTCTTGAGGCCCTCGGAGAATTTCGCGCTGAAGAGCGCTTCGAGGGTCTGCGGGTCGGAGGCGCGCACGCAGCCGATGGCCTGAGCGACCTTGATCACGTCTTCGACGGTCTTGTTGACGCGGACGAAGAAGGTGACCTTGATGTCGGCGCGGATGTTGTCGCGGCAGATCAGGCCGTCCTTGGCGCGGCGGTCGATCTCGATGGTCTTGACGGAGATGTCCATGATCTCGACCTTGTGGATCACGGGCAGCACGGTCGCGCCGGTGAACGTCACCTCGGGCTCGGCCTTGAGCTTGTTGACGATGAGCGCCTTCCCCTGTTCGACCTTGCGGTAGAACTTGGCGATCATGACGCCCACGATGAACATGGCGACGAGCAGAAGTACGGAACCGACAAAAATAGCGATGATGAGGTCCATGGTTTCTCCGGTTTCTCCTTGAAAGCTCTCGGCTCTCAGCCCTCAGCTCTCGGCGCTGCCAGCTCCTGAGAGCTGGGAGCCGCGAGCTGAGAGCTCAGGACGCGAGCTCTCCAGTTCATCGACGGTCTTGGGAATGGGGCCGACGTGGTACACGCCGGCGTCCGCGTCGTAGTCGTAGACGATGGCTTCACTGCCGAGGGTGAGGCTGTTCTCGTGGAAGCAGCGCACCTCGGCCACCAGGTGTCCCACCTCGGCGGTCCCGGACATTTCGTTCACGCGCAGCGAGCGGATGGTGCAGATCTTCCCGACCATCTCGTTGCGCCGCGGCGCGTCGGCGGTGACGAACGCCACCCGCAGCGGCCGGACGAGCACGGAAGAAACCAGCACCCCGGCCACCGCCGACGCGGCGAGGATCCCGCTGTTGATCAGCAGCGAGTCGGGAAGGAACTTCGCGGCCGTGAAGCTGGTCAGCCAGGCGAAGATCGACGCGATCCCGCCGAAGATCGTGATCGGCACCCCCGCGATCCCGAGCGCGCTCATCACGCCCTCGAGGACGCTGTCGTGGACATGGTCGACTCCGAGAAGGTGGTCCAGCCACTCGATGTCCGCGGCCCCGATCAGCGTCGCCGCCGCGTAAAGCACGAAAAGCACGAGCAGCACGGTGAACACAACCGTGGGGAACGCAAACGCGGCGGCGAGAAAGGCGTCCATGTCTGGTTTTTACGAGAGTGGAGATAACTATTTAACAGTACGGGAGCCGGGAAGTCTACGAAAATCGGAAGGGGCAGAGGCCGCTGGCGCGTACGGAGCGCCGGCTTCAGCCGGCCTTGACGGAGCGCCGGTCTTCGACCGGCCGGTCCGCCGGCATTCTGCCGGCCGCCTCTGGGGAGGTCCTTCCGCAGACTGCCGACCGAAGGTCGGCGGACCGGCCGGTCGAAGACCGGCGCTCCGTAGTGGGTTTAGAATCGCCCTCACGCTGGTCCGCGGAACTCAATCAATGCGTCCACTCGCGTGGCTCATCGCCCTTTCTCTCGGCGTCTTCGCGCAGGCCGCGGCGGCGCTCGAGGCCGACCGCGCGATCAGTCAGTACGCCCGGCGTGCGTGGCGGCTGGACGACGGGTTGCCGAACAGCGTCGTGCGCGGGATTCTGCAGACGCCGGACGGGTATATCTGGCTGGCGACGTACGAGGGGCTGGCGCGCTTCAACGGGCACTCGTTCACGCGGTTCGACAAGAAGAACCTCCCGGCGCTGCGGCGCGACACGGTCCTGGCGTTCGTGCAGGCGCGCGACGGGGCGTTGTGGGTCGGGACCAACGGCGGCGGCGTCGGGTTCCTCCACGGCGGGACGATGCGGGTACTGACCGTCGAGGACGGGCTGCCGAGCGACATCGTCGCGGCGCTGGCCGAGGGGCGCGACGGGACGATGTGGATCGGCACCTCGGCCGGGCTGGCCGCCTATCGCAACGGCCGGATCGAGAAGGTGCTGTCGGTGAAGGACGGGCTGCGGGTGGCGTCGATCCTCGCGGTGGCCGAGACGCCGGACGGCACGCTCTGGATCGGGACGCGCGGCGGTGGGGTCTCCGCGATGCGCAACGGCCGGATCGTCTCCGCCGCCGGGGAACTGGCGGCCGCGCAGGTGTACGCGCTGCACGTCGACCGCGACGGGACGGTGTGGCTCGGGACGAACCAGGGGCTGCGCAACGTACGCAACGGCGCGCTGACGTCCGAGGTCGTGCTCGACGGAGAGCAGGTGACGACCGTCCTCCGCGACTCCGACGCGACGCTCTGGGCCGGCACGTACAGCAACGGACTCTTTCGCATCGCCGGCGGCAACGTCGACCAGTTCACGACCGCGGCCGGTCTGCTGAACAACTCCATCCGGTCGCTCTTCGAGGATGCGGAGAAGAACCTCTGGGTCGGCTCGAACGGCGGCGTGGAGTGCCTGACGCGCGGGAAGTTCATCCCCTTCGGCTCCTCCGAGGGGCTGTCCAATCCGTACACGCGCACGGTGCTGCAGACGCGGGACAACGCGGTGTGGGTCGGGACGGCGAACGGGCTGACGCGGCTCGCGGGGAAGGAGCGGACGATCTATACGAAGAAGGACGGGCTGGCGAACGACTACATCTTCAGCCTCGCCGAGGGAGCGGACGGCGCGATCTGGGTCGGGACGCCGACCGGGTTGAGCCGCCTGCAGAACGGCCGCGCGGTCACGTACACGGACACGGACGGACTGCCCAGCCGCTCGGTGCGAGCGCTGCTCGTCGACCGGAGCGGCATCCTCTGGATCGGAACCGACCGCGGGCTTACCCGCTATCGCAACGGCAGATTCGAGCCGGTCATGCCCGGACCCGACTGGGATACGACGTTCGTGCAGACCTTCGCCGAGGGGCCGGACGGCAGTGTCTGGATCGGCACCGACGGCATGGGCATCGCGCGCTATCGGAACGGCGCGTTCACCACCTGGACGGAGCGCGAGGGGATGCACACGCACATCCTGGCGCTGCTGGTCGACGTGCAGGGGACGCTCTGGGCCGGCACCGACAGCGCTGGACTGATCCGGATGAAGGACGGCCGCATCACGCGCTACACGATCGACACCGGCCTGTTCAGCGAAAAGGTCCTGCAGATCCTGGACGATCATCAGGGGCGCCTCTGGTTCGGTGCCGGCCGCGGCATCTGGAGCGTGAGCGTGCGCGAGCTGACCGACGTCGCCGAAGGACGCAGCGCGCGCCTGACGCCGCTGGTGTTCACCACCGGCGACGGCATCCGCAGCGTGGAGTGCAACGGCAGCGTCTATCCCACGGCCATGCGCGCACGCGACGGCCGTCTCTGGTTCCCGACGGTGGAGGGCGTGGCAACGGTGATGCCGCGCGACGTGGCGGTGCGCAAACTCCGTCCGCCGCCGGTGAAGATCGAGTCGGTGAGCATCGACGGCCGCACGGTCGAGGCCCGGGGAGACGTCGTCATCCCGGCCGGGGCGAAGCAGGTCGAGATCCGCTACGCCGCCCTCACGTATGCCGGCGCGGACAAGGTGCGGTTCCGCTATCGCCTGGAAGGCTTCGACAGCGGCTGGGTGGCCGCGGAGGGGCGCCCGGTCGCCTATTACGCCGGCGTGCCGCCCGGCACGTACCGCTTCCACGTCACCGCCGCGAACGCCGACGGCGTCTGGAGTCCGGCCGGCGCCAGCCTCGACGTCAGAATCCGGGCGGCATTCTTCCAGACCCCCTGGTTCCGTTTCCTCGTCGTGGCGCTGCTGGCCGGCATCGCCTGGCTGCTGTGGCACCGGCGCGTGCGCTCCATGAAGCGCCGCGAGGCGGAGCTGGTGAAGCTGGTCGCCGAGCGGACCCGCGACATCGCCCAGGCGCTCGTCGAAGCCGAGGCCGCAAACCGCGCCAAGAGCATCTTCATGGCGAACGTCAGCCACGAGCTGCGGACCCCGCTGAACGCCATCATCGGCTTCAGCAGCATCCTGCAGCGCGACGGCGACAAGACCTTCACCGAGCGCCAGATCCGCTTCGTCAACAACATCGCCGTGTCAGGCGAGCACCTGCTGGCCCTGATCAACGACATTCTCGACCTGGCGAAGGTGGAGGCGGGACAGATGTCGCTCGACCTCGACCCGGTCTCGCTGGGGGAGACGTTCGAAGGGGTCGCGCGCGTGCTCAAGGGCATCACCATGCAGCGCAACATCGAGCTGCAGGTCGACCTTCCGGACGACATCGGCATGATCACCGCGGACGCCATCAAGCTCAAGCAGATCGTCTACAACCTCGTGGCCAACGCGGTGAAGTTCTCCCCCGACGGCTCGACGGTGCGGGTGGAAGTCCGCCGCGTCCACGCCGCCGAGTCGCCCCTCGGCCGCGACGCCGTGATCATCTCCGTCATCGACCACGGCATCGGCATCGCTCCCGAGCACCAGGCGGTCATCTTCGAAGAGTTCCGCCAGGTCTACGAGCCGCTCTCCAAACGCCCGTCCGGAACCGGCCTCGGCCTGACGCTGGTCAAGAAGTTCGTCGAGCTGCACGGCGGGATGGTGAGCGTCACCAGCGAGCTCGGAAAGGGAAGCACGTTCGTTGCGGCTTTGCCTCAGTGAGGTACGCATGAGGGATACGGTGAACTTTTTTCTCCACACTCGTATGCTGTAACAACGGGGGAGTTGTCACGCATGGCTGAAGGCCCGAAGCGGTCCAGGAAAAGGCTGTACATCATCATCGGTGTCGTCGTGGCGTTGCTTGCCGTCGGCGGGGCCGTCGCGGCGTCGAAGAGGAAAGAGAAGCCGATTCTCGTCACCACCGACAAGGCGTTCCGGACGAGCATCACCCAGCTCGTCACGGCGACGGGGAAGATCCAACCGGAGATCGAGGTCAAGATCGCCCCCGAGGTGTCGGGCGAGATCATCGAGATCCCGCTGAAGGAAGGGCAGATCGTGCAGAAGGGGCAACTCCTGCTGCGCATCAAGCCGGACAGCTACCGCGCGCAGGTGGAGTCGCAGCAGGCGGCGCTGAACTCGGCCCGCTCCTCCAGCGCCCGCAACCGCGCCGAGCTGCAGAAGGCGGAGAGCGATTACCGGCGCGTGCAGAAGCTGTACGAGAGCGGATTGATCTCCGCCTCCGAGCTCAATAGCGCCAAGACCGCGTACGACGGCGCCAACGCGGCGCTGAGCTCGGCGATGTTCGAGATCGAGCGCGCCGAGGGGGCGCTGCGGCAGATCGGCGAAGCGCTCTCCAAGACCGTCATCTACTCACCGACCACCGGAACCATCAGCGCGCTCACCAGCCGCGTGGGCGAGCGGGTGGTCGGCACCAGTCAGTTCGAGGGCACGGAAGTCATGCGCATCGCCGACCTCGACAACATGGAAGCGCGGGTGAACGTCAACGAGAACGACGTCGTAAACGTGAAGATCGGCGACCAGGCCCGCATCACCGTCGACGCCTATCCCGACCGCGAGATCCGCGGCGTCGTCCGCGAGATCGCCAGCACCGCGCTCACCCGCAACGCCGGCTCGCAGGAAGAGGTCACGAACTTCGAGGTCAAGATCGGGATCTCGGACCGCTCGGTGCAACTGCGTCCGGGTATGAGCGCGACCGCCGACATCGAGACCGCCACGGTCAAGGACGTCGTGGCCGTGCCGATCCAGAGCGTGACCGTCCGCAGCACCGAAAGCACCCTCTCCCCCGAGGAGCAGGAGCGGCAGCGCGTGAAGGAAGCCGCTCGCGACAAAGAGGACAACCCGGCCGACGTCACCAACGAACAGCTCGAGAAGCAGAAAGAGCGCGCCCAGCGCCTCAAGCTCCAGCGCGTGGTCTTCGTCAAGAACGGCGAGACCGTGCGCATGCAGAAAGTGGAGACCGGCATCGCCGACAACACCTTCATCGAGGTCAAGAGCGGCCTGAAGCCGGGCGACGAAGTCGTGTCGGGGTCGTACACCGCCATCTCCCGGAGGCTGAAGGAGGGGGCGAAGGTGGCGATCGAGACGGAAGGCAAAGGCTAGACAGAACTGCCCATGTTCCTGCGCGACTTCATCATCGAGATCGTCGAATCGTTCCGGATCGCCTTCACGGTGATCCGGGCGCACAAGATGCGCTCGACGCTGACGGCCCTCGGCGTGATCATCGGCATCATCGCGGTGACGCTGATGGGCTCCGCCATCGGCGGGATCGAGACCGGGTTCGAGCGTTCGCTGGCGGTGATCGGCGAGGACATCCTCTACGTCGAGAAGTGGCCGTGGCATCACGTCGACGACTGGTGGAACTACCGCAACCGGCGGTTCATGCAGGTGCGCTACGCGGAGCACCTCAAGCGCATCATCGACGCCACGCCGAACACGCAGCTCGTCACCGCCGTCCCGACCTTGAACACCGTCCGCAACGTGAAGTATCGGGACATCGACGTGCGGGGCGTCTTCACGCAGGGGACGACCGACGAGTTCCTGGTGACGTCGACGACCAGCTTCCGCGAGGGGCGGTTCTTCAACGAGATGGAGTCGCGCGGCGGCCGGAACGTGGTGGTCCTCGGCTCGGACGTCGCCGAGGCGCTCTTCCCGAACGAGACTCCGCTGGACAAGACCGTCATGATCAGCGGCACGCCGTTCCGAGTCATCGGCGTCTACGCGAAGCAGGGGACGTTCCTCGGTCTGTTCAGCTTCGACACCTACGCCGTCGTGCCGCTCCCGGCGTTCGTGAAAGCCTTCAGCGCGCGGCATGACACCTCCATCCGGGTGAAGGTGCGCGACAAGACCCATATGGCGGCCGCGCGCGACGAGCTCACGGGCGCCATGCGCCGCGTGCGCGGCCTGCAGCCGGAGCAGAAGGACGACTTTTCCATCAACGAACAGGAGGGGCTGCGCACCACCCTCGGCCCGATCAAGGCCGGCATCGCCGGCGCGGGCTTGTTCGTGACCGGCCTGGCGCTCTTCGTCGGCGCCATCGGCATCATGAACATCACCTACGTCAGCGTGAAAGAGCGGACCCGCGAGATCGGCACGCGCAAGGCCGTCGGCGCGCGGCGGCGGACGATCCTGATGCAGTTCCTCGTCGAGGCCATCTGCATCTGCCTCGTCGGGGGCGTCATCGGCCTCACCGTCTCCTGGCTCCTCTGCGCCGCCGTGGCCGCAGCCTTCCCGTCGTTCCCGCTCCAGTTCTCGGTCAGCCTGGTCGTCACCGGCCTGATCGTCTCGACGATGACCGGCATCTTTTCGGGATTCGCACCGGCGCTCACTGCGTCGAGGCTGGATCCCATCGAAGCACTACGTTATGAGTAAACCTACGGAGCGCCGGTCTTCGACCGGCCGGTCCGCCGACCTTCGGTCGGCAGTCTCGCGACAAGCAAGCCACCCGAGACTGCCGGCCGAAGGCCGGCGGACCGGCCGACGGAACGTCGGCGCTCCATAAACCAATCCCATGCCTTTCTCCGAAATCATCCGCATGTCCCTCAACGCCCTGCGCGTCAACAAGCTGCGCTCGGGGTTGACGATCCTCGGCGTGACCATCGGCGTGTTCTCCGTGATCGGCGTGATGACGGCGCTGAGCGTGATCCAGACCTCGATCGAGGGGGGGCTCAGCTTCCTCGGCAGCAATCTCTTTCAGATCGCGAAGTACCCGGTCATGAACTCGAACGATCCGGAGGAAACGTACGCGAACCGCCGCAACATCAACCTCGCCGAGGCGCGCGAGTTCGAGCGGCTGATGGACGGCCAGGCCGACGTGATCTGCTTCAAGATCTTCGACGGCGACAAGCCGGCCAGCTACGGGCGGACGAAGATCCAGGGGCTGACGCTGGTCGGCACGAACGAGCATTTCCTGGTCGCCAACAGCTACACCCTCGGCTACGGCCGCAATCTGTCCGGAGAAGACATCGACCTCGGGCGCAGCGTCATCGTGGTCGGCCCGGACATCCAGAAGAAGCTTTTCCCGAACGAGACGCCGATTGGGAAGGTGATCAAGGTCAACGAGAGGCCGTACCAGATCATCGGCGTCTTCGAGGCCAAGGGCTCGTCGTTCGGGCAGAGCCAGGACAACCTGATGATCGTCCCGATCACCCGCTTCCTCTCCGATTTCGGGCGGGCGAACCGGACCATCAACATCGCCATCCAGTCGTCCTCGCAGGCGACGTACAACCAGACCCTCGACAAGGCCATCGGCGCGATGCGCAATGCGCGCGGACTGAAGCTGGGGGAGGACAACGACTTCGAGATCTACTCGAACGACACCCTCGTCTCCGCCTTCGCGTCGATCGCGGGGACGATCCGCATCGGCGCGTTCGTGGTGAGCGTGATCGCCCTGCTGGCGGCCGGCATCGGGATCATGAACATCATGCTGGTGAGCGTCACCGAGCGCACCCGCGAGATAGGCGTGCGGAAAGCCATCGGCGCGCGGAAGGACGACATCGTCAAGCAGTTCCTCCTCGAAGCGATCGTCCTCTCCGAGCTGGGGGGCCTTCTGGGGATCCTCCTCGGCATCGCCGGCGGCAACGGCATCGCGCTCTGGCTCGACATCGCCATGGTCTTCCCGTGGGGATGGGCGTTGACCGGCCTGATCGTCTGCTCGGTCATCGGCACCGGCTTCGGCTGGTACCCGGCCTGGAAAGCCTCGGCGTTGGACCCGATCGAAGCGCTAAGGTTCGAGTAGCGGGATTGAGAATTGAGGATTGAGAATTGAGGATTGAGGATTGAGGATTGAGGATTGAGGATTGAGGATTCCCAATCCCAACTCAGCCGGCGAGAACACCAGCGTTCCATCACGGTGCGCACCATGCGGCGCCGACTTTCGTCCGCGCCCGCCCGGACGAGGCGTCCGGGCCACACCGCTGGCGACCCGGCGGCCGGATGGAACGCCGGCATCCCCGCCGGCTAACCAATCCTCAATCCTCAATCCTCAATCCTCAATCCGTTTACCTGCCCACCTTCGCCACCACCACCCGCTCCTCCTGCTTCACCAGCGGGATGAACAGGTCGCGGCGCTCGCCGCGGACGTAGACGATCACGTGGACCAGCGTGTTCGCGCCGACCTGCGTCTCGTCGTCCGAGAAGTAATCGAGCACGATCTCGTACTCCCCCCGGTCCATGGCCGGGATGGTGTACGTCTCCGGCCCGAAGCCGCCGGTGATGTCCTCGTGCAGCATCCCGCCGCGTTTGCTCTTCATGTTCTGGAACGACACCTCCTCGCCGCCCGGCTCGAGCACGTGCAGGTCGACGTCGGTGTAATTCGAGTCCCACATCACTTCCACCTGCAGCTCGCTGTTCGCGAAGACCCGCGGGTCGCGGCGTTCCCTCTCCTTCGTTTCGAGAAGCTGGAGCTCGCGCCGGGTCTGGGTCTCGTCGGGCGCGAGCTCCAGCGCGCGCTCGAACATCAGGCGCGCCAGATCGCCGCGGCCCCAGCCGTCGAGGACTCTGCCGAGCAGGCGGAGTGTTGGTGCGTCGTCCGGATACGCCTCGGCGAGGTCGGTCAGCGCACGGACTGCGAGCTCCGGCGCTTCGGCGAACATCGCCAGTGCGGATTCGGCCTGGAACAACTTCTCGCCCCCGACGACGGAGCGCGCGGCGACGTAGTAACGGAAGCGCTCGTCGAGTGAGCGCATCGTGCGGAGCTTCTCCACCACCGCCCGGATGCGGGCCACGCGCTCTTCGATCGAGGCGTCGTCCACATCTTCCTCGGTGACGGCCTCTCCGCCGGCGAGCTGGCCGAGGAGCGCGTCCGCGAGCGCTCCGGGGGAGGGGCGCACGAGGGACACCGAAGCGGCGACGGCCGTCTCGCTCACGTCGAGCAGCGGCGCCTCCGCGGTGACGGTAATCGTCTCCGTCACGGCGGAGACACGCATATCGATCTCGACCAGCGCGCCCTTCGGCGCGCCCTGCGGATACTCCCGCGTCTCCGTGTTCAATCCCTGAAGCTCCGCGCGCAGCGTGAACGAAGCCGGCGCACGCGGCGCGGTGATCCAGAACCGTCCGTTTGCATCGGTCACCGTCAGGGTGTCCGCCTTGCCGGGGATGAGCATCCTCACGGTTGCGCCCGGAAGCGGGGAGTCGTCCGCGGTGATGAGGCCGCGAATGAACCAGGCGGCGCCGCGCGTGCTCGCGAGCCAAGTCTGTTGCTGCGTCCGATGCTGGTGTGCCCGTGCGCGCGCCTCCTGGTGCTCCGCTTCCCGATCCCTCTCGCGCTCCTCGCGCAGGTCCTCCGGAAGCGGGAAGCCGTGCATCTCATAGTCGCGCCACGTATCGAGCACGATCAGCGACGTCTGCGGCGTGAGCTGGCGGAACCGCCGCCCATGTTCGATCACCGCCGATTGCGGCGCGGAGCGGTCGAGCAGCTCGCGCAGCCGGGCCCGGGCCCAGGCGCGGCGCACCATGTCGCGCTCCGCCTCCGTGGTCACCTCGCGGATGGTGATGTCCTGCCGGGTGTTCTCGAAAATGAGCGGGAGGGAGTAGTGTCGCACGGCCGAGCGCGCGCTGATGGTCGTCCAGAGCTCGCCGGTCACCGAGACCACCGCCGGCAGCACGTCGCGCACCGCCGGGTTGCCGGTGCGGATCGCCGTCAGCGTGGCTACGCGCATCGCCGTCTCCGCCGCCTGCTCCGGCCCGGCGCGCGTCAGGTCGATCTGCCAGCCGCCGTTCTTCGTCGCCAGGTTGCCGAGCACGCGGTCGTCCGTCGATTCCGACGCACTCACCACCGTGACGCGCT
This sequence comes from Thermoanaerobaculia bacterium, assembly GCA_035629865.1. Classification (GTDB taxonomy): domain Bacteria; phylum Acidobacteriota; class Thermoanaerobaculia; order Gp7-AA8; family Gp7-AA8; genus QHVT01. The sequence goes on along the minus strand of DASPHC010000128.1, from coordinate 32,925 downwards.
GTTGCAGCTTCGCCAGGGCCGCATCCACGCGTGCCGCATTGCCGAGCGTGTTCATGCCGTCGGTGACGATCACCACGCGCGAGCCGTCGTTCACGGCCGCGGCTCGTTCCAGCATCGCCACCAGGTTCGTCGCGCCGGCGAGCGGCAGCGACGCGAGCGTGCTCTCCAGCCCCGCCGCGTCGGTCTGCACCGCCGCATCGGCCGTCACGTGAAACGGCACGACGTTCACGCGCACGCCGTTCCGCTGCTTCGCCAGGAAGGCGGAGAGGAACGCCCGCAGCTTCGTCTCATCGCGCTGCACGGCGCTGGAAGAGACGTCGTAGAGCAGCAGCACCTGCGCCGCCGCCGCGGCCGGGGCGACGTGCGAGCGGATCTGCGCCGCCGCCGAGTAGTACCAGTTCTTGTCCTCGGCCGACCAGGCCATCAGCGCCGGCTCGCGCTCCCGCCGCGTGGCGCGCACGACGCCGTCGAGCGCGATCCGCCGCTCCTGCAGCGTCCAGATGTCGCCCCACTGCCGGAGCCGCAGCCCGTCGCTCTCCACCGGTACGTCGCTGTCGATCCGCAGGTCGACGCTCGCCAGCGTCGTGCCGTAGCGGAGGTCGAGCACGTACGGCGCCGACGTCAGCTCCTGGTCGTACGCGATGTGCACGACCTTCGTCCCCTTCGCCGGGATCGGGTAGACGCGGAAGCTGAACGCGCGCGTCGACGCGCTCCACTCCGCGAGCGCCGGATCGACGCGCCGCTGGATCGTCCGCTCGTACGCCCTCCTCGCCGCCACCCGCTCCACCGCCACCGCCCGGCGCAGCCTGCCGTTGAAATAGAGGCCCAGCTCACTGACCTCCGCGTCGGGCGGCAGCGGGAACTTGAACTGCCCGTCGACGTCGCGATCGAGGTCGTTGCGATAGGTCAGCTCGTACGTCGTCCGCGCCAGATGCCCGCGGATCAGCACGTCCACCTTCAGCGCCTCGACTGCCAGAGCGACGCTCCCGTCATCGCCATTCGCGGTCAGCATCGGCATCTTCGCCGCCGACAGATTCACCGCGGCGAAGATCAGAACGAGCAGCATCGCAACCTTTCTCATGCCGCTCGTACATCTTCAGTGGCGGTGCCATGGCCTCCCGCGAGAGCGGAGCCGTGCGGACGCACGCCCCGCGTACGGCTCGGTGGTTTCCGGCGAACGGAAAACTGAACGCGTGCGGTGAACGATCGGTGAAAGGGTTGAACGAACGGTGACGGGGGAGGTGTCCCGCTGTGATCGTGGACGAGATGCGGTTTTTAGCCGGGGCGTTTCGAGAGGGGTTCCTTTCGTCGACGCGGACGAGTCAGATTGCGAATAGTCAGGCGCTCGGCTTTCGACCAATCGATGTATTCCGTCGAATCTTCCTTCGCCCAGAACTCGCGCTCCGCGTCCTCATCCTTGAACGTCGGAATCTTCTTTCGAGCTTTCATAGGTTTGAATCACGACCATTCATGTCTCGCACCGATCGGAGGGATCTGTCGATTCCGAAAGTAACTCGCCGTCAAGCCGCCGAAGGCGGCAAAAGACCTGTAGGCCCCGCCCTTCAGGGCGGGTATCAAGGGTCACCACATGGTAAGCCCGCGAAGCCGGCGACAGAGCAGGGTACTGCGCCTATCCTGTCGCCCGCTTCGCAGGCTCGAAATCGTGACGGAACGCTTTCCCCGGCCTGAAGGCCGGGTCTACAGATCTTTCGCCGCCTACGGCGGCTACGAGGGAGCCGTCCGGCATGGTGACTCGGCCCTGAAGTTTGCTGCGACCTGAGGGCGCAACAGAGGCACAATGAGACGGTCAGCGATGCACACCATCCGAACAGACTTGCCCGGTCGCTTTCAGAAGTTCGTTCCTGTCGCGGTGGTGCTGCTTCTCGCCGGCGCGGTGGCGCTGCTCGTGTGGCCGAACGCGATCGAAAACCTCACCGGCATCGCTCCCGAGCCGGTGCTGAGCGCGCCGGACGACCTTCCGGCGGCCGCGAAGGACGATCCGCTGCCGTTCCTCGAGAAGCGCGACCAGATCGAGATCCGCGTGGCCGAGGCGACGACGCTGCGGCAGTTCCTCGACCGCAACCGCCTCAATAAAGACACGCAGGTGCGGCAGATCGCCGCGCAGCTCGGCAGTTCCGCGCCGAACACGCCGATCCCGGCCGGCACGACCTTCCGCATCCGCCTGACGCCGGGGGCCGAGGACGTTCCCGGCACCACGGCCTCCCGCTCCGCGAAGACACCATGAAATTCCTCTGCAAAGAATGCTGGCTCGCCCACGAGCCGTCGACCCTGCTGGCCCTCTGCAACGAGTGCGACGCGCGGACGCAGGTCCGGCGCCTCGATCCTCTGAAGACGAAGATGGCCGGCTCGGCCGGCGACGGCGGCGAGCTCGTTTGCCGCCTCCACCCGGAAGAGCCGCTGGAGATCTACTGCGGCGAATGCAGGGCCCAGGTGCCGCCGCGCGCGGTCATGGGGCCGCAGAGCGTGGTGGCGCTCGTCGGCGACACGGCCTCGGGCAAGACCTCGCTGCTGTGGATCCTCACCGAGCGGCTGCGGCAGGCCGCCAGTTCGGGCGTCGTGATCCGGCAGTCGTTCGGCGACTCCGACGAGCAGCTCACGCGCGCCATGCGCGAGATCGTCGAGCACGGCGGGCCACGGCCGACGATGAAGACCGACGCCGACGTGCGCAACTACGCGTGGGAGCTGATGACGCCGGACGGCGCACGCGACGGCTGGGTGATCGCGTTTCACGATGCAGCCGGCGAGGTGTGGCGCGATCTCGGGAAGACGGCTCGCGAGTACGAGATGCTCCACCGCTACCTCGGCCTGGTCGGCGCGATCGTCCTGGCGATCGACGGCGAGCGGGTGGCCGAGGCGCTCGACACGCGGGGGAACGGGCGGGGAGTCGCTTCGCCCGACCTGCTGGCGGCGGAGGCGCACGAGATCACGATCATCGACCAGCTCGCGCGGAAGATCCGCGCGCGCGGCTATCCGGTGCCGGTCGGGGTGACGGTCACGAAGGCCGACATCCTGTGGGATCGCGTGGAGTGGGAGCTCTTCCGCCGCGACAGCGGCGCGAAGCCGGAGGAGATCGACGCGGCCGTGCGCGAGCTGCTGGCGCGCTGCGGCCGGCAGGCGCTGCTCGCCGCGCTCACCAAGTCGTTCGCGCCGCTGCATTTCTTCGCCGTCTCCGCATTCGGCCACGCGCCGGGGGTGCCGTTGCAGCTCTCCGCGCTGCAGCCGTCGCGCGTGGAGGAGCCGCTGCTGGCGGTGCTGGGGGCGGACCGCGTCGTGGCCTGAGATGAACAGCGAGATTTACCACTGCGTGTTCACGCACGCGACCGACGGGTGGAGCGGGTCCGGAGGGCGGTTCGAGCCGGTCGAGCCGAATGCCGCGGAACTGCTTCCCGCCGAGGCGCTGATCGAGCTGCAGTCGTTCCTCGGCAAACTGATCCCGGAGAGCAAGGGCCCTGCGTGGGCGATGCGCCGCTTCTCCGCCGGCAGCGATCGGTACGCCTGCTTCATCGCGTCGTACGGCGGCTTCAAGGATGCCGCGGGACGGAATGGTTTGCTCAACCACGCGCGAGTGGTGCGGCTCGAGCCGGACGCGGTCTGGTTCGACCCGCTGCCGCTCGTCGCGCTCGCGGAGGAATTTCCGATCGACGAGGTGCAGCGGGCCGACCCGCTCGACCGCCTGCAGGCATACCTCGGCAAGCTGGCGGACGAGAACGTCGTCACCGTCCGCGCGCTGTCGCGGCAGGAGTTGAAGCCGGTGCCGCGCGAAGCCTTGCGCGAGGTGCTGCTGACCACGATCAGCGCGATCGGCGACAAGCGCGGCAAGCGGCGGGTGCGCGCGCCGAAGCTTCCGCTGACGCAGCTTGCGCGCGCCTGGGCGGCGTTGCCGGTCGGCCTGCAGCGCCGCAGCGCCTGGGCGCACGGCGCGAACGACGGGGTGCCGGTGCAGCTCATCTGGTCCGACGATCCGGAGCGGACGAACCAGGAGCGGCCGTCCGACGCCGCGATCCGCTGCGTCGACCAGTACCTCGGCCTGCTCCTCGACTCGAATTACGACCTGCGGCAGCTCGTCCTCGACGAAGAGCTCGACCTCGCCGCATTCACGCAACTCGTGCAACGCGCGTCGGCAACAGCCATGACAACGACCGCCGCCTTGCTGCCGGAGAAGACCGAAATGACGAAGAAGAACAACCGGCCGGAGCCGCGCTCGCGGGGGAGAAGCGACTCCGAGCCGCTCGACGCCGCCGAGCTGAATCGGCAGTACGAGACGATGTTCGAGTCGCTCAAGGAGTACGTCGACCTGCGGCTGGAAGGCTACGAGGCCGGCCGCGCCGCAGCGAAGGTGGCGCCGCGCGGGTCCGACGTTCCGCTGAAGACGAGCGGCGGCGCGCGGACGGTGCCGGGCTGGAAAGCGGCGCTCGACCGCTACGGGATCGCCGCGGCGGCGCTCGCCGCCGGCATCCTGTTGACGCTCGGGGTATTGGCCCTGACCGGAGTGCTGAAGTGGGGCCGCGGTACGGCCGCCGCCCGGCCGGAGCAGCAGCAGGAAGTTGCCGGGACGGTGACGGCCGAGGACGAGCCGGAGGATGCCGGGCCCGTTCCCGTGCCGCAGCCGCCGCAGGCGACCGAATATCTGCGGACGCTCGTGACCCAGACCGAGACGACGGGAAAGTGGCCGGAGGCCTTTCAGGCTCTGACGGAGACGGAGCCCCGAACGGTGGCCGCGCTGGTCGACGACACCATCGGCCATCAGACCACCGGCCCGAACACCCGCAAGGCGCTGGCCGCCCTCCGCGACCGCCTGAACGGCACCGGAAAGAAGCTCGACAGAACCGATCGCTCCGCGCTGCGTAATTACCTGTTGCAGTACATCGCCGCCGAGGTCACGGCGGGGCAGCCCGAGGTGATCGTCGACGACAAAATGAACGACCTCAAACCGGCCGTGATGCAGCGCGTGATCGGCGCGACAGGAGCGACCGGCAAGTTGGCCGAGCCGTCGGAGCCGGTGCTGCAGAGCGAGATCATTCTGCGCTGGCTGGAGAGCCATCCTTCGTGATCCACAGGCCTGTCCATCGAATGGACCACGCCCTGGTGATGGACACCGACGACATGCCGGGCCGCGGAGGCTATGGCGTGGTCGGCCTCTCGCCCGGCGTGACCCCGGCGGAGCGGCTCTTCGTCGCCGAGAACTTCGGCATCAGCGACTACCTGCACGACCCGAAGAACGACCGCCAGCTTTTCAGCGTCTTCCGCGTTCCCGGCGGCCGGCGCGCGCTGGTGCGCCGCTTCGGCAACGGCACGCGCCGCAACGGCACGCAGAACCGGGTCTTCGTCCACACCCTCTTCCTCGACGACGCCGTCGACGACGCGGTCCACGGGCTGCCCTGGCTGCTCGCCGACGCGAGCTTCCGCCTGCCCGGCGGCAAACTGCACTCGCTGACGCGCGACCGCGGCCCTTTGCTCAGCGATCCTGAGTTTCCGCCGCTGGAGTGGAACGAGGAAGCGGAGCTCACCGCGCCGCCGGTGCAGCGCTTCGCGGGCCGGATGAAGCGGGTGGAGGGGTGGCTGGCGCAGGCGGGGCTCGGCAACGTCACCGCCGTCGACGCGGTCGCGGCGATCCTCGCCGGGTTGCGGACCGCGCCGCGGGTGGTGCTGCCGCAGGGAACGCTCTACGAGCAACTGACGCTGCTCGCCTGGTCGATGCTGCCGCTCGGCGACCGCGAGACGCTGGCCTGGACGCAGCACGACTCGGGGAACACCGTCGTTCCGTTCGCCGTCGCCAACGCCACCCAGCCGGCCACCGTCGACCTCGCGCGCGGCGCCACCGGCGACGCGCGCTGGATCGTGTCGATGAACACCGAGTCGGTCGAGAGCTGGCGCGAGTTCCATGACAAGACCGCCCGCTGCCACCTCACCGTGCGCGGCGGCGACATCGGCGCGTGGCGGAAGTGGCGCGCGGCGCTGCTCGGCGTCGTCGAGAAAGTCAATGCCGTCGACGTGGAGATCGAGAGCAAGCTCACCGCGCTCGCCCGCTCCGCGAGCGTCGATCCGAAAGTGCAGGAGCCGTGGGTCGACGGCGTCGAGGTCCTGCAGCTCCTCTGGACCAACATCCGCCGCGCCATCGCGGCGGGGGAGCCTGCGGAGACCGCCGTCCGGCGCTGGGGATCGCGGCTCCACGATACCGGGCTCGATCGGGTGATCTTCCGCGTCCCGCCGGCGGCGGCGTGGCTCGACGCCACCGCGAACGAGATCGGCGCTCCCCTGCTCGTCGAGTTCTTTCTCTTCGGCACGCACGACGAGGCCGGCGGCGTGGCCACCCGCGCCGCCATCGCGCGCTGGCTGCTCGCCGCGCGCCGGTCGCGCCGCGTCACGGTGGGCGGCGACGTTCTCGCACGGCTCGCCGGTTCGGTGATGAGCGACGAATCGGGCGTCGTGGAGCCGCTGCTCGACTGGCTGCTCGACGATCCGAACGGGCTCGCCTCCCTGGAGGCGCGCGTCCGGCAACTCCCCGGCTATGGGAACTTCGTCCTTCTCGCCACCGTCATCGCCCTGCGCAAGCAGCATCCGCAGACCGCGGCGTACGTGCACAACGCGCTGCTGCCGCAGGTGGAAAAGTCGGAGGAGACGCGAGGCCGCGTCAACGACGTCATCGCCGATGCCGTCGCCGGGATGCTGCGCGATGAGCCGCAGGCGTTCGTTCGCTTCGCTTCGCGCCTCGGCGAGCGGACGGCCGCGCGGCTGACCGCGTTCGTCGTGACGTGGCTCGAGCAGGACCGGGCGCGGACGCTGCCGCTGGCTCGCGAGATCGTGGGCCTCGCCTCGGAGAATCGCTACCCGGCGGTCGCGGCGACGGCCACGCTGGCCATGGCCCTCGCCGAGATTGCCGAGGCGGCGGACGTCTGGTTCCGGGTGCTCCTACGGACTGCAAAGAAGCTCGATGCCGGCAGCGACCCGGCGGCCGTCAGCCAGTTTGTCGCCGAGGTGAGTGCGATCCGTTCCGTCAGCTCGCGCGGTACGTCCGTCGTCGAGCCGCTGATCGATCACCTGAATGCCGGCGCCGAGGCGCAGGCGCGCGTGGGACGCTGCGTCCGGGCACTGATCCTGATGACGCGGCCGGTGTGGACGCCACGATTGGCGAGCGCCGTCGCCGGCGTGCTCGCGTATACGAGCCGCACGGCCGAATGGGACGGCGTCGTCGCCGCGCTCGCCGAGGAGTACGGCGGGGGAGCGAGTCCGGTGCTGCGCCGCTTCTGGGAGCGTGTCGATTCCAGCGAGATCCCGAACGTCAGCGAGGCGGTCATCGACGCCACCACCGTGATCGACGGCCGCGAGCGCGACCAGTTGCTCGAGCTCTGGCTCACGCGCATCCGCCGCGTTCCCGCCGGAGCGCGCTGCGAGCGCTTCCTCGACGCGCTGGCGCAGGCCGCGGGCGGCGTGTCGCGAGGCATGCGCATTCCGCTGGCATGGCGCGAGCTGGAGCTGCGCATCGCCACCGAGGAGACCCTGAACGAGCTCGATGAAGACCTCTGGGCGCGCGATCGGCAGCGATACGAAAGCGACATGTCCGAGGCGCTGAAACTCTGGAGCGGCCGTGAGGGCGACGGCGCGCTCGCTCGCGCAACGAGCCTTCTTCACCTGCTCGCATCGCCGCACGTCCTGCCATCGGTGAAGTTCGTCTGCGAAGGAACGCTCGCCGACCTCCTCGCCGCGCTCACTCCGCCGGAATGGACCGCGCTCATGCGGGTGCCGCCGGAGACGCTCTTCGCCCGTCCGATGGCTGCCCTCCTGCTGGCGCGGCAGCTCGGCGCGAGTGGCGCGGAGGAGGCGGCGCTGGTGTTCGAGAGCGCCTGCCGCCGGCAGCGCCGCACCGACGCGTCGGACTGCCTGCTCCTCGGCCGCCACGATCGCAAGCCCTGGCGCCGTTTCCAGCGCGCCCTCGGCATGGGAAGCCCGAAACGATGACTTATCAATGTGAGATCTGCGGCGGTCTCTACGCCGAGCCGTGGTGCGACAAGGATCAGCGGGAGTTGAAGAAAACGGTGGCGGCGCCGGTGGACCAGGTTGCGGCCGCGATCGAAAGGCAGAGTGCGGGGTTGGCGGGTGGCGATGCAGCTACGCCGCCCGAAACCCCGTCCCATTCGTCCCATGAGTCCCATGGGACCGATGGGACGAATAGGACCGATGGGACTCACGGGACCTATAGGACAGAGGACGCTGCGCCGCGGCGGGTGGCTCCTGTGGTGGATGTGCCGCCTGTCCAACAACGCGAGATTGGCGGTTTGGCGGAGTTTCGATCGATCCTCGGACAGGGATTTCAGGCCGTGGTGATTTGCGGCTTACCGCAAACGGGGAAGTCGCAGATCGTGAACGCGTTCACGAAGGCCAACACCATCTACCGCGGGCGTTCGCAGTTCGACATGCAGCGTGCGACGTTGCGCACCGGGGACGCGCTCGGCGGAACTCTGAAAGGCGAAGTCTGGTATCAGGTCGCGAGTGACAAGCACGTCTTTCTGGATCCCTCCGGCGAATTCTTTCGCGACCTTTCGCTTGAAGAACGGCAGCGCCTACGGCTCCCCGACATCAGCGAGGAGTATTTCGACTTCGTCCGCGACGCCGTGAAGCAACTCGCCGGGATCGTGCTGGTCGTCGATCTCTTCGGTGGCGGCAATCGGATCGACCGCTCCGGCTGGCGGCCGCAGGAGAACGACTTCACCTTCGTCCTTCCCGCGCTGCGCTGGCTGCGGTTCGACAAAGAAGCAAGGCCCCCCGAGGTCGGGGTGAGCATCAACATCGCCGCGCGGGTACAGAAACTGCCGAAGCTCGACGTGCCGGTGCTCGTCCTCTTCTCGAAGGCCGATCGCCTGGACACACTCACCAATCAGCAGCCGCTCGCGTTTGCGCGGCGCAGCCTGCCGACGCTGCACGGCGCCCTGGTGACACACGCGAAGCGGTTCCGCTTCGACTTCTGCCACACCATGATCCGCAAGGGGGACGGCGACGCGACGGCCGAGCGCCCCTGCGGCGTGCTGCTGTCGATGGAGTGGCTGCTCGACGACCGCTTCCGCTGGCTGCCGCGCGTTCCGGCCACCTGGCTCGGCGGAGGAAAGTAATGGCCGGACCGCGACATCCCGACGATCGCTGGTTCTGGCCTGCCGTGGCGCTGGCGCTGCTGATGGCTCTCGGCTACGCCTCCATCTATTACGTCGAGCAGACCAAGGACCGCAGCTTTGCCTCGCTGCCGGAGGCGACGCGCGAGGAGCTGGCCGAATTGACGGTCGTCGCCGAGGCTTCGGCGGAAGTGGAGCGCGAGTGGGTGAAGGAAGGCTTCGGCGGCGAGGAGTACCTGACCGCGCCGGTCGGGCCGCTGCCGTGCGCCGGCGCCGCCGATGCGCTGCCCCCGCGCGACCGGGCCGCCGCGCGCGAGGCGATCGCCCTGCATGGTGACGGCGACGCCGAAACGCGCATCGAGCGCCTCTCGACGATCGCCGACACCGAACCGGACAACCTCATCGTCGCGCTGGTCTTTGCCACGGAGCTGATCGACGCAGGGCGCGCCGCGGAAGCGGACCGGGTGATCTCGCAGACGCTCGACCGGACCCAGGACGACGAACGGGTGATCGCCGCCGCGCGTGCGCCGCGGACGAGGCTCGACCTGAGCGACCAGAACGTCTCCACGGTCATCCATCTCCATCACGCCCTCGGCGTGGCGCGGCTCGGGCAGTCGGGCGCGGCGCCGCCGTGGAAGTCGCTGAAGAACGTCATCGGCTCGGTCAAGCCGCTCAGCAACCTGCGCCTCATCGGCACGTCGCGCGGCGCGCCGTCGTGGAGCAAGCTGCTGATCGCGGCGCCGGGCTGCACCGCCACAGGGACGGCCAGCCTTTCCTCGTATGACCTCTACAACAACCTCATCGCCGGCTACATGCGCGGCGGGCGGTTCGAAGGGGACGACGCGATGCGGCAGCGGGAGTTCAGCCGCCCGCCGCGGACGTATCCGAGCCCGGTGCGCCAGCTCCTCGACGCGCAGGTCGAGCGGGCGAAGGCGAACGGCTGGCAGAACGAGTCGCAGCTCTGGGCGCTGTCGAACGTCGAGCAACTGCTCGACTGGCGCCGTCCCGACGACGCGCGGCTGAACCTCAACGCCATCCAGGTGCTCGACTGGTGGCTGGCCGGCGACCGCTGTCCCGCCGAGGTTTGCACGCCGGAGCTGCGGAAAGGACTGGCGGCGACCAAAGACGAGCTGCTCGAACAGGCCTTCCTGCGCCGCAACGTCGCGCCGGACCAGCAGCGGCCGTTCGCGCAGGCGGTCACGCGGATGCTGGCCGGCTCCAACATCCCGCGCACGCGCATTGCCGACGCCGCGACCGCCGTGCGTGAGTGGCTGCCGCAGTCGCAGTCGTCGTCGCTCGCGGATCTCTCTGCCGCCGATGGGGCGCGGAGCGAGCTGCCGCGCTGGATCACCGGCCTCGCCGCCGAGGACGCGCAGCCGCCGGAAGCGCCGCTCGGCACGCGCGCCGCTGCATGGCGCAAGGCTGCCGACCGCGACTTCGCCGCCGCCGCCGCGACGTGGGCGGCCAGGCGGTCGCCGGGCGAGCAGCGGGCGGTGCTCGTCGCGATCCGGCAGTTGCTCGGCGCGTCGGCGCCGCCGAAGGCGGTGACGGATCTGGAGGCGAAGCGGAGTGCCACCGACCGCCTGCGCATCCGTCTCGCGGCGTCGAAGTGGTGGTGGGGCTTCCTCGCGGCGCTTTCGGCCGTCGTGATGGCACTCGTGTTTGTGTGGGTGCTCGTGACCGTGCGCGATGCGCGGGCGCTGCGCACCTCGTTCTACAACGTCGAGCTCGAGTACCTCCGCTCGTCCGACCGCCCTCCCACGGACAAGGACCTCGCCTGATGATCGTGCAGCTCTTCAGCGTCGCCACGGGGGCCGTCGTCCTGGCGGCGGTGCTGGTCCTGGCGGTCATCGCATGGCGCACCGCCGACCTGCAGCGCCGCGCCACCGGCCGGGCGCTGCTGCTGATCTACCTCGTCGGCTTCGCTCCCGCGCTGATCATGAGCGCGCTCTGGTGGCGCGACGCCATGCGGATCATGATCGAGCTGCACGGCATCGCGTTCCGCAGCGAGAACGGCGCGGTGCTGCGCAAGGACGTACGCGAGCGGACACCGGGCGGCAGCCGCGTGCTGATCGGCGACGTGCCGGCCCGCCGCCGACGCATCCCGCAGACGCTGTTCGGGACATTTGTCTTCCGGCCCGCGTCCGGCGACCAGAAAGGCGCACTGGCGATCGAGTTGCCGGCGGCGGACCGCCGCGCCGGCGTGATCGCCACCTCCGCGCACGGCATCCTCGGTGCGCAGGAGATCGAGGACGGGGATCGCATCTGCATCGGCGCGGAATGCTGGACCTACGACGAGGGCGACGATTCGTTCACCTCGGGGACCCACGTCCATGCGATCCCGCCGCGCCAGGCGAAGATCCCGGGTCTCGACTGGATCATCGTCCTCCCGTTCGCGACGCCGGTGACTTCGGGTGCGCGGACGTATTCGATCGACTTTCTGGCGCGCCATGGCAACTCCACTGCCCCCGCCGAGTCGCTGCGCTCCTTCCTCTGCTATTCGCGTCCGGGACCGGATCTGCGGCTGGTCTCGCTCGACGCGTCGGTGACGCTGCGAAAGGCGAATGCCGCAACGCCGCCGCCGTCGTCGTTTGCGATCGCCGAGGGAACGCGCATCCATCTCTACACCCTCCCGCCGGTCAGCGAGACCTTCGACGGCGGCGGGCTCGCCGAGCGCCGCAGCGTCGTCTACCGCGGCGGCGCGCGCAGCTTCGCCCTCGACTTCGACACGCCGGAGATCCACTCGCTCAGCGAGAGCGAATTCGCCGCGCTGCACGTCCAGCAGGAGGAGAGCGGAAAGGCGGTCGCGCTGGCCATGGGCGACGCGCAGCTCGTCGACCGCAGCCTCTACTTCGCCGGCACCAGCGAGTCGGTCGCGCTCCAGTCGAGCGCCCTCATCGAGCTGCCGCGCTTCTTCCCCCACAACATCGGCTCCGGCTTCCGGATCGTCTCCCCGCGCGGTCCCGCCGACGCGACCCTCGGCCGCACCACCTGGATCGGCGCGTCGGATCTCGCCGCGGTGCGGATGAGCGTGGTCCGTCCGCCGCTGCTGCTCCTGCTCGCCGCGCTCGTCCTGCAACTGCTCAAGATCGTCAGCGCCTCCGCCGTCCGCTTCACCTACGCACAGGCGCTGCTCGCCGGCGCGGTCGAGCTGCTCGTCGGCGTCCGCCTCCTCTTCGGCCATCGCGTCTGGGCCATGCCGCCGTACCGGCTCGAAGCCGCGGAGCTCGGCGCGGTGGCGTGGATGGCATTGCCGTGGATCTTCATCGTCGCCAGCATCCCGGTGGTCAGCGTTGCGGAACTGCGGCGCAGCCGGACCTGGGTATTGCCGCTGATTGGGCTCTTGTTCTCCACGATCTTCTGCGCGAGGCTCGTGGAAGGGCCCAAGAAGCTGGTGTGGATCGGGTGCCACTTGCTGGCAGTAGGGGCCGTGCTGCTGCGTTCGCGCGAAGCGCGCGACTATTTGTCCCATTGGTCCCATTGGTCCCATAGGTCCCATAGGTCCCATGGGACTAATGGGACAGATGGGACCGATGGGACGAATGGGACGAAGATGCACCGTGTCCGGCGGCTCGTGGCCCCGTTCCTTACCCCCGAGCTCACCCCGCTCCTCTGGTGGTCCTTCGCCTTCTTCGCGGCCCGCTTTCTCCTGCTCCTCTTCGGCTTCAAGGAAAGCGCGATGCTTCCCGGCGGGCGCATCTCCCTCAGCGCGGCGTACGTTCCGGCGGCGGCAGTCCTGCAGGGCATCTTCCTCTGGCGCGTCTGGCAGCGCGTGCAACAGGCAGGCAAGCTTCAACTCCCGGACATCACCGCGGCCATCGTCATGATGACGCTGGTCTGGGCCCTTCCCGCCGTCCTCACCAGCGACATCGGCCTGGCGCTGCTCAACGTCCCGGTGTTCCTCCTCCTGCTCTATGCGGTCGACCGCAAGAGCATCGTCACGCGCCTCATCATCGCCTTTACCCTCATCGTCGTCGCCGGTGCGCCGGTGCTGCGCGTCTTTCTGCCGATGATCGGAAGCGAGGAGACGCTGCTCTCGCTCGCCTCCGACTCCAACTACGCCCGCTTCTTCCACTCCGCCGCACCGGAGCAGTTGCAGCAGCTCGCCACGAAGCGCGGCGAGAGTCTCGCCATCACCTCGGCCATCCTGCAGCGCTACATCGGCACGGGGCTGTTCGGCGTCGGGTATGGACACACCGAGGTCAGCCCGCATCTCGGTGATACCGCGCTGCGCGACTTCGCGCCGGCGGTGTTCGTCGCCGCGGAGTGGGGGCTGGCCGGGACGGTGGCGATGCTGACGCTCTACCTGCTGTTCGGGTATGTCGCCTGGCGGCTGACGCCGTGGGGGAGCGCGCGGCGGGGGGCCGGTTTCTTCGCCGGCCGCGGCAGCGCGCTCTCCGTGATCGCCGCCATGGCCGCGCTCACCATCACCGTGGCCAGCGTCTACATGATCCTGGCGAACCACGAGCTGGTGCTGCTCACCGGCAAGAACGCCTATCTCCTCGGCCTCGACTCCGCCGGCGACGTGCTGGAGACCGTGGCCCTGCTGCTCGTGATCGCGTACTGCTTCGCCTTCATGCGCGACACGTCCGAGACGCTGCCGGGAGGCTTCCGTTGACGCGGCGCGGGATCGGATGGCTGGTCGTCTTCGCGGCGCTGGTGCTGCTGCTCTGGTCGCGGCAGCGGTACGAGCCGCTGTCGTACTACTCGTCGCGCAGCTACGTGCAGCGCGCCAACGCGCTCATTCGCAAGAGCGCCCTTCAATACAGCTGCCGCGACAACCGCATCGTCCTCACGCCAAAGGCCACCGCCGCCGAGCGGAAGTGGTTCCAGGAGAGCTACCTCGAGCGCGACGTGGAGCTGTTCAACGGTAACCGTGAGCTCTTCGGCCACTTCTTCGTCGTCCAGGACTGCCGCCTCCGCGAGCTGAACCCGTACCTGCGCACGGTCCGCCTCCCCTTCGCGACGTCGACCGAGTGGCGCGGCAACATCGCCTACGCCGGCCCCGGCTCGGACGCGACGCTGGTGTCGTCCAACGGCCGCACCATCGACCTGATGCGCTACGTGACCGGCATGCCGCAGCGCGAGGTCCGCACGCCGGTCGGCAACACGAGCGACGTCGCCGCACATGCGGTCCATCTCGACTTTCCCGGCGGCTCGTCGTTGCCCGCGGTGGAGATCCACAGCAGCGGCGGCATCGCCATCCTCGAACAGCGGATGAAGGGGAACACCGCCGGCGAAGTGCGCCTGCTCGGCAACACCGTCACCGAGGGACGCATCGCCCGCCTCGCCGCCGGCGACTGGCTCTACCTCTCCGCGACCGAGCCGAAGGCGGCCGGCGAGACCTTCCTCTACGCCGCCGAGCGCCGCTTCGAGCGCCTCAGCACCATGCGTACGCGCAACGCCCGGCGGGAGCGGACCTACAGCGAGGACGAGCCGCTGCTGCGCTGGGTTGGTGGTGAGGAAGGGGAAGAGATGCTGACGTTCGGCGAGGCGCTGGCCCGCAGCGTCACGCACGCGCTCCAGCAACTCGACGAACGCCGCGCCCGCGAGCTCGCCGAGAAGTTCGACATCCAGCTCAGCGTCGACCGCTCGCTGCAGGCGTCGCTCGACGAGACGCTCCGCGCGTACGCCGGAGGCCTGGTCCGCAGCGCCGCCGCAGGCGATCCGTTCCCCGCCTCCGTCACGGTGATGAACGGCAAGACCGGCGAGATCCTCGCCGCGGCCAGCTTCCCGTCGCAGAGCGACCTCGCTTCGCTGCGTGTGAGCGAAGACGAGCGGCGGCGCCTCGTCGTCAACCACAACTTCAAGCGCCACCCGATCGGCTCCGCCGGCAAGCCGTTCTTCTACGCCAGCGCCGTCAGCCGCCATCCGTTCCTCCTCGACGTCGCCGTCGAGCCGCACGGCCCCGAGCCCATCCCTCGCAAGGACGGCGGGGTCGGGGAGCGCGAGGTGCTGCAGTTCTTCACCGGCCAGGACTACAAGCTCTGGCCGCATGCCGACGCCTGGACGGACCTCGGTCTCGCGATCGAGCGCTCCTGCAACAAGTACACGGTCGAGCTGGCGACCCTTGCCCTCGCCGCGCCGCGCGATCTCCGCGACCGCACGCTGAACGTGCCGCTAAACCAGGTCTTCACCCGCCAGCCCGACGTCGAGTGGCCGCGTCCCGGCGCGAGCTCCGGCATCCGCATCGGCGCGCAGGTTCTGGATTTTCCTCCCAGCCTCGGCGTGCACATGAAGGAGGACTGGAAGCCCGTTCGACCGACCGAAGAGACCTCCGCCGCCATCACTCCCGGCACCCTCGACCGGATCGACGAGGCTCCGTTCGTCGAGGCCTTCGCGGAGATCACCGGCGTCCGCAAGTACGCCGGCGTCGCCGCTCCCGACGTGCCGGCGGGGGAGGCGAGCGCGATCGGCCGCTCCGCCATGGTGACGATGCACTACGACCTGCGTCCCTGGCGCGCGCTGGTCGAGCGCTTCACCGCGAACGAGAACAGCGAGACGGCGTGGAAGGTTCGCGCGGCATTCCAGGCGGTGTCGCCGGAGCGGGTGAATCTCTCGTTCAACCAGGTGAATCAGTTCCGCACGGAGCTGGTCAGCCTTCTCCTCGGCGGGTCGACGTCGCAATGGACGAACGTGCAGCTCGCCGAGGCGTTGTCGCGCCTCGTCACCAAACGTCAGGTCGAAGCGACCATGCTGCACGCCATCCGCGACCGCGACGACAAAGTGCTGGCCGAGCCGCCGCCGCCCCTCTTCGGCGAGCTCGCCGTCACCGACGAAGCACGCACCGCCGTCCTCTCCGGCATGACCCGGGTGATCCTCGGCGGCCAGGGCACCGCCAAGCCGCTCGCCGCGCAGGTCCGCCAGCTCGAAAGCCGCTTCCCCGGCTTCAACGTCGCCGTCTTCTCCAAGACCGGCTCCCCGACCGTGACGCGTCCCGAAGCGCGGCCGGTGGGAACGATCCTCGCCGCCCTCGTCACCCGCGGCCGCCTCTTCACCGACTCCGGCCACGTCGCCGTCTCGCCCGACGGCCGGCGTGTCGTCCGCTACGCCCGCCCCGGAGCCACCGGCCGCCGCGCCTACCTGACCGCACTCGACCAGGCCAGCCGCAACGTCGCAGGCGCCATCGGCCAATCGGCGAGCCAGCGCACCCTCAACCGCCTGGCCGCCCTCACCGACCGCTTCGAGACCCACCGCCTCCAGCTCTCCTTCCCCTCGCAGGACCGCGTCCGCCTCAACGAAAACGTCTCCTCCCCGATCCACATGGTCGGCGGCCAGCTCGTCCTCAACCGCAACCACACCATCTTCGACCCCGGCCAGCAGACCGACTCCAGCGCCGTCTACATGATGTCCGTCGCAAAATGGCGCGGGAACCCGGGCGTTCCCACCGCCACCGAGCTCGCCCACCCCGACGCACGCGTCGTCACCGCCGTCTTCTACTTCGACATCGGCCCGGGGAGTGCGGTGGCGGTCGAGGCGGCGCGGGTGATGCTGCCGAGGATTGCGAAGTTGCTGGAGTGATGGGTGAGGCACCCAGGAATGGAAATCCGGGACGCAATGTGTAGCACCATGTCGTTTGCTGCCGTAGGCAGCTAAAGATCTGTAGGCCCGGCCTTTAGGCCGGGTAAAAGCGTGCATGGATTTCGAGCCCGCGTAGCGGGCGACAGACGAGAAACATGCCGACCGTCTTTCTGTCGCCCGCTCCGCGGGCTCGCCTGGTGGGGTCCGGCTGTACCCGGCCTGAAGGCCGGGCCTACAGATCTTTAGCTGCCTACGGCAGCAAAGGGGCAGATTTACGTTGGTCTTCTGAATGGGTCGTGAGGGGTGAGGCTGGCCCACCTGTGACCTCTTATACGCAGAGTTCCAAAACACTGCGTATAACACCTTCCGCCTCCCACCCTTCGCCTTCTACACTCTCCCCTCCATGCGCGACTTCATCGCCTCCCTCCCGAAAGCCGAACTGCACCTGCACATCGAGGGGACGCTCGAGCCGGAGCTGATGTTCGAGCTGGCGGCGCGGAACAAGGTAGCGCTGCCGTTTGCGTCGGTCGGGGGGCTTCGCCGCGCGTACGACTTTCAGGACCTGCAGTCCTTCCTCGACATCTACTACCAGGGAGCGGCCGTGCTGCAGATGCGGGAGGACTTTCGGGACATGGCCGCAGCGTACTTTCGCAAGGCGGCGTCGCAGAACGTCCGGCATGCGGAGATCTTCTTCGACCCGCAGACCCACACCCACCGCGGGATCGCCTTCGACACGGTCATCCGCGGCCTTCGCGATGCGCAGGTCGACGCGGAGCGCGACCTCGGCGTCACGTCGAAGCTGATCCTCTGCTTCCTGCGTCATCTCGATGAAGACGACGCAATGCGGACGCTCGAGGCTGCACTGCCATACGGCGACTGGATCCTCGCCGTCGGTCTCGATTCCTCGGAGAAGGGGCATCCGCCGCGCAAGTTCGAGCGCGTCTTCCGCGCCGCGCGGGAGGCCGGGTTGCTGGCCGTCGCGCATGCAGGGGAAGAGGGACCGCCGGAGTACATCTGGGAAGCGCTCGACCTCCTGCACGTCCGCCGCATCGACCACGGCGTCCGCTGTCTCGAAGACCCCAGACTCGTCGACCGCCTGGTCGCCGAGCAGATCCCGCTCACCGTCTGCCCACTCTCCAACATCAAGCTCCGCGTCTTCGACACCATGCGCGACCACAACCTGAAGACGATGCTCGACCGCGGGCTCAAGGTCACGATCAACTCCGACGACCCCGCCTACTTCGGCGGCTACATCGAGGAGAACTACGTCGCCGCCGCCGAGGCCCTTGGCCTGACGGAGGAGGAGTTGGCGACCATTGCGCGGAGCTCGTTCGAAGCGCGGTTAGGGTAACGGCGTTTCGTCATCCGGCTCGGCGGGACCTCCGACGGCGGCCAGGAGGCGATGGCCGAGCGCGATCATGTCGGCCGCGGCGGAGCGGATCGCGACCGGGTCGACATTGCCCGGCAGGATCTCCACCGCGCCGAGATTGAGGCGCTGGAGGTCGGGAAGCTGGGTGACGAGCTTCCGGAGCGTGGTGAGGGTGATGTTGCCCCCTTCCTCGAACTTCCGGAGCTGGCTGCGCGGAACGTTGGCCAGCTTCGCCAGTTTCACCTGCGTCAGACCGGCCCGGATGCGCGCTTCGCGGAGCTGTTCGTGGAGCATGACCGCAAGATAGCGCAATCCCGGCCGGTCTCGCGGTCACAGGGAGGGAGAAGCGGATATCCTCCCCGCCATGAACCAGCGCTTGCGCTTCGCCCTCGCCGCGGCCGCCCTCAGCCTCCTCGCCGCCGCCTGCACGGCCTCGACGCAACCTGTAAAGAAGGAGGCGCGCATGACCACCCGTGCGGCCGGAACATTCGAAGTGAAGCTCGTTCCCCAGACCCCCGCCGACGCCGAGGCGGCGATCGGCCGCATGTCGATCGACAAACAGTTCCACGGCGACCTCGAAGGAACGAGCAAAGGAGAAATGCTCGCCGTCCAGTCGGGCGTCAAAGGCTCCGCCGGCTACGTGGCCATGGAGCGCGTCACCGGCACCCTCGCCGGCCGCACCGGAACCTTCGTCCTCCAACACAGCGGCACCATGAACCGCGGCGAGCCTGGGCTCACCATCACCGTCGTCCCCGACTCCGGGACGGGCGGGCTCGAAGGGTTGACTGGATGGATGACCATCGACATCCGGGATGGGAAGCACTTCTACGCGTTGGAGTATGGGTTGCCGTAGGAGTGCGTTGCTGCCGTAGGCAGCAAAAGATCTGTAGCCCCGGCCTTAAGGCCGGGGAAAGCGGCGCACCCCCGAGTGGAGCCCGCGAAGCGGGCGACAGGGTAGGTTGGTGCGAGTGCCTGTTCTGCCGCCCGCTTCGCGGGCTCGCCGGGTTTTACGCGCCAGTAACCCGCCCTGAAGGGCGGGCCTACAGATCTTTCGCCGCCTTCGGCGGCTTGGCGCGGGCGTTGTGAAGGGCGGGGATTAGATCTTCGTTCTGCTGAGAAACGCGAAGCTCTGACCCCGGCTCTGACCAGCATCCAGGTCTGAAAGTCAGAGCCGCGAGGCAGCAAGTTCGAGTTGCTTCGCCGCATTGTCGTCTTTCATCGCTGCATTCTGAGGTCGCGGCTCTGAAAGTCAGAGCCGAAAGGCTCCGTCCTGCGGGGAATGGCCATCTCCACTCGGCATCCAGGTCTGAAAGTCAGAGCCGCGAGGCAGCAAGTTCGAGTTGCTTCCCGGCATTGTCGGGTTTCATCGCTGAATTCTGAGGTCGCGGCTCTGAAAGTCAGAGCCGAAGGCTCCGTCCTGCGGAGAATGGCCGTCTCCACTTGGCGTCCAGCTCTGAAAGTCAGAGCCGCGGAGCAGAAAATTCGAGTTGTTTCGCGACATCGTCGAGGTTGATCGCTGAATTCTGAGGTCGCGGCTCTGAATCTCAGAGCCGAAACCATCGATTTCAGGAGAATCCCGATTTCCAATCACCGTCCGGGCCTGAAAGCCAGAGCCGGAGTGCAGTGATCGAGTGTCGTGTCCAGCTTGTTTTTCGGGAGTGCTTTGCGGCGGCGGCAGACCGTCTGCTTCGTCGCCGCTCCTCGACGATGTCCCAGCATCGCCCTCGTCGCGGCGACTCGCATCCGGCCTGCCGGCGCTCGCAAATCACCCCCGAAAACAAGCTGGACACGACACTCGATCGATTCTCGAACCGGCGGACCGAGGTGTATCCTTTTTCCAGAAACACGCAGGTCGGAACGACGATGAGCAAATCCGAGGACGAAGAGACCCGCCTGGCTGTCCCGTCGGAGAGTGGCATGCCCGCCGAGGCCGAGAGGCCGGCTTCCCCCCGCCGGCCCCCGGAAGAGCTGGTACCGAAGGTTCTCGAGGCGATGGACGTGCTGACCGAATACCTCGGCCTCCAGGCACCGCAGCCGGCGACGGCAAAGCGGGTGCGCGGGGCGCGGACCGTCTCTCGTGAGTTCGTCCTCTCTCTGGCCGCCTCGGTGGAATCCGAGCCGCGGATGCCGAAGTTCGCCCCGTTCGACAGCCAAAGAGCACGTGAAGTGCTGCAGGCGAAAGACGCTCTCCGCATCGTCGGCGAGCGCATGAAGATCTTCCAGACCTGCCTGAGCTACACCATCGAGGCGGAGTGGGCGGAGGTCGTCGCATCCGCGATGCACACCTACCGGCTGGCTGGCGCCCTCGCCGAATTCCCCGAAAACGCCGCCCTTGGCCCCCACCTCGAAATTCTCCGCCAACACCTCGGCCGCAAGAACGGAAGCACGAAAAAGAAGGCCGGGACGAAGAGGAAGAGGAAGGGGGAGGAGCAGGACGAGGAGTAACCCGCTCTCTCCGTCCCCTTAGGCTCGCGTGATGGATACGCAGTGGGCGGCACGTTTCCATCGGCAGCGGTCCAAGCCTGCTATATGCGCGTATCAGATCTTCGTTCTTCCGAGAAAAGCGAAGCTCTGACCCTGGGGATCACGCGCTGTGCGGCCGGAACATTCGACGTGAAGCTCGCCCCCCAGACCCCCTGCCGACGCCGAGGCCGCGATCGGCCGGATGTCGCTCGACAAACAGTTCCACGGCGACCTCGAAGGAACGAGCAAAGGAGAGATGCTCGCCGTCCAATCGGGCGTCCAGGGCTCCGCCGGCTACGTGGCGATGGAACGCGTCACCGGAACCCTCGCCGGCCGCAGCGGCACGTTCGTCCTCCAGCACAGCGGCACCATGAACCGCGGCGAGCCGGGGCTGACCATCACCGTGGTGCCTGACTCCGGGACGGGTGGGCTGGAAGGGCTGACCGGCAAGATGACGATCGCCATCCGCGAGGGAAAGCACTTTTACGGGTTTGAGTATGAGTTGCCGTAGGAGAGTCCCGCCGTTCACCGCCAGTGCGGTTCGCGGATCTCGACCTCTTCGGACTTGAAGAGCTGCAGGCGGCGGGCGGCTTTCGTTTTGACGTTGATGATCGTGAGCTCGGAGCGGCCGGAGGCGGTGGAGATGCAGGCGATCTCGCTTCCGTCGGGCGACCAGGTGGGAGTGAACTTGCCTCCGGGGCCGCCGGTGAGACGGACGGGCTCCTTGCGCGCGTCGGGATCGACGATCCAGATTTCCGTGGAGCCGGAGCGGTCGGATGCGACGGCGAGGGCCTTGCCGTCGGGAGACCAGGCGGGTCGGGTGAGGCGCGAGGTGCCGAGGAAGAGCTGTTGCGGCTCGCCGCTGCGCAGGGAGAGGAGCCAAAGCTGCTGGTTCACGGTCGAGCCGAAGCCGTGGACGGTGGTGGCGAGCGAGGACATGTAGGCGACGCGGTCCGCGGCGGGGGAGAGCGAGGCGAAGTCCTGCGGGCCGGTCTGGCGCAGGAACGGCGTCGTCTTCCCGGTGGCGAAGCTGTAAGAGAAGAAGTCGGCGTCTTCGTGCGGCGGGCGGTATTCGTAGGAGGTGTAGACGATGCCGCTTCCGTCGGGCATCCAGGAGGGAGAGCCGTAGATCCCCGGCGGGAGCTCGAGCCGTACCGAGGCAGCGTCGGCGAGATCTCGCACCCAGAGTGCGCCGTCGCTGGTGGCGTAGGCGACGCGGCGGCCGTCCGCCGAGAGCGCCGGCGCGCGCTCGTCGAGCGGCGTTTCGGTGAGCCGCACCGGCGCGCTCTCGCCGGCGCGCAGGACGAAGAGGTCCCAGTTGCCGGCCACGGTCGCGACGAAGACCAGCGTTCCCTTTTCCAGCCCCTCGGCGAGCGCGGATCCGGCGAACAACGATGCGGCGAGGGTACAGGCCAGCGCGATCCGACGGGTCATTCCGGTCTCTCCCCATAACGGCGATCCAGCTCGCCGAAGATTGGGCTCAGGCAGGCGGTGGTGAGCTTCTCGCCGCAGTGACGCGCCGCGATCGCCCGCAGGGCATCGACCTCGCGGGTGGCCTCCGAGTCGCCGATCAGCATCCATTTCGAGACCTCCGCGAGGTGGGTGGTGCGCACGAGCAGCGCCGTCCGCGGGTCCTGCCGGATGCCGAAGCGGCTCACCAGCACCTCGGTCGCCGATTGTCGTCCTTTCCGGCGGACGTCCGCTTCCGGCAGGTCGAGCGGCCGGCCGAAGCGGATCTTCTCGAACGGCTCGATGAAATGAAACTCGGCGGCCGGGTCGACACGCCGCTTCAGCAGCCAGAGGAGCGCCAGCCGGTCGGGCTCCGGCGTGTTCCAGGTCGTGTAAAGGTGCGGGCCGATGTACGGCGGCGGCGAGGCGGGCAGGCTCCGGCCGTGAATGGCGTGAAAGTCGGCGGCGAGGAGCGCGAGCGCGACCGGGACACCGATGAACCCGGCCACGAGGCTGCCCCGCGGCCAGCGCTCGCACAGGGCCGCGTACCATTTCAGGGCAAGCCAGAGCACGAGTCCATACACGGCGTGCGAGCCGAGGGTCACGGCGACGAAGCGGCTGTCGCGGGCGTAGCCGAACACCTCGGCGTACGGCGTCAGCAGCATCACGCCCTCGAGAGCGATCCCCCACAGGACGGCCGTGACCGCGCCCGGGCGCCGCACCAGCGCCGCATACATCAGTCCGAAGCTGACGCCGTTGGTCAGGTGATAGCCCCATCCGAGCGCCGCCGAGGCGACCGACTCGGATTCGATCCCGAGCAGCAGCGTACCGAAGTAGGAGATGGCCTTGAACACCGGCATCCGGCTGTGGACGAGCGGCACGCGGACCAGGTCGTAGGCCAAGGTGGCGATGCAGCCGGCCCAGAGCCCGGCGGCGAGGAGTCCCGTGAGGTCGCGCCGGCCGCGGGTCCGCGCCGCGAGTGCGAGTCCGAGGAGCCCGGCGGTCTCGATCGCCAGCAGCAGCGGGGCGATGAGGCCGAAGCGGCCGATGCCGAAGAAGTAGAGCAGGAGGCTGCAGACGGACAGCGACGCCAGGAGGAACGCCAGCAGGCGAAACGGCAGGTATCCGTTGCGCGTCACCGGCCGACTTGGATCTTCCGGCTTCCGACGCCGATCTGGTCGCCGAGAGTGACGACGTTGACGGTGATGACGTGCTCCCCCGGCGGCAGCTGCTGCAATTCGAGGGGGATGTTCATCGGCAGGTACCCCCGCTCTTCCTCGGTGTGGAACTCGGTGTCGACGAACAGCATGACCTCCAGTTGCTGGTCGCCGAGGATCGCCCGGTCCTTCGGGTCGATGTCCAGCCGGACCAGGACGCGGTCCTTCACCGCCTCTCCTTTCCGAAGCTGCGGAAAGTCGATCTTCACCTTGAACGCGCGGTCGGTGAGGCGCGACTGCAGAAAGTGCGGCGAGATCCGCCGGTGGTTGGCCATCGGCCGGTCCGCCTTCATCGGCCGCTCCGCTTTCAGCGAAGCGCGGTACTGGCGATAGTTGTACTGGCTGTTGCCGTAGGTGATGACGTTCGTCTCCGGCAGGGTGGTGTAGCTGAGGACGAGGGTGTGTTTCCTGGCGAAGAGGTCGATCACTCCATCCTCGTCCTTTCCGTTCCAGTACTCCGTGACCGTCCCCGCCGCGCGAGGTTCCCAGTCGACCACCGTCTTCAGCATCACGCTCCCGGCGATCCCCGCCCGCAGCAACACCCGCGAAGGCCGCGACAGCTCGTACGTGACCGTCCCCGAGCCCTTGTCCACCTGCCCTACGGTGACGTCCCCGAACTCCCCGCCGCTGAAGGTGATGGGGTCGTAAACGGCGGTGTTGCCGTCTTCGTCCTTTGCTTCGATGACGAAGAAGTAGGCTTCGTCGGGGACGATGCGGCCGTCCAGGTCTTTTCCGTCCCAGCGCTCTTTGTTGTCGCCCTGCTTGCGCTTGGCGTTGGCGGCGAGGATGCGGATCAGGCGGCGGTCGGGGTCGTAGATGGAGACGGTGACGGTGGCGTCGCGGGGGAGGCGGTAGCGGAGGTCGACGGTTTCGGCGGAGGCGGGATTGAAGGAGGAGGTGGAGAGGGCGGCTGCATTGACGAGGACATTCGCCGGAGGTGTGGCCGCAGTCTGGGCATTAGCAAGAAGAAAGTGGAGGAGGGCTATGCAAGGAACGAGTCGAACTGATGGGGGTAGGCGCTGATCTTGGATTTTGGCGTTCGCGCCGCCAGATCGTGGACGGTAACTCGTCATCGCGACGCCTTCACAGATTCAAGCCGCAGCTGAAACTCAGAGCTCGCGATATCCTCGCCGTTCGCCAGTCCCTCCCACAGGCAAATCGTCGTGCGCACTTCTTCCAGTGACGAAGTCTTCCATGCGATCATCGCAAAAATGTCAACGGCCTCCGGACCGGGGAACTCGTGACGCGAGTCGCTGAAGGTATACAGGAAATTGAGGAACGTCCGTGAGCCTGATTTGATGGAGAATGCTTTGATGCTCATTAAGAGCGTCGTGCGTCGCGCCGCATAGGTCCCCGGCCACGTAAAATGTTGAGGAGGGATCGCAACGTGTAGTTGATTGTCGGCGGCGTAGATTGCAGCGAACACCGTATCCGGTTTTCGCAGCCCGATTCGGCGGATATCGGCAAAACCCCGAATACCAGCCGAGCTTAGTCGAGGCAGGGCAAAGATTCGGTAAAGCCCCGTAAGTGGGTCGAGCTCAAATCCTGTTGTTTCCTCATCTCTGATGTTCCGAAGCCGGATTACCTCTGTCATTTCAGTGTTCACACCCGCATTCCGGCAAATTGAAAAAATCGTTAATCGCTCCGGCAAGCGCTGCCGCCCCGCCTACATTCAGAGCGCGATTCGTACGCCCGGCTGCCTCGATAGCGCCTTGAGGGCCGTATTTAGCAATGATCTGTTCTGGAGGATAGATTCTGGCATCTCTGAAGAATCCTCCTCTGAAAACGATCTTTAGTGTATTTCGCGCATTAACGGCCTGTTCCGCAGTACGAGCGGTCCAGCTGATTAACTTCGCTCCTGCGGCATACGCCAGCCGGCCGCCTCCGGCCAATGTCATAGCCGAGGTCGCAGCAATCGACGCATTTCTATAGGCGTCAGAACAACGATCGACGCTGTCACTCAGATTAGAGCCGAAAGTTCGATCTGCCCACCCTCTCAGCTCGTCACCGAACCCGAGGAGAAACGCGTCCCCAATTCCTGCCGAGATGTTGACTGCTGTGTCAGCCCAGTCAGTGCCGGACGGATCGACATAGTTAACCGGATTGTTGTTGACGAAGGTGTAGAGATTCAGCCCACCGACCAGGCCGATAGGATCTTGGGACAGGAACCTCCCGGTAAGCGAATCGTAATACCGCGCTCGGTAATAATACAGCCCCGATTCAGTATCCAACTCCCGCCCTTGGAATGCGTAAGACGCTGACGGCGTGCCTGTTTGGGCGACGATGCGGCCAAAGGAATCGTATACGTAGCTGGCCTTCATCATACTGCCACTCACAGCGCGAATGATGGAGCCCAGGCCATCCACTTCGAATACGCTCGTGCTACCGCCCCGCCGCACTGCCATCATCTCGTCCCATTCCAGCCCCGGCGTATAGCGGGCGATGGTGGCACCGCTGCCGTCGAGCTCTTTGAGGACGCTCGCACCGAGGTAGACGTAGCGGGTGCTCTGAGTGCCGACGACCTTCTCATACCGCCGGCCGAAGGGGTCGTACCGGTACGTTGCCGTGGAGCCATCGGGGAAGGTGATCCTGGTTAGGCGGTTCTCGGTGTCGTAGGTGTATGCGCGCACTTCGCCGTTCGAGCGTTCCTTGCGCTGGACCAGGTTTCCGTCGGCGTCGTAGGTGTAGTCGAAGCGGACATCCGCGGTCAGCCGGTTCGCGGCGTCGTGGGTGTAGGTGGCGGAGAGGTGCGAGCTGACGCGGTTGCCGAGGGGGTCGTAGATATAGCTCTCGTCCGGCTTGGCCGCCGCCGGGTGCGTGGCGCCGATGAGGTAGTTGCGGTGGTCGTAGCTGTATTTGTGTGCGCCGCCGGGGCCGGTCATGGTGATGCGGTTATCGGCCTGATCGTGGGTGTAGGTGAACTTCATCCGGCCTGCTGGGCCGGAGTGGGTGAGGGAGAGCAGGTGGCTGGCGGGATCGTATTCATAGGCGGCGGAGTAGCCGCCGGTACGGTCCATGCGAGTGCGGCGGCCAACCTCATCGTAGATGAAGTTGGCGGTAAAGCCGTCGAAGTCGGCGATGCTCGTGACCAGCGAGCGGCTGTCGTAGCCGTAGGTGATCGTGCCGCCCGAGCCGTCATTGATCGACGCAATCCGGCCGGCCTTGTCGTAGGTGTAGGTGATGGTGACGTTTTGCGGTGTCGCAGCTGTGGTCAGGACGCGGTTCAGCGCGTCGACGGTGAAGGTGACGTCGCTGTGGCTGTTCGTCGCGGAGAGGAGGTTGCCGGCCGGGTCGTAGGTATAGCGGACGGTCTCCTCCGAGGTCCTCTTCTGGGTCGGCCGGTCGAGCGGGTCGTAGTCGAAGTTGATGGCCCGGCCGGTCGCGTCGGTGGCAGAGGTGACGTTGTCGTGGCGGTCGTAGGTGTAGGAGGAAGACTGGTTCAGCGGATTGACGATCCGGGTCATGCGGCTAAACGCGTCGTACTCGAATTTGTAGATCGCTCCATTCGGCAGTGTGAGCGAGGTCAGATTGCCGGTCGCGTCGTACTGGCGTGCGGTCACACCGTTCGCCGGGTTGGTGCTGCTGGTCACGCGGCGCGCGTTGTCGTAGACGAACCTGGAAACCGAGCCGCGGCCGTCGGTCGCGGTGAGGAGATTGCCGATGACGTCGAACGTAGCGGCTTCCGCAGCCTTGCCGGGCGCGGTGAAGCTAACCATGTTGCCGTGGGCGTCATAGGCGAACGACGTGACCGCAGCGGCGGCGTCGGTCGCTCGCGTCATCTGCCCCTTCGCGTCGTATTCGAACCGCGTCACGGCGCCGCTCGGATCGGTGAGCCGAATGAGATTTCCTTTTGCGTCGTAGCGGAACTGGGTCGGGTTGCCGAGTGGGTCGATAATGCTGGTGGGGAGGTTGAATGTCGCCTCGTACGCCATGCGATACACGTTGCCGAGGGCATCGGTCATCGAGAGCAGGTTGTGTTGCGAGTCGTAGGTATAGTTGGTCTTTTTTCCGTTCTCGTCCGTCACCGAGGTCATGTTGAGATCGGCGTCGTAGGTGAAGGCGATCGACTTGTCCTGGGGATCGGTCCGCTTCGTGATGCTCCCGGCGGCGTTGTATTGGAAGACCCATTCGTCGCCGTCCGAATCGCGCTTGGTGGTCTCGCGATTGCCATACGTGAAGGTCCACCGCTCGGCGCGTTCCGTAAGTTCGCTGACGCGGCGTTTGCTGTCGTACTCGATGGTCACCTGCTCGTTGTTGCGCGGGTCGACGATCTCCGAGAGCAACCCGCGCGTGTCGTAGTCGAAGCTCCAGGCCTGCCCCATCGGATCGGTGATCTTGGTGAGGTGGCCGGCGGGGTCGTAGCTGTAGGAGAAGACCCGGTTGGCCGGATCGGTGACACTGGCGACGCGGCCGCTCGCCCCCTTGGCGAAGCGGGTCACACGGCCGGCCGCGTCGGTGAGTGTGGTCAGGAATCCGGAGTTGTCGTAGCCGAGGGTGAGCGCGTTGCCGTTGCGGTCGACCAGCCGCACCATCTTCCCGTCGGCATCGAATTCCTTCACATTCCCATGCTCGTCGCGCATGGTGTGGGTCTCGTCGTCGTTGCGGGTCAGGTCGATGGCGTTCGGCGGCAGGGCGGTATACCGGCGGCCGTCGCCTCCGCGGACCAAACGATCGCGTTTACCGCGTCCCTGGCAGCAGATGGCGAAGACCTGCGAGCCGTCGGTCGTGACGACCAGCCGCTCTTCGTATCGGTGGGTCCACCCGGTGCCGAACGGACCCTTGCGCAGATCGAGACTGTTGTAGACCAGCGTCAGGTTGACATCGGGACCGATGCCGGTCATCGCCAGCAGAGGCACGGCATGGATGAAGTTTCCGGTGGAAACCTCCACCGGCGACCCCTGGCCATTCGGCCGGCACTGGCCCGGCGTCGTCTGCTCGACTCCCGGCTGCGAATCGACCGGGTTGTGTCCGGTGTCCCAGGGTGGCGTGTGGTATCCGAGTGCTGCCTGCACCTGCAGCAACGACGCAAGCAGGAGCAGCACGGCGCGGCGGAGCATCGGCATGGACGGCCTCAATAGAACACCTTCATCAATGCGTACCGGACCAGCGACTGGTGCCCGGCGGAGTCGGTCGCCTTGAGGGCGATGCGGTAGTCGCCGGCGTCGGCGAGCATTCCCTGGTCGTTGCGGCCGTCCCAGACGATCTCACCTGCGCCGGCGGGCGCGTTCTTCTCGATGGTGCGCAGCACGGCGTTCGTTCCGGCGCGGTGGACCTGCAGGCGGACCGTGGCCGGCTTCGACAGTTTGTAGGCGACGCGCGCGGGCGTCTTCTGCGGCGAGAGGAAGTCGCCGGTGAAGGGGTCGAAGTAATTCGGCGTCACGGTGACGTCGGTCAGCTCCGGGGCCCGCTCGACGAAGATGGCATTGTCCGGCAGGGTGACGGCGGTCATGCCGAAGATGAACTGCGAGTCGTTGGACTGCGACGGATGGACGAGCTGTCCGGTGGCGTTCGCCCCGTCCCAGTAGACCGTGTACTTCACGCCGCTCCCAAAGAGCCGGTGGTCGAAGAGGGGGGCGGCTTCGTAGACGGTGTCGTAGCCGCGGATCGAGACCGTGACCGCCGAGGCGCGCGACAGGGTGAACGTGCCCTGAAGAAAGTCATCCTCATAAGGATCGAAGATGCAGGTGAAGCAACTGCCGTCCTTCGTGGTCGCCAGATTCCACGACGGGTTGTATGAATCGTTGCCGGTGGTCGTGGTGAGGTCGTAGAGCACGGGAACGCCGTTCGCGATGTACTTGAGGACCGCGTAGTACTCCCCTTCGGGGACCAGCACGCCGGCGTCGGTGGTGCCGTCCCATTTGTCGCTGTAGTTGCCGGCGGCGCGGGTCTGGCTGGCAACGAGCGTGCGGATCGTGTCCCCGCTCTTGTTGCGGATGAAGAGGCTGACCGGGGCCTTGCCCTTGACGTTGGTGTTGATGCTCACGGTGCCTGGCGGGCGGAGCGTGTCGGGGGAGAGCTTGAGCGTCACCTGCATGCTCACGGCGACATCCACCGTGTCGACGCTGCGCAGGCCGGCCGAATTCGTGATTCGCAACGAGACTGTGAACGTCCCCGGCGACTCGTAGGTATAGGAAGCGGCGGCCGTGGGGGCGGCGTAGTCGTAGGTGCCGTCGCCGTTGAAGTCCCACTCGTACTTCGTGATCGTGCCGGAAGGCGTGGTGCCAGTACCGTTGAACGAGACGTTGTCGCCGGTGTTCCGGGTCAACGCACCGGTCGGCGAGGTGATCGTCGCGGTGGGCGAGCCGGCCCGAGCCCCGCGGACCGTCGTTGCGCCTTCCGGTGCTATCGCGCTCAGGCCGGCGGTGTCGACCACGCGGAACCTGGCCGTGTACGTGCGCGCGGCCGTGTACGTATGCGTCGTGTTGCCGGTGGTCGCCGAGCTGAACTCGAACGTCCCGTCGCCGTTGAGGTCCCACTCGTACCGTGCGATCGGTGCCGTCCCGCGAATCGCCGAGCCGGTGAACGTCACCTTCAGCGGCACCGCTCCGTTGGACGGCGTAACGGTCGCGACGGCGACCGGCGGCGCTCCTGTGACGCGGATCCGCACGGTTCCGGTGGTCGTCTGCTGCTTGTCGTTCGTCACCTCGAGGACGGCGTCGTAAACCCCCGGCGTGAAGAAGGTCCGGGTGTGGTTCCTCGCCCCCGGATCGTTGGTATCGAAGATGCCGTCGCCTTCGAAGTCCCAGCGGTAGCGCAGCAACTGGCCGCCCGTGGAGCTGGCCTTGGTCAGGAAGGTCACGGTGAGCGGGATCGGTCCCTCTTTCGGCAGCGCGTCGGGGAGCGCTTCGAACGACGCGCCGCCGATGCCGGCGTCGAGGCGGAAATAGAACATGTCGCCGAGGCGGATGGCGAAGGCGCGCACGAGCCGGATCTCGCCGCGATAGGCCGCCTCGTCACCCGGAACGGGGTCGAGACCGTTCCAATCGCTCGTCTTGCCGTCGAACAGGATGTTTCGAATGGGCCCTGCAGAACGGCGCTTGGTCCCGTCGGCGTCGGAGCGGAGCAGGATCGAGCTCGTGCCGTTGGCGACGATCGCATCGCCGCCCGGGCCGGCGGAGGGGACTGCTACGTAAGCCAGCCGCATCGTGGAGAGGGAGACGCTCGCGCCGAGAACCTGGCGGAGCTGTGAGCTCGAGAGGGGAGTCTCCACGACGAGATTCGGACCGGCGGCGCTCCACTGCCGGGCGCCGAGCTGCCGCGGAGGGTCGAACGTGTCGAGCGCCGGGTTGCTGCAGCGTGCCCCGGCAACGCGGGTGACCTTACCGATTCCGGTGACATCGTCGGCGGTGACAGTCGTGGTCAGGATGGCCTCGACACCGTCGAAGATGGCGCCGCTCGGCAGGGGGACCGTGCATCCGGTCCGGGCGAGGGCATCGACGTCGATCAGGACTTTGAGCTCGTACGACGAGGCCGCGGCCACCGGTGCTCCAAGCACGAACGAGGTCAGCAGCGCCACTGCGATTCTGCCGCGGGCCTCTTTCACTTGGCCACCATACTTAAGGAGTGCGGCAGCCTAGCATTTCCTTACCCGCAGAAATGGAATGAGCCGCGATGGTGACTCCACACGGAGTCGCCGAACGTCGAGCGGACGTTCCTCGGCGGCGTGCTCGCGGCAGCAGACGGCGAGGAGGATGGATCGCTTCGCAGGACATGGCGAGTGACCCTTCGCGACTTTCGAGCGGAGACGAGAGCCGGGCCACGCCCGAAACAGTAGAAGGGCCTGTAAATCCGCCTCCGGCCAGATCTGCGGCGTCGCCCGCTGAATACGGCCGCCAATCACCCTGACTCCGAGCCCCAACCGCCCTCATCCGTCCATGGCTCCGGTGTTGCATGGGCGCTTCCATTAAGACTGATTCGTCCGCCCCAACCGGGCCGGGCCGTCCGCCTTAAATCGCTTCTGCACAATCAAATACATTCCCAGGAGAGGGAGAACCGCGGGTTATGACGACCATCGGCGTCGATAAGGCCACGGAGTATGGGCCAAAGGATTTCGAGCGCCTGCTCTTGCGAGCGCTCAGTTCCATGAAGAAGGGTGATTTTTCCGTGCGCATGCCGGTGGAGTTCACCGGCGTGCAGGGAAAAATTGCCGATACGTTGAACGACATCCTCGACCTCAACGAGCGCACGGCCTCGGAGATCGAACGGATCTCGAACGTCGTCGGCAAAGAGGGCAAGCTGAATCAGCGCGCCCAGGTCCCGGCGGCCAGCGGGTCGTGGGGAGTGATGGCGGAGTCGGTGAACAATCTGATCACCGACCTGGTCCAGCCGACCAACGAGATCGCACGCGTCATCGGCGCCGTCGCGAAGGGCGACCTCACCCGCACGATGGCCATCGAGTTCGACGGCCGGCCGCTCAAGGGCGAGTTTCTGCGGACGGCGAAGACGGTCAACACGATGGTCGCGCAGCTCGCTTCGTTCGCCTCGGAGGTCACCCGCGTGGCCCGCGAGGTCGGTACGGAAGGGAAGCTGGGCGGGCAGGCCGACGTCAAGGGCGTCAGCGGCACGTGGAAGGACCTCACCGAGTCGGTCAACATGATGGCCTCGAACCTCACCGGCCAGGTGCGCAACATCGCCGAAGTCACCACGGCCGTCGCCAACGGCGACCTCTCCAAGAAGATCACCGTCGAAGTGCGCGGCGAGATCCTCGAGCTGAAGAACACGATCAACGTCATGGTCGATCAGCTCCGCTCCTTCGCCTCGGAAGTCACCCGCGTTGCCCGTGAAGTCGGTTCGGAAGGAAAGCTCGGCGGTCAGGCGGACGTGCAGGGGGTCAGCGGCACGTGGCGCGACCTCACCGACTCCGTGAATTACATGGCCGCGAACCTCACCAACCAGGTTCGCAATATCGCCCAGGTCACCACCGCCGTCGCAAACGGCGACCTCTCCAAGCAGATCACCGTCGAAGCGCGCGGCGAGATTCTCGAGCTGAAGGACACCATCAACACGATGGTCGACCAGCTCCGCTCGTTCGCCTCGGAGGTCACGCGCGTGTCGCGCGAGGTCGGCACGGAAGGGAAGCTCGGCGGCCAGGCCGAAGTCAAAGGCGTCTCGGGCACCTGGAAGGACCTCACCGACTCGGTCAACTACATGGCCGCGAACCTGACGTCGCAGGTGCGCAACATCGCCGAGGTCACGACCGCCGTCGCCAAGGGCGACCTGTCGAAGAAGATCACGGTCGAGGTGCGCGGCGAGATCCTCGAGCTGAAGAACACCATCAACACGATGGTCGACCAGCTCCGCGCGTTCGCCTCGGAGGTCACGCGCGTCGCACGCGAGGTCGGGACGGAGGGGAAGCTCGGCGGCCAGGCGAAGGTCGAGGGCGTCGCCGGCACGTGGAAGGACCTCACCGACAACGTCAACTCGATGGCCGACAACCTCACCTCGCAGGTGCGCAACATCGCCGAGGTCACGACGGCCGTCGCCAAGGGCGAGGTGGCGACCCTGGCCGACACGATCAACAGGATGGTCGACCAGCTCTCGTCCTTCGCCGCCGAGGTCACCCGCGTGGCGCGCGAGGTGGGCACCGAGGGCATCCTCGGCGGCCAGGCCGACGTGCCGGGCGTCGCCGGCACCTGGAAGGACCTCACGGACTCGGTCAACTCCATGGCCGACAACCTGACGTCGCAGGTCCGCAACATCGCGCAGGTCACCACGGCGGTGGCCGACGGCGACCTCTCGCAGAAGATCTCCGTCGACGCCAAGGGCGAGGTCGCCACCCTGGCCG
>DASPHC010000127.1:0-50739 GCA_035629865.1 Thermoanaerobaculia bacterium | reverse complement strand
CCTTCGTCGTTCCCCAGCGTCCCGCTTACTTCGGCTCGAGCCGCAGGACCCGTCCTCTTGGGCTGTCCGTGATCACGTAGATCAGCCCATCCGGGCCCTGCTCCACGTCGCGGATACGCTCGTTCAGCGCACCGCCGTAGCGCTCCTCCTTCGTCACGCGCCCGTTCTGCAGCGTCAGGCGCACCAGCGCGCCGGGAGTGAGCGAGCCGATGAAGATGCTCCCCTTCCAGCCGGGATACTTGTCGCCCGTATAGGCGACCATGCCCGACGGGGCGATCACCGGATCCCAGTAGTAAACCGGCTGCTCCATCCCCGCTTTCGCCGTCCCCTCGCCGATCTTCATGCCGGAGTAGTCGCGGCCGTACGTGATCACCGGCCAGCCGTAGTTCTTCCCGGCCTCCGGCTGATTGAGCTCGTCGCCGCCGCGCGCGCCATGCTCGACCGTCCAGAGCTGCCCGGTGTCGGGGTGAAGGACCGCCGACTGCACATTACGGTGGCCGTACGACCAGATCTCGGGGCGCACGCCCTTGCGTCCGACGAACGGATTGTCCTTCGGGATCGAGCCGTCGCGGTTGATGCGGACCACCTTGCCGAGCAGCGAGTCGAGCTCCTGGGCCTGCTCCCGGTAATCCATCCGGTCGCCCTGAGTGATGAACATCGTCCCGTCGCGCCGGAAGACGATCCGGGAGCCGTAATGCCCGCCGCGGCGCACCTTCGGCTGCTGTTGATAGATCACCTTCACGTTCTCGAGTCCGCTCGCGCCGAGGACCGCGCGGGCGACTGCCGTACCGGCGACGCTGTCATCCTCGCCCGGCTCGGCGTACGACAGATAAATCGTACGGTTCTGCGCGAACTGCGGATCGAGCGCCACGTCGAGCAATCCCCCCTGACCGCGCGCGTAGACCTTCGGCACGCCCGTCAACGGCGCGGAGAGGCGTCCGTCACGGCCGACGATGCGCAGGCGGCCCGGACGCTCGGTGACGAGCATCCGCCCATCCGGCAGGAAGGCGATCCCCCATGGGTGTTCGAGCCCGGTCGCCACCTCGGTGACACGGCCCGGCGGCTCCGGGGCCGACGGGGTCGGCGATTCCTGAGCGCCGCCGGCACTTGCAGACTTCTGGGCCTTCTGCGCGCACAGCGGCAAGGTGGAGATGACGAGAGCGGCGACGACGATACGCAATCTCATGGGCGATTCGTTTTCATGATTCGGACCCGCGCACCTCTTCGAGCAGTTCCAGCAGCGTCCGCAAGCGCGCCGCCGGGACATGGGCCAGCGTTTGTTTCAGAGTCGTTTCCACTTGCGCATCCAGTGACTCCAGCAGTTCCAGCGCCTCGGGAGTGATGAAGGCCAGCACCACCCGGCGATCGCTGGTGCCACGCTCGCGCGTGACCAGCCCTCGCGCTTCCAGCCGGTCCAGCAGGCGGGTCAGGTCGGGATCGCGGCGGACCATCCGGTCCGAGATCTCACCGCACGGCAGCCCATCCTCCCCCGCGCCGCGGAGGATGCGCAGGATGTTGTACTGCGACTGGCTGAGGTTGACCGCGCGCAGCACCTCGTTCATCGGTGCGGCGGCCTGGTCGGCCGTGCGCATGAGCGCCAGCACGACTTCCTCCTGCACGCCGCTGAAAGGGCGCCTCTGCTTGATCTCCCGCCTGAGCTTCCCGGCCATGCCGTCTCTCCATTCCAACAACTCGTCCAACAATGCCTGTCGCCAGTATAGTCCGCCCGACATTAGTCGTTGTGAGGAATAATGTCGGGCGGCCGATCCTTGTAGGGGGCGTTGCACGACGAACAAGGAGCGAAAGACATGACAGCCATGACCGAAACGACCGCGAAGACCACCTGGCAGATCGACCCCGCCCACACCGGCGTCGAGCTGGCCGTGAAGCACATGATGTTCACCACCGTCCGCGGACGCTTCAAGGACGTGAAGGGGACGATCGAGGTGGACGAGCAGAATCCCGCGCATTCGACCATCGACGTCGAGATCGCCGCGGCCAGCCTCGACACCGGCGTGGCCGACCGCGACGGACACCTCCGCTCGGCCGACTTCCTCGACGTGGAGAACCATCCCACCCTCACCTTCCGCAGCAAGCGCGTGGACGGGGCGATGAAGAACGAAGGCGACCGCTTCCAGGTCACCGGCGACCTCACAATCCGCGGCGTGACCCGCGAGGTGACGCTCGAAGGTACGTACGAGGGGACCGGCAAGGACCCGTGGGGCGGCACCCGTGCCGGAGCGCGCGCCTCGGCGAAGATCGACCGCCGCGACTGGGGTCTCGTCTGGAACCAGGCCCTCGAGACCGGCGGTATCCTCGTCGCCAACGACGTCCGCATCGAGCTCGAAGTGCAGGCGGTCAAGCAGGTTTCCTCGTGATCGCCGAAGTAGCGTGAGAGGAGTTGCTGGTTGCTGGTTCCTTGTGCAGCACCGCCTTACAGGCGTCAGCCGAGAAATCCCAAGCAACCAGCAACCAGGAACCAGCAACCAATCGGCACCATCGCACCATTCAGGAGAAACCCATGATCACCGTCCGCAAAGCCAATGAGCGCGGGACCGGCCGTCACGGCTGGCTCACCACCCATCACACCTTCTCGTTCGCGAACTACTACGACCCGAAGCAGATGGGCTTCCGCGACCTTCGTGTCGTCAACGAAGACACGGTGGCGCCCGGCCGCGGCTTCGGCGCGCACCAGCACGACAACATGGAGATCATCTCCATCGTCTTGGAAGGAGCGCTGGCGCACCGCGACAGCACCGGCGGCGACGGCGTGCTCCGCCGCGGCGAAGTGCAGCGGATGAGTGCCGGCACCGGCGTCGTGCACAGCGAGTTCAACGGCTCGGAATCGGAGCCGGTGCACTTCTTCCAGATCTGGATCATGCCGGCCAGGGACGGCATCACGCCGGGCTACGAACAGAAACTCTTCCCCGAGGAAGAGCGCCGCGGGCAACTCCGCCTCCTGGTTGCGCCGGGCGGTACCGATGGCGCGCTGGACATCAACCAGGACGCCCTCCTCTACTCCGCGATCCTGGACGGTGGCAAGAGCGTCGCTCACCAGCTCGAGCCCGGCCGCGGAGCCTGGCTGCAGGTCGCCCGCGGCAGCGTCGAGCTCAACGGCGTCACGCTGGCACAGGGCGACGGCGCGGCGATCGAGGAGGAGACAACGCTGAGCATCACCGGCAAAGAGGCGGCCGAGATCCTGCTGTTCGACCTCAACTGACTTCCGTGTGTGGCCCGGACTAAACCCCAGGCCACGCGCGTTTTTCTTCGGTAATGGCATCCCGGAAACCCCACATCCCCACCACCCTCGGCCGCGGGATCCGCGGCAAATGCCCGCGGTGCGGTGAGGGAGAGCTGTTCCAGCGCTGGATCGTCACCCACGAGCGCTGTTCGGCCTGCCACCTTCTCTACCAGCGCAACTACGGCGACACCTGGATGTTCACCAACATCCTCGACCGCGTCCCCATCCTCTTCGGCATCGCCGCCCTCTTCTTCGGCTTCCGCGTGACCAACCTCGTCAACGGCATCCTCTTCCTCATCGCCCTCGCCGTCCCGATGATCGCCACCATCCGCCACCGCCAGGGCTTCGCCCTCGCCCTCGACTACCTCATGCGCATCTGGTTCCCCGACCCCTCGGACGAACTGCACGGAGGAAGGGAGCTCTCGCAGAGCGAGGCGGAGGGGCTGGCGTCGCGAACGGCGTAGTAGCGGTTGGTAGAAATCCTTGACATATGCGGACAACGTCGAGGACTCGGAGTTTACCTGTGTGCCGAAACGTTGACATTA
The DNA here is from genome assembly GCA_035629865.1 of Thermoanaerobaculia bacterium. Taxonomy (GTDB): domain Bacteria; phylum Acidobacteriota; class Thermoanaerobaculia; order Gp7-AA8; family Gp7-AA8; genus QHVT01. The sequence goes on along the minus strand of DASPHC010000127.1, from coordinate 46,953 downwards.
ATTGGCAAGTGTCGATGATTTGACACATGGTCCCATCGCAGCGCTCCAAACTGCTCCGATACGCGCGGCGGAACTCTGTGGTGAGTCGTGCAGATCTCTCCCGTCTCGGTATCCATCCAGAGACTGCAAACCGGTTGACCCGCGAAGGAGCGCTGAGCCGAATCGCACCCGGACAATACCGCCTTCTCGGCGGGAACATCACCGAGCACCACGGGCTCGCGCTCGCCGCTGCCGCAGTGCCGAAAGGTGTGGTCTGCCTCATCTCAGCGCTCCGCTTCCATGACGTAGGGACGCAGAGGGCTCACCATGTGTGGATCGCACTGGACCGCAAGCAGAGAAAACCGGTCGTCGAGTATCCGCCGCTGCAGATCGTACGGTTCTCCGGTGACGCACTCACGGCCGGCATCGAAGAACACTCGATCGAAGGGCAGCAGGTGCGCGTTTACACGCTCGCCAAGACAATAGCGGACTGTTTCAAATACCGAAACAAGATAGGTCTCGACGTCGCGCTCGAAGCACTCATCGATGGGTGGCGCTCCAGGCGCGTGTTGATGTCCGATCTCGATTCTTACGCGCGCATCTGCCGCGTGCACAACGTCATGATGCCGTATCTGGAAACACTCGTGGCATGACCTCCGGGCACAGTGGGCTCGCACAATCGGTCATGACCCGTCTCGGGACCCACGCCCACCAAGTCGGTCTCGATACGAATGCGATCCTCGACCGGTATGTGCTCGAACGGTTTCTGTACCGGCTCTCGGTCTCTCCGCATGCTCGAGCATTCATCCTGAAAGGCGCCATGCTCCTGCCGCTATGGCTTCCGGAATCCGCGCGCCCGACACGGGATGCGGACTTCGCCGGCTTCGGGAAGCTGACTCAGGAAACGCTCCACGGCATAGCAGACGACGTTTGTCGAATTGAAGTGGAGCCCGACGCGGTGGTTTTCGATACGACAACGATCAACGTAACCCGTATCCGGCAAGAGGACGAATACGGCGGACACCGCATCAAGGTCACAGGAAGAATTGGCCGGTCGAGGGTGGTGGTGCAGATCGACGTAGGCATCGGCGACGCGATATCGCCGTCACCGGAAATGGTTGAATTGCCGTCGCTACTCGAGTTCCCGCAACCGCGTCTGCGCGCTTATCGTCCCGAGACAGCCATCGCCGAAAAGTTCCACGCCATGGCCACACACGGCGAGGCAAACAGCCGCATGAAAGATTATTACGACGTCGATCGTCTGGCGGTGAGCCTTTCGTTCGACGCCGCGATTCTGCGAGGAGCGGTCGAGCATACTTTTGCGCACCGCGGCACCGTCATTCCGAACCTCCCCCCGACGGCGCTCACAGATTCCTTCGCGGAACTGCAGACGAAACAGGCCCAGTGGCTCAGCTTCGTCCGCCGCATCGTTCCGTCGGCGGATCGGAATTTCGTGCTGGTCGTCCACCGCGTCCGCGATTTTCTGATGCCGGTCTCGCGCGGCGAAGCAGCCGGCACCTGGCCTCCCGGCGGCCCATGGCAAACTGCCCCACGCCATGCGTAGCGTCCTCCTCGCCGCCGCCCTTCTCCTCGCCTCCTGTGCCACCCACCGGGCGACGGCACCGGCAGGGCTGCCGGAGGGCAAGGTCTGGATCGAGCATCTTCAGCGCGATCTCGTTCCGTTCTGGACGATGCCGGACGCGCTCGGCGATCCCGTCGGCAACTTTGCGACGTTTCGCTGTCATGACGGGCGGCGGTTCGACCGGGCCGCTCCCTGTCCGGAGCTGTTGCAGGCGGGGGCGTGGATCAGCGAGAACCTGGATCGCGAGTATGTGCGGATGCAGTCGCGGCAGATCTACTTTTACGCGGCCGCCTACCACCTCACCGGCGATCTGAAGATGCTGGAGCTGGCAGATGCGGGCGCGCGGTGGCTGCGGGAGCATGCCGTCGACCGGGTGAACGGTGGCGTGGTGTCGTGGTGGGTGAACGGGAAGCCGGATCCGGAGCCTTCGCTGCGAACGGCGCAGGACCTCGCCTACGCGCAGCTCGGGCCGGCGATGCTGTACTACGTCACCCGCGATCCGGAGCTGCTCCCCGAGCTCCTCGGGGTGAAGGAGCACATCTTCCGGACCTTGGATGACGGCGGCGGCCTGCTGCTGTGGGTGCGCGACGACCCGGCCGGCGACGAGGATCTGCGGCGCGAGCTGGTCGCGCCGCTCGACCAGGTCAACGCGTACATGCTCCTCCTCGCGCCCATCCTCCCCGAGCCGCACCGGACGGAGTGGAAGCGCGACCTGGTGCGTCTGGCGGACGGGATGATCGCGCGCTACTGGATCGAGGACGAGGGGATGTTCCGCGGGACGCTGCACGAGCCGAAGCTCCTCGGCTCGCGGCACACCGACTTCGGCCACACCATCAAGGCGCTCTGGATGATCGAGCGCATCGGGCAGCTCACCGGCCGCGGCGATCTCGTCGACTTCAGCCGGCGCAACGGTGCACGCGTGCTGCACCGGGCCTGGATTCCGGAGAGCGGCTGCTGGGCGACGAGCATTCGCGAGAACGGCGAGCTCGATCGGACGCTGGTGTGGTGGAGCTTCGCCGAGCTCGATCAGATGGCGGCCACACTGGCGCTCAGCGACGCCTCCGCGGCGCGGCCGCTGCCGGCGTCGTCGCGCTGCTGGTTCGGGAAGATGGTCGATCCGGTCCACCATGAGGTGTGGGGCTTCGTGAATCCCGACGATCCGTCGAAGCACTTTGCGAAGGCACATCTCTGGAAGAACGGCTATCACACCGCCGAGCATGCGCTGGTCGGTTACCTGACCGCGCAGGCGCTGCACGGAAAGCCGTCGCAGCTCTGGTTCGCATTCGCCGAAACGCCGGAGGGCGACGAGCTCCGGCCGTACTTTTTCAAGGGACGGGTGCAGGCGATCGAGCGGCAGCGGAATGGGACGCGGGTGACGTTCGACCGCTTGCAGTGAGAGACTGACGGCGCCATGAAGCGCCTTGTCCTCCTTCTCCTTCTCACCCAGCCGCTCATCGCGCAGCTCCGCCCGGTCAGTACCTATTCGATCGTCGCCCGCGATCCGGCGACCGGGCAGATGGAAGTGGCGGTGCAGTCGCACTGGTTCGCCGTGGGGCAGGTCGTGCCGTGGGCGGAGGCCGGCGTCGGCGCTGTGGCGACGCAGAGCTTCGCCGATCCGACGTACGGCAAGCTCGGACTCGAGCTGCTGCGCGCCGGCAAAGGGGCTCCCGAGACCTTGCGCGCGCTCCTCGCCGGCGACGCCGCGTGCGAAGTGCGGCAGGTCGGCGTCGTCGACGCGAACGGAAGCGTCGCCACTTTCACGGGGAGCCGCGACATCGTCGCCGCGGGCGGGATCGCGTCGAATGCAACGGCAACCCAGACCATCGAGTGCGGCGCCGCCGGCGGCACGCTCATCGCCGGGAAAGACTTCGCCGTGCAGGCGAACCTGATGGAGAACGATAAGGTCTGGCCGGCGATGGCGAAGGCCTACGCCGAGTCGAAGGGCGATCTCGCCGAGCGGATGCTGGCCGCGCTCGACGCCGCGCAGTCGGTCGGCGGCGACATCCGCGGCAAGCAGTCCGCCGCGCTGATCGTCGTGAACGCCAGGTCGAGCGGACGCGCGTGGCAGGACCGCGCCTTCGACCTCCGCGTCGACGATCACGTGCAACCGCTCGCCGAGCTGCGACGTCTCGTGGCCCTGCAGCGCGCCTACAACCACATGAACGCCGGCGACCTCGCCGTCGAGCACAAGGACGTCGAGGGAGCGCTGCGCGAGTACGCCGCCGCCGAAAAGATCGCCGCAACCACGCCCGGCATCCCCCAGAGCCGCGTGGCCGAGATGACGTACTGGCATGCGGTTTCGCTGGTGAACATGAACCGGCTCGAAGAGGCGCTGCCGCTGTTTGCGCGTGCATTTGCGCTGGAGCCGTCGTGGCGGGAACTGACACCACGGTTGCCAAAATCAGGGCTGCTGCCGGAAGAGGCGATTGCGCGGATTGTGGGGGCGGGGAAGTAGGCAACCAATAGGACCGATGGGACTAATAGGACCTATGGGACTAATAGGACCTATGGGACCAATAGGACCTATGGGGCCAATAGGACCTATGGGACAAATAGGACGGATGGGTTCCTATAGGTCCTATAGGTCCCATTAGTCCTATGGGTGCCTACCTCCGCAACAGACTCACCACCCCCAACACTGCCAGCGCGCCGATGGCCGCCCCCACCACCCCGCGGTGCGTGTTCGCCCATAACTGCGGGCTAACGCCTTGCGCCTGTTCGCCGAAGACACCGTGGGCACCGGCGTCGCCGGGCACCGAGGCATAGAGATTGTCGGGACGGCCGGGCTGCTCCGGCTCGTCGCCCTGCTGCTGGTCGTAGCCGATGCGGCCGAGGTAGCGATCGAGGAGGCCGGGAGCGAAGGCGTTGGCGATGATGGCCTGCGACGTTCCCCAGCCGACGTTCAGCTCGCGCCGCGGGTGCTCGGACGCCCAGACGATCGCCTGCGCCGCGACCTCGGGCTCGAAGATGGTTCCGAACGGCTGTGCCTTGCGCGGCATGTGGCTGCGGATCCACCGGAACTGCGGCGTATTCACTGCCGGCAGGTTCACCATGCACGCGCGCACGCTGCTGCCGTCGTGCAGCAGCTCGCTGCAGAGCGAGTCGTGGAAGCCCTGCACCGCGTGCTTGGCCGCGCAGTACGGCGCCTGCAGCGGGATCCCGCGATACGCGAGCGTCGAGCCGACCTGGATGATGACCCCGCGGTCGCGCGGCAGCATCCGCCGCAGCGCGGCCCGCGTTCCGTACACGACGCCGAGGTAAGTCACCTCCGTGACGCGGCGGAACTCGTCGGCGGAGACCTCCGTGATCGGCCCGAGCACCGAGGTCATGGCGTTGTTCACCCAGACCTCGATCGGTCCGAATGCATCTTCGATCGCCTGCGCCGCACGTTCGACGGCATCGGCGTCGGCAACGTCCGCGATTGCGACGACGCCCTGTCCGCCGCGCGCCTCCACCTCCGCGCGCGCCGCTTCGAGCGCCTCGCGGTTGCGGGCCACGAGACCGATGCGCGCTCCACGCGCGGCGAAGGCACGTGCGGTCGCGCGGCCGACCCCCGCGGAGGCTCCGGTGATGACGACGACAGGTCCGGCGTTGCTCATGAAACCTCCTTCAATGTCCCGGCAGGAGACTGGAGAGCGCGTCGCGCAGCCGCTCGGCCGGCGCGGTCGTGAGCGACCACGGCGTCGCCTGCCGCACGACGTGCAGCTTGCCGCGCTGCTCGAGGATGCGATACGTGGTGCGCCCGCTCGCGCCGCGCCGGAAGCGGATCGTGACCCGCGCCTTTCCCACCCGCAGGCCGCGCAGCGTGATCTCCGGCAGCCACTCCGGCAGGTGCGGGTCGAGGACGAGCAGTTTCAGCGGCGCGTATGGATAGAGGCCGAGCAGCGCCTGCAGAAGACTGAAAACCGAGGACGACGACCACGCCTGCGGCGAATTCGTGTTCGGGTAGATGCCGGGGAACGGATGCCGCTCGTCGCGCGGATGGCCGCCGAAAAGCTCCGGCAGCCGGTGAAACTCGAAGAGCGCCGCCGCCTCGAACTGCGCCCGCGCAAGCTGCTCCACCCGCTCCTGCAGACCGTAGCGCATCAGGCCGACGGCGAACGTCCCGTGCTCGACCGGCCAGATCGAGCCGAGGTGATAGCTGTAGGGGTTGTAGCGCGGGTGATCGGAAGAGAGCGTCCGGATGCCCCAGCCGCTGAAGAGATCGGGCGCGAAGAGGCGGTCCGCCGTCCGTTCGACGAGTGCAGCGTCGGTGATCGCGGCGGCGATGCAGTGGCCGGCATTGGAGCCGATCGACCGCACCTGACGCTTCTCCGGGTCGAGCGCCATGGCGTAGAAGCCCTCGTCCTCCATCCAGAACGCGTCGTTGAAACGCTTCTTCAGTTCCACCGCTTCGCCGTACAGCTTCTTCGACAGATCGCGCTCGCCGAGAAAAAAGAGCGTCTCGGCGAGATGGAGCTTGGCGACGTAGATGAAGGCCTGCTCCTCCGATGTTGCGATCGGCGGCTCGACCAGCCGGCCGTCGTCGTAGACGATCGCGTCGGACGAGTCCTTCCATGCCTGGTTGCGCGGTCCCATCGGCGAGCGGGTGCGGTACTCGTAAAAACCGTCGCCGTCGAGATCGCCGAATCGCTCGAGCCATTGCAGCGCGCGCAGCGCCGGTTCGATGAAGGGGCGCACGAGATCCTTGTCGCCGGTCCAGTGCCACAGCTCCGCGACGATGAACGCGTACAGCCCGGAGGTGGTGATGGAGCTGAAGCTCAGGCGGCGTGGATTGAGGTCGAGCATCGACAGCGGCCCGGTGTGCGCCTCGTGCAGCATCTTGCCGGGCTGCTCGTCGCGCCAGTCGTCGACGCGCCTCCCCTGCCGCTGCGCGAGCGCGTGCAGGGTACCGGTGGCGATCTCCGGGCCGAGGAGCCCGGCCTGCCATCCGGTGGTGAGCGTGTCGCGGCCGAAGAGGGCGATGTAGAGCGGCAGGCCGGCGGCGACGGTCCAGGCGCGAGAGTCGCGGTCGAGGTCGAAGAGGCGCAGCGCGGCGAGATCGGAGCGGGCCTGGTCGAGCGTCGCGAGGACGTCGGCGGTCATGGTCGCCGAGAGCGGTGTCTCGAACGTGGTCCGCTCGTCGGCTACGACATGCGCGGCGTCGAGACGCGTTCCGTCGATCAGCGGCGTGACGTCGATCGCCGCCTCCCATCGTTGCTTCGGCGCGAGCGTGACGGAGAAGAGGAGGCGTCCGTTCTCGTAGCGAGCCGCTTGCGAAGCGCGGATCTCGACGCCGCGATGCAGGACTGCGTCTCCGTTGCGGGCGGTGTAGTGGAAGGTCAGGCTGTTCGTCGCCTCTTCCCATTGCACCTCGGTGTCGCCCTGCTGCTGACGCTTCCGCGTTTCCGCCTGATCGGCAAAGTCGGCGTCGAGCTCGATGCTGAGCACAAATGTGGTGATCGCGGTCGTGTAGTTCGTCAACACGAGCTCTTCGTGCAACGCATCTTCGATTCCGCGCGTCACCTGAAGCTCGAGCGTGTTCTGGGACGCCGCAGGTACCTGTCCGCTGCCGGCATCCTGCTCGGGCAGCGGCACGCCGGGTGCCGCGATGACGTAGTAGCCGATCCACCGGTTCTGCCGCACGGACGAGAGGGCGTTGGGCGAGGGAGGCTGGCCGTCGATGGAGTACCGCCAACGCGACAGGAGCCGCGTCTCGTGGACGAAGAAGCCGTGGTCCGGTCCCCCGTCGATCACTCCTTCGGGTGTCGTCGCCAGCACGCTGCGCCCACGGGCGATGTAGACGGTGAACGGCCGCGGGCGAATCCGGACGAGGTCAGGCTCGCGCATCTCCGTCTCCGTGCAAGTCGAAGTCCATGCCTGGGTGCACTCGCCTGCAAAGGGGAACGACGGGAGGCCTCCGGCGGGCGGGCCCGGCCCGCAGCGTTGGTTGCCATAGGCTGAACGCGCGCGTCTGGCATCGAACGCGGTCCGGGCGAAAACAAACGCTGCGGGCCGGGCCCGCCCGCCGGAGGCCCCTCGTCGTCCCCTTTGTGGGCGTACACACTCAGGCGGGTTTCGCGTGCAGGGAGGGGGCGTGCACTGCGGCCGGCTCGCGCACCTCGGAGAGGCGGGCCAGAACAAACGCGCCGCAGGCCATGACCAGATCGCGGACCGCGATGTCGAAATAGCGTCCGGTCGTCAGCAACGTGATCGCGATCAGCGTCAGCCAGGCAGCAACGACATAACCACCGAGACGCGTCACCCCGGCGAGCAGCGCCAGACCGGCCACGATCTCGATCACCCCGCCGATGCGCATCAGCGCTCCGGCAGAAAGCGGCAGGATGCTCAGGACGAGCGGGCTGGCGTACTGCTCCCAGTTCGTCAGCAGATTGAAAAACTTATCGAGACCTGCCAGGAAGGCGGTCAGACCGAAAGCAATGCGGAGCGTCCAGAATGCGGAATTGAGTCGCGGGTCCATCGTGTGTTTCCTCCTGACCGATTGGAGTGGCGGCGGGCCCGGAGGTGACAGTTTCTTGCCATCCTGACAGGATTGGAATTTGTCACCTTTTCCGCGGCCGGCGCTCTAATACAAGTGATGACCGCCCTCGAAACGCTCGCCCCGGTGCAGGAACCGATCTCCGACGAGGAGATCGTCGGCCGTGTCGTCGCCGGCGACGTGGCGTTGTTCGAGATCCTGATGCGGCGGCACAACCAGCGGATCTATCGCGCCGTCCGCGCTGTGCTGCGCTCCGACGACGACGTCGAGGACGTGATGCAGCAGGCGTATCTCAACGCCTACAAGCACCTCGCCCAGTTCGCCGGCGGCGCGCGCTTTTCGACGTGGCTGACGCGCATCGCGGTGAACGAGGCGCTGGCGCGGCGCCGCGGAAGCGCCGTGAAGCTGGTGCAGGGAGACGAGAGCATGGACCTCGACATCGCGGACGAGATCACACCCGATCCGGAACAGCAGGCCGGTACCGCGGAGCTGCGCGAGGTCATGGAGCGCGAGGTGACGGCGCTCCCCGACGCCTTTCGCACCGTCTTCATCCTCCGCGAAGTCGAAGGCCTCGGCACCGCCGAGACCGCCGCCTCGCTCGGCGTCTCCGAAGACCTGGTCAAGACCCGCCTCCACCGGGCCCGGATCCTGCTCCGCGAGCGCCTCTACCGCCGTGCCGGCGTGACGCTGGAGACGATCTTCACGTTCGGCAATGCCAGATGTGACCGGGTCGTGAGCGCGGTGATGGCGAAGATCGGACCCGGGTAAAGCCGGAAACCTGGTCATCACCGCCGACGACCGGGGTGTGGGTAACCCCTCCGTGCGATACTCCGTAGTACAGAGATAAATGTCGGGGTCCGAGGCGCAGGAGCTGCTGACGGCGAATCTGCCCGTCGTCGAGCGTGCGGTTGCATTTGCCGCGCGCCGCTACCGGCTCGACCCGGCGGATGCGGAGGAGTTTGCGGCGGTGGTCAAGCTGCGGCTGGTCGACAACGACTACGCGATCCTCCGTGCGTACGAGGAGCGCAGCAGCTTCTCGACCTACATCAGCATCGTGGTGCAGCGAATGGCCCTCGACTTCCGCATCCACGCCTGGGGGAAATGGCACTCGTCCGCCGAGGCGAAGAGGCTCGGGCCGCTGGCGCTGGAGCTCGAGAAACTCCTCCACAGGGACGGCCGCACCATTGAAGATTCGGAAAAGATCCTCGCGACGAGGTACCCCGAGGCGACACGCCAGTCGCTGGTCTCGCTCGCCGCGCGCCTGCCGGAGCGTGCTCCGAAGCGCCGCGACGTCGCACTCGAGGAGGCGGAGTCGGTCGCCGTCACTCGCCCGGCCGAAGTTGAGGAGCCGGTATTCGCGGACGAGCGGCGGCGTACCTCGGAGCGAGTCTCGTCGATCATGGCCGCCGTCATGTCGCGGCTCCCCGAAGACCAGCGCCTGATCCTCCAGTTGCGGTTCGAGGGAGGGATGACGGTGGCGCAGATCGCGCGCTCGCTGGGAGTCGACCAGAAGCTGACCTATCGCCAGATCGAACGGAACATGCGCGATTTCCGGCGGGAGCTGGAGCGTTTCGGCATCGCCTCGGGCGACGTTGCCGACCTGATCGGGCGCGACGAGGTTCTTCTCCATTTCGACCTCGGAAATCAGAATCGGCGTCCGTCTCTGGTGACAGATGAGAGGGCGGCGCATTCGGAGGACGCACCATGAATGGTCTGCCGCGCCATCCTTCTGACGGGACGCTGGCCGCGTTCCTGGACGGAAGGCTCGCGCCCGATGAGATTGCCTACGTAGCCGACCACCTGCGCGGGTGCGCTGATTGCCGCACGGTCGTCTCCGAGACCGCGCGGTTCGAGCGGGAAGAAGAGCGCGTTCCGACTACCCATGCCGCAAATCCATGGAAACTGAGGATCGCCGCCATGCTGGCGGCGATCGCGATCTCGGTCCCGATGCTGCTCCGGTACGTGCAGAGCGACGCGAGACTCATCCCGCGCATGGTCGCCGCCGCTCCGAAGGATCACCGGATTCTCGAGCCCCGGCTTTCCGGTTTTTCCTGGGCACGGTTCCGGGCTCCCACACGCGGCAAGCCTCTGGTCGATGCGGCCGAAATGAGACTCAACGGTGCCGCGGGCGACGTCCTGCAGCGGACGGAAGACCGCACCACCCCCGAGGCCGCACACGCGAGAGGAGTAGCGCTGCTGGTAGCCGGCCGCGCGGACGACGGCATCGCCGCGCTCGAACAGGCTGCACGCAAGTCGCAGGACGCGCGCGCGTGGAACGACCTCGCCGCAGCACGGTACCAAATGGCCGTGGAAGAGAAATGTAACGCGGAGTTGCCGCAAGCGTTCGCGAACATCGAACGCGCCCTGCAGCTCGACCCGAAGTCGGCCGAGGTGCTCTTCAACCGCGCGCTCATCCTCGAGCAGCTCGGCCTGCGCGATCAGGCGCGGAAGGCGTGGGAGCGGTATCTGGAGGTGGATCCCGGCAGCGGTTGGAGCACGGAGGCCCGCGAGCGATTGCAGCGGCTGACGAACAACACGAAGCGCTTCAACCCCAAGCTTTTCGAGAGCTCGACCCCCGACGACATGGCGCGTCAGTTCCCGGAGGAGACGAGAACCTATGGAGAGGTCGTGTTCCTCGGCGACTGGGGAAACGCCGTCGCCGCACGGGACGACAAGGCCTCGGCCGCCTCCCTGAGCCTCGTCCACGCTCTCGGCGAGGCATTGCAACGCGCCAATGGAGAACAGATGCTCGCCGACGCCGCGGCGTCAATCGAGCGAGGCGATGACGCCGCCCGCGCGACGCTGGCGGATGGCCATCGCACCTACTACACCGGGCGAGTGGCCCTCACGCAGAAAAAACTCGGCGAGGCGGAACCGCTGTTGCGGCGCGCGGCGCTGCTGTTCGACCGGGGCGGCAGTCCAATGTCCCAGGTTGCGCGCTATTACGCGGCCATCGCGGCGTTCGGTCAGGGTCGGGCCGAGGAAGCCCACGCGGAATTCGTGAGGCTCCTCGCAACCATCGACCAAATCCGGCACCGCGCGCTGGCGGCACAGATCCACTGGCAACTGGCCGTCCTGGCAAACGGCGCGGGCGACTGGGGCACGGGTGCCCGTCACGCCGATGCCGGTGCGACGATCTTCGGCGACCTCCGCGAATCTTCCAATGCCGTGATGCTCGACGGCATTGCGGCCATGTCCCTCGAGATGATCGGAGACCGCGACCATGCCTGGGAACGTCGCCAGCGAACGTTCTCCGGCAGCACCAATGCCGGCCAGGTGGGAGCCATCCTCCACAGCTCTGCCTGGACGATGGCTTCCCTCGGACAAAACGATGCCGCAGCATCGTTCCTCGACCTGAAGATCGACGGTGCCGACCGCACCGACGCGGCGGCTCTTTCCGCCTCGTACGCCGAAGTCATCCGCCTTGCCGGACGAAGCGGCGACACCCTGCGAGCCGAGCGCGCCTTCAACAGCGCCCGCGCCTACGCCGCGCGCGTGACCGACCCGGCGCTCCGCAGCATCGCCAACGCCGAGATCGATCTCGCCGGCGCATGGCGCGCGGGCGATTCGCGCAGCTCGATCGCCGCGATCGACCGTGCCATCGCACACTTCACCGCGATCGGAAGGTACGCCGTCCTTCCTGACGCGTACGCCCAGCGCGCACGTGCGCACCGGATCGCCGGTGACGACGACGCAGCCGCCTCCGATCTCGAGGCGGGATTGCGCGAAGTGGAAAAACAGCGCAGCAGCATCTCGCCCGAGGAGCAGCCGAAGTTTCTCGACGTCGCCGCGCAATTGATCGAAGACACGATCGAACTGCGCCTCTCGCGCAACGACGTCACAGGCGCGCTGGACATCGCCGACTGGTCCCGCTCACTGCTGGACACCATACCGCTCGATGCCCAAACGAATGTCCGTCCGCCGCTCGCGCCGGGCGTAGCGCTGGTCGAATACGTCGTTTTCCCCCGCCGCGTCGTGGCGTTCTGCGTCACGGCCGGATCGGTGACCGCACACCCGATTCCGATCGACCGCGCCGAGCTCGGAGCGGTTATTGCCTCTTTTGCCGACGCCATCCGGCGGAATGCCCCGCTGCCGCGCATCGAAGCCGGCGCCGAGGCAATGCACCGTCTGCTGATCGCGCCGCTGGGGCAGAGGCTCGCCGGCATCCGGGAGCTGGTCATCGTTCCCGACCGCCAGTTGTACGCCGTACCGTTTGCGGCGCTGCGGAACCCGGTCACGAAACGCTACCTCGTCGAGGAGATGACCATCCGCTTCGCGCCGTCGGCGACCTTCCGGCGCGAGGCTGCCGATACGCTCGAGCCGGCCCTGGTGGTCGTCGATCCTCCGACTCCCGAATGGCCGCCGCTGTCCGCGAGCCGCGACGAGGGAAAGCGCATCGCGTCGATGCACGGGGCCACGCTGCTCGAAGGGGAGAAAGCAACGCGGGCGGCATTCGTCGACGCCGCGCAGCGCAGCTCGCTCATCCACTTCGCCGGCCACGCCAACAGCAACGCCGGCACGTCGTACGGCGCGCTGCTCCTGGCCGCTTCCGGCGCGGACAACGGAATGGTCGGCTCGAGCGACATCGCCCGGCTGCGGCTCGGCCGACAGCCGCTGGTCATCCTCGCGGCATGCGGCACCTTCCGCGCCGACCCGCTGCACGTCTCCGGCATGGCCAGCCTCGCGCGCGCCTTTCTCACCGCGGGCGCGCGCGGGGTCGTCGGAACGCTGTGGGAGATCAACGATGACGTCTCCGCCGAGCTTTTCCTCCGCCTGCACCGCTATCTGCTCGAAGGCAACGCTCCCGCGGAAGCGCTCCGCCGCGCGCAAACAGACCTTCTGCATTCAGGCAACCCGCACCTCGCCCAGCCCGGCTCCTGGGCCGCCGTCGAGTTTCTCGGAAACGTGTAAGGGCCATGGGACGGATGGGACCCATGGGACCTACAAGGACCTATGGACCAATGCCCCAGACAGCAAAGGCGGCCCAATGGCCGCCTTTACACCGCACTGGCGATGGCTTCGTCTCAGGGGAACTTCGTGTTCGAGCACTCGAAGGTGAAGGCTTGCTTTCCACCGACGCCGCCCGCGTCCCGGATCATCGGTGTCGTGCAGTCGCCCGGTGTGCTGCCGGTCATACAGTTCTTGAGGCTCCCCTGGCATTTCGACGTGTCACCCTGGAGCATGGCGTAATAGGCATGCAAGTGCGCACGCCCGTCGGGTGCAGTCGTCGCTTTGGTGGTCGGGCACGTTCCGGAGATGAAGCAGGTCGGCAGGTTGGCGATGTACACCACGCCCCGCGTCGCCACGGGAAGGTTCTTGAGGCGGACCTCCTTGCTCACCTTCATCGTGTCGCCGGAGATCCTGGCGACGCCGTTGTGATTGAGCAGGATCTCGGTGTCATACCGGTATTCCGTCCCTCTCGCCGGCGCTCTGCAGGCGCTGATCTGCCCGCCCGCGACGTCCAGAACCGCAGCCGCGCCGGTATAGGGCGCCTGAAACGTCGAGCGAAGCTTTGCCGACGGCACGCTGACCTTGCAACACCCCTGCAGGCTGGGCAGGCGCAGCCCCTGAAGCGATGGGGCCGGGTTGGTCGCATCGGTCAGCATTCGGAGCTGGTCCCCGTTGAGCTTCGTGTACACGTAGTTCGGAAACGCCGGCAGCGTCACCATGATCCAGGAGCTCGTCGTGTCATAGTTTTCCTTGGGAACGACGAGTATGGCCGTGTGATCTTCCACCTGCGGCGGAGTCTTCACTCCCGGGTGAGCGTGATACTTGACGCGCGGCACGATCACGTGCACGCCACAGTCGTTCGGGACCTGGTCTGTCACGGTGGCCAGTCCCAGGACGCGTACTACCAGCGTTGCTGCGAGAACTATCTGCATCTTCGTCTCCTCTCTTAGTCATGAACGGCTGCGTTCATGGACGGACACCGCGGCCGGATTCCGGATGCGCGATGACGCCGGAATTCGAGCGGCAGGGCCGTCTAGGAATGCGACCGAAACTGAAGGGGATACCCGATGAACCGATTGCTGATCTCGATCTCAGTATGCGTCCTGATTGCCGTGCCGTCAGCAACGGCACAAACAGCGGTCCAGGGCTGTACGCCCGCACCGGAGGGAATCTGGGCCTGGTGGCCGTTCGACGAAGTGCCCGGAGAGGAGGCCCCCGACCTGCTTGGCGGCAATCCGGCACGATACATCCAGCGTGACGATTACTCACCAGGGCGCGTGGCCGGCGCATTGAGATTCGATGGGATCGGGGATTATCTCGATGTTTCCGGAGACCGCGTCAACCCCGGCTACGGCGATTTCTCGATGGCGCTCTGGATCCGGACCACGAAGGACAACGGTGGCGTCTCCACGGTCGTCGACAAACGCGATATCGGGTCCACAGTCCGCGGTTTCTCGTTCTGGCTGTACAACGGACGTCCCGGCCTGCAGCTCGCCGACGGAACCGGCCCCCCCTCCTGCTCGAATGATCCGTTGAGATCGGGCTGCACGAACTACGGGACGAACGTCCCCATCGCCAACGGCGACTGGCACTTCGTGGCCATCACCGTCGACCGCCATTCCAGAGACGGAGGCCGATTCTACGTGGACGGCGTCATGGTTCAGGCCTTCGACCCGACCATCCGGAAACGCTCGGTCGCCGCCACCGCTCCGCTCCGGATCGGCGCGCACAGCGGCACGACTCCGCAAGGGCATTTCACGGGCAGTCTCGACGAGTTGCAATTCTTCCGGCGCGCGCTCGACGCCGGCGAGGTCGATGCGATCTACCGCGCCGGCACCGCCGGCGTCTGTAAAAATGTCGCTCCCGCCGTCTTCGCCTCAGCCTCCGACGATCAACTGCCCTACGTTCCGGGCGTCGTGATCATCAAGCTCGAGGCAGCGCCGGCGGCCGAGTTGCGCAAGGCTCTGCAGAACGGCATCGCGTTCGCGCTGTTGCCGTTTCCTCCGGAGGTCCGTGAACTGAACCGCCGCTTCGGCGCGTCCGCGATCCAACCGCTGTTCCGCTCCAATCCTCCCATCACCGAGGGCGGACTGGATCGCTTCTTCAAGCTTACGATCGACAAGGGCCTCGACGCGGCGGGGGCGGCGTTCACCTATGGACGCGCGAAGGGCGTCGACACGGCGGATCCCGACTGGATCATGCGCTCGATCGGCGGCACTTCGACCTCGGCGCCGCCGTTCTGGAACCTCGGCAAGATCAACGCAGCGTCCGCGTGGAAGACCGCCATCGGGACGAACGTCGTGGTGGCCGTCATCGACACCGGAGTACTCCTCACCCATCCCGACCTCAAAGCAAGCATCTGGACGAATTTGAATGAAACGCCGGACGACAAGGTCGATGACGACGACCCGAAGGGTTCCGGCTACATCGACGACCTGCATGGGTGGAACTTCGTCAACGGCAACAACGACCCCACCGATCTGAACGGGCACGGCACTCACGTCGCCGGAACGATCGTCGCCGCCAACGACGGTACCGGCGTGACCGGCGTCGCCTACGGCGCGAAGGTCCTGGCGATCCGCGCCCTCGACCAGGCCGGCAAAGGCGCGACCAGCACTCTGGCCATTGCAATCGAGTACGCCATCCTGAAGGGCGTCCAGGTCATCAACAACAGTTGGGGCGGTGCCGAGCGCTCTCCCGCAATCGACACCATCATCGGCCACGCCCGCTCGCGTGGAATCGTCGTCGTCTCCGCCGCGGGCAACGACAAGGCAGACGCCTGCCGCTGGACCCCCGGCAACGCCGAAGGAGGGATCACCGTTTCAGCGACCGGGACCTCGGACACGAAGATCGTGAGCTCGAATTTCGGTGCAAAGCTCGATGTCGGCGCACCGGGGGAGGCAATCCGGTCGACCTGGCTGAATAATGGCTACGGGCCGAGCGAAGGGACGTCCATGGCGGCGCCACACGTTTCCGCGCTTGCCGCCCTGCTGATCCAGGCCCACAGCAAGGACCCATGGACTCCCGAGCAGATCCGGCAGACCATCCGCTTGTCGGCGTTCGACGTCGGCACAACAGGTTTCGATCTGCAGACAGGCTTCGGCCGGATCGACCTGACGCGGGCGCTCAGCCTCAGCTCTCCGCCGCCCGTGGCGGCAATCGACGGACCGACGAACTGCCGCACCGTCGCCGGAAACGCGGTCCAGGTCTTCGGTTCGGCCAGCGCCGACAAGTTCGCAAAGTACGAGCTGTGGATTGCACAGGGCGCCGATCCGACGCCGGGCGACTTTAAGCTGCTCTCGACGGGCTCGAAGTCCGTCAGCGACGGGATTCTCGGATCGTTCGATTCCCGCCTTCAGACCGACGACATTCATACGCTCCGTCTGGTCACGAAGACCCAGGATGGGAAGATGCAGGGCGAAGACCGCAACATCATCAAGATCGACAACATGAGGAAGGCGGGCTGGCCTACCAACGTCAGTGGCGGGTCGAGCAAGTCCCCGATGGTGGCCGACCTCGACGGCGACGGCACGAAAGAGATCATTCTCGGCATGGCCGTATTCGACAAAGACGGCAAGCCGCGCCCCGGCTGGACCGCCGCCGCAGGCTTTGGCAGGAGCAACCCTGCCGTCGTCGATCTCGAGGGTGACGGACCGCTCGAGGTCATCGCGGCGGACTGGCCGCTGCTGAATCCGCTGGACGATGAGGGGATCGCCGAGAAGACCGGGCCAAAAATCTATGCGTTCAACGCCAACAACACTCTCGACAAACAGGGTGCCTACGACTGGGTGTACTCCGTCCAGAATACAGCCTCCCCGGGCGGGTACCACCACGGCATCCCGTCATCCATCTCCGTCGCCGACGTGGACGGCGACGGCTTGCCGGAGGTCGTCTTCACGGTTTATTTCGACATCGACAATGCCGACGGCGAGACCGAGGTATTCATCCTCAGCGGAAAGAAACCCGTTCAAAAAAAGACATCGTTCCGCGTCGCCGGCCGGGCCATCAGCTCCGTAGCTCTCGTCCCTCACCCGGCCGCCACCGGACGCCTGCTCGTCATCTCCACCGACACTCACCTGCACGTCGTCGACGCCAAGGGTCAGCCGTATGGCAACGGGTGGTGGCCGAAAGCGCATCAGGTCAGGAATGGCGGTCTGATCGACCCCATCGTCGCTGACGTCGATGGGGATAAAAAGCCGGAGATTCTTTTCGGGCCGACTGTCTGGACGCTCAACGGTACTTTGAAGCACTCGCTCGGTACCGAGGGAGCGACGGCCGCCGTAGGACAACTCACGCCGACGTGCGGCCTGGAGATGGTCCTGAGCGGAGGGAAGGACAAACCATACTCCGCCCGCAACGACATCGGCACGGATCTCTTCAGCGTCAACGACATGAGCGAAGAACAGGTCTTCACGCTCACCGATGAGAACGGACAGCCCGGCGCTCCGCTCATCGCGGACCTCGACGGCGACGGCAGTCCTGAGATCATCGGCCCGTCGCGCAGAGGCAGCGGCGGGCAGATCGCACGGCTGTACGCATGGCATTCCTCACCGGCTGGGAAGCGGGTCGCCGGTTTCCCGCGGCTCGTCCCGACCTCCACCGGCGTCATCCTCTCGTCCGCCGCCATCGACGACATCGACAATGACGGACAGGCGGATCTGCTGGTGGCCAGCGACGGCCAGCTCCACGCCTGGAACCTCAAGGGGCGGTTCGAGCCTTCCAACAACCCGTGGCCGATGTTCCAGCACGATCTCGCGCACACCGGCTACCTGCCTTCTTCCAGCACCGCGCTGTTCGATCTCTGGGTCGACGACACGCCGCGCTCCTCCGCGAGCGCGCTCGACAACGGTGGTGAGCCGTCGGGCAAGATGACCGGCCAGCCGGTGTGGCTGAGCCGCGCGCTGTGGGTGAGAAGCGCGGCCGGAAGCCCGAAAGGGAACGACCTCGATCATCAGAATCCGTTGCCCAACAGCCAGAACCGCGTCTACGTGTCGGTCCACAACCGCGGCTGCAGGACTTCCGCGAAAGGACAGGTCGAGCTCCTGGCCGCGAAGTCCTCCCTCGGGCCGCCGGCCAAATGGAGCAGCCTCGGTATCGCAGACGTGGCCTCGATCACACCCGGTGGATCGGTAGTGGTGAATGTCCCCTGGACACCGACCGCGCCCGGGCCGTACGCCTTCCTCGCTCGCATCGCCAGTGAGCCGTTGGCCCATGGACAGGCCGGCTCGATCGAATCGAGCGTCCGGAAGAACAACAACCTGGCGTGGCGCAACGTGCAGCTCGTGACGAAGCCGAAGGAGACCATCCCCCTCGATGTCGTCAATCCCACCAGCGCCACAGCGACCGTCGATCTGAAGTTCACCATGCGCGGCGCTTTCGTCGAGAGTGGCGGCGGCCTGCAGGTCGACCTCGGCTGGCTCTGGGACGCCGCGCCCGCCAGCAGCAACAACGTCACTCGCGTCCAGGGAGGAAAGATTGCAGTTCTCAAGTTCCCGGCAACCGTCAAGACAACGCCGATGGCACGCGGAGCCAAGGAGATCTCCCTCATCTTCGACACCGCGTCGCTCAAGAAAGGGCAGTACATCCTCGACGTCACCGCCTCAATCGGTGGAGTACCCATCGGCGGCGCCAGCTACGTGATCAACCGGTAACTCCCAAAGGTCCCAAAGGTCTTGTGGGACCTTTGGGACATCCCTCCCTGCTACGATGCCCCCGCCTGATGACGAAACGCCGAAAACTCCCATGGGAAGAGCTGCCCGAGGCCCAGCTCTTCGACGTCCGCCTGCGCAACCTCGGCGTGCGCATCGAAGGGACGTGGATCGAGGAGTGCCTCGACGACCTCTACGAAGACCTCGCCCGCCGCGACATCCCCTTCCGTCCCCATGCCTGGCTCTCCTCCGACTGGTTCGTCCCGGACGACATCCCCGGCATCGCCATCCCCTTCTACCTCGCCCATCCGCGCCTGATGCAGATCGAGCGCAGGCAGATGCTCGAAGTCGAAGGAGGGACCCGGCAGGAGATGATGCAGATCCTCCGGCACGAATGCGGGCATGCCCTCGACAATGCGTACAAGCTCGAGCGCGAGCCCGGCCGGCACGAGCTGTTCGGCGACGCCACGCGACGCTATCCCGACCACTACCGCCCCAACCCCGCCAGCCGCCGCTACGTGCAGCACCTCCGCCTCTACTACGCCCAGAGCCATCCCCTCGAAGACTTCGCCGAGACCTTCGCCGTCGTCATCGGCTCCCGCTCCGGCGGCTGGAAAAAACGCTACTCCGACTGGCCGGCCCTCAAGAAGCTCGAATACGTCGACACGCTGCTCGAAGGACTGCGCGGCACGCCGCCGCGCCATCGCGACCGCCGCGCGCCCGACTCCCTCCGCACCCTCGGCATGACGCTGCGCGAGTACTACACCGACAAGCGCGAGCGCTACCTCGCCAGCTATCCCGACATCTACGACCGCGACCTGCGCCGCCTCTTCTCCGACGACCCGAAACACCGCGGGGAGGAGCTGGCCTCGCGCTTCCTCCGCCGCAACAGCACCGAGATCCGCAAGCTCGTCGCCAACTGGACGGGCGAGTATCAATTCACCCTCGAGCAGGTCCTCAAAGACATGATCGGCCGCAGCCGCGAGCTGAAGCTCCGCGCGGCCGCACCGGAGCGCCGCCTGAAGATGGAATTCGCCATTCTCCTGACCGTGAAGACGATGGACTTTCACTACAGCCGCCGGAACTGGTTCGCCGTATGACGAAGCAGTTGCGTGTCGCCGTACTGATGCACCCCTCCATGGTTCCGCCGGAGACCATGGACGGGGTCAGCGAGCAGGCCGCGTACGAGGTCAAGACCGAGTACGACGTCGTGAACACCCTGCGCGAGCTCGGCCACGAAGCCCGCCCCCTTCCCGTCGCCGACGAGCTCGGGCCGATCCGCACTCTCATCGAGGAGTGGAAGCCCGACATCGTCTTCAACCTCCTCGAAGAGTTCCTCGGCCGCCAGGACTTCGACCACCACGTGGTCAGCTTCCTCGAGCTGATGCAGGTCCCCTACACCGGCTGCCATCCCCGGGGGCTCATGCTCGCCCGCGACAAGGCGCTGTCGAAGAAGCTCCTCGCCTACCACCACCTCGCCGTCCCGAAGTTCACCGTCTTCCCGCGCGGCCGGCGCGTGCATCGTCCGAAAGGGCTCGAGTTCCCGCTCATCGTGAAGAGCCAGATCCACGAAGCCTCCCTCGGCATCTCCCAGGCATCCATCGTCGAGAACGACGAGAAACTGCGCGAGCGGGTGACCTTCATCCACCAGCGCCACGCCTCCGACGCCATCGCCGAGCAATACATCGCCGGCCGCGAGTTCTACGTCGGCATGATCGGCAACGGCAGAGTGCAGGTCCTCCCGGTCTGGGAGCTCCTGTTCGAGAACCTCCCGCCGGGCGCCGAGCCGATCGCCACCGCGCACGTCAAACACAACACCGACTACCAGCGCCGCCGAGGCATCTACCAGCAGGAGGCCGAAGACCTCCCCACCTCCCTGCGCGACCACATCAACCGCAGCACCAAGCACATCGCCCGCATCCTCGACCTCGACGGCTACAACCGCATCGACTACCGCCTCAGCCCCGACGGCAAGCTCTACTTCCTCGAAGCCAACCCCAACCCCGACATCGCCCGCAGCGAAGAATTCGCCTCCGCCGCCGAGGAGGCGGGGTTGGCGTACCCGCAACTCATGCAGAAGATCGTCGATTTGGGGTTACAGAGGGCGGCGGGGAGGTAGAGGGGGTATTTGACGCGCAAGCGATCCACACATGTGGCGCGGACTTTTAGTCCGGGCCCGCAGCATCGTTGACCGTCAGACCGCCGTATCCCGCGGCAATGCGTGAGTAATGACGAGGCATTCGGGCCATCTCATGGCTTGGCCCGGACTAAAAGTCCGCGCCACATCAAGGGTCAGCCATGGCGAAGCTACCCCCGCCCCCCCCGCATCCTCCTCACGAACACGAACGCCCAAATCAGCAGCGCCACCGCGATCACCAGAAACGCCGGAGACGGGCGGCGGAGCAGGATGAAGATCGCGATCAGGGCGCAGGTCAGGGCGTAAGAACGATTCCGATACACCCGCTGCCGCGCCGGATCCACGGAGGGCTCCGGAGGAGCGGGAGGCGCTTGCTCCTCCCATTCCGTGCCCGTTCCCCGCAGCGTCTCGTACGCCTCGTTGATCGCCTTCAGCTTCTCCTCCGCCCTTCTTCGCAGGGCGGCGTCGCTGCCGAACCGGTCGGGGTGCCAGACCTTGGTCAGGTCGAGGTAGGCCCGCTTGATTTCCTCCTCCGAGACCGGGGGCTCGAGCTCGAGCAGGCGATAGCAGTCGGTGAGATGCATCATGCGAATGCTAGGATCACGTCAGCCGTCCTGTCCAAAAAAAGGAGTTTGTGATGCCGATCGACTTCGATATGCGCAACGTGCGTCAGTTCCGCCCGCGCGTTCCGGGAGGAACGGTACTACGAGTGCTGGCCATCCTGGCCGTGGTCGTTCTCCTGTTCACCACCTGGTTCACCGTCGAGCCCGAGGAAGCCGGCATCGTCCTGCGCTTCGGTCGCTTCGCCCGCCAGGTTCCCTCCGGCCTGCACATGAAGCTTCCCTTCCCCCTCGAGAGAGTCCTGAAGGTGCCGATCGAACGGCAGCTCAAAGAGGAGTTCGGATTCCGGACGCAGGATGCGGGCGGGTCCCGGACGAGCTACTCACAGGAAGACCTCACCAGCGAATCGCTGATGCTTACCGGCGACCTGAACGTCGCCGTGGTCGAGTGGACCGCACAGTTCCGCGTCCGCGAGCCCTCCAAATACCTCTTCAAAGTCCGCGACGTCCGCAAGACGTTTCGCGACATGAACGAGACCGTCATGCGCGAAGTGGTCGGAGACCGGAGCGTCAACGAAGTCCTCACCGTCGGCCGCCAGGAGATCGCCGCCGAGGTCGAGCATCGCCTGCAGGCGCTGTGCGACCAGTACGAGAACGGCATCAAGGTCGAGCAGATCGTGCTGCAGGACGTCAACCCGCCCGACGCCGTGAAACCGTCGTTCAACGAAGTCAACCAGGCGCAGCAGGAGCGCGAGAAGCTGATCAACCAGGCCCGCGCCGACTACAACCAGATCATCCCGCGCGCCAAGGGACAGGCCGAACAGACCATCGAGCAGGCCGAAGGCTTCGCCACCGATCGCGTCAATCGCGCGCGCGGCGACGCGGAGGCGTTCAACCAGGTCTATGCCGCCTACGCACGGGCCCCCGAGGTCACCCGGCGCCGCATGTACCTCGAGACCATGGCCGAGATCTACCCGAAAGTGACGCGCAAGATCGTGCTGGACGAGAAGCTCAAGGGCGTCCTGCCCCTCCTCCCGCTTCAGGGCGCGGCGGAGGTGACGCCGTGAGTCCGATCCGAGTGGTAGTGGCCGTAATCATCGCGCTGTTCGCACTGGCCGTCCTCTCCAGCGCGGTCTACACCGTCAGGGAAGGGGAGCAGGTCATCGTCACGGAGTTCGGCAAACCGGTGGGAAGGCCGATCACGACTCCCGGCATGAAGCTGAAGATGCCGTTCGTGCAGTCGGTGCACACCTTCGAGAAGCGCTTCCTCGAATGGAGCGGAGACCCGAACCAGATCCCGACCAAAGACAAGCGCTTCATCTGGGTCGACACTTACGCCCGCTGGCGGATCAGCGACCCGCTGAAGTTTTTCCAGCGCCTGCACGACGAGAGCGGCGCACAGTCGCGGCTGGACGACATCCTCGACGGCGAGACCCGCAACACGATCGCCAACCACGAGCTGATCGACCTGGTCCGCTCGACCAACCGCGTCCTGGTCGTGGCCGAAGACGTCGCCGAGCTCAGTCAGCCCGAGCCCGCCGAGCGCGTGGAGCACGGCCGTAACAAACTGACCGCCGAGGTGCTCGCCAACGCCCGCCGCCGCACCGGCGACCTCGGCATCGAGGTCCTCGACTTCCGCATCAAGCGCATCAACTACGTCGACGAAGTGCGGCAGGAGGTCTACGCGCGCATGATCTCCGAGCGCAAACGGATCGCCGAGCGATACCGTTCCGAAGGCGCCGGCGAGGCCGCCCGCATCGCCGGCGAAAAAGAACGCCAGCTCCGCACCATCGAATCCGAGGCCTACCGCACCGCCCAGCAGATCCGCGGCAAAGCCGACGCCGAAGCCTCCGACATCTACGCCGCCGCCTACAACCGCGACCCCGACTTCTACCGCTTCCTCAAATCGATGGGCACCCTCGAGAAGAGCTTCGACAAAGACACGGTCCTGGTGCTGTCGACCGACAGCGAGTTACTGAAGTACATGAACACGGCAAGGTGAGGGATGACGACGGATGAGATTCTGGCATTGACGCGGAAGTGAGGGATGATCGCCCTCGTAAGCAGCGGCGGAATCTCAGCAGCGCTTGAGATGGATTGAGCCCGCCCCTTACGGCGAGACGCCGTGCGCCGGCGGGACGCCGCCGCGCCAGCCCGCGCGACGCGGGCGCTCCACGCACGGACGCCATGCTCGTATAGGCGGACGCTCACTTCGCGAAGAACGTGGTCACGCGCGGGAGCGCCGACGTCGCGTCGGCTGGCCCGGCGGCGTCCCGCCGGCGGACGGCGTCTCGCCGTAAGGGGTTTGGCAATACCTCACCGAACCACTTCAATCACCGTCTTCATCGTTCCCTCCTCCACCCCGCTCTCGACCCTGTAGTGGCCGGGTTTCGCGGGAGCGATGACTTCGTACCGCAGCGTCAGGCTTCCGCCGGCCGGCACCTGGTCGACGAAGAACGTGAGCGGCGTTTTCGGGACGCCGGTGAAGCCGGAAGGAAATTCGTCGCTGACTTCGACAACCCCTTTCATCGGCGCGAGAACCACCAACGTCCACTTCACCTCGAATGGTTTGCCGGCATGGACCGGCGTAGGGATGTTGCGGAAGAGGAAGTAGGACGGGTGCATGAGGGCGCAACGGAAGTCGCGCAGGCCGTCGTCTTCGATGCAGCGGCAGACCGGGAGCCAGCCGGGGAAGGGAGTGGCGAAGCCGTTGACGATGCATGGGGGCGAGTCGGCCGGGACGTTGACGATGGTCTTGAACCCGAGGTCGCCGGTCTTGCCGAAATCGAGAAACTGGAGCCAGGCGTCCGGCAGCCCGTCCGCGGGGCGGAACCAGCCTTCACCGCCGGGATAGGACGTGCCGCCGAGGGAGAGCGGTCCTTTGAGCGCGGTGCACGAGCCGGTCTCGTTGCGCAGCACGATCGCGAACTGGTCGCCGCTCGACATCGACGGGCGCCGGCCGAGGTCGAACGTCCGTACGGCTGGCGGATTCGGGATGGACACGGCGTCGATGGTGGTGGTCGAGCGGACTACGGTCCCCGGCACCGAACGGCCGGGAGCGAGGTTGACGATCTCGATGATCAGCGCACCGCCGTCGCATCCGATGCCGAGCTCCACGCGCATCAGGTCTCCGGTCGCTCCGGCGGTGACGGTCTGGGCGACGATGCGATTGCGGCCGCCGTCGGCACCGACGACGATGGTCTCGGTCCCGTACGGCGATTCCTGGTCGACGACCGGCCGCGCGGCAGCGGTCATCGTCAGCGTCACGACGAAAAGCGCGGCAAGGAGTCGTGCGTGCATGATGAAATGAGTTTACGCCTCGCGAGGGACGACGGGGGGCCTCCGGCGGGCCGGCACGGCCGGCAGCGTTTGTTGGCCCAGCCTGAACGCACGCCTGTCTCTCGAACCGGGGTCTGCGCGAAAACAAACGCTGCCGGCCGTGCCAGCCCGCCGGAGGCCCCCGTTGTCCCCTCGTGTGGGTCAACTACCTCCCGCTGGCGCAGATTGCGACCCACTTTTCGATTGATTCCGGAAGAAAGTGGGTCAGCACGTTACCCGCGATTTGCGGCAGGTTTTCTAACACACTCCATTCACAAGACTTAACACCGCACCGATCCATGGCACGCCGCTCGCCTTAGCGGCGTCCTTCACAATCAGAAGGAGTGGAGTGCCAATGATCAACCGAAAATCCCTGAACGTGCTGATGCTACTGGCGGCGATGCTGCTGGCTGGCACAGCGTCCGCGATGGTTCGCGAGGTCTCCTTTCGGGAGCTGACTCGCCTGTCCGAGACCACCATGGAAGTGGTCGTCGTCAATTCCTACGCCGAGTGGAATGCCGAGCACACGGCGATCTTCACCCATTACGTCGTCGAGCCCCTTCGCCAGGTCGGCGGCGGCGAGCGGGGAAACCGCTTCGAGCTCCTCTTCGCCGGCGGCCGCACCACCGACGGCAAACAGATGATCGTCACCGAGGTGCCGACACTGGAAGTGGGAGGACAGTACATCCTCTTCCTGCACCCGCGCGAAACCAGGCACGCCGCCCCCACGGTCGGACTGTGGCAGGGCGCGCTCCGGGTCGTCCGCGAGCCGGGCTCGAACAAGGCCGTCCTCGTCGACCCGAACGGACAGATGCTCGAGAAAGACAGCAGCGGCGAGATCCGCCGCGGCCGCCACGTCGAAGTCGACCGCCATGGCTTCATGAGCCCCGCGCCGGCCGCCGAGCGCGAGCCGGGGATGGAGCAGGACCCGGTCCTCAAGGACGGCGAGGGAAAGATCATCCCCCTGCGCGACCCCTCCTCCCGCCCGTCGATCGTCGGGTCCAACGCCGCCGTCACGCGCGAGCCGGTCGATGCCGACACGCTGATGAACATGGTCGAGAGCTTCCGCCGCCAGCAGGCGCGCGGGAACCAGTAGGAGCGAGACGCCGATGAAAACGACTACACGCATCCTCGCTCTCCTCTCGATCCTCTGCCTGGTCGCCGCCGTTCCGGCCTCGGCCCAGAACAGCGCCGACTGGAACTCCTGCTGGTGCGGCGGCTGGGCCTCCGCGCCGATCAACATCACCTGCTACGAAGGCAGCGGCCATACCGGCGGCTGCACCTCCGAGCTCAACAACTGGAACAATCACGCGAACCTCTTCACCGTGGTCCCGCCGGCCGGCGGGGTGACCCTCGGCAATCCGGGCAACGGGATCAACGAGGTCAACTCGCCGATCACCAGCGCCCAGGCCAGCAGCCGCTACGGCTACTCGCTCGACTCCACCACCTACGGCGTTGCGCTGATGGAGCCGGAGGCGAACTTCGGCAACTTCAACTCCTGCGAATCGATCGGTTCCCCGAATGGCCAGCCGAGCGGCCAGGGGTGCGGCAACTACACCCAGGCCGACGTCCTGATCAACGCCAATTTCAGCTCCGCCTGGACGACGTCCAAGACCGCGTATGACGGGAAGGCAGTCGTGCAGACGACGGTGCTTCACGAGGTCGGCCACATCCTCGGCATGCACCACGTCTTCAACCACTTCTCGACGATGAACTACATGAACGACGACTCCGGCTGGTTCGTCACGCGCATCGACGCGCGGAACATCCGGGCCCACTACCCGTCCGCGGCGAAGGCCGTGACCGACATGGGCGTCTATCCGTTCAAGTACGGCGCGAGCCAGTACGGTGAGACCTACGCGACGTTCACCCCGACCTCCGTCGCCGCCGGCGGCACGACGTCTCTCTCGAACATCCGCGTCGAGAACGTCGGCAACGCCGCCTCGCTCTCCAACGTCACCGTGACGTTCTATCTGTCGAGCGACACGAACATCACCACCGGCGACACGGTCGTCGGCACGCTGAGCTGGCCGAGCTTCTCGACCTGGTGGGAGTCGTCGAGCGCGATCACCCTCACCATCCCCTCGAGCGTCGCCTCCGGCACCTACTACATCGGCGGCATCGTCTCCGCGTCCGGCGTCACCGACGGCGTCGGGGGCAACGACAGCTTCCTGGTGCGCACGCGCTCCGGCGCGGCCGGCACCCCGCGCGCCATCACGGTGACCGGCGGCGGCTGCACGCTGCCCGGCACGACCACCCTGTCCGCACCTGCGGCCGGCGCGACCGGCGTCGCGGCCTCGCCGACGCTCTCCTGGAGCGCGGTCTCCGGTGCGACCTCGTACGACCTCTACCTCTCCACCGGCTCCACGCCGACGTTCCTCAAGAACGTCACCACCACCTCGACCACCGCCGGCCCGCTCGCGGCCAACACGCTGCACTACTGGAACGTCGTGGCGAAGAACACCTGCGGCTCCGGCCCGGCGTCGGCCACCCGCTCCTTCACCACCGCCGCGACGTCGGGCGCCACGCCGCTGACGAACGGGCAGGCCGTGACGGGTCTCTCGGGCGCGACCGGCACGTGGAAGCATTACGTGCTGACCGTCCCGGCCAGCCAGTCGAGCCTCGCCATCGTGATGTCGGGTGGCACGGGCGACGCCGATCTCTACGTCAAGCGCGGCGCGCAGCCGACCAGCACGGTCTACGACTATCGCCCGTACCTCGGCGGGAACGCCGAAAGCGTCAACGTCACCAATCCGGTGGCGGGCGACTGGTACATCAGCATCTACTCGTACGCCGCCTACTCCGGCGTGTCGCTGACCGCGACTTACACCGGCACTAGTTGCACCCTGCCGGGCGTGCCGGCGCTTTCCGCCCCCGCGGCATCGGCGACCGGCGTCTCCACTTCCCCGGCGCTCTCCTGGGCCGCGGTGAGCGGCGCGACGTCGTACGACGTCTACCTCTCCACCGCCTCCTCGCCGGCCTTCCTCCGCAACGTGACCACCACCTCGACCACCGCCGGGCCCCTCACCGCCGGCACGGTCTACTACTGGACCGTCATCGCCAGGAACTCGTGCGGAGCCGGCACCGCCGCGGCAACGCGCTCGTTCACGACCGCGACCGTCGCGGGCGTCACCACCCTGACGAACGGGCAGACCCTGTCGAACCTCTCCGGCGCGACAGGATCGTGGGCGCACTACAAGATCTCCGTGCCGACGGGCCAGAACAGCCTCGTCATCGCCACCACGGGCGGCACGGGCGATCTCGACATGTACGTGAAGCTCAACGCGCAGCCGACCAGCTCCGTGTATGACTACCGTCCGTACGTCAACGGGAATAACGAGACCGTGACCGTCTCGAACCCGGCGGCGGGCGACTGGTACATCAGCCTGTACGGCTACGCCGCCTACGCCGGAGCGTCGCTCACCGCGACCTACACCGCCGCCCCCGGCTGCACCTCCGTCAGCGGCAGCTTCGCCACCGCGGGCGGCTCGCAGTACCAGCCGAGCAGCAGCGGCTATATCGTCAGCCTCTCCGGCGCGCACACCGGCGTCCTCTCCGGCCCGGCCGGTACCGACTTCGACCTCTACCTCGAGAAGTACAACGGCTCGTCCTGGGCCAGCGTCGCCAGCGGCACCGGCAGCACCTCCGCCGAGAACGTGAACTACAGCGGAACCTCCGGCACCTATCGCTGGCGCGTCCACGCCTACAGCGGAACCGGCAGCTATACGCTCTGCACGACCAAGCCGTAGGTTTTCGGTTTCAGCGTTTCAAGAACGAGCCCGCCGCGCATGATGCGCGGCGGGCTTTTTCGTGGGAGGAGAATCCCTTACGGCGAGACGCCGCCGCCGGCGGGACGCCGCCGGACCAGCCGACGCGGACGTCGGCGCTCCCACGCATGACCGCGCTTCTCGCAACCTGTTCGTCCATGGTTCTCGCGAACCGAGCGTCGGTGTTCCAGCGCAGGACAACGGTTCTCGCAAGGTATGTGGTCCGCGCGTGGAGCGCTGACGTCCTCGTCGGCTGGTCCGGCGGCGTCTCGCCGGCGGCGGCGTCCCGCCGTAAGGGGCCGTCGTGTAGCATCGTGACAATGCGCAACGCCCTCCTGCTGCTCCTCGCCCTCACCGCCGGCTGCCGCACCGCCTCGGCGCCACATCCGGCGGACGCGCTCTGGAGCGCACTCCGGCCGCTCTGCGGCCAGGCGTTCGAGGGAAAGCTCGTCGAAGGAACCGAGCCGTCGGACGCGGAGATCGGCAAACAGCGGCTGGTCATGCACGTCCGCCAGTGCAGCGACGACGAGATCCGCATCCCCTTCCAGGTCGGCGAGAATCGCTCCCGCACCTGGGTCCTCACCCGCACGCCGGACGGCGTCCGCCTCAAACACGACCACCGCCACGAAGACGGCACCGAAGACCGCATTACCCAATACGGCGGCGACACACGCGTCACGGCTGCCTCGCGATCCCTCGACTTCTACGCCGACGCCTACACCGCCAACCTCATCCCCACCGCCGCCCCCAACATCTGGACCGTCGCCGTCGACGAGAGAGGCCGGACGTTCACGTATGCGTTGCGTCGGGAGACGCAAGGGCGACGATTCCGGGTCGAGTTTGATTTGAC
This sequence comes from Thermoanaerobaculia bacterium, assembly GCA_035629865.1. Classification (GTDB taxonomy): domain Bacteria; phylum Acidobacteriota; class Thermoanaerobaculia; order Gp7-AA8; family Gp7-AA8; genus QHVT01. Next base: position 17,684 of record DASPHC010000127.1, on the reverse strand, counting down.
GACGCCGGTTGCGACGCCACCGGATCCGTGGTGATCACCCTCCTGTCAGGGGCGGTGGCGCCGCCGCCGGCACGCCCACGTTCTTCCCCTGAATCGCATATGTCCAGACGAACGCCGCCATCGGCACCCCAAGCAAGAGGCCCCAGATGCCGAAGAGGTGCTCGCCGACCATCAGGATCACCAGGATCGCCACCGGGTGCATCTTCATGTGCCGGCCGTAGATGATCGGGTTGAGCATGTAGGCCTCGACGGCGTGCACCACCAGCACCATCACGATCAGCCAGAGGACGAGGGTGATGCCGCCGGTCTTGAAGGCGAAGAGTGCGGCCGGAAGGGTGGACAGCATCACCCCGACCACCGGGATGTACGAGCAGAAGAAGACGATCGCCGCCAGCAGGGCGATCGACGGGATGCCGAGGAGCATGAAGCCGATGGAGGTGAGGATGGCGTTGACGAACGCGATCAGCGTCTGGGCCTCGAAGGCACGGCCGAGCATCACCCCGAACGCGGTGATGCTTGGTGCGATCTCGGCGTAAACGTCCGAGGTGCGCCCTGTCGCCAGCGCCTGGATGCCGCGTTTCAGCGACGGGAGATCCCACAGAATCAGGAACGACAGGACGATCGACAGCAGGAACTGCAGGAAGATCGAGATCGACGAATTCACGAACTCCCCGACCCCCGCCGTCACCTTCGGCAGGAACTTTCGGATCGTGTCCTCCACCCGCTGCAGCAGCCCTTCGTAGGCATTCGAGCGCGCGAAGGAGTGGAAGGTCTCCCGCCCCACGAGGGCGATCAGGATCGTGTCGACGTAGCGGCGCGTCTCCCGGTCGAGGACCGTCTCCTCCGCTGGTGCAGCCGGCGGCACAGCCGGCGCGGGTGCGGGAGGACCGGCCGGCCTGGTATCGCGAGCGATCGAGAAAACCGCCAGTTGCCGCGCCTCATTGAACATCTTCGGCACGATCAGCGCGCCCGCCCCGATCAGGATGGCCAGGAAGAGCAGGAACACCAGCACCACGTTCAGCCGCCGCCGGTCCCAGCGCCGGGTCATCCCCGTCACCAGCGTGTTGGCGATGTACGTCAGCACGAACGTGAGGAAGATGACCGGGAACAGATGGCGCAGCAGGACCAGCGTCAGGATGAAGCCGATCCAGATCGCCCACTTCTGGACCGTCAGGGTCCGCGGACTTCGCATGCAGGGGACGTTTTACACCAGGCGGTGGCCATTCAGCACAAGATCACTTCGACGATCGCTTGATCGAAGGGAGAAACATCAACGCCGCGGCCACGGCGACCAATGCGATCGGCGTCGAGACCGGGATCTGCGTCGGATTGTCCTTATGGCTCTTGAACTTCAGGATCGCCGAGGCGGCGACCGCCATGCCGGCGAGATACGCCCCCGCCGTGACCAGCTTCGTCACAGCGTCTAAAGTGCTGGTGATACTTTCCGCCACCTCGCCGATCAATTCGCTTTCCGTGGTCACTTTGTTCCTCCTGTACGGCGTCATCGTATATAACGTCCCCATGAAGATGAAACGCAAAGCATCGGCACAGTGGAACGGCGGGCTCAAAGACGGCAAGGGAACGATCTCGACCGACAGCGGCGTCCTCAGCGACACGCAATACTCGTTCAGCACCCGCTTCGAAGACGGCGCCGGGACGAACCCGGAAGAGCTCATCGCAGCGGCCCACGCGGGCTGCTTCTCGATGGCCCTCTCCGGCCAGCTCACCACCGCCGGCACCCCGCCGGAAAACATCCGCACCCAGGCCACGGTGACGATGGAGAAGACCGACGCCGGCTTCACCGTGACGGGCGTGCATCTCGAAGTCGTGGCGAAAGTCCCGGGCATCGATGCCGCCGCCTTCGAGACCGCGGCCAACAACGCCAAAAGCGGCTGCCCGATCTCGCGCCTGCTGAACGCCACGATCACGATGGACGCGAAGCTGGAGTAACGGCGCACCGCGCGCCGGTCACCGGAGCGCGTAGTCGATGAAGTCGCGCAGGGCGTAGTCGTACCCGCGGTTGGTGGGGCGGAACCCCTTCTGGAGCGTGGCAAAGTGCCGCGCTCTCGCGGGATCGCCGAGCCGCGTGTAGACCAGGACGAGGTAGACGGCGCCGCGAGGGGAGTTGATGTCCTTCATCTCCCGGTAGCGGTCGAGGATCATCTGGCCGTACGGATCGCCCATCTGCAGCAGGTACCAGCCGATCTGGATCTTCTCGTAGTCGTTGATCTCCATGCCGACAAGGGGCGGCTCGAGCTTCTCGAGGTTGCGGTAAGTGATGATCCGCTGGAAGTTCATCGAGACCCCGGCAGCCTTCAGCTCCTGCCCCAACGCCTCGTACCCGGCGATCCGGCTCAGCAAAAACGCCGCGTTGACCGTGCTGTGGGCCTGCAGGATGTGATTGCACTCCGGCATGTGCGGCAGATACGGCTTGCCGTCGACATACTCCACGGCGTTCTTCAGATACTCCGCCGCCCTCGCCGCGCGCACCACCGCCTCGGCGTCGCCGAAGGCTTTCGCGTAGTCCAGCAGCGCGTTCGCGACTTCGGCCACCTCCCAGCTCTCCGAATCATCGGCCAGCCTGTGCTTAAAGTCCCACTCCGCCCGGACCCAGTCCGTCCCCAGCGGCCAACTCCCGTCCGGCTCCTGCAGCCCGTACAGCACTCGCGCGAGTCCTCGGGCCAGCTCCTCGTCACCCTTCGCAATCGCCAGCTGAAGCTCCCACGCCCAGAAACTGGGAGTGGTGAACGGCACCGTCGCCGAGATCCGCTGAAACCCGCGAATCACCTCATCCACCCTCCCGCCCCGCCCCGCCGCCCGAACCTTTGCCTCGGCGGACATCGCGGCAAAGAGGAGAAGGAGGAGCGCAACGTGCTTCAGCATCCGCCGAATCTACTCTTCCGCCATAACTTCCGCAAAAGGGGCAACCCGGAAGCTATGGGACTTTCAGGAGTTGCGATCCGGCGTGAAATGAGTTGGGAGCTCGACAACTGCTCTTGATCGTGAGCATCATCCGGTTGCGAAACCAGCCAACGACTGGTTAATATCGGCCGATGCCGAGAATGAGCGCCTTTGAAGCAAAGACCCGTTTCGGCGAGCTGCTGCATCGTGTCGAGCGTGGGGAGGAGATCGTCATCACCCGACACGATCGGCCCGTCGCGCGCGTCGTGCGGGAAGGGGCACCGAACCTCGATTCCGTGAAGCGGTCCGTGGAACGGCTGCACCAGTTGCGACAGCGCATTCGCAAACGCAGCCGAGGCAAGTTAGCACTCTCGGCGGCCGAGGTCCGCTCCGCCATCGGACACGGCCGGAAGTGAAACGTTCTTTCATCGCGGACGCCTCGGTCGCGATCGCATGGGTTCACCCTGCCCAGGCCACTCCCGAAACGGACGCAATGCTCGATCGTCTTGCCGCGGGCGACTCCCTCATCGTCCCCGCGCTGTGGCCGCTCGAAGTGGCCAATGCGCTCACGGTTCTTCGCCGTCGCCGAAAGCTCACGCCCGACGAAGCTCGGACCGCCATCGAGATCATTCGGGAGTTGCCGGCAGTGATCGATCACGAAGCCGCCTCTGTCGCGTTCACACGGCTTGTCGATCTGGCGTCAGAACACGAATTGACGGTCTACGACGCGACATACATCGAACTGGCCACGCGCAGGCAATTGCCCCTGGCGTCGAACGACGTGCGGATGAAACAGGCGGCAGTCCGATCGGGCGTGGATCTGTGGCAACGCGACGAATCGGGAAAATGAACTCGCGAAGCGCGTCCTCGGTCGCGTGCGTTCGCTCCGAGTAGCCTAAAAACAACAAGGCCAGCGGCGCGCTTTGTGCGCCGCTGGCCTTGTTGGTGGAGCCAGACGGGATCGAACCGACGACCTCCTCATTGCGAACGAGGCGCTCTCCCAGCTGAGCTATGGCCCCACGTTTCCGGGGAAAGTACCGCTGCTAACGGTCCGGCTGAAATCTTCATTCCAGCCGGTTGGGAGGGCGGATTATAGGCGTGTCCTACTCCCCCTGCAACTCGTCCACGAAGCGTTCGCGGAAGAGGGGGGCGAGCATGTTGTCGACCGGGGCGTAGTCGTCGGTGAGGATGATGGTGTCGCGGGCGGCGAGCCAGCGGCGGAGCTCGGCGCCCTGGAGGATGTACGCGCCGTCTTCGAAGGTGAGGCGGGAGGTCGAGGCGGCGACGATGAAGGTGGAGCGGGTGGCTTCTTTGTCTTCCTCCCCTTCCAGGACGACGATGACGTGCTCGTCGCCGAAGACGGATTGGAGGGTCCGGACGTAGGAGCCGAGGAAGCGGCCGCGGTTGAAGTCGTCGATGAGGTTCGCCGTCAGGACGCCGCCGGGGGCGAGCATCTCGTGCAGTCGGAGGGTCTGTTCGCGGGTGGTGAGGTGGTACGGGACGGAGAGGTCGTTGAAGGCGTCGATGAAGATGGCGTCATAGGGACCGTGGCCATCCCGCATGCTGAACCAGCGGGCGTCTTCGTTGATGGTCCGGATGCGCGGGCCGCGCGGGGCCGCGAAGTAGCGGCGGGCGACGCGGGTGACGGCGGGGTCGATCTCGACGACGTCGACTCGCGCGTGCGGATAAGTGTCGTGGATGTAGCGCGGCAGGGTGTAGCCCCCGCCGCCGATGAAGAGGTAGCGCGAGCCGCCGCGGGCGACGATGTCTTCGAAGATGCGCATGTAGCCGTATTCGAGGTAGGACGGGTCGTCGAGGTCGCTGTAGGAGTGGGTGAGGTGGTCGAGCTGCAGGGCGTGCAGGAGCGCGCCGGTGTCTCCGCGCACGGTGCGTTCGACCTGGATGGTGTAGTACTGGCTTTCCTCGGTGTGGATGACGCCGAGGGCCCGCGATTCGTAGACGAGGCGCTGGTCCGGCGGCAGTGACGGGGACGCGGGCCAGAGTCCGGCGTACGCGGCGCCGCCGGCGAGAATGGCCAGTGCGGCAGCGCGGCCCACGCGGCCGAACAGGCCGCCGAAGACGAGCGCCGTGGCGATGAGGACGACGCCCACTCCGACGAGCGTGGTGCGGGTGCCGAAGCGGGCCACGAGGTAGAAGCCGGTGACGAAGGTGCCGGCGATGGAGCCGAGGGTGGAGACGGCGTAAATCCGCCCGACGACTCTCCCAGCGGTGTCGAGCTCGCGCACGGCGAGCTTCACGGCGACGGGCGAGATCATGCCGAGGAAGAAGGACGGGAGGAAGAAGAGGACGAAGGAGAGGACGACCACGCGCTGCAGGAGGGTCGTGGCGATGCCCAGGCGCGTGAGCATCCCGTCGTCGGCGGCGAGGTAGCCGGTGGCGGGGGCGATGAGGATGGAGAGCAGACCCGCCGCGATGAGCAGCCAGCCGAGGGTGGAGGGGGCGGGACGGCGGTCGGCCAGCCAGCCGCCGGCCCACGCTCCGGCGCTGATGCCGGCCAGGACGACGCCGATGATGCTGGTCCAGGTGTAGAGGGAGACGCCGACGTACGGCGCGAGCACGCGCCCGGCAACCAGCTCGATGACGAGGGTGCAGAAGGAGGCGATGAAGGCGACGGTCCCCGCACGCACCGCCGGGCTGGTCACCGCGTCACCTCGATCGTCATCAGATCCTCGGCGGCGTCGGTGTTGGGGAAGATGGCTCTCGCCTCTTCGAGGAGCGGGATGACGTCGCGATAGCGGGAGGAGAAGTGGGTGAGGATCAGGCGGCCCACTCCTGCCTCGGCGGCGATGCGCGCGGCTCCGGCGGCGGTGGAGTGTTTGCGCTCGTCGGCTTCGGTGCGCATGTCGCCGGCGTAGGTGGACTCGTGGATCAGGACGTCGGCACCGCGCGCGAGCTCGACGGCGGCGGCGCAGGGACGGGTGTCGGTGCAGTAGGCGATGCGGCGGCCGGGACGCGCGGCTCCGAGGACGCGAGGGTCGCGGGCGCGGATCAATTCGGTGTAGACGGGACCGGGCTCGTAGCCGAGGGCGCGCGCCTTGTCCGGATCGAACTTGCCGGGGTGGTCGTCTTCGACCAGGCAGTAGCCGAAGCTGGGGATGCTGTGGTCGAGCTCGAGCGCGGTGATGGTGAAGGTTTCGCCGCGGTAGATGCCCTTCACGTCATGAAGGCGGATCTCGAAGCTCGGGTTGTGGAAGCTCGTGCGCAGTGTCGACTCGAGGTAGACGCTCAGCTCCGGCGGGCCGATGAGGTCGAGCGGGCGCGTGCGGCCGTTCATCGACAGCGTGGCCAGCAGGCCGGGGATGCCATAGACGTGGTCGCCGTGGAGATGGGTGATGAAGATGGCCTCGATGGCACCGCTGCGCACCGGAGCTTCGAGGAGACGATGCTGGGTTCCCTCGCCGCAGTCGAAGAGGAGCACCGTGCCGTCGAGAGTCATCGCCACCGAGGAGACGTTGCGCGTGCGCGACGGCGTCCCGGAGGAGGTGCCGAGGAAGGTGATGGTGAGGGACTGCATTTGCGAGAGATGAGAGATGAGCGATGAGAGATGAACGGGGAAGCGTCAGCCGGCGAGCGCCCTTGTTCTTTCTTCCACCTCGGCGTCTCCCGTGCTGAGCTCTTCCTGGGGGTGGGCGAAGTAGTAGCCCTGGATCAGGTCGATGCCGAGGTCTTTGCAGGCCTGGTATTCCTCATTGGTCTCGATCCCTTCGGCCAGGGTTTTCGCGCCGATCTTGCCGGCCAGCTCGACGAGCATCTTGATCAGGTCCTGCTTGATCGGCTCGTCGGCGAGGGTGGAGACGAGGCTTTTGGTGATCTTGAGGTAGTCGGGGGCGATGGCGGCGATGGCTTCGAGCGACGCGTAGCCGGAGCCGGCGTCGTCGATGGCAACCTCGATCCCCTTCTCGCGGAACTCGCTGAGCAGCTCGCGGAACTGGGCGTAGTCCTCGATGGCGGCGCGCTCGGTGAGCTCGAAGACGAAGTGGCCGCGGTGCTCGGCGAAGTAAGAGACCATCTCGTGGATGCGGAACTCCGACTCGCCGAACATCTCCGCCTCGAGGTTGAGCAGGAACTTGCGGTCAAGGAGGTCGACCTGCCGGAGCCGCTTGAGCGCCCCTTCGAGGGCAATTGCTTCCAGCGCCCACGCCAGCTTGGCCTCGCGGGCGAAGGAGAACAGCATGTCGGAGTTGCGGAACGAGGAGCCGGCCGGACCACGGGTGAGGATCTCGTAGCCGAAGACCGCGCCGTTCTTCGCGTGGACGATCGGCTGGAAGAGCGTGGTGACGCGCTTGCGGCGGATGATGTCGCGCAGCTCGCGGATCAGTTGCTTCTTGCGCTGCTGCTCGGCGTCGCGGACGGCATCGGAGGCGGTCTGCATGCCGGAGTAGACTTGGCGCTCGAGGCGGATCTGCGGGCGGTAGTCGATGCGCGCGGAGCCGACGAAGAAGCCGACTTCCTCGGCGTGGACGTGCGCGAAGCGCTTGCGGGTGGCGTCGATGAGCTTCTGGCGCATCTCGTTGGCGATGCGCTCGGACGCCTTCTCCTCGGTGAGGTCCTGCCCCTTGGTCTGGTAGAAGATATAGAAGCTGGAGCCGCCGGTGCGGTGGGCGGTGACGATGGCGCCGGGGAAGTGCTGGCGCGCCTCGGCGGAGATGATCTGGCCGACGTTGCACAGCAGCTCGTCGAAGAATGCCCAGCCGTACTCCGCTTCGACGGCCTCGAACTGCTCGATGTCGATGAAGACGATCCCCATCTCTCCCTGCTCGATGAGGATCTCCTTGGCGCGGTCGAGGACGATCGGCAGCGTGGGGAGGCCGGTGGCGCGGTCGAGAAGCATGGTCTCGAGCGCGGAGCGTCCCGCTTCGGCCGCCTCGGAGCGCACCTCGCGGGCCCGGTTGAGGACGGTGCGGACGCGTTTGGTGACTTCTTCGCGGTCAAACGGCTTGACGAGGTAGTCGTCGGCGCCGACCTGCAGGCCGGTGAGTCGGTCCTTCACGTCGCCGCGGCCGGTGACCAGGATGACCCCGATGCGCGACGTCCGCTGGACGGCCTTGAGCGCCTGGCAGACTTCCCAGCCGCTCCGCTTCGGCATCATCACGTCGAGCAGGACGGCGTCGGGGAGCAGCGTCTGGGCAACGCTCAGCGCCTCCTCGCCGTCGCGGGCCAGGATGACCTCGCAGTCGAGCGGCCGCAGATAGGTCCGCAGCAGCAACGCCACTTCTTCGTCATCGTCGGCAATCAGCACGACCGGCCTGGACATAGATCGGGAGTGATCATTGCGGAAAACAGGCCACGCAGCAACCGGTTACAGACCTCCTCGCCCGCGGAACGCGATGTGCTACTGTTCCTTCCCCACACTCCGCCACGGAGAGAGGTTTCATGATCAAGTTCGGGACGAGCGGGTGGCGCGGCATCATCGGCGAGGATTTCACGTTCGAGAATGTCCGCGTCGCCAGTCAGGGCATCGCCAATTACCTCAAGAAGAGCGGGCAACAGGGATCGGGCGTCATCGTGGCGTACGACACCCGCTTCCTCTCGGAGAAGTTCGCCTCCGAGGCGGCCAAGATCCTGGCCTTCAACGACATCAAGGCCTTCCTCTGCACTCGCGACGTGCCGACGCCGTGCGTCTCGTTCGAGACGGTCCGCCGGAAGGCGATGGGGGCGATCAACTTCACCGCCTCGCACAACCCGCCCGAGTACAACGGCCTGAAATTCTCCACCGCGAACGGCGCGCCGGCGCTCCCCGAGGTCACCCAGGGGATGGAGCGCGAGATCCACGCCGTGCAGCAGTCGAACGAGCGCTACGACGTCTACGAAAAGACGGAGCTGATCGAGGAGATCGACCCGAAAGACCGCTACCTCACCGAGCTGCGGCAGAAGGTCGATTACGAGGCCATCGGCAAGAGCGGCCTGCGCATCGCCATCGACTCCCTCTTCGGCACCTCCCGCGACTACCTCGACTACTTCCTCCTCGAGGCGGGCGTCGAGGTGAAGATCATCCACAACTATCGCGACCCCTACTTCGGCGGCTTCTCGCCGGAGTGCAACGAGAAGAATCTGGCCGAGTTGCGAAAGGTGGTCACCGACGAGAAGTTCGACCTCGGCCTGGCTACCGACGGCGACGCGGACCGCTTCGGCATCATCGACGACCGCAACCGCTTCGTCTCGCCGAATACCGTCATCGCGCTGCTCGCGATCTACCTCAAGCGCTTCCGCAACATCCCGGGCGGCCTGGCGCGGTCGGTGGCGACGACGCACCTGATCGACGCGATCGCCCGCAAGCTCGACGTGCCGCTGTACGAGACGCCGGTGGGCTTCAAGTACATCGGTGAGTTGATCCTCGCGGACAAGATCGCCCTCGGCGGCGAGGAGTCGGCCGGCATGTCGATGTACCGCCATCTGCCCGAGAAGGACGGAATCCTGGCCTGCCTGCTGGTGGCCGAGATGGTGGCGCGAACCGGGAAGAAAATCGGGCAGCTCATCGAAGAGATGCACGAGGAGTTCGGCTACTTCTACTCCAAGCGTGTCGACCTCAAGCTGACGCCGCAGCTGAAAGAATCGCTGGCCTCCAAGCTCGCCAACCCGCCGAAGCAGCTCGACGGACATGTGGTCCGCGAGGTGAACATGACGGACGGCGTGAAGCTGATCTTCGACGACCAGACGTGGCTGCTGTTCCGCCTGTCGGGAACCGAGCCTGTGGCGCGCGTCTACGCCGAGGCCTGTACCCCGCGCGACCTGAAGCACATCATCGACGCGGGGAGGAAGTTCGTCGCCCCGACCGCAGCGGCATGAAGTATCCGTTCGAGACGCTGTTCCTGGTGTGCATCGGGGACCGGTGCAACAACCCCGACCGCGGGGAAGAGCGCGGCGAATACATCCGCGACGAGCTGAAGGCGCACAACAAAAAGCTCGGCCGGAAGCGGACGGTGCGCGTCTGCGCGGTCTCTTGTCTCGACCTCTGCGAGCACGGCCCGAACATGATCGCCCAGCCCGGCGGAACGGTGTACTCGCACTTGAACCGAAAGAACGCGCGGGCCGTATACGATGCGGAAACGGGAGACGGGCCGCCGCGCCCCGACCTCGAACTGGAACTTTAGAGACACTGCATGATCCGGATAGCGATTCTGGTCCTGACGCTCTTCCCTACGCTCGCCTTCGCGCAAATCCACACGATCAGCGTCTACGCCACCGGCGCCCAGAGTCACAAGACCTGGCACGGCCAGGCGGACGTGCAGGCGCTGAACGTGGAGCTGGCCCACGCGCTCTCCCCCCGCACGGACATCGGCGTCGTCTTCGCGCCGATGAACTTCTGGCAACCGCGAAGCTGGTTCGGCGACCAGTTCGGCGACGGCAACGAATCGGTCCGCGCGCTGTCCGCCTCGCTCCTGGTACGGCGCCGGTTCAACGCCTCGTCACGCCTCCAGTTCTACGGCGAAGCCTCGACCGGGCCTTTGTGGGCGGAGAAAGCCGTCCCCGCATCGACCTCCCGCTTCAACTTCAACACCCAGTTCGGCGCGGGTGTGGTTTTGATGCCGAACGCGCGTTTTCCTCTCATGGCTGGGTACCGGTACATGCACATCTCCAACGGTGGGTATTCGCCTCGGAACCCGGGGTTGAATGTGTCGGGGGTGGTGTTGGGGGTGAGGATGCGGAGAAGGTAATTGGTTGTCGGTTGTCGGTTGTCTGGCAGTTCGCGCCTGACGATGCGCGTCACGTCAGGCGAGGTACAGACCGCCTCGAGCGACCCCTTCCCCTACTGTCATCCTGAGCCGCAGGAACCTTCCCACGAAGAGAAAGCATGGCGGCGAAGGACCCCCTCCGGCTGGACGCGACTCGTTCAACTACAGGGGGTCCTTCGCCGCCATGTTTTCGGTTCTTGCGGACACTTCCTGCGGCTCAGGATGACAAAGAGGGATCACTTCTTCAGCCGCCGAAGGCGGCGAAAGATCTGTAGGCCCGGTCTTCAGGCCGGGTCAAGCGTGGCTGGTTTTTCGAGTCCGCGTAGCGGGCGACAGCACACCAATGCCGCGCAGACGTTCTTTTCTGTCGCCCGCTACGCGGGCTCGCCTGGCGGGCGCTGTTGAACCCGGCCTGAAGGCCGGGCCTACAGATCTTCCGCCGCCTTCGGCGGCTCCCGCAAGGTCTTTGCGCGTCAGCGGCTACCCATTTTCTGTAGAGCTGTACTCGGCGGGAAATCACGCGCTCAGAACCGCCACGCCGCCCCGACGCTCAGCGTGACCGGGTCGAGCGAGAGCCTCGGCGGGAGGGTGACGCCGGCGGGTGGGGCGCCTTTGAGGGTGGCGGGCTCGGTCTCGAGCGGCATGTACGACACCGCCGCGTCGAGGTAGATGCGGGGATAAAAGCGGTAGCGGATGCCTCCTTCCGCGATAAACGTCGTCTCGGGGTCGTATTCGAGCTCGAAGTCGTCGCCGAAGCGGTCTTCGAGGTTGCCGATCAGGACGATGGCGACGCCGCCGCCCGCAAAGTACGAGAAGCGCGATTGCGGGGCGAAGTGGTAGCGGGCGGTGAGGGAGTAGGTGTCGAGGCCGAGGGTGCCGAGGTCGACGTCGGTCACGAGGCCGCCGGTCGGGAAGAGGATGGTCTCGGGGTTGATGAACGTCCCGGCGAGCTGGGTGGAGAAGCGCTCGGTGACGAACAGCTCGGCGGTGGCGGCAAAGCCGCGACTGGAGGCGATGTCGAGCTCTCCGCCGTCGAACGCGCTCTCTCCCGTCATCATCGTGGCGACGTGACGGATGCCGAGCTCGAGATCGGCGGCGTAGAGCTGCGGCGCGAGGAGCAGCAGGATCGCGGTGACGGCGGTGCGCATCATTCGAAAAGCGTGTCGACGTAGGCCTGCGGGTCGAACGGGATCAGGTCGTCGGCTCCTTCGCCGACGCCGATGAATTTCACCGGGATGTCGAACTGGCGCATGATCGAGAGGATCACGCCCCCCTTCGCTGTCCCGTCGAGCTTCGTCACGACCATGCCGGTCACCTTCGCGGCTTCGAGGAACGCCGATGCCTGGCTGACGCCGTTCTGGCCGGTGGTGCCGTCGAGGACGAGCAGGGTCTCGTGCGGCGCGCCGGGGATCTCTTTGTCGATGACGCGGTGGATCTTGGAGAGCTCCTGCATCAGGTGCGATTTGTTGTGCAGGCGGCCGGCGGTGTCGATGATGACTACGTCGGCGCCGCGCGATTTGGCGGCGGCGACGGTGTCGTGGGCGACGGCGGCCGGATCGGAGCCGGCCTTGTGCTTCACCAGCGGGACGCCGATGCGGTCGGCCCACATCTGCAACTGCTCGATGGCGGCGGCCCGGAAGGTGTCGGCGGCGCCGAGGATGACGCTCTTCCCCTCCCCTTTCCAGCGCTGGGAGAGCTTGGCGATGGTGGTGGTCTTGCCGGTGCCGTTCACGCCGACGACGAGGATCACGAACGGCTTGGCGCGGCTGAGATCGATCGTGCCGGCCTTGCGCTGCGGAATGAGGGCGCGGGTCTCGTCGCGGATCACCTCGGTGAGCCGCTCCATCTTCGTGATCTTCTCGTCGCGGACGCGCCGCTCGACGCGCTCGATGAGCGCGGTGGTCAGTTCCGCGCCGACGTCGGCGCCGAGGAGCCCTTCCTCGAGGCCGTCGATGGCCGATTGATCGATCGGCAGGTCGGGAACCAGCGACTCCTTCACCTTCTCGATGATCTCGGTGTGGGTCATGAAGAGACCGCGCTTCAGTTTGTCGAAGATTGATTTTTTCGGTTCGCCCATGGTCTGTTCTGTCGTTAACGAGAGATGAGAGATGAACGATGAGCGATGAGCGCCCCCGCCCGTCTTTGTTCATCTCTCATCTCTCATCTCTCATCTCTGTTTTACTGTGCTTCCCTGGTCTCGCGCGGCGATGGCTTTCTTCACCATCTCCTCGTCGATCGTCAGGGTGCCGCTTTCGCTCGGCTCGAATTCGAGGTTGCGGATGACGCGGCGGTAGGTCTCGCGCAGCGCGCGGGCGCCGAGGCGTTTCTGCCGGGCGGCGTCCCAGGCGATGGCGATCAATGCGCCGCGGGTGATCTGGAGGTCGATGCCGAAGCGGTGGAAGTAATCGCGCGAGTTCCGGAAGATCGAGGCGTCGGGCTCGACGAAGATCCGCGCCAGGTCTCCTTCGCTCAGGTCCTGCAGGACGATGATCGACTCGAAGCGGGAGAGGAACTGCGGGGTCATGCCGTAGCGGAACATGTCGTCGTACTTCAGGTAATCGCCGAGGTGGAACGGCAGCTCTTCCCGGACTTCGCCCGACGCCGAGACGACCACGACCGGCTTCAGCGCCACGACGTCCTGGCCGATGGTGGCGCGGCGGTAGACGCTCTCGTACAGCTCCTCGAACGCGCCGCCGGCGACGAAGAGGATGTGGGAGGAGTTGATGGCAAAGGTCATCCCGTCGGCCTCGAATTCGACGGTCTCGTTCTCCATCAGGGTCAGCAGCGCTTCCTGGGCCACGATCCCGCGGACGTTGGCCTCGCCGCTGACAGTCGCCCGGATCTTGTCGACTTCGTCGATGAACACGATGCCGCGCTGGACGGCGCGAATGATCTCCCCCGGCACGGCGCCGGGACCGAGCATCTTCCTGGCGTTGGCGTAGAGGCGTCCGAGGACGACCTTGCCGTAGCCGAGGCGCTCGTCGGCGAGGACGTTGGCGTTGAGGCGGACGACGTTCGCAAACCCGCCGAGGTCGGGCGTGCCGGCGAGGAACTGCTCGACCGAGCGCATGAGCGTGGTCTTCCCGGAACCGGAGTTGCCGATCAGGAGGATGTTCGGGGCAGGATGCCCGACCAGGTGCTTGACCAGCGCGACCGAGATCTCACGGATCGCGTCATCCTGCCCAACGACCGACTTCCGGAGCTCCTCGAAGATGTCACGCGGACGGAGGGGGAACTCCATGGAGGGGGGATTGTAGTGGTTATCGGTTGCTGGTTGTCGGTTGTCGGTTGTCCGTTCAGGAGACTGTTGCGCCTGACGCTCCCCGGAAATAGGTGGCCCGTCATTGCTGGCGCAAAGAATCCGACAGGAGCCGCCGCAGGCGGCGAAAGATCTGTAGGCCCGGCCTTTAGGCCGGGTTCAGCAAGCGCCCGCCAGGCAAGCCCGCGAAGCGGGCGACAGAACAGAAGGTCTGCGCAGCGTTCGTTTCTGTCGCCCGCTACGCGGGCTCGAAAATCTGCCCACCCGTAACCCGGCCTGAAGGCCGGGCCTACAGATCTTTCGCCGCCTTCGGCGGCTCCGGCAGCAAGGACTGGCCACCAATTTCCGGGGAGCAGTAAGAAGGCCAGGCGCACGGCGGGGTTAGGGGTCGTGCCGGGGTCGTGCCTCAGGCGTGACGTCGCCCACGACGCCATGAAAGAGCCTCGCACGCCGTCAGACCTTGATCTGCCTCCGCCACCCATCAACCTCCGAGCGCCACATCCGAATGGCCTCCGCGATCGCGTGAATGGTCTCCGCGATCATGTGAATGCGCCCCACGAGTCCATCAAGATCTGGCCGTCAGACATTGACCGCCTCCGCGACCTCGTGAAAGTGACTTTCGAAGCCATGAACGTCTGGCCGTCAGACCTTCAGATGATCCGCACGCTCATGAATGTCTGAGCGTCAGACATTCAGCCGATCCAGGATCGGCTGCAGGGACTCCGCGATCATTTAAATGTGCGCCGCGAGTCCATGAAAGTCTGACCGTCAGACGTTGACCGCCTCCGCGATCTCGTGAATGTGAGTTCCGAGCCCCTGAACGTCTGACCGTCAGACTTTCACGCGATCCGCACCCTCATGAATGTCTCAGCGTCAGACATTCAGCCGATCCAGGATCGGCTGCAGGGACTCCACGATCGCATGAAAGTGCTTCGCGAGTGAACGAAGGTCTGGCCGTCAGACCTTCACGGGACCCGCAACCTCGTGAATACACCGCGGTGACCCATCCCATGACCTCCGGCACTTGCCGGCTTCAACAGGGGCCGCGTATCCTCGTCGCTCCCCCACCTGCATCTCGTATCGAAGGAGGTCGCGTGGACGAAGAGAACGAAGCCCTGGTTTCCCTGGAAGACAACTCGCCGGCCGAAAGTAAAGCCTCGGAGACGCCGGCAGTCCGTCCGCCGCGTCAGGTAGCGATGCAGGTCGCCAAAGTCCTCGACCTCATCGCCGAACGCTTGCAGTTGGAAAGTCCGCACCCATCGACGGCGAAGCGCGTGCGCGGAGCACGGACGGTCCCACGGGAATTCGTGGTCTCCCTGCTCGCACTCGCCGAGCGCCATCCCGAATGGCGCGGGGCCGCCCCGTTCAACACCGCCCGGGCCCACGAGACCCTCGAAACCGGCGAGTCCCTCCGCCTCTTGTCCGAACGGACCGCGATGTTCCTCGCCAGCCTGAACTACACCTACGAAGCCCGCTGGGCCGAACTCGTCACCGAAGCCCTCAACACCTTCGCCATCGCCACCGGCGTCGCCCGAGATCCCCGCCAAGCCGAAGTCGCCGCCGAAGTCGAACACCTGCGCAAGCTTCTGGGACGGAAGGGCGGGAGGAAGAAGAAGGCGAAGAAGGAGGAGTGAGCGCGCTCAGGCCAATAGGCTGGCCGCGTCAAGGTTGAATCGGCAAGCGGATCTTTGCAGTCATTCCGAGGTCGACTAGCCAGACCTCGCCTCGCTCGGGATACCTCACTCGGACGTTTCCCGGCGATCGTACGCGAGGAATACCTCGTCCGCTGCTGAAAGCAGCTCGTCGTCCGATACGGCGGGGTACTCGATGTGCCGGGCCATCCGAATGAGCTCGGCGAGCACTTCGCGCTTCTCCGGATCCGGTAGTCCGCCAAAGTCTTCGATGATGTGCTTTGCCTGGACTGTCACACGATCATTCTACTCTCGGCGCCGGTGGCCGAGTCGAAGGAGGCCGAGTGGCGTTGCACCCGTTCATTGGGAAGCCGCCTCAATCCTACACTGCGCGATTTCGTACAAACGGCAAGACGCGCTGCGGGCGGACATGGGCGTCAGCATCTCTCAGACAATCCGAAACCTATAGGAGGCGATCCTGATCGGGATACGGAGTCCGTTCCGCTCAAAGTGCTAAAATGCAGGAAAAACAGAGGTAAGCATGAAGGTCGCACGTACGGAGGAACGAATGGCAACCGCACTGCCGTCATGGACTCAACGCGTGAAGACGGCCGGATGGAGCGTTGCGATCGTTGCGACGTTCTGGATCGCGGCCCGGCTCATGACTTCGGCGAGTTATGCCTTCGCGGATCATTGGGCTGTCCGGCAGGTCGCGATGCTTGTCATTTCAGCAGCGTGTCTCGTCTGGGCGCTTCGGATCGGCGCCGTCCTGGCGGCATTCATCATGGCGGTGAACATCGCATACGGCACGTCCTACCTCTGCATCCATACCATCTTCGGGGTGCGTGCGGCGCAGGGAGGGGAGGCACACATGGCGGTCCTCACGGCCGCCGTGCTGGGGACCGCGCTCGGGGTAATGCTCCTGCTGCGATCGGCGCGTTCTCCCTCTGTGTCGCCTCGGGCGCACGGGTAGCGCACCGAAGCGTTGACGCCTGCGTTCGGCCGATAGTTGTGGGAACCCCTCGCGGATCATGACTCGAGATGGCGTCATGGACTGATGTACTACCGCAACCGCAGTGTCTGCAGGACCGAGAGGGCTTCTGGGCGGTGATTCAAGGAGCGACCGCGCCGGGAGTACCATAATGGTGGAACCATCCCGGCAAAGATGAGCAAGGTCTTCGTTTCGCACAGTTCGGCGGACGATGGGTTCGTGCGCGAGCTCCAGCAGAAGCTGGGAGATTTCGGGCAGGACGTCTGGATCGACTCGCGGGAGATGCGTGGCGGGGATTTGCTGCCGACCGCGATTCGGCAAGCGATCGAGAGCGCATCCGCGTTCGTGGTCGTGGTCAGTCCCGATGCGTTGCAGCGGAAATGGGTCGGCAGGGAGCTGCGCCACGCGCTCGAAGTGCAGAAGGAGCGCGGGAAGAATGCGTTCCCGGTCATTCCGATCTCGCTGAACGACACGAAGCTCGGGGTACTGGAGGAGTTCTTCGGGGAGGAACCGGTCTATATCCCTGTGAGTAGCGCCGCTGGCGGGGTCGAAGCGGGCCTGAATGACGTGCTCGTGGCGCTCCGCAAACGGCTCCCGGCGGATGTCGGTGGCGAACTGCAGCCGCAGGCGGAACCGGTCGAAGAGCTGGTGCTGGAGCTGAGCGATCTGAAAATCGTCGTCGAGGAAAGCGGGGCGCGTCGACCTTCAGCACTTGCGAAATTAGTCTACGAGTCGGCCACGCAGGGAACGCGTTCCCTTGAGAGCGCGAAGAAATGGCGACTTACCGCCCCGATCGGCCCGATCGAGGCCGGCGAACTGCGCTGGTATCTCGAACAATATGCCGTCTGGCCGAGCGAGTACTTCCGGCCGCGCGCGCAGACGGTCGAGAAGAATCTGGTGGAGTGGGGACAGGGTCTGTACCAACAGGCGCTGCCGATCGCTCATACGTCTGCCGTCCTGCAGGCGTGGGCAGGCATCAAAGGCAACGCCGGCCGCCGGTTTTCTGTTGAAGTCGACGCGGCTCTCGAAGCGGATGCGCCTGCCGCCGAGATCGAAACCGCTCGTGAGGCGGCAACGCTACTCCTCGGCCTGCCGTGGGAGTTGCTCCACGACGGGCAGCGGTTCCTGTTCCAGGGCGCGAAACCGGTCCGCGTGCGCCGCCGCCTCCCGAACACGCGCGTACTCGACGTGCCTGTCGTCGCGACGCC
>DASPHC010000126.1:0-26086 GCA_035629865.1 Thermoanaerobaculia bacterium | reverse complement strand
CGGTGCCCGCCGATGTCGATGCGGTTGCCTTTGTAGTTGACCGTGCGCGAGATGCCGCCCATATACTCGCTGGTCTCGACGACGACCGGTTTGAGAGTCGTCCGCTCGAGGAGCTCGTAGGCGGCGGTGAGACCGGCAGGCCCGGCGCCGATGATCACGGCGGTGCCGGTGAAACGCGCGCTGTCAGACAAAAGATTGGTTCCGATTCCGTAGTCGCTCCGCGGGTCCGGGGCGGCCCGTTATGATACACCGCCCTCTCGGGCTCTTCGGAGAGCGCTGCGCGAATGCTGGAAGCGAGTCTGATCGCGATCACGATTCTGGCATTCGTAGCCTTGGGGTACGAGCTCGCGCTGCGCATTTTCGGCGTCGGACAGGCTGCGGGCGGGACTGAAAACCAGGGCCCGCAGTTCTTCGAGCGTGCCTGCGCCGCGGTCTCCATTGGGGCCTCGTGCTGGATCGCCTCCGTCTGGCTGGTGGCCCTGTTTCACCAACTCGACCGGCCGACCCTCCTCTCCCGGACGATCTCGGTTGCAGCCACGGCCATCGCCCTCTTCCTCCGGCGCACCCGCGGACGCACCGCCTCCCACGACATCCCGCGGGAGACCGTGCTCACGTTCGTCCTCCCCACGTTCCCGATCGTCGCCTGGATCGTGTGGATCCTCTGGCGCTCGGCGCTCATCCCGCCGCTGTCGCACGACGCGCTGGCGTATCACCTCCCGCGGGCCGTGCTCTGGATCCGCGAGCACGCCTTCGCGTTCCTGAACCTCCCGGTCGACGTCCGCATGCGCGTCCTGCCGGCCAACTACGAGCTCCTCCTCGCCGACGTCATCCTCCTCGGCAATGGCGACGCCCTGACCGAGTGGGTGAGCGTCTTCTTCTATCTCGCCTTCGTCATCGCCTGCGCTGCCGTGGCCGAGCGCTGGACCGGCAGCAGGACCGGCGCGTTTGCCGTCGCGATCCTCGCCGCCGCGACCCCGGTCCTCCTGCTGCAGGCCGGCGCCGACAAGAACGACATCATGACCGCGTTCTTCATGGTCGCGGCGATCGTCTGGGCCGGACGGTGGATCTCGGAGGGAGATGCCGCCTCGCTCATCCTCTGCGCTCTCACCCTCGCCGCCGCAATCGGCACCAAGCCGCAGGGCGTGATGCTCGCCGCGGCCCTCCTGCCGCTGCTGCTCTGGCGGTTCCTCCGCGAGTTGCGCGCGAAGCGGATCACCGACCGCTGGGTCGCGATCGTCCTGTCGTTCTCCGTCCTGGCCGTGATCCTTCTTGGCGGCTGGTTCTTCATCGCCCGCCTTCTCAGCAACCCGCCGTCGGGCGACAACTTCGTCGCCTATGACGAATGGATGAATCTCTGGCAGGCGCCGTGGGTGCTGATCACCGCGCCGTTCTCCGCCAATCCGTTCGAGCTGTGGGTGCCGTGGGAAGAGAACCGCTGGTTCTGGCAGCGCAACGAGATCTATTTCTCCCACCTCGGCCTGCCGTTCGCGCTCTGCGCGCTTTTCCTCCCTCTCTTTCTGCTTCGACTGAAGAACGTCGCCCCCGAACGACGCCTCGAGCGCAATGTCCTCGCCATCGCCGCGACCGTCGCGCTCTTCCTGATGTTCCCGGTGCGCGACAAACCGATGCCCCACGGCGTCTACCTGATCGCCCTTCCGCGCTACGTCCTCTTCATCGTCCCAGTGGTGCTGAGCCTCACCATCGCGCCGCTCGTCGCCCGTCTCAAACCGCTCCACGCCCGGATCGCGATTTATCTCTTCACCGCCTGGTTCGTCCGCGAGGCCGCCTACGCCATCGCCCATGACCGCTTCGTTCCGCTCGACTTCATCGAGCAGGCCCGCGCCAACCCCGGCACGCGCGTCATCCCCTTCGACATGTCCCGCGCCGCCAGCGTCGTCGACCGCCTCGCCGGTCCAACCGACAAAGTCGCCTTCGACGCCGGCTACGCCGCCTGGATCCACCCCGCCTTCGGCCGCGACCTCCAACGCCCCGTCACCTTCATCGACCCCGCCGAGGGACTGGCCGGCATCCCGGACGACGCCCGCTGGGTCGTCATCGACCGCGGCTTCCGGTCCATGTGGCAGCACGAAAACCTCCGCGACCTCTCCCAATACCGCGGCCACCTCGGCCGCGGCCGGCCGTCGGACGAAGAGCTCCGGATGCTGCGGGCGCTTCTCAAAGACGCGCGGTTCCAGCCGGTGTATGTGTTTGCAAGGCGAAACCAAGCGGTGTTCCGGAGGAAATAGGACCTATAGGACCAATAGGACCTATAGGACCTATAGGACACCCGGCCCTTCCTATAGGTCCTATCAGACCTATAGGTCCCATTGGTCCTATCGGTTTCCCCAACCGCCCTTCGAGCGTCTCACTCTCACAAGGAGTACCCTGAGCCCACCATGAAACGCCTTCTCCTCGCCCTCATGGTGCCCCTCACCCTCGCGGCTGCCCCGCGGCCCGTCACCGAAGCCATGGTCCGCGACGCGCTCATCCCCCTCGAGACCATCAACACCGACGACCTCAAGGCCATGGGTCCCGCGGTCCTTCCGCATCTGGTGAAGATCTACACCGCCACCCCGGACGAAAACGCCCGTGCCACCTACGCGTGGGTTTTCTACAGCCTCGGCATGAAGTCCCCCGAGGCGCGGGCGGCGTTGCTGCGGGACGTCAAGACCCAGAATCCGAAGCTGCGGCTGCAGGTGCAGTGGGCGCTCGGCCGGGTCAGCGACGACGTCCAGGTCGTCGACATCCTCGCCAACATCATGCGCAACGACGCCAACCCGCTCTTCCGCGACAAGGCTGCCTGTGCGCTGGCGTACGACCAGATCCATCTCACCGAGAAGCAGAAGGTACAGCTGTACGGGAAGCTCATCGAGGCGTTGAAAGACCCGAAGCCGCAGGTGCGCTCGATCGCCATCCAGGCGCTGAAGATCCACACCGGCCAGGACAAGGGCTTCTCGGCGGACGCGAACGATGAAGTACGCTCCCGCTCCATCGCACGCTGGACGATCTGGCTGGCCGAGTATGAGAAGAATCTCTAGCCTGCTCGTCGCGCTTCTCACGGCGCCGATCCTGCTGGCGGCCGACGGAGCTCTGGTCCGCTACAGCTTCGACGACGGCTTGACCGACACCGGCCCCGACACCTTCGCCGTCTTTCAGAACGCGAAGGGACACGTGCGGCTCTCCCCGCAGTTCCGCTACAGCGGCTATCGCTCCATCGAATTGCGCGACGTCGCCGACGACCAGGACTTCCCAGAGCTGCAGGGCTACTTCCCGCAGCGGAAGAGCGGGCAGCTCTACTTTCACTTCGCCATGCTCGTCGCCAATCCCGAGCAGGCGCTCAATGTCGCCCTGGCCGGCCCGAGCCACTTCAGCGTCGAGGAGGACGGCATCGCGTTCTGGCTGAAGACGCGCGACGGGATGCTCTTCCACGTCTCCGACAGCATCCCGAAGAAGCTGTTCCGCCTCGAAGCGTTCGTCTGGTACACCATCGACGTCCGCCTCGACATCGCCCGCGGCACCTACGATCTCACCATCGGCAAAGAAGGGACGCCCGCGCCGGTGGTGGCGCTGACCGCCCAGCCGAACACCGCGAACGCCCCCGGCTCCTCGGTGCACATGTTCTCGTTCGTCGGCTCCGTTTACGAAGACGACTCCGACGTCACCTACTACGTCGACGACATCGTCCTCGACACGAGCCAGCGGGTCGCGCCCGGTCCGTTCGTCGCCCCCGGCCGCCGGAAGCTCTTCATCGACCGCTGGCGCGAGACCCGGGCGCTGATGCTGAAGAATCCCGGCTGCCCGCCGGTGCTGTCGTTCGAGGACTACGGTCTGACGCAGCCGCAGGAGGATGCCGGCGAGGTTCCAACGGCCTACCACCGCGTCTGCGACGCCATGAAGAAGGATCCGGCCGCCGCCGCGCAGCAGTTTCGCACCCTCGCCGCACAGAACCCGCGCGCCCCGATCTTCGTCCTCGCCGAGTTGGCCGCGCTGGTCCAGTCCGACGACGAAGAAGCCGCGCGCCGCCGCTGGCAGCAGCTCGAGCCGCTCCTCCAGAACGACGTCCGCTACGGCATGCTCGCCGCCATGATGGGCCTCGAAAGCGACCGGCAGGACGACGAGACCCGCTACTTCGTCCTCCTCTGGAAAGGCGAATTCGCCCGCGCCGCCGCCCTCGCCGGGGAAAACGCCTGGCCCGAACGCGCCGCCGACGCCCTCTTCCTCTCCGGCTCCCCAGCCGCCGCCTGGAAGCTCTACGAACAAGCCCTCCGCGAGGATCCAGAGCACCCTTACTGGCCCACCGTCAAACTCTCCGACGTCGCCCACGTCCTCGGCGATGCGCAGAACGAGAGGGTCTATCGCGAGAAGATGTACGGCGCGTTGCGTGAGTAGGGGAACCTATCCGTCTCTTGCCCGGCCCGATTCAGCCGGTACAATAAAGGCCAATCCAGTGCCTCTTCTCGTCCTCTCGCGGCTCGAGCGCAGCGTCACCGCGAACGTCCGGAAACGCGGCGAGCAGTACGTGCGCTCCGGCTCCGTCGAGCTGAAGGAGAGACCCTCCCCGGACGAGCCGGTTCGCGCGCTGGTGCACGGCTCCTCCGGGGATCGCGTCACGTTGCGCTACGCCGAGGGCACGCTCCTGGCCGACTGCACCTGCGCCTTTTTCAACGAGCATTTCCAGTTGTGCAAACACATCTGGGCGACTCTCATCCAGTGCGAGGCGAAGAAAGTCGAGTTCCCCCGACCGGTCGAGTCCGTTCTTCCCGATGAGGAGGAGCAGTCGTGGGATGACGAGGACGAGGACGAGGACGAGGACCTTTACGACGACGATTTCGACGATCGCCCGTTCCGGCGAGCCGACGTCGCTCGGATGCATTCCTTGCGGTTTGGTGCGTCGCCGCAGTCTCCGCCGCAGCGGTGGGTCGCGCCGAGCCGCTGGCGCGGTCAGATCCTCGAGCTGAGCCGCGCGAATCAGACGGCCGCCTCGGTTCCGCCACCCGAGATCATCTGGGTCCTCGACCCCATGACCAGCGGGACGAGCGGGAGGGTCTACATCGAGATCACGTCCCGAGCGCTCAAGAAGAACGGTGAGCTGGGGAAACCGCAGGCGGTTTCTATCGAGCGTGCGGCGATACCGCACGCCGCGTCCCCGGTCGAGCGCGAAGTCCTGTCCATTCTCAGCGGAGCCAGCTATGCCCAGTATTACGGGTACGGGACGCTCGACACGAAGATCGCCGTCGGCTGGCCCCTCTCCAGCTTCGTCCTGCCGAAGCTCGTCGAGACCGGACGGCTCTGGATCCGTACGCGGTCCGGCGAGTACGAAACCTCCGTCACGTTCGACGCAGCGGAGCCGTGGCATCTCTCGGTGCGCGTCGAGGAACAGAAGGACGGCGGCAAGTACGTCCTGGCCGCGACGCTGCAGCGCGGGGAGGAAAGCCGGCCGATTCGCGATGCTCTCGCCATCACCCAGGGCGGGTTTGTCGTCTTCCGCAACTCGATCGCCCGCTTCGCCGACGACGGAGCACAACGGTGGGCGTCGTTGCTGTTGCGCGACAACGTCGAGATCCCGGCCGCGGAGCTCGACGACTTCGTGAAGTCGATCGCGCCCCTTCGCGCGTCGCTGAAGATCGAGCTGCCCCCGGGCGCGGCGTGGCAGGAGCGGCGCGTGGCGCCGCGCGCGTCGTTCGAGTTTCGCGACCGGCGGTACGGCGAGGAGATCGGCGGCGTTCCCACCTTCGACTACGACGGGCACACGATCGCTGCGCTCTCCCGCGCGGGCAGCATCTCCGACGACCAGACCAGGACCATCTTCGTGCGCGACACCGCCGCCGAGGCGGCCTTCCTGGCCGCGCTCTGGAGAGAAGGGTTGCAGGCTCACGGCGAATCGGTGTTCTGCCTAACCTGGCGTCTCCCCGACGTGATCCCGGCACTGGTGCGCGCCGGATGGGAAGTCCGCGGAGCGGAAGGCATCTACGCCGTCGCGGGGGACCTCGATCTCACCGTCAGCAGCGGCATCGATTGGTTCGACGTCGACGCCACCGTCAGCTTCGGAACCGAAACAGTCCGCCTTCCGCGACTGCTCGCGGCCATGCGCAAAGGGGAGTCGGTCGTGCCTCTCGAGGATGGACGGATGGGTCTCGTCCGTTCCATCTGGCGCGAGCAGCTCGAGCCGTTCCTCGCGACCGCCTTCGAGGAGCACGACGAAGGTCTCCGCTTCCGCCGCAACCAGGTGCTGCTGCTCGACGCGCTTCTCGCAAAGAGGCCGGAGGTCTCGTTCGACGACGTCTTCGAACAGGCGCGCCGCCGCGTCCTCGACGTGAAGATTCAGCCCGAGCAGCCGCGCGACTCCTTCCGCGGCGCGCTTCGTCCCTACCAGAGCGAGGGACTCGGCTGGTTCGCTTTCCTGCGCGAGCTCGGCTTTGGTGGTTGTCTCGCGGACGACATGGGTCTCGGCAAGACCGTCCAGGTTCTCGCTCTTCTCGACCAGCGCCGCCGCACGACAGGCGAGCAGCGGCAGCCGTCGCTCGTGGTGGCGCCGCGCTCGGTCATCTTCAACTGGAAAGCCGAGGCGGCGCGCTTCACGCCCGAGCTTCGCCTGCTCGATCACTCCACGCCCGATCGCATTCGTGCCGCGGATCACTTCGCGCAGCACGACGTGGTACTCACGACCTATGCACTGTTGCGCAAAGAGGCGGAACTCTTCTCCGACGTGGAGTTCGACTACGCGATTCTCGACGAGGCGCAGGCGATCAAGAACGCTTCCAGCCAAGCGGCGAAAGCGGCCACGCTCCTCCGCGCCCGCCACCGTCTCGCGCTCAGCGGCACGCCGGTCGAGAACCACCTCGGCGAGCTGGCCAGCCTCTTCGAGTTCCTCAACCCCGGCATGCTCCGCGCGAAGTCGAGCGGGATGATGAAGATGCTGCGTCACGCCGGCAGCAAAGCCGCCGAGGCCGCGGACGCCCGGGTGATGCTCTCGCGCGCCGTGCGGCCCTTCATCCTTCGCCGCACGAAGGCGCAGGTCGCGCCCGAGCTGCCCGACCGTATCGAGCAGACCATCTGGTGCGAGCTCGAGCCGAAGCAGCGGAAGCTCTACGACGAGCTGCGCGACTACTACCGCGCCTCGCTCCTCGGCCGCGTCGCGAAGGACGGGATGAACCGCTCCAAGATCCACATCCTTGAGGCGTTGCTGCGCATGCGCCAGGCCGCCTGTCATCCCGGCCTCGTCGACAAGAAGCGGACCGCCGAGACCTCTGCGAAGCTCGACACTCTTTTCGAAGAGCTCCCGATACTCATCGAGGGTGGCCACAAAGTCCTCGTCTTCTCCCAGTTCACGTCATTGCTGTCGATCGTGAGGAAAGAAACGGAGCAGCGCGGATTCGCGCACGCCTATATCGACGGCGCCAGCCGCGACCGCGAGGCGCAGGTGCAGCGCTTCCAGGAAGACTCCGAGGTGCCGCTCTTCCTGATCAGCCTCAAAGCCGGCGGCCTCGGACTCAACCTCACCGCCGCCGAATACGTCTTCCTCCTCGACCCCTGGTGGAACCCCGCCGTCGAAGCGCAGGCCATCGACCGCGCCCACCGCATCGGCCAGTCCCGCAACGTCTTCGCCTACCGCCTCGTCGCCCGCGACACCATCGAGGAGAAGATCCTTCAGTTACAGGCGACCAAACGCGATCTCGCCGACGCCATCATCTCCGAAGAGAACAGCATCCTGCGGCAGCTCACGCCGGAGGATCTCGATCTGCTGCTGTCGTAGGCGCTCAAAACCGCCACGTCACGCCGAACGAGGGGAGGATGCCGAGCACGGACTCCTCTCGCGGCAAGGGCGTCACCGCGCCGTCCTGGGCGACGTTGAAGTCGAAGCCGTCGATGCGGGTGACGTTGGTGTGGTCGAGCACATTCAGGACCTCCAGGAAGAGGCTGATCGGACCGGAGGAGCGGCTGACGCGGATGTCGACGCGGTGGTACGCCGGGAGGCGCGCCGCGCCGCGCGGGCCCGGCTCGCTGACGACGCGACCATCCAGGAGGTGCGCGGAGACGGGTGTGGTCGGCCAGCCGCTGTGGTAGGTCCCGGCGACGTTGACGTTCCACACCGTGCGGCGATGGTTGATGCTGAACGTCATCGCCTGGCGCTGGTCCCACGAGCGCGGGACTTCGATGCCGTCGATCTCGTCGCGCGCATGTGCGAGCGTGCAACTGATCCACCCGGACCACCGCGTGGCCGGGTCGGTGCGGACGAGCAGCTCCGCGCCGCGGGCGCTGGCGCGCTCGGGGGCGATGCGTACGCGGTCGGCGCGCAGCTCGGGGAAGAGCAGCAGCGTGTCGAACACATTCTCGTAGCGCGGCCGCAACCGCGTCATCGTCTTGTCGTACAGCTCGAGCCGCGCCTGCACGCGCGCGCCGAACAGATGCTCGATACCGATGACTCGATGTTCCGCACGCTGCGACGGGGTGAACTCGGACACGCCATCCTCCACCTGCAGCTCGTGCATTGACTGCGGCTGATGGAAGAGTCCCCACGCCCCTCGGATGGACGTGCGCGGCGAGAGCATCCACGACGCGTTCAGGCGCGGGCTGACATTCACGCCGTCGGGCGTGCAGCTCTCGCTCGCGGCGCGGATGCCCGCCTCGACGACCACGCGATCGGAGATCCGCACGCGGTCGGCGACGTAGGCTGACACTTCGCTCCCCGAGGGCTGCACGTGGACCGAGCGGACGATGTCGCGCGGCGGTGCGCCGAGCTCGAACGAGGAGAGCTCGACGTGCGCGCTGCCTTCGTAATCGTAGCGTGCGCGCAGCCGTTTCGCGGTCGCGCCGGCCTTGAGCAGGTTGCGCGGTGAGACATCGAACGTGGCGTCGTTCTTCAGGGCGACGAAATCCATCGACCGGTGTTCGGCAAGCGTGCCCCTCTCGCTCTCCGCCTCGCTGCCGTATTCGCCGGCGCGGTCGCGGGAGAGATGACCGTACGACAGCACGCTCTGGACAAACCAGCGCGGCGCCGGCATCCCGCGCACGTTCAGCCAGACGTAACGATCGTCGTAATTTGCGCTTGCGTCGGTGCCCGGTTCGCGCAGGCGGAGACGGTCGCTCGCGGCGAGCAGATGAAGCGACGCCACTGCGGCGTTGCCGAGCGTCCACTCCACCTTGCCGAGGAGGTCGTAGTAACGCGGATCGAAGCCGGACGTTTCGTCGAGCATCTGCAGCGCCTCGCCGAGATAGCCGTGGCGCAGGGAGACCAGCCAGGAGCCTTTCGCGAACACCCCTTGCGACAGCACCCGCGCATTGAGCAGGCTGAGGCCGATCTCGTGCTGCACCGAGTCGGGCGTGGTCGTGTTGATGTCGACCACGCCGCTCATCCGGCCGCCATACTCGGCGGGATAGCCGCCGCTGAGCAGCTCGACCGAGCCGACCGCTTCGGCGTCGATCGTGCTGAAGGCGCGCGAGAGATCGCGGACGTGGAATGGGTCGTAGATCTCGGCGCCGTCGACGAGCACCAGTACTTCATCCTGGTCGCCGCCGCGGAGGTTGAAGCGTGCACTAACGTCCGAGGCGGCGGTGCCGGGGATGCGGCCGATGGCCCGATAGAGATCGTCCGAGAAATGCGGCAGGCGGCGCACTTCGTCGCGACCGAGGAACTGCCTGGCCGCCGGCTCGTCGCCGAGGATCGTGAAGCGGCTCGGCGTGACGACGATCTCCTCGAGCGCCACCGGCATTTCGGGAGGCGGCGAGAAGGCCGCCGATGGCGAGCGTTGTGCTGTGTCGCGCACGATCAGCAGCGATCCGCGGGGTCCTTTCTTCGCCCGCAGGGCGTGCTCGCGCAACAGCTCGTCGAGGATCTTCCGCGGCTCGACGGCGCGCGGCTCGGTGACGACGCGCATCGCCGGCGTGACGACGTCGTCGCTGTAGATGAGCCGTAGCCCGCGCGCCTGCAGCTCGCGCAGTGCATCAGTCAACGGCTTTCCGGCGAAGCGCTGCTGCGCGACGAGCGGCAACGCGAGCAGCAGGATGAATGCGAAACGCTTCATCGCGTCACCACCAGCTCGTCGCCTTCGATGCGGTACGAGACGCCGGCCGCAGCGGTTGCGGCATCGAGTGCCTCGTCGATGGTCAGTGGCACGTTGCCGTGCAGGACGGCATCGCGCACGGTCGTGTCCCAGCGGACACGCAGCCCCTTCTCGTGAGCGATGCGGTCGATCACACTGCCGAGGGTCTCTCCTTCGAGCGCGATCGGAGGAGCGGCGTGCTCGATCCACGACCATGTGTCGCCGTAAATGGGGATGCGCTGCTGCGTGAGCGTCGTGGCGGTCGCGGTGAGCTGCGTGCCGGCGCCCGCGGTCGTCCCGCGCAGCTCGACGACGCCTTCGCGGACGCGGACGCGCAGAGTCTCCGAATCGAGCCGTACTTCGAACTGCGTTCCGACGTCGCGCACGTCGCCGAGGGGTGTGTTGATCCGGATGCGCTTCGTGCTGCGCTCCGAGGAGTAGTAGATCGCACCGCGCTCGAGCGTGGCCACATCTCCGGCGACGATGACGCGCGTGTTGGTGTCGAGCCGCAGCGTTGCACCATCCCAATCGTGCGAGGCGAAGTCGCTCTTTGTTTCGAGTATGCGAGCAACCGGCACGAGCTGCTGCGGAGGTTCGATCTCGGGACGCAGCAACAGCACGCCCGCGACAGTCGCCGCAACCGCGGCCGCGATGGTCGTCGCGATGCCCAGCCGCCACCGCCGTTTGCTCGTTACACCGCGCTGCCATTCGTCGTACACGGCCTCGCGGACGCGGGCCATGCGCTCGGGATCCATCTGCGGGCGGCGGCCGGCCATGCGCACGAGCTTCGCCACCGTGTCGTCGTCATCGTCGTTCATGCATTCACCTCCGCGAACGCGTCGCGGAACGCAGTGCGCGCGCGGGTCAGCGTCGATTCCGCGGCCTTGGGTGTGACGCCGAGGCGCTCGGCGATCTCCGCGACGGAGAGTCCGTCGAGGTACTTCCACTCCAGCGCGTCGCCATAGCGGAACGGCAGCCGGTCGAGCACCGCCTGCACGAGCCGGGCGGTCTCGCGCCGGTCGATCGACTCCATCGAGGCGCGGATCTCCGGCAGGTCGTCGGCCAGCTCGATCATCGGCGGCACCTTCTTTCGTTCGTCGAAGTACGTGGCGATCTCGCGGCGGCAGATCGTGGTCAGCCAGGTGAGCAGAGCCGCCTCGCCGCGATAGGTATCGAGCTTCTTCACCGCCCGGCAGAGCGTCGTCTGCACGACTTCCTCAGCCGCATCGCCGTCACCGACCCGCGGCAGGGCGAAGCGGAAGAGCGGGCCGAAGCTCGCCTCGAAGAACTCGGCGAAGGCCGCTTCGTCGCCGCGCAGCAGGCGGGCGACGAGGAAGCGGTCGGCATGGTCGGCGCTCATGCGATCCCGATGCGTTTCGACCTATCGTACGTGAACAGGCGTTTCATGGCCCGTTGGACAGGCGAAACGGGCCAAATCCTTCGCGGTCCTCAGCCTGGCGGGAACGTCTTCCCTCGGCCCGGCGTTGGACTCCCCGCCCGATGACCACCCTCACGCCTGACACCGCTCCTCCCGAAGTCGAAGACGCAGTCCTGCTGCGCGAGCGCATCCGTGCAGCCGCCGAGCTGCTCGAGGCCATCGACGCCGACCGCGGGCTGCTGGCGCACCTGACCCCGGAGGAGCGGGAACGCTTCCTCCGCGCCACGCGGGTGGTCTCCGATCCTGATGCTCGAGCCCGCCGCCGGCTGGTCAAGGCCACCAGGCGCGAGCGCAAGGCGGCCGTGGTGCGGCGGGACGAGAACGTGCTCACCTCGACCGGAATCCGGGAACTGCGCCGCAAGCCGGTCTTCACGACTCCCAATTACTACCTCCCGAAGTCGAAACAGGAGCCGGAGGCGGAAGAGCCGCCGGCGACCAGCGAGACGCGCCACTGCTACGTCTGCAAAGAGCACTTTCAGACCGTCCACCACTTCTACGACCAGATGTGCTCCCCCTGCGCCGACTTCAACTACGCGAAGCGGACGGAGCTCGCCGACCTGACCGGCCGCGTGGCGCTGCTGACCGGCGGGCGGGTGAAGATCGGTTATCAGGCCGGCCTCAAGCTCCTGCGCGCTGGCGCGCACCTCATCGTCACGACCCGCTTCCCGCGCGACTCCGCGGCGCGCTACGCCGCGGAGCCCGACTTCGCGGACTGGTCGCACCGGCTGGAGATCTTCTGCCTCGACCTGCGCCATACCCCGAGCGTCGAGGCCTTCTGCGCCGAGATTCTCGCCACGCGCGACCGGCTCGACTTCATCATCAACAACGCCTGCCAGACCGTCCGCCGCCCGCCCGCGTTCTACGAGCACATGATGGAAGGGGAGACGGCAGCGCTCCATACGATGTCCTCCTCCGAGCGCCAGCTCCTCGGCCGCTTCGCCGGGTTGCGCGGCTACAACATGATCTCCGAGGGAAGCAGCGAGCCGGGAGTGCTCGCCGAGCGCGTTGCCGAAGTCACGGGACTGTCCCGGTCCGCTGAGCTGTCGCAGGTCCCTCTCCTCCCTGAAGACCACGACGGCACCGGTGAGCTCTTCCCGCGCGGCCGGCTCGACCAGGATCTCCAGCAGGTAGACCTGCGCGGACGCAATTCCTGGCGTCTGCTCCTCGACGAGGTGTCGTCGGTCGAGTTGCTGGAAGTGCAACTCGTCAACGCCGTCGCCCCGTTCCTCATCAACGCCCGCCTCAAGCCGCTGATGCTGCGCACCGCCGGCCGCGACAAGCACATCGTCAACGTCTCGGCCGTCGAAGGGCAGTTCTACCGCACCAGCAAGACCACCCGCCATCCGCACACCAACATGGCCAAAGCGGCGCTGAACATGATGACCCGCACCTCCGCGGCCGACTACGTCGCCGACGGCATCCACATGAACAGCGTCGACACCGGCTGGGTGACCGACGAAGACCCCGCCGCGATCGCCGCCCGCAAGACCATCGAGCACCGCTTCCACCCGCCCCTCGACATCATCGACGGCGCCGCCCGCATCGTCGACCCCATCATCTCCGGCATCAACACCGGAGAGCACTTGTGGGGACAGTTCCTGAAGGACTACAAGCCGACGGAGTGGTAGCAGCCCCCCTGTCATCCTGAGCCCGGGAAATCGTCCCACATGCCCGGACCATGACGGCGAAGGACCTGGGCGGGTGGGGGTGGGAAGCGCGTGCCTCGCTCCCCCACCCCCCAGGTCCTTCGCCGCCATGCTTTCCGCCTCGTGGTGCAGTCCTGCGGGCTCAGGATGACAAGGTTTACGCGTCTCCCGTCGCCCCCGACAACGAACACGACCCCTTCCCACCCCGCCCTCCCATCGCCCTCGCCCGCACATCCTCCGCCGTCGGCAGCAGGCGGTCACGGTCGAACGGAGGCTGCTCGTGTTGTGGCGGCAACTCGTCCTTCGGGAAGTCGCTGCGCCACCACTCCCGCTCCTCCTCGTCCGCGTAGTAACGGAGATTCAGCTCGATGTCCTCCGGACTGCAGCCGCCGAGAACATCGATGTGCATCGTCATCGCCGGATCCATCGGCAGATCGACGTATTCGTCCAGATAGCCGAGGAGGAAGGAGAACAGTGCCTCGTCATCGAGATGATCCGTCCGCTCGATCACGATCCCCAGCTCCGCCAGTTGCCGGATGAACGACCAGAGATCGCCCGCCACCTCCAGCCCCCGGGCCGCCATCTGCTCCCGGATCGTCTCCGTCGGCTCCTCCTCCAGCGCCGCGATGTGCCTCATGAACGAGTCCCGCATCGACATCGCCGCGTCGAAATCAGTGCCGCCGACGAGCCCCAGGGTCTGCAGCCGCGACTCCGTCTCCTTCTTTTCGATCGATCGTTTGTGCTTCTTCTTCATCATCAACCTCCGCCCCCGAGGTTCCCTCGGCTTTTGGCGGAACGCAAACTTTCTACTCTGTGTAGAGAGACGGTCGCCCCACCTATAATTCGTCTCCCCGATGTCACTCGCACCCGGCACGCGCTTCGGCGCGTATGAGATCGTCGCGCCGATCGGCCAGGGCGGCATGGGAGTGGTGTATCGGGCGCACGACGTGCGGCTGAACCGGGACGTGGCCCTCAAGCTCCTGGTCGAGACCTCGGTGAGCGATCCCTCGGCCGTGGCGCGGTTTCGATTCGAAGCGCAGGCGGCGTCGGCGCTCAACCATCCGAACATCCTCACCATCTACGACATCGGCGAGCAGCTCGACGCGACGGGGGAGGGGCCACCGCGGCGCTACATCGCCATGGAGTATATCGACGGCCAGACTCTGCGGGCCTGGTGTGCGCAAAGGAAAGACGTCGGCGAGACCCTCGAGCTGCTGATCCAGATCGCCGAGGGGCTGGCGAAGGCGCACGAAGCCGACATCGTCCATCGCGACCTGAAGCCCGACAACATCATGGTCACGGGCGACGGCTACGCGAAGATCCTCGATTTCGGGCTGGCCAAGCTCGCCGGCCGCCGTGCGTCCGATTGCGATGCGACCACCGAAGTCCTCGCGACGACGACCCGGCCCGGGATGCTGATCGGCACGCCGAGCTACATGTCGCCCGAGCAGTTGACGGGAGCGGACGTCGATCCCCGCTCCGACATCTTCGCCTTCGGCGCCGTCGCGTACGAGGCGCTGTCGGGCCGCCGCGCGTTCGCCGGCGGGATGCTCGCCGAGACCGTGCACCAGATCACCGCCGTCGACCCGCCGCCGCTGCGCAGCATCGACGAGCGCGTTCCGCCGGAGTTGCAGCGCGTCGTGAGCCGCTGCCTGGCCAAGCATGCCGCCGCGCGCTTCGCCACCATGCGCGACGTCGTGGCGGAGCTCAAGCGCGTGCGCGAGCGGATGCGCGAGACCACGCGCCGCTTCCCGCGCCTCGTGCAGCTCACGTTTGCGCGCGCCATCGAGCAGTTCCCCGCGCTCGCACCGGATGGGCGCCAGCTCGTCTTCGCCCGCGAGATTGGACGCGTGCGCAAGCTGATCCTCGCCGAGCCGGCGGAGTCGAGCGAGCGCCAGCTCACCCGCGGCGACTTCGACGACATCCAGCCGGCCTGGTCGCCGGACGGACGCACGCTCCTGTTCGTCCGCGCCTTTGATGCCGGCACGCGCTTCGACACCGCGGACGTCTTCGGCCGCTATGTCGGCGGCAACATCTGGCTGATCGACCCCGACACCGGACGTGAATCGCGCCTCATCGACGACGCGTTCAACCCCGCCTGGTCGCCTGACGGCACGCGCATTGCGTTCGACGCCTCGTGGAGCGGACCGCGGCGGATCTGGATCTCCGACGCCCGAGGCCGCAACGCGCAGCAGGTGACGACCGACGACTCCGAGGCCACGTCGCACGTGCGGCCGCGCTGGTCGCCGGACGGGACGAAGATCGTCTTCCAGAACATCGAGGGGACGAAGTCGGACGTGCGCATCGTCGACCTGCGGACCCGGGCGATGAAATGGATCACCGACGACTTCGTCATGGACGTCCACCCGGTGTGGTCGTTCGACGGGGCGACGATCTTCTTCTCCTCGTACCGCACCGGCGGCATCAACATCTGGAGCATCCCGGTCGACCTCGACGGCACCCCGGCCGGAGCGATGCAGCAGATCACCGCCGGCGCCGGCCACGACGTCGACCTCGACGTACCACGCAGCGCCAACCGCCTCCTCTTCGCCATCCTTAAGCAGAACGCCGAGTTGTGGCGCCTGCCGGTGAACCCCGAGACCGGCGAGGCCACCGGTCCGCCCGAGCAGGTCGTCGCCGGCGCACGCGAGAGCACCCGCGGCGCCTGGTCGCCGGACGGCGAGCGCATCGCCTTCGGCTCCGATCGCGGCGGCGAGATGAATCTCTGGCTGCTGTCGTTGCGCGACGGAAAAACGCGCCGTCTCACCAGCGGCGCCGGCGGCGACTACCAGCCCAACTGGTCGCCCGACGCACGCACCCTGGTCTTCTTCTCCGGGCGCGCCAACGCCATCGACATCTGGCGCTACGACTTCGACGGCGAGACCCTGACGCGCCTCACCCGCGGCGAAGGGATCAACATCAATCCCTTCTTCTCCCCCGACGGACGCCTCGTCGCCTTTCAGTCCGACCGCGACGGCCGCATGGAAGTCTTCGTCATGAACGCCGGCGGCACCGGCGTCCGCCAGCTCACCACCTGCGGCGTCTCCGGCCACTTCCTCCGCTGGAGCGCCGACGGCACGCGGGTCTACTTCCGCTGCCCCTCCGCCCGCGCATCCATGACCGTTCCCCTCACCGGCGGCGAGCCCGAGCCGACCGCCGAAGTCATCGGCGGCGCCCACATGTCCCTCGCCCCCGGGGACACCCGGATCATGGACGTCCTCAACCACCGCACCCTCTGGTGCTCCCCCCTGCAGGACGGCACTCCCCGCAAAGTCTTCGAATTCGAAGACCCCGAATCGCGCATCGACTACCCGGTCTGGTCCCCCGACGGCCAATCGATCCTCTTCGACCGCTTTCAACCGCACGGAGGGGATGTGTGGGGGGTGGAGGAATAGGGGGAGAACGCCACGTTTCATCCAATCGGCGAATCTGTCGGCCTGTATCCCGCCTCGCCTCGCTGCCGCTGTGCCAGCGAACGGAGAATCGTGTCTAGAACCGAATCCAGTTCCTTTCCCACGTCTTCGGCGAGAAAGCGCAGTACCCGGTATCCGTTCTCCTGCAGCAAGAGATCCTTGCGCCGGTCGCGCCGGTAGGCTGCGGGGTCCGACAGATGCTGCGCGCCGTCGAGCTCGATCACGATACGGGAGCCGGCGCACAGCAGATCGACTTCCATCTGACCGCGCCCATCGAACGCGATCGGCAGCCGGATGTTCAGCTCGAAACGTCCGCGTGTATCCGTCAACGTCTCCAGCCTCCGATACAGGAACGCCTCCGACGCACTGCGCGCCCGATCGGCGCCTTCGGCTTCCGGAGCGATGTGGCGAGCCGCGTGAACGAACAGGTTCGCCAACGGCGCATCGACTCCGTCACGAATCAGCCGCCGCACGCTCGCTGCGTAATCATGCTTCCACCCCGGCTCACTCGGGAGCGGGACGACAGCGGGCCAACCTGGAACCGCGCTTGCCGGAAGCGTGATCGTGTAGCCCAGCGCTTCGTATCCTCGACAACGGCGGTCGAACATTCGCGCGAGCATCGGAACGTTCAGATCCGCATAGTCGTATACCCGGACCTCGCGCTTGCTGTCGTAGAGCCGGTGCAGGCGCCCCGCGTATTGAGCGATGGTTCCGCGCCATGACACCGGAAGCGTCAGCATGAGGGTGTCCAGCCGCGCATCATCGAACCCTTCGCCGATGTACTTGCCGGTCGACAGCAGGACGCGACCCTCATCCGGTGGGATGGTTGCCAGTTGTCCGGCAACAGCCTTACGTTGCTTTCGACCCATTCCGCCGCGAAGCACCAGCAGATGCCGGATACCTCCTGAAAGATGACTCGCCAGCCGATCGAGGTGGTCGTTGCGCTCGGTCAGGACGAGCGGCGACCGGCCTTCGCTTACCGCCTCGAGGACGTCGTCGCAGATGCGCCGATTGCGCATGTCATCGTCGATCAGTTCGCGGTACAGCCTCTGGAACTGCGTTCGCTGATCCGGGTCGGTGCTGGCAGCCTGAAACGCTGTCGGACGGACGATCACCGTGTGCTCGAAAGGCCGAGCCGTCGCCTGCGTCTTTGCGCTCACACGGTGGCGGATCGGACCGCACTGCATGAAGATGATCGGATGATGACCATCTTTACGGGCAACGGTCGCTGATAAGCCGGTCACAAATCGAGCCTTCGCACGACGAGCCACCTGCTCAAAGCTGTACGCCGACAGGTGGTGACATTCGTCGACGATCAGATGCCCGTACTCGCCGACGCGATCATCGACCACTCCTTTCCGGCCGACACTCTGAATGACCGCCACGTCGAGCAGTCCGTTGGCTCGATCCCTCCCTCCGCCGATCTGGCCGATACCGAGCGCCTGCAAATCCAGAAACGCAGACAGCCGCTCCACCCACTGGTCGAGCAGTTGCCGCCGATGGACGAGCACCAGGGTATTGACACGGCGCTGCGCGATCAGCCATGCGGCGACGACGGTCTTCCCGAATGCCGTCGTGGCGGACAAGACGCCCGTTTCGTACGCGAGCATCGCTTCCGCCGCGATTCTCTGTTCCGGCCGAAGCTCTCCCCGAAACGTCGCGCCCAGCGGCAGGCCCGCGAGACGCTCATCCCGGATGATTGGAGCGATCCTGAGGTCCGCTAGCAGTGCCAGCAGATCGTCGAGGCATCCGCGTGGCAGGCCGATGTGCTGTGGATGATCTTCGGCACAGGCGACGATCCGCGGCTTGTCATACGTCGACAGCCGCATCGCCTGCGCCTTGTAGAACTCGGGATTCTGGAAGGCCGCAAGCCGGAGCAGGCGGTTCCGAAGCGCGGGAACCAAAGCCTGTTTGGCCACATAGATCTGATTCCCGAGAACCACCTCGAGCGTGGGCGGTAACCCGGCGATGACCGGCAGATTCCGATGGCGCGAGGGTGGGGCTGCCCACGGCTCTTCCTCTTCATCGTCGGCGGGTGGAAACCGTACGCCGACGATCTGACCCGTTCGCTCGGCGTCGCGCACGATCGTTTCGACGCGAGACCGGCTGATCCGCCGGATTGCCGAAAGAAACGCCCATTGGTCCGGGTGGGAAACCAGCTCGTCATCGACGAAAACGCTGTTGCCCCGCTCACGGGCCTGTTTCTGCAGCGGAAGCGCGATCAGATTGCCGAAACCTCCGTGAGGCAGGGTGTCCTGGTTGGGAAAGAAGCGGTCGTACGAATCGAGACCGGCTTCCGGGCGACGTTCCATCGTCTCTGTCAGGATGTGCGCACCGAGCCTGCGCGCGAGGGCGGCCGGGATCGCCTCTTCGAAAAAGAGCCACACATGGCCGCCTTGACCGGAGCGCGACCGTTCGATCGCGGCCGGAAGATCCAGTTGGCGGCACGTTGCCGCGAACGCGGTTGCGTCTTCACGCCATCCCGCCTTGTCGAAATCCGCTGCCAGGAAGAAACACGTCTCATCCAGGAGCATCGGATAGACGCCGGCAACGAACGGTTGGCCGGTGTCGTCATGGCCCGAAAGATGCCGCCGGACCACGTCATCAGTCAGTGGAAGAAATCGCTGTTGCGGACAGTCCGTGCACTTGATTCGCGGCTTTTCGCAGATCCCTCGAACCCATTCGTTGCCACAGGCAGGTGCATACCCCGACTTGCCCGTTTTCCGGCTCTCGAAGCGGCGCGCATAAACGTCTTCACGACCACGGAAGAGCAGGCGAAACAGCGCGATCTTCGCCTGCGCCGGCGATTGCAGGTGGACGGTGATCCCGGTGCGATTCAGCGACGTAACCAACTCCCTGGCCGAGGGTCCCTCGGACCGCCGTGAAACGCAACCTTCTACACCGCTTGGATGCCCCGGGCGAGCCGAGCGTCAGGAACCGGGAGACGATCCATCCAGCAACCCCGGGTACAGCACCCCATCCGGCGCGTTGAATTCAAGGCCGAGGAGCTCCGCCACCAGAGGCGCGATTGCGGTCAGCGGCAGCAGCGGCGCACAAGCCCCGGCGCGGATGCCGGCGCCTTTGGCGATGAAGCCGGTGTTCATGTCGGGGAGGTCGTTGTGGTGGCCGTGACTCATTCCCGGATTCGGCTGCAGGACCGGCGGGTCGGAGCGGTCGTCGATGACGAAGCCGGGGGCGGCGGCGAGGGCGAACGGCGCTCCGGGGTCGGCACCGAGCGCGTCGAGCTCTTCGCGCTCGACGATGCGGAAGAGCTGGCGCGTGGCTGCGGGGAACTCGTCCAGGATGCGATGCACCTCGGCGGCTGCGCCTTCATCGCGCACGCGCAGGAAGGCCGATCCGCCGAGGGCGTGGAACGTCGCGCGGCAATCGCCGTCTTCCAGCCGCTTCCCGCGCAAGCCCGCCTCGATCAGCCAGAGATTCGGCCGGATCTGCGTGTGCACCTCGGTGTTGCCATGGTCGCCGGTCACGATCACCGCCGTGTCGTCCCACGTCTTCGTCCGCTCGATCACCTCCAGGATGATGCTCACGATCTGATCCGACGCCGCGACCGACCGTGCCCGCCGCGGATTGCGCCAATCGGGCTCCTGCGGCACCTGATTCGAAGTCTGCGTGTGGACGAGCAGGAGCGTCGGCCGGTAGCGCTCGAACAGATACTCCGCCAGCAGCGCCACGCGCAGATCGTGCGAGAGCCACTGGTTGTTGAAGTTCTCCGGCGACAGCCGGCCGGTGGCTTCGCGCTCGAGCTCTTCGAGAAATCCGAGGGGCCGGTCATTGCCCCGGAGCGCGGCAATCAGATCGCCGTTGCCGCCGGGCCAGATATCCGGCAGATTCCAGTCGATCGCGGCGCCTGCCGTGACCGGCCAGAGAATCGCTCCCGTCGTGCCGCCCCGTGCCCGAACCGCGTCCCACAAGGTCGGGACCTGGATCAGGTTCGCATCCTTCACCCACGGCGGATCGGCCACCGGCTCGAAATGCTTGTTATGAACGATCCCATGCCGCGCCGGCAGCGCGCCGGTGACGAGCGTCGTGTGGCCCGGATAGGTGAGGGCAGGGAAGACGCTCCTCACCGCAACGGCATGCGCACCCTCGCGATACAACTGCTGCATGGCCGGCGCCGGCCATTTGTCGTCGAGGTAATAGGCGGGCTGCAGTCCATCCACGCTGATCAGGACGACGTGCTTGGCCTTCGGCATCGGCGTGCGTTGACGCAACATTTGGACCGAGGCCACCTTGTCAGTTCCGCTACTGCGCCGCCGCGAGGTATTTGTCCAGAAACGCCAGGATCGCCCCGTACGCCGCGATCTGGTTCTTCTTCTTCGTGAACCCGTGGCCTTCGTCGTCGAAGACGATGTATTCGACCGGGACGTTGTTCTTGCGGACCGACTCGACGAGGTCGTCGGATTCGGCCTTGATGACGCGCGGGTCGTTCTTTCCCTGGATGACGATCAGAGGCTTGCGGATCTTGTCGGCGTGGAAGAGGGGGGAGGTCTCTTTCAGGCGTGCGAGCTCCGTCTCGGGGTCGCCGATCTCCTGGTACATCGACTTGCGGGCGGCTTCCCACCAGGCCGGCATGCTCTCGAGGGTGCGCACCCAGTTGGTGACGCCGAAGATGTCGACGCCGGCGTCGAAGACGTCGGGCTGGAAGGCCAGCGCCGCCGCGACCATG
The DNA here is from genome assembly GCA_035629865.1 of Thermoanaerobaculia bacterium. Lineage (GTDB taxonomy): Bacteria > Acidobacteriota > Thermoanaerobaculia > Gp7-AA8 > Gp7-AA8 > QHVT01. Next base: position 4,862 of record DASPHC010000126.1, on the reverse strand, counting down.
TAGCCGCCGTAGCTGCCGCCCATGATGGCGACGCGCTCGCCGTCCACGTAGGGGAGTGAGGAGAGGTATTTCTTCGCTTCGACGCAGTCCCACAGCGGCTCGCGGCCGTGCTTGCGGTCGTCGGCGGTGTAGAAGGTCTTTCCGTACCCCGACGAGCCTCGGTTGTTGATGTCGAGGACGACGTAGCCGTGGTTGGCGAGGAACTGCGCGGAGTATTTATAGCCGCGCCGCGCCTGTCCGCCCGGGCCGCCGTGGACCATGACGATGGCCGGCACTTTCGCCGTTGCCGTCGCCTGGTGCGGTTTGTAGAGGATGCCGGGGATGACCATGCCGTCGAACGACTTGAAGCGGACCACTTCCGCGTCGACGAGATCCCCGGCGTCGATCTCCTTGCTGAGCGTGTCGGTGAGGCGGGTGGTCTTGCCGGTGGGGAAGTCGTGGACGTAGAGGTTGGCCGGGGCACGGTCGGCGTCGACGTAGAAGGCCATCTTCCTGTCGCTCGGCGAGAAGGTGACGTTGGTGATGTTGCCGCGCGGCACTTTCGGCAGCGGCAACTGCTTGCCGCTCTTCGTGTCGTAAATGCGGACCACCGTCTCGGCGTCCTGGTTGATGCGGGTGACGCGATAGCGGCCGGTCTGGGAGAAGGTGGAGCCCCAGATGTCCCAGTCCGCCTTTTCGACGTCGGTGGTCTTCCCGGTGGCGAGGTCGTAGCGGCGCAGGCGGGCGAACTCGGAGCCGGCGTTGGTGGTGAAGAGGAGGTACTTCGAGTCAGGACTGAAATCGGCGGCGATGTACTCGGCGTCGGGGCCGGGGACCGGCTTGGTCTCCTTTTTCGCCACCGAATGGATGAGCATCTCGTTGGTGGCGGTGCCGACCGGCTTGGAGAGTGCGATCCACTGACCGTCGCGCGACACGTCCTGGACCTCGAAGCCGCCGTTGCGATAGATGATCTCGCGGTCGTAGGTGTCGGTGTTGTAGCGATAGACGTCGAAGTACTTCGGCTCGCGCTCGTTGGTGGAGACGAAGAACCACTTCTTGTCGGTGCTCCAGCCCTCGAACGCCGCCTTCAGATTCTCGCCCGGCGTGAGGTCGTGCTCGGAGCCGTCTTTCTGACGGACGTAGAGGTGATTGAGCTCGTTCCCGCCCTGGTCGTGCGTGTAGAGGAAGCGCGAGTCTTTCGGGAAGTACGAGATCACGGTGGTGGTGTCGGTCGTGGACTTCGTCAGCGCGCGCGCAGTCCCGCCGGTGACCGGGATCGCGTAGACGTTCCGGACGCCGCTCTGGTCGGAGGAGAAGAGGATCTCTTTCTCGTCCGGAGAGAACGACGCGTCGCGGACGAGCGTCGTGGTCATGAACTGCTCGATCGTGTACTGCCGCGACGGCCTTTTCGCCGGCGTGGCAGCAAAAAGGGACGAGGTGAAGACGAGAAGAAAGAGAAAAGCGCGAGTCTTCATGGGCGGAGTTTATAGAAACGATGCGTTATCTGGTGACCGTCACGGTCGTCGTGGCGTCCGTCGCCTTCCCCGTGTCGTCTGTGGCTTCGACACGGAGCTCGGCGGAGACGCCGTTGAAGAGGCGTTCGTCGGGGACGTCCTTGCGGGGGGTGAAGCGGTAGCGGAGCTCGCCGTTGGCGGCGACCGTGGTTCCGAAGCCCATGGAGCGGATGCGCTCGGCATCCCATGACTCATTGGCCACCGGGAAGCCGCCGGGGAGCATTACCCGCGCGGTGACGCGGTTCACGTTCACCGCGCGGCCGCCGGTCTCGCGCACCACGACCTCGAACGGAAAGTCGTAGGTATCGCCGGAGGCGCGTTTGGCGACGATCGGGTTGGGGACGACCTGGATCGAGATCGCCCCCTCGCCCGGAACGGGGGTGACGACGGGAGATGGGCCCTGCTGGCAGGAGGCCAGGACGAGCAGCGCGGTCGAAAGAGCGAGGAGTCTCATCGAAGCGTCACGACTCCGCAGGCGATCCTTCCGCCGGCATTGCCGGTCGGCTGGGTGGTCAGGTCGTCCGGGTTGGCGTGGAGGATGACGGCGTGGCCGATGGCGGTCATCGGGCCCTCGGCGACGGTGATGGAGCGGGTGGTGAAGCGGGTGGTGACGTTCCCCTGCGGGTCGGCGGTCACGTTGCCGAAGTCGCCGGCGTGGTGCGGGTCGGCGCTCGGCGCGCCGTGCGCGGTGCCGGCCGGGTTGTAGTGTCCGCCGGCGGCGTTGCCGTTGTCTCCGCAGTCGCCTTTTTCATGGATGTGAAAGCCGTGGACCCCTTCCGGGACGCCGGTGAGGTTGACCGACACTTCGACGGCGCCGTCGCCGAGCTGGCGGAAGTTGACGGTGCCGGACGCGGTGGAGCCGCTGGTCGGCGCAAGGGTCGCGGTCGCCGACGGGCCTCCGCCCATCGAAGCGCACGCGGCGAGGATGAGGAGCGAAAGCGAGAGCAGGACGAGTTTTTTCATCGATACCTCCGATTCATTTGGTGGGCGCCGGGAGGGCGAAGGTGATGGTGACCTCGGTTCCCCCCTTCGGCAGCCGTTCCGGTCGTGATGCATAGACGACGCCGTCGCGGACGTAGTCGCGGATCGTGTGTGCGTGGTTGCCGACGGCGCCGCCGGGGCAGGAGTAGAGGCAGACGATGCAGCCCGACTTGAACTGCCCCTGCCAGCGCTGGTTTCCGCCATAGCGGAAGTCGAGCCGGGGCTCGTTTCCCTCCTCGGCGAGCAGTTTCGCCAGAGGCACGCGCGGCGAGCCCTTCCACTCGACGAACACCTCGACCGGCGTCCCCGCGACCCGCTTGTCGGGCTCGCGGCTGCCGGGCTCCTTGCGGTCGGTCCAGGTGGCGGGAGTGAGGTTCTCGCCCGGGCGGGCGCCGAGGGATTCGAGGGCGGCCCGGACGTCGCGGTCGCTGACCGGGCTGACGAAGAGCGCCCAGACCCGCGCCCGCCCGCCTTTCCAGACGATGGCGTGGTGCCCTTTGACCCCGAACGGCCGGTTCATCGCCCCCGGCTGCACGACGGCGGGGATGCGCACCTCACGCTGGACCCGGTCGATCACCGGCTGCGCCGCCGGAACGGCGGAGGCGAAGAGCGTCGAGGCGAGCAGGGCGAACAGCCGCACGGGGAGGGAACATAGCACTGGTCGGCAGGGGGCATGGGTCCCATAGGTCCCATAGGTCCCATAGGTCCCATCTGTCCTATTGGTTCCAGGGACCAATAGGACCTATAGGGCCCATAGGACCAATACGACCCTACTGCGAGAACGCCGCGACCTTCTTGCCGAGGCTGCCGAGCCAGCCGGTGGCGACATCCTGGTAGTAGAGCGACGCCGCTTTCTGCACCCCATCCGCAAGCGACGGGTAAGAAGAAATGCGCTGGGCCAGGTCGCCGATCTTCATCCCCTTGCGGCGAGCCAGCACGACTTCCTCGATCACCGTGGAGGCGTTGGCGCAGAGGGCGTGGGCGCCGAGGATCTTTCCTTTCGTGTCGCAGACGATCTTGATCAGGCCGGCGGTGGTGCGGTCGACGACGGCGCGGTCGACGTCGGCCATCTCGACGCTGTACGTCCGGACCGCGTCGCCGAACTTCGTCCGCGCCTCGGCCTCGGTCATGCCGATGTGGCCAACTTCCGGGTCGGTGTAGAGCGCCCATGGGATGTCGGTGTAGTCGACCGCCGATTTGCCGGGAAAGAGGATGTTGCGCACCAGCTTCACCGCTTCGTACGCGGCGACGTGCGTAAACTGCATGCCGCCGTGCACGTCGCCGCAGGCCCAGATGCGCGGCGCGGTGGTCTGCAGGAACTTATCGACCTGCACCCACGACCGCTCTACCTTCACGCCCGCTTCCTCGAGGCCGAGGTTCTCCGTGTTGCCGCGGCGTCCGGAGGCGACGAAGATCTCGTCGACCGCGATCTCGCGCGACTCGCCCTGCTTCTCCTCGATGCGGGCGATCTTCTTGTTGCCGTCGCGGCGCACCGACTTGACCGCCCAGCTCGTGAACAGCTCGATGCCTTCGCCGGTGAGGATCTGCCGGACGCGCGAGATCACCTCGGCGTCTTCTTTGTTGATGATCTCGTCGAGCATCTCCACGACGGTCACGCGCGAGCCGAAGCGGGCGAACATCTGCGCGAACTCGACCCCGATGTAGCCGCCGCCGAGGATCAGGATCGAGGGGGGGATCTCATCCTGGGCGAGGAAGCTGACGTGGTCGAGGAAGCCGTTCTCCTTCAACCCCTCGACCGGCGGGATGGCCGTCCGGGCGCCCGTGGCGATGACGATGTCTTTCCCGCGTAACTGCCGGCCGCCTACTTCCACTTCATTGCCGCCGGTGAGCTTCGCGTTCCCTTCGATGACGTCGATGCCGAGCTTGCGGAACTTCTCCGGATCGTCGTGACGGCTGATGATCCGCCGCTGCTCGCGCATCGAGTCGAGGATCGCCTTCGGCGACACCCGCGGCGTCACCGGCTCGATGCCGTAGGCGGCGGCATGCCGCATCTGATGGGCGAGCTTCGCCGAGGCCACGAGAGCCTTGGTCGGCACACAGCCGGTCCAGAGACAATCGCCGCCGAGCGCCTCGCGCTCGATCAGCGCCACCTTGCGCCCCAGGCGCGCACAACCCGATGCGGTGACCAGACCGGCGGTGCCTCCGCCGAGGACGACGACGTCGAATGTTTCCGGCATTTGGGGATGATACGCGCGGGGAGGAGGGGTGGATTGTTCCTGCTGCGCCTGAGGCACGCCCCCTGCTCTGAAGATGGAAAAGGAAGTCAGGTAGAGAAGGGCACACGTCGACTGACCGTTCGAGGAGAACGTTGTGAAAGAGCATCGAGGCCGTCGGACCGGCGCGAGCTCGGGTTGCGGGCGGTGGGCT
>DASPHC010000125.1:0-220911 GCA_035629865.1 Thermoanaerobaculia bacterium | reverse complement strand
CGTGCTCGTACCACCCCGCCTCGCTGAGCAGCATGGCCAGCGAGTACGGTTCTTCGCCCGACGAGCAGCCGGCCGACCAGATGCGGATCTTCTTCAACGTCTTCCGCGCCAGGAGGTCGGGGACGATCTCCTCGGTGAATGCCTGGAGCTGGGCCGGCTCGCGGAAGAAGTAGGTCTCGTTGGTGGTGACGAGGTCGAAGATCTGGTCGAACTCGGCGTCGGCGCGGGGGTCGTACTGGAGGAAGTAGAAGTACTTCTGGAACGAGTCGAAGTTCAGCTCCCGCGCGCGCGGCGAGAGCCGCTTCTGCAGCAGGTACTTCGACGTGTCGTTGAACCACATGCCGGAGCGTTTGTAGATCTGCTCCCGCAGCAGCCGGAAGACGTCGTCCGGCAGCTCCATGTGATGGTTCAACGAGAAGTTGAAGGTCGACATGCTGAAGGGAGAGATGAGTGCTGAACGATGAACGATGAACAGAAGCTCATCGCTCATCGATCATCGTTCATCGCTCTGCCTCGCCACTCCTTTTCATGGCCTGCAGGATGGCTGCGATCACCACTTCTTTCCTGCTGTCGGCGGTACGCCACACCTCCTCGAGCAGGTCGCGATAGAGCTCTCTGTGCCGGACGAACACCTCCGAGACGTCGTCGAGGATGGCGGTGTTCTCCAGCGCTTTGAACAGGAACGGGAACGAGGTGCGGTCGGCGACGTGGTCGAGGGCGTGGATCGCCGACTGCTGGACGTAGGTGTCGGGGTCGTCGAGCGCGCGGTGGAGCGACGGGAGCGCGGCCCGGTCGCCGCGGGCGCCGAGGGAGGTCGCCGCGGCGGCGCGCAGGCGCCAGTCGCCGCTGGTGAGCGCCGTGAGCAGGCGCTGGAAGACGTCCTGCCCCGGGATGCGCGCCAGGGCCAGCATGGCCGCGCGCTGGATCTCCGGGTCCTGCTCGTCGAGACAGCGGAAGAGCACGTCCTTCACCCGCGGGTCCTGCGACTTGCCGAGCGCCTCGATGACCGCGATGCGCACCGGCGGCGGGTCGTGCATCAGGTGGCGCAGCAGCGGCTCGACGGTGGCCGCATGGCGGTACTCGCCCAAGGCCTGCGCGGCGGCGGTGCGGATCCAGATGTCGCCGTCGTCGAGGGAGCTGATAAGCGGCTCGAGCCCCGTCTCGGGACGATGCCGCACGATGGCGTTGATGGCCGCCAGGCGGACCGCCGTCGACTCGTCCGCCAGCGACAGCACCAGCTGGTCGGCGAAGCGCTCCTCGCCGAACTTGCCCATCAGCGAGATCGCCTTCTGCCGGATCACCGCGTCGCTGTCTTTCGACGCCAGCAGCAGCTCGTCGTGATACCCCTCCCCCTGGATGTTGACGTAGACGGAGAGGGAGTTGAGCTTGATCGGCACGGAGGGCGACTGCAGGAGCTTGCGGATCTTGGCCAGCACGTCGCCCTGGATCTCGGTGAAGGCGGAGACGAGGGCAGAGATGGCGTTGACGGCCGCCTGCTGGCAGGCGACGTCGGAGTCGTCGAGCTTGGTCAGGAGGTAGTCGATGGAGGCGGGGTCGGGGATCTCCCCCAGCGTCTCAATGGCCAGCCGCCGGATCATCGGGTTGTCGTGATCGAGGAACTGCATCACGCTCGGGACGATCTCCCGCCCGCCGACGACGTTCGCCACGCGCAGCAGGAGGGCGACGACTTCGTCTTCTTCCTCGTTCTGCAGCGCCGATAGGAGTGACGGGATGCCCGCGGGACCGAAGTCGATCAGCCCCTGCGCGGCGATCTCCGAGGTGTCGGGCTGCTCGAGGTGCGACAGCAGCACCGGCAGCGCTGCCTCATCGCCCGACCAGCCGAGGAACTTGAGGATGAAGGCCTTCACCTCGCGCTTCGGCGTGGTGTGCAGGTGGTCGATGAGCGGCGCGATCTTCTCGCGCGGGAACGACTCCCGGAAGCGCGACTGGATGAGCTGCCGCTCTGCTTCTTCGACGATTCGCGGCTTGCTCGCCTCGGCGATGCGGACGAGGGCCCGCAGCGCGGTGAGGTTGAGCTTCTCCTCCTCGGCGATGATCTTGAGGAGGAAGTTCACCGTACCGACGTCGGCAATCTTGCCGACCGACTCCAGCACCGGCTTGCGCAGCGACTTCTCGGCGTAGAGCGGCAGGATGGCCGGCAGCGCGGAGCGGTCGCCGATCTCGCCGAGGGCCTCCACGAGGTGGAACTTCAGCCAGAGGTCGTCCTTGGTGCGCAGCGAGCGCATCAGGTTTGGGAGCGCCGAGGCGTCGCGGTACTTGCCGAGCGAGGAGACGATCGAGGAAGCGACGTTGATGTCCGTCTCGCCGTCCAGCAGCTCGATCAGCATCTTGAAGCCGGCCGGGCTGCGCAGGTCGCCGATCAGGTTGACCAGCGACAGGCGGACGTCGATGTCGAACTCGATGCGCAGCCGTTCGACGATCGGATGGATGGCCGGCTCGCCGATCCGGATCAGCGCCTCGGTCGCGGAATTGCGCTTCCCTGCGTTCTCCGGGTCGGCCAGCGCGCCGATCAGGCCGTTGACGATCTCCGGCCGCGCGTCGCGCACCAGGCCGTCGACGATGGTCTTGCGCACGCGCCAGTCCTTGTCGCCGAGGAGCTCAAAGAGCAGCGGCAGGTTGCGGTCGTCGGCCGTCTGCGCCACCAGCGACGCCGCCTTCTGCCGGGCATCGGGGTCGGTCGAGCGCGCCTGTTCCAGGATGTGCGGATCGGCTGCGCTCATTGCGTTCCTGTCCTGAGGCGCGCCAGCTCCTCGCGCTTCATCTGCACGAACTGCTGCAGCGTCTCGGTGTAGATCTCGCTGTCCTGGCGGATGCGCAGCGGCACGCGCGAGTCGTAGTACTGGCGCCCTTCCTCGATCTCCTCGCGGAGGATCTCGAAGAAGTTGTTGTCGCGGATGCCCTCGTCCACCTTCTGGACGTGGTAGATGATGATGTCGGAGAGGATCAGGCGCGCCAGCCGGCGGGCCTCGTCGTACTCGCGCGGCTCGATCGGAAACTCGCTCGTCGTGCCGACCTCGGGGAAGAGCTTGCGGATGATCTGGCGGAACTCTTTCTCCGGGATCTGTTCTTCGATGTATTCGTCGGCGCCGTAGAGGTTGGTCGGGTTGGCGCGGAAGCGGTTCGCCCGGAAGAGCGCGCCGATGAGGATGACGTGGGTGTTCTCGAGCGCCGGATCGGCCTTGATCTCCTCGGTGACTTCGACGCCGAGCTTTCCCTTGAGGTAGACGTTGACGATGACCAGGTCTGCGCGGGTGCGGCGGACGTACTCGACCACCGGCTCGCCGTTGTCGAAGTACTCGACGTCGAAGCCGAGGCGGCGGAGGTGCTCGCCGAGGAAAGAGCGGAACGGGCGCGGCTCGTCGGCCACCGCGGCGATGCGCCGGCGCGGGATGCGCGGCGGCGGCTCCGGCTCGGGCTCCGGCAGCGGATGCCTGCCGCTGGAGGTCTTCGGCTTCAGGATCATCTGGTATTCGCACCGCGGGCAGACGACGCGGACGGCCGCGGTGAGCGGCAGGTTGATCGCGGCGCGAAACGTCGAGCCGCACTTTTTGCAGGTCAGGTCCATTGCTGAATTCCGGGGAGCGGCCTCACGCCGTCTGTGCCGCGAGCGCCCTGTGGTCGAGCAGTTTGTCCAGATCGAGCAGGATCGTCAACGCACCGGCCGTCCGGAAGACCCCACGGATGGAGTCGTCGAGCTCCGTGGCGTGGACGACCGGGTGGGGCTCGATCTCCCCGGCGGCGATCTTGACGACCCGCAGGACCCGGTCGACGACGAAGCCGACGATCTCGTGCTGGAAGTCGATGACCACGACCCGGGTGTCCGCATTCACCACCGGGACGACGGTGTGGCGCAGCTTCCGGCGGACGTCGACCAGCGTGACGATCGTCCCGCGGAGGGAGATGATCCCGACGACGGACGAGTCGGCGTTGGGGATGCGGGTGTGGGCGCGCGGCGTGACGATCTCCACGATGCGCTCGATGTCGACGGCGTACTGCTCGCCGGCGATGATGAAAGTGAGCAGCTCGAGCTGCGTGCCCGTCGTCTCTTCGACTGCCTGGACGGATCCGACGTCGCGGCGCTTGCCGGCCTCCTGCTTGAACTTCTCGAGCTTTGTCGGACCGGTGAGCTCCGCGAGTGGCAGGGCCACTGCCGGCGCGGCCGGCGCGGACGCCGGCGGACCGGCCGACGCGACGTCGGCGGTCCGGGGGGCGGCGCTTTGCGCCTCTGCAGCCGCCACCTTCTGTTCGGGCGCCGCGGCCTCTGCTTCTGCCTTCTGCTTTCTGCCTTCTGCCTTCTTCTTCCTGATCTTCACCAGGTCAACCATGGGCTTCCTCCTGTCCGCTCGCCCGCTTCACGAGACGATGCTCGCGCGCGGCGGAGGCGACGCGGGCCGGGTCGATCGTCCCGGCGTCCTCGCCGAACGCGTCCAGGAGCGACGTCGTGGCGAGGGTGTTGATCAGGCGGGGGATGCCGCCGCTGAGGGCGTGGATCTCCTCCATGGCCGCCTTGCTGAACGGGTTGCGCGTACCGCCCGCGGTGCGGATGCGGTGGTCGATGTATTCGATGGTCTCCTCCAGCGAGAGCGGCCCCAGTGCGTAGCGCATGCCGATGCGCTGCCGGAGTGGTTCGTAGGCGGCCCGGTCGAGCCGGCCGTCGAGCTCCGGCTGCCCGATCAGCACGACACTGAGCAGGTTCTGCTCGTCGAGCTGGAAGTTGGTCAGCAGGCGAATCTCGTCGAACGTCGCCTTGGAGGGGATGAGCTGGGCCTCGTCGATCATCAGCACCGGCTCGCGTCCCGCCTCGTAGAGCTCGTAGAGCCTGGTGTGGATCTGGTCGAGCATCTCGTGGCGGAACCGGGCCGGCTGGAGGCCGAGGCCCTGGGCCACGGCGCGCAGAAGCTGGGTGGGAGTGAGCCGCGGATTGATCAGCAGGATCACCGGCCGCGCCTCGCCGATCCGGTCGATGAGGGCGCGGGAAAGCATGGTCTTCCCCGACCCGATGTCGCCGACCAGCAGCGCCAGCTCCTTTTCGTCGACGGCATATTCGAGGCGCGCGAGCGCCTCACGATGCTGGCGTGACTCATAGAGAAACGCCGGGTCGGGCGTTTTTCCGAAGGGTTTCGCGGTCAGGCCGAAGAAGTCTTCAAACATCGCAAATTGAAAATTGAAAATTGAAAATTGAAAACGGTCATGCCCGGCCGCCTTCCTTTTCAATTTTCAATTTTCAATTCAATGCACTGCCACCCCCGCCCGGATATCCCGCGCCCTTCCCCCGAAGTGATCGATCAGCGATCCGACGTCCACCACCAGCACGATCTCGCTCTCCCCGATCTCCGTTGCCCCGGCGATCCCCGGGATCGTCTTCAGCCGCTCGCCGATCGACTTGATCACCACTTCCTGCTGCCGGACGAGCGAGTTCACCAGCAGGCCGACCGTCTTCTCGCCGGCGCGGGTGACGACGATGAACCACTTCGTGTCCGGTCCCTGCTCGCGGTGGTCTTCGAGGCCGAAGGCGTCGGAGAGGCGGAGCAGCGGCAGGGTGAAGTCGCGCAGCGTGAAGACTTCCTTCCGCTCCACGGTCCGGATGTCGCGCGAGTAGATCCGCAGCGACTCTTCTACCGCGGTCAGGGGGATTGCGAACTTCTCCCCCCCGGCGTCGACGATCAGCGCCTGGATGATGGCCAGGGTGATCGGCAGCGCGACCCGGAACGTCGTCCCCTCGCCGATGCTGGTGATGACGTCGATCGTCCCCTTCAGCTCCTGGATGTTCTTCTTCACCACGTCGAGGCCGACGCCGCGCCCCGAGATCTCGCTCACCTCGGCGGCCGTGGAGAAGCCGGCCGTGAACATCAGCTCGTGGGCCCGTTTCTGGTCGACGATCTCCCTGTCCCCCACCAGCCCGCGCTTCACCGCGACGGCGCGGATGCGCTCCGGGTCGATGCCGCGCCCGTCGTCGGTGACGTCGAGCACGACTGAGTTCCCCTGCTGGTACGCGTTCAGCGTGACCCGTCCGACCGGGTTCTTCCCTTTCGCGCGGCGCTCGTCCGGCGGCTCGATGCCGTGGTCGAGAGCGTTGCGGATGATGTGCATCAGCGGGTCGGTCAGCTCCTCGACCATCATCTTGTCGAGCTCCGTGTCCTCGCCGCGGAGGATCAGCTCGATCTCCTTGTTCAGCTCGCGCGCGACCTTCCGGACCGTGCGGGAGAGCTTCGAGTAGATCTGGCCGACCGGCACCATCCGGATCTCGATCACCGACTTCTGCAGCTCGTTGAGCTTCCGGTCGAGATTGCGCGAGATCTTCCCCAGCTCGTGCGACGTCAGCCGCGCCTGCTGGCTGCCGCCCTGTCCCCCGCTCTGGGCCACGGCGCGGGTCAGCGTCTCGAGCTGGGTCTTCTCGATGATCAGCTCCCCCACGATGTTCATCACGTGGTCGAGCCGCGAGATGTCGACGCGCACGGTCTGCGACAGCGACCGCAGCGACATCTCCTCGACTTCGGGGGCTTCATGCGCGACCGTGGTATCGGCCGGTCCACGCGTCGCCGGCATGGCCGCTTTCCGCAGCGACGACACCGCGGCCTCGGTGGCAATGGCCTGGACGGCCACGTCGTTGAGCGTCGACCCGTACAGCAGCCGGAAGGCGATGCCGTTGACATTGCCGCTCGGCAGGGCGGGCAGCGTGGAGATCACCTCGCCGGCGTCGGTCAGGCTCGTGGTCAGGGCCCGCAGCCGCTCGTCGAAGTCGGAAAAGTCGAACGTCACTTCGAGCGAGAGGATGTGCTTCCCGGAGCGGACGTTTTCCAGCAGCCGGTGCTCCTCGTACTCCGTGAGCGACTTCCGGGTCTGGTCGTCGAGCGTCAGCTCCGCGAACGGATCCTCGTGCTTCTTCTGCGGCTGGCTGCTGATGATGTGATGGATGCGGCTGGTGAGCGACGTCATGTCCACCAGCCCCGAGAGCGAAGGGTCGTTGATGGCGATCACCAGCCGGTTCAGCGAATCGACCGCGTCGTAGAGGAGGTCGATGAGATCCTTCGAGATCTCCACCTTCCCCATCCGCAGCCGGTCCAGCATGTCCTCGAGGCTGTGGGAGAGCTCGGAAATGTCCCCGAACCCGAGCATCCCGGCCAGACCCTTCAGCGAGTGCACCTCGCGAAAGATCTTGTTCACCAGCTCCGGCCGGACGTTCTTCCCCTGGGCCTCGAAATCGACGAGGTCCCGCGACAGCGTGTCGAGCAGCTCCTCGGCCTCGCTGGTGAACTCTTCCCTTGCCCGATCGTCTTCTCTACCCATGCGGACGCTACGGAGGGAATGGTAACAGCCGGGAGGGGTGGGGGCGTGGGTTGTTGTCGGTTGTCGGTTGTCGTCGGGCATCACCCTTACGGCGGGACGCCGTCCGCCGGCGAGACGCCGCCGGTCCAGCCGACGAGACGTCGGCGCTCCACGCGCGGACGACGGCTTTCCGAAAACCGCGACGCCTCATGTGCGAACGTTCCCTTCCGAAAACCGCTACGCGCCTTGCGCGAACGTTCGCTTCCGAGAACCGCGACGCTTCATGCGCAGACCCGCTTTCGAAAGACGGCGCCTCTTCATACGCGGACGTCCAGGTCTGCGCAGGACGCGGTCATGCGCCGGAGCGCCGACGTCCGCGTCGGCTGGTCCGGCGGCGTCTCGCCGGCGGACGGCGTCCCGCCGTAAGGGGGATGGGAGATACTTGCCGGCATGAAGGATCTGGAGATCGCCCTGGAGAACCGGCCCGGGGCGCTGGCGGAGCTGGGCGAAGCGCTCGGGCGGGCGGGAGTGAGTGTCGAGGGGGGCGGCGTCTTCGTCACGAACGGCGTGGGCGTGGCGCATTTCCTCTTCGACGACGGGACGGCCGCGCGGGAGGCGCTGGAGGCGGCGGGGATTCGGGTGGTGGCGCAACACGACGTCCTGATTCAGAAGCTCAGCCAGACCGAGCCCGGGCAGCTCGGCAAGATCGCGCGCCGGATGGCCGATGCGGGAGTCAACATCCTCGTGCAGTACAGTGACCACGATCATCAGTTGATTCTCGTCGTCGATGACCTCGAGGCCGGCCGCGCGGTCTCGGAGGCATGGATGCGGGAGCGCGAGCCCCAGCCCCGTTGACGGGCTCGGAGGCAGTGGCACAGGAGGGAACCATGCTGGACGCAGTCATCGACGTCAGTCATTTCAACGGTTCGCCCGACTGGACGCGCGTGCGCGCGGCCGGCATCCTCGGGGTGATCCACAAGGCGACGCAGGGCTCGAACTGGGTCGACCCGACCTTCGCGGCCGCGCGTACCGCCGTCCCGGCCGCGGGCCTGTTGTGGGGCGCGTACCATTTCGGCACGGGCGACGAGGAAGGAAGCGCGCAGGGGCAGTTCTTCCTCGACACGGTCCAGCCGGACGCGCAGACGCTCTGCGTCATCGACTTCGAGCCGAATCCCTCCGGCACGCAGATGCCGCTCGACCACCTCTTCGGCTGGATCGAGACGGTGCAGAAAGCCACCGGCCGCCCTCCGCTCGTCTACGGCGGAAACTCACTCCTCTTCCCGCAGATCGGCACGGCGACGCACCCGACCCTCGCCGCCTGCCCTCTCTGGGTCGCGCAATACACCTCGGCAGCCCAGCCGTCTGGCATCCCGCCGCAGGTGTGGAAGACGTGGACGCTGTGGCAGTACACCGAGAGCGGCACCATCGACGGCATCACCGGAAACGTCGACCGCTCCCGCTTCAACGGCACCGCGGAAGAGCTGACGGCGAAGTGGTCCTCGCCGTAGGAATAGGCCCTACGCCACCTTCAGCAGCCGGCGCAGCTTGTCCATCAGATCGTTCGCGTCGAACGGCTTGACCAGGTACTCCTCGGCGCCGAGGGCGGCGGCGCGGCGGCGGTCTTCTTCAGTCGACTCGGTGGAGATGACCATGATCGGGATGGAGCGGTAGACGGGGTGGTTTTTGAGGAAGCTCACCAGTTCCAGGCCGTTGATGTCCGGCATGTTGATGTCGGTGAGGATGGCGTCGAATTTGTGGTGCGGGAGGGTCTTGAGGGCTTCGAATCCGCTGGCCGCCTCGACGATCTCGAGGTCGTAGCTCTCCGCTCCTCCTTCGATGACGGTCGTGAGGTACGCCCGCATCGACGAGGAATCTTCAACGACGAGAATCTTCATAGCGTCAGCGCCGCCCCGCCCTCTCGGATGCAAATACCGCGTTGCCGAACGCGTATCCCGCCTGCGACAGGAAGATCTCCAGGCCCGTCATGCTGTCGATCGGCGCGCGATGCTCGGCGTTGTCTCCGTACAGGATACCAACGGCGCGGTCGCTGTGCATGATCGGGAGCGCCACAACCTCGGTGGGCAGCAGCCCGCCGAGGCCGTCGATCAGCTCGACGTTGGCAGGCGTGCGCCGCATCTTGCCGCGGTGCGCCTCGTGCGCCTGGGTCACGTCGGACAGGATCGAGGGCTGGGTGCGGTCGATCCGAAGGTCGCGCACCCGGAGGTCCATGTCGTCCCCGCGGCCGGTGATGCCGAAGCCGCCGAGGCCGACGAAGGCGTCGTCGTTGACCATGAAGAGCGCGCCGCGGTCGAGGTACTGCGCCGACAGGCGGAGGATGGTCGCCGAGACCTGGCCGATGTCGTTCGGGTTGGAAAGCTCGTTGATGAGCTGTCGCAGCAGGTGGAACGAGCGGTCCACCGTCTCCTTGCTGGCCAGGTCGTAGAACTTCTTCCCCGCGTCCATGCCGCCGCCGGTGAGCTGCTCCCACTGCTCGAAAGAGCGCTCGGCGAAGAGCAGGAGCTCGTCGGCGAACATCGACAGCTCCTCTTCCGCCAGTCCCGGCTGCAGGCGCGCGGCCGACGGCTTGGTGACGTAGAGGTCGGCGCCGGCGCGCAGGAGGTCGTGGCGGCGGCGGAGGTCGGTCTCCTGGTCGATCACCACCACCGGCAACCGCGGGTTTTTTCGCTTGAGCTGCGTCATCAGCTTGACCGACGACTCGTCTTCGGTGAGCTCGAGGAAGGTGACGAAGAAGCTGTTGGAGCGGAAGAGCTCCGTCATTGCCGCGCGGACGTCGTCGAGCGAGCCGTACTGGGAAATCTTCACGCCCTGCTTCGTGAACGCGCGCCGCGCGGCGACGCGCACGAGCGGGTTGCGCTCGAAGAGCACGACGTTCCGGAACAGCGCCTCGGGGGATTCGACTTCGAAGAGTCCCCCCGCGACTTTGAACTGGCCGGAGGTCGCTCCGGAAGCGGCGATGCGGCGGTCGGGCCCCGGCGAAGGCTCGGGGATCGAGAGCGGCGGCTCCGCCGGCGGAGGGAGGTCGATGGGGGTGAACTCCTCCCGCGCGTCGATGACGTTCGAGCCCGGGAATGGGAGGACGTTGTCGGTCGCCGACGGCGCGGTGCCGGGGAGCTTCGCCGGACCGGACGGCGGCGCGACCGGCTGGCCGAGGCCGAGGTTCAGCGAGGCGGGGGTGTTCTCGGCGGAAGCCGAGCCGCGCAGCAGCGCCTTGCCGATCTTCAGGCTCTCCTCGAGTCCCTTCAGGGGCTTGAGCTTCTCCCCTTCGCCGGTGCCGAGGAGCTTGTTCGGCGGGAAGCCGCCCTCCTTGAACACCTGGTCGGGCTCGTACTCGAGGTCGACCGCGCTCATGGTCTCGGAGAGGATGAAGTTGAACTCCCCCTCCTTGCTCTGCAGGAGCGGGGTAACGACGGTGAGGATGCGCTGCCGGATGGCGTTCGCCAGGTCGTCGGCCGAGAGGAGGTTCATCTCCAGGATGGCCGTGCCGGGAGGGATGCCGCTGTTCTCCATCTGCCGGATCACGTTCGCGTTCTCGCGGTTGATCAGGTTCGCCGCGTGGACGAACGCCACGAGGTCGGGGTGCTCCGGCGAGGAGGCGTTGACCACCAGCCCCTGGCGGAACATCACCGTGTGCCGGCCGGCCTCGTTGATGATCTCCAGCACGCCGGTACGGCGGCTGAGATAGACGATCTGGACGATGTCGGTGAGCGAGAGGTCTTCGAGGCGGCCGAGAAGGCTCATTTCCGGAGCCTCGCGCTACTCGTCGTCGCCATCGCCTTCGCCATCACCGGCGTTGGCGGCGTCTCTCCTCGCGGCACTTCGTTCTTCCCCACCGCCGAGATTGTAGCGTTTCAGTATCCCGTCCAGAATGCCGTTGATGAACTGGCTGCTCTTCTGGGTGCCGTACTTCTTCGCGATCTCGATCGCTTCGTCGATGATGACCAGCTTCGGGGTGTCGTTTTCATGGAGGAACTCGTACACCGACATCCGGATGATGTTGCGGTCGACGGCGGCCATGCGCGAGAGGCGCCAGTTCTCGGCCTGGTTCTGGATCATCTCGTCGATGCCGGTCATGTGGTCGACCGTGCCGCGGAAGATCTTGGTGGCGAATTCGCGGGTGTTCGGCTTCGACTTCTGCAGTTCCTCGAACGTCTCGATGATCTGGTCCGGCCCGTTTCCGGACATGTCGAACTGAAAGAGCATCTGCAGTGCGAGCTCGCGTGCTTTGCGGCGGGCGCCCATTTTTTCCTCTCTCCTAGGTGCGAAGCGCGCGCCAGAGGCTGGCCATCTCGATGGCCGCCAGCGCCGCCTCCCATCCCTTGTTGTTGCGCGAGCCGGACGCCGAGCGCTCGACCGCCTGCTCGTAGGTGTTGCAGGTGATGACCCCGAACGCCACCGGATAGCGCGCGGCGACGGCGATCCGGGAAAGGTCGTTCGTCACCTGCGCCGAAATGAATTCGAAATGCGGCGTGTCCCCTTTGATCAGGCAGCCGAGGGTGACGATCGCGTCGTAATCGCGCTCCTCGACCAGCTTCGCCGTCAGAGCGGGGATCTCGAAGGCGCCGGGAACGCGATAGAGGTCGATGGCGTCATCGGCCGCTCCATGCCGCGTGAGGCAGGTCAGCGCCCCTTCCAGCATCCCCGACACGATCTCGTCGTTGAACCGGCTGGCGACGATGGCGATGCGGAGACCGTCGGCACTGAGGTGACCTTCGAAAGAGCGCGGCATTGGCGGGGGCGGATTATATGCGCGGGCCGGAGGCAAGCGCTGTTGACAGGCCTTACTTCGACGCCCCGCGCGAGGCCAGCACCGACGGCGTCGCTTCCCCCTGCGTGGCGTAGTAGTCCACCAGACCCTGGTAGATCGCCTCGGCGAGCTGCTGGCGGTACCTCTTCGTCTGAAGCAGCTCGCGGTCGCGGGTGTTGCCGAGGTTGCAGACTTCGAGGAGGAGGCGAGTGGGGATCTGGTTGTGGCGGATCACGGCCGGGACCCATTCCTTGCCGCGGCGGATGACGTTGTCGCGGACCGGGGCGTAGGGGTGGACGGCCAGCCCTTTCCGGGCGAATGACTCGATCACCGAGCCGGCGAGATTGCGCGAAAGGCCTTCGGCGACGAGGGCGTCTTCGCGGGAGTGGGTCACGCTGGGCTGCTCGCGCACCTCGGCGCGGGTCAGGTAGATCTCCCCCTTCTTCCGGTACGAGCCGGTGACGTAGGGGGCGCCGGGGATGTAGGCCATCGCGCCGCGGAGCGAGGGGTGGAGCGAGTCGGCGTGGATGGAGAGGAAGACCACCTTCTCCTTCGGCGTGCCGCTCTTCATGGCGGTCCGGAAGATCGAGTTGGCGAGGTACCAGCGGAGGTTCACGCCGACGATGGCGTCGTCCAGCAGGTAGCGCGGGGTTGTCTGGACGTAGTGGTCGCTGGCGCCGTCGAGGACGTTCCTGTCGGCGATGGTGAAGCCGTGCTGCTTCGACTTCGTGGTCATCGACACCTTCGCCGCCGAATCTTTCTCGAGGATCCTGCGCAGGCGGCAGGCGACGTCGTAGACGTAGGTCGACTCCCAGACGTCGTCGTGCGCGGTGCCGACGTCGCGGCCTCCGTGGCCGGAGTCGAGGATCACGTGGACGCCGGAGAGGCCGGCGGCACGCGTCCGGGTGGCCGCCTTGGCGCTCTCGCGCCTCCCCTCCTCGCGGGCCACGCGGGTGGGATCGCCCTGCGGCAGGTACTCCGGCAGCAGGAGGTCCATCGGGATCTTCACCGGATAGCCGACCGGAAGGCGGGACACGTCCTCGATGCCGTTGAACTTCACGATGCGATCGAGGACGTCTCCGACGTCTTTCGCGTAGACCCGGCCGGTGAAGCGGATGCCGACCGACGAGTAGAGCGCCTCGCCCTTCTGCAGGCGATAGACGGCGTGAGGCTCGTCGGCGATGCGATCGTAAGAGAGCTGCGGCGTCAGCGCCGGTAGTCCGAGTGAGACGAGTGCTGCCGCCTCCGGAACATCTTCATCCGCTGCTGCACGCTCATTCGCATCGTCCGCGGGTTTCCGAACCTCTGCTGCCGTCTTCGGTGCATTCTCTTCCTCCGAGCTCCCGCCGAATGCGGCGGTGAGCAGCCGTTTGGGAACGAGGATCACGTCACCTTTGCGGGTCGAGAGTCCCTGGGAAGGGTTGGCCTGGCGGATGAGGGTGTAGTTCGCGCCGTCGCCGGTCAGCCACTCGGCGATGTTCCAGAGCGATTCCCCTTCAACGCCGCGCGCGCCGACGACGACGTGCTGCCAGCCGCCGGCGGTCATTCTGTCTTTCGGAAAGAGGGCGGTCACGATCTGCCGCTGGAGCTCGGGACGCACGATGGCGAACGGAACGCGCACCTGCTGCCCGGTCTTGAGGTTCTCGTCGGTCTGGTTGTGCGCGGCGATCTCTTCCCACGCCGCGGCGTCGCCGGTGACGCGTTTCGCCAGCCGGGTCCAGGCGTCGCCGGCGTGCGGCTGCACGATCACTTCGACGCTGTAATCGCGGGTGAGCGTCGCGCGGAGCTCCGGGGTGATGGTCGCAACAGCGATGGGGGCCTGCGGAGCCGCCGAAAGGAGCACCGCAGCCTGGAGATTCAGCAGAATCCACACCCACCACTTACGCACGAAAAGATTGTACACCCTCACCTGGCCGGGCAGCCGGCATTCGCCACGCAGCGGTGGACGTCCTTGCCGTCCGGGCAGCGGAGGGTGACGGAGTCGGAGCTCGCCCCGCACTCCTCGAGCGCGCAGCGCATCCGGCTCACCTCGCGGCACGGCGTTGCGGCACGCGGCGGGACGTTGCCCGCGGGGCGTGAACCGCGGCCGGAGGGAGTGACCGCCGGGACGGGCGAGGGCTCGACGAGCTGCGGCGGGCCGGCGTGACACGAGGCGAGGGAGAGGAGGATGAGGAGCAGCGCCGCGGATCTCATAGCCGTAAGGTAGGTCCCGCGCGAGCCGGATGCACGCCCCCGCGCGCCCGCCCGGCTAAACTCTTCGCATGATCTTTCTGCTGGCACTTCTCCTCAGCGCCGACCCGCCGGCCGATCCGCCGGTGGAGACGACGAAGAAGAACATCAAGGTGCTGCACGGGCTCCCCTCTTCGCAGTTGATTCCGGTGATGGCGGTGATGAGCAATTCCCTCGGCGTGGCCTGCTCGCATTGCCACACCGAGGACTGGTCGTCCGACGAGAAGCCGCCGAAGAACGTCGCCCGGAAGATGATCGCCATGACGCGGTCGATCAACGACGCGAATTTCGAAGGGCGCGTCCGGGTGTCGTGCCATACCTGCCATCGCGGCAGCGTCCGGCCGATGAGCATTCCGCTGGTGGCCAATGCCGGGTGGAACAAGACCCCCATCGTCGAAGTCGAGCGCGTCCTCCCCGATGCGAAGGTGCTGTTCGAGAAGGCCGGACCTCCGCCGACGCTCCTCGGCACGGGCGTCGTGAGCGCGCGCAGCGGCCGCGGCGACCCGCGCAGCGCAGCCTTCGAATTGCTCCCGGAGGAGATCAAGACCGAGCTTCGCTACCCCCCGGACGCCCACGGCGGCTATCCGCGCGACCCGTACGCCTCGATGGTCACGAAGGGAGTGGAAGAAATCCGCGGACGCACGGCGTACGTGGTCGAGGCCATGCTGCCCGGCGCGAAGAGAACGGAGCGCCTCTACTTCGACGCCGCCACCGGCGTCCTGCTGCGCCGCCACCGCGAGCGCGAGACCATCATCGGCGTGCTCCCCGAGGAGTTCGACTTCGACGACCACCGCACGGTGAATGGCGCGCTGGTCCCGCACCTGGTGCAATGGTCGCGGGCGGATTACCAGGTGACATTCCGGTTTGCGGCGGTGCGGTCGGAGTGAATGGGACTGATAGGACCTATCAGCCCGCCACGAACGGCGGCCGCCGTTTCCAGTAGCCGGTCTCTCCCTCATAGAACCCCGCCGCGCGGAACAGGCTCTGCTCGCCGAAGTGGCGTCCCATGAACTGCAGGGAGAGCGGGAGACCGGTGGTGCTGAACCCCGAGGGGACGGCGATGGCGGGGATGCCGACGAGGTTGGCGGGGGCGGTGAAGATGTCGGAGAGGTACATCGACAGAGGATCCGAGGTCTTCTCGCCGATGCGGAATGCCGGCTCGGGGGTGGTCGGGGTGATCAGCGCGTCGACGCCGCGCAGGGCCTCGGTCATTTCGTGGCGCAGCCGGGCCCGGACCCGCTGGGCGCGGCCGTAGTAGGCGTCGTAGTAACCGGAGGAGAGGGCGAAGGTGCCGAGCATGATCCGCCGCTTCACTTCCGGGCCGAAGCCTTCGCCGCGCGATTCAGAGTAGACGTCGGCGAGGGTGCGGGCGCGCTCGCTGCGATGGCCGTAGCGGATGCCGTCGAAGCGGGAGAGGTTGGCGCTCGCCTCGGCGTTGGCGACGATGTAGTAGATGGCGATCGCATAGCCGATGGCCGGCACGCTCACCTCGTCGATGACCGCTCCGCCGCGGCGGAGCACCTCCACCGCCGCGTCAAAGTTCGCGCGCACTTCTCCTTCGAGCTGCTCCAGAGCCTCGCGGACGACGCCGAAGCGGAGACCCTTCACGCCGGAGTCGAGACCGGCCGTGTAGTCGCCGGCCGGCTCGCGGCTCGACGTCGAATCGAGCGGGTCGTGTCCGGCGATGACGCCGAGGACCTCGGCGCAGTCGCGCACGGTCTTCGTGACGATTCCGATCTGGTCGAGGCCCGACGCGAAGGCCACCAGCCCGTAGCGGCTGACCCGCCCATACGTCGGCTTCAGCCCCACGACGCCGCAGAGTGCGGCCGGCTGCCGCACCGAGCCGCCGGTCTCCGACCCGAGCGCCGCCGGCACCATGCGCGCGGCGACGGCCGCCGCGGAGCCGCCGGACGAGCCGCCGGTGACGCGCTCGGTGTCCCACGGATTGCGCGCCGGCCCGAATGCGGAGTGCTCGTTGGACGAGCCCATCGCGAATTCGTCCATGTTCGTCTTGCCGACGATCGTGGCGCCGCGCGCGCGAAGGCGCGTCACCACCGTCGCGTCGAACGGCGAGCGGAAATCGCGGAGGATGCGCGAGCCGCACGTCGACGGCATGTCGGTAGTGACGATGTTGTCCTTGACGGCGATCGGGAGAACGCCGGGGACGGCCTCGCCGTGGACGTGCAGGAACGCGTTCAGCGCGCCGTTACCCGCCTCGATGGCGCGCAGCGAGGCCTCGACGTACTCGCGCGGCGAGACCTGGTCGCGGGCCTCGCTCCAGGGCAACTCGAGCAGCTCACTCACCGCCGATCACCTTCGGGACGACGAACAGTCCGTCGCGCCACGCCGGCGCGTTGCGGGCCACCAGCTCGCGGTCGAGGGAGGGGCGGGTCTCGTCGTCACGCATCGGGGTGACGCTCGCCTCCCGCTCCTCGAAGCCTTCGACGTCGACCGTGGAGAGCTGGTCGATGTACGTCAGGATCTTCGTCATCTCCGCGGCCATCGTGTCGAGGCCCGCGTCGTCGAATTCGAGGTTCGCCAGCCCGGCCACGCGGCGCGCTTCGTCACGGTCGATCTTCATGCGGGCGCAGTTTAATGGAGATTTCGGGACGCCTCCGCCGAGGATCTTGTTGCTGGTTACTGGTTGCTCGTAACTCCTTGCCTGGGCCTCATGCGCTGCCTCACAAGCAACCAGCAACCAGCAACAAAACAAAAGCGCCGCCCGAAGGCGGCGCTCGAATGATTGCGGTGAGAAACTTCTTACTGCATCGAGAGCAGGACGAGGATCTCGCCGGTGCCGCCGGCGAGCGGCTCGAGGGCCTTGCCGACGACCGTGCCCGGACGGTGCATCTTGATGCCGGCCACTTCGACGGGCATCGACTTCATCGCCACACCGGACTTGTCGCTGGTGACGAGGAGGTCGCCGATCTTGATCGGGGCGGCGGAGGCATCGACCATGACCTTGACGCGGCCGGTCGTCGCAACCTGGACCTTGTTCGGGGCGGCTTCGCCGAGGATCAGGCCGGGCTGCGCGGAAACGACGCCCGCGACGCGGGTGTCATAAGAAGTGCTCGAGGCGATGACGTGGTTGTTGGCATCCTCGGAGAGAATGACGACCGTGCCCGGTTTCGGAGCGCCGAACGCCGGAACCCACTCCGCGACGTCCTGGTACTTCGCGGCGATGTTGCCCTTGACGTCGATCGCACCGTTGACCGTCAGCTTGACGTTGGTCTCGGCGGCGTTCGTACCGATCGTCACACCGGTCGAGCTGATACGGAGCTGCTCGGTCGAAGCCGGCGCGCGGAAGATCATGTACGTCGCGGTGAAGAAGCCGAGATAGTCACCGGTGTCGTTGTTGAACCCGAAGTACCTGGCTCCGGCATTGTTCGCACCTGCAAACAGGAGGCGGCCCTTTGTAACATTGGCTTCGTCGCTGAAGTAGTGGATGAGGTTCTGGTTCGGAACCGTCATCTGCTGGCGGAGTACGGGATTGACAACGGTTGTCTGCGCCCCGACGCTGAGGGTAATCATCAAAGCGCCGAGCGCCACAGCGACTACGTTTTTCGTGACGCGCATCTTCTCTCCTTTGTTATGCAGGGGGTAACCTAGTGCAGAGATCATACCGTAATTCTCGCAGAGGCGATAGTTCTTTGGACCGCGGAACGGTCAATTCCCCCGTTGTGCCAGCATCGTACCGAACTGCCGGGCCAGTTGCGCGTCGAACTGCGTTCCCCCTGCCTGAGCGATGGTCGAAAGCGCCGCCGCCCGGGGCTCGGCAGGCTGGTAGCTTTCCGGGTCGGTCATCGCCACCCAGGCGTCGCAGAGCTGGACCAGGCGCGCCGCCAGGGGGATCTCCTCCCCATGCAGCTCGTTCGGGTAACCCCGGCCGTCGGCGCGCTCGTGGTGACAGAGCACCGCCCGGGCAACCTCGACCCCCAGCAGCGGCTCGACCATCGCCGCCCCCACCGACGGGTGCTCGCGTAGGAAACCGAACTCCTCCTGGGACAGCTCGCGCTTGCGATAGAGCCGCTCGTAGTCGAGCAGCCGCATCCCGGCGTCATGGACCAGGGCCACGATCCGGGCCTGCTCGATCTCGGCCGGTGACAAGGCGAGATGGCGGGCGAAGGTCTCGGAAAGGTCCGCCACCGCCTCGGAATGGCGGCGCAGCTCGGGATACCGGGCGAAATCGGGCTCGATGAGCTTCTGCGCCACCCGTAACTGCAACGACGTCAACCCGTTGCGCTGCATCCCGTGCTCGAGCACCAGTTGCAGGTGGCCGTGCAGGACCGCCAGCAGCTCGTGCGCCACGCGATCGGGATTGCCTCCGAAGATCACCGTCAGGTACAGCCCCTTCATCGTCCCGACCGTCAAAGGCGCGGTGAAGACTTTCTGGATGTCCGCCGCGGTGACGGGAGGGGCGGCCGTGCCGAATGGCGTGAGCACGGAAGTGCGGATGAAGTTTCCCGCCTCTCCCCGTTTCGTCAGCCAGACATTGAGCTTCGACTGGATGAGGTTCTTCGCTTCCTCGGTGAGCGAGGAGCGGGCGGAGATCTCCTGCACGCCGCCCAGGTGGCCGTAGGCTGAGAACGTAGCGGCGACGGCGCCCGGAATGAGGAGCAGCGAGCGGAGCACCTCGCGCGTGGCGGCCAGCTCCGTCTCGGAGATCGATTCCGGAGACGATGCGATCACGATGCGGCCGGCGATGGTGCGCGCCTCGATGACCAGCGTGGCCAGCCGCGGGACAGGGGCGCGGACGGGATCGCGCGGCGGCTGCAGCGGAGGAGCGGCCGCCGGCGCCGGTTGTGGCGCGCTCACCGGCGGCGGTGCGGTGGCCTGCGGGGGGGCCGGCGCGAATGGATGATCGCGTACCGGCGCCTCGCCGCTGATGTTCGACGTCCCTTCCACGGTCTCCACCGCCTGATGCTGCCCGCTCAATTTCGAGAGGGCGATGAAGCGATGGCCGAAGACGTTGAGGGTGGAGAGAACCTCGATCAGCCGGTCGGCGATGTTCTGCGCCTTCGGCACGTCGGTCTGCTCGAACGGCTGCTTCCCGGCCTTGTCGCGCATGTCGACGATGCCGATCAGCTTTCCGCGCGAGTAGAGCGGCGCGGCGAGAAGCCGGTCTGTCGAGGCCTCGTACAGGAGCTGGGAGAGCCGGGGCTCGGCCCCCACCCCGTTCACGTAAAACGGCGTGCGAGCGCGCCCGCAGCGGTCGACCAGGGCGTCGTTGAAGTCCGCCGCGGCCCGGACGGCCCCTCGGAATCCGTACTCGGTGACCAACTCGAACTTGGTCGAGCCGTCGAACAGATAGAGCGCCGCCTTCGTCGCGCGGATGTCCACCGCGCAGTCGTAGAGGATCTCTTTGAGTTTCGGTCGAAGCTCCTCGACCTCTGCGTGCACGGTGCCGATTGTAGTCGCGCCGTGCCGGGCTTCGTCTATTTGGAGACCGTCAGGCTTCCCTTGTCTCCCGTTGCCGCAGCGATCGCGTGTATTTTTTTCCGGCGGTGCAACAATTGCCGAATGCCACCCTTCCCTCCGTCGCGGGCAACCGGAGGCCCAACCGTTTCATCTGCAATCACTTCACGCCGCACGACCGTAGTAGTGCCACTACTGGCATCTTAATTGCTGAGCCGTCATCCAAACTTCAGCATGAGGATGGGGAACAACATGAGCGTTTCTTTTAAGTCGAGAGCGATGTATCTGGTCGCGGCCAGCGGCCTGATCCTCTTCATGGCCGGCTCGTTGGCGGCCTCTCAACCCACGTCCGGGTCCCTCGGCGCCGGCAGCACGACGGCGCTCACGTGGAACGGCACGGCTCTGGGCGGCTCGTCGCCCGAGGCCGAAACCACCTGCCTCGAAGGCATCACGTGCGACACCTTCATGCTCAATCTCAGCGGCACACCCGCCGACTGGAACGGAAAGAGCGTTCGCGTTTCCCTCTCCTGGCTCCTCCCCGTGACCGACTACGACCTCTACATCCATAAAGACAGCATTACCGGACCGCTGGTTGCCAACTCCGGCAACGCGACCACGACCGCCGAGGCGGCGGAGATCAACCCGGGAACGAACGGTACCGGCGCGTATGCGGTGCGGGTCGTCTACTGGCTCGCCGTCGGCGACCAATACAAAGGACGCGCGGAAGTCACCAGCGCAGTGCCGGACAACCCGCCGGCGCCGGCAACCGGTCCTCCTCCCTCTTACGCCAGCTTCGCCGCACCGGCCCCGATCGGACAGGGCGCGGGCGAGCCGACGCTCGGCAACAACTGGGCGAGCGGCAATACCATGTTCATCGCGGGCCTGGAAACGCTCCGGGTGAGCTTCGACGACGCGAACGGTACAGCGTCGTGGGTCGACCGCTCCGGCCTGACCACTTCCATCGTCACCTTCGACCCGATCCTCTTCACTGACTGGCGGACCAACCGTACCATCGTCTCGCAGCTCCTGCCGTCGAAAGTCAGCCTGATGGCGTTCACCGATGACGACGGCGAGACCTGGACGCCAAGCATGGGCTCGGGCGTGAACTCCGGCGTCGACCACCAGACCGTCGGCGGCGGTCCGTTCAAGCCGGGAGTGCTTCTGCGCGGTCCGCTGACCGCCTATCCGAACGCGGTCTACTACGCCTCCCAGGACATCGGCGTGGCTGAGATCGCGCTCAGCCGCGACGGCGGCCTGACCTTCGACGTCGCCGTTCCGATGTGGAACCTGACCCAGTGCAACGGCCTCCACGGCCACATCAAAGTCGCGCCCGACGGCACGGTGTACGTCCCGAACAAGAACTGCGGCGGCAAGCAGGCCGTGGCGGTGTCGGAAGACAACGGCCTGACCTGGGCCATCCGCCCGGTTCCGGGCAGCACCGCCGGCGCGACCGATCCGTCGGTCGGCATCGGCGCCGACGGCACGGTCTACTTCGGCTTCATCAATACCGACGGCACCGCGCGCGCCGCCGTCTCGCACGACCGCGGCCTGAACTGGTCGACCCCGGTGAACGTCGGCCACGGCCACAACATCAAGAACGGCGTCTTCGCCGCGGTCACCGCGGGCGATGCCGACCGAGCCGCCTTCTTCTTCCTCGGCTCCACGACCGGAGGCGCCAACGGCATCGCCACGGACATGGCGTTCAACGGAACCTGGTACCCCTACATCGCGACGACCTACGACGGCGGTGCGACCTGGGCGACGATCAACGCGTCGCCGGGCGATCCGGCCCAGCGCGGCGTCGTCTGTACGCACGGCACGACCTGCCCCTCCGGCACCCGGAACCTGCTCGACTTCAACGACCTCGAGATCGACGCGAAGGGCCGTCCGATCGCCGCCTACGCCGACGGCTGCGTGAGCGCGGACTGCCGCGCCGGCACCGACCGCTCCGGTGCGGCCGGCACACCCGACGGCCTGCTCGACAGCTACGACAACGACGGTGAAGACGTCGCCACGATCATCCGTCAGAACGGCGGCCGCACCCTCTTCGCCGCATTCGACGAGCCGTCCGCCCCCTCCAACCTCCTCGCCGCTCCGACCAAGTCGAACGTCTCGCTCTACTGGACCGACAACGCCGCCAACGAGAACAACTACGTCGTCGAGCGCTCGCTCTCCGAGACCTCCGGCTTCGCGGCCATCGGCACGCTGAGCTCGAACACGACCAACTTCATCGACAACGGCGTTACCCGGAAGAAGACGTACTTCTATCGAGTCAAAGGCATCAACGCGAACGGCGTCTCCGGCTACTCGAACGTCGTCCGTGCATACGTGAAGTAATGATTCGAAAGGTCACGCTCGCGGCCGCACTCGCCGCCCTGCTCGTGTCCTGCGCGTCGACGGCGCCCTCCTCGAGGGCGCCGTTGACCGACATCGCCGGGGTCCGCCTCGACATGCCCCGCGACACCGTCCGCACCACCCTCGCCGAAACGGCAAAGTTCGAGCGCGAAGAACGCAAGCGCCAGGAAATCTGGACCCTCCGGAACGACCCCCGTTACGCGTCCCTGATCATCGGCTACAGCCCCGAATGGAACGTCCGCTACGTCACCGCCGTCGCCAGGCCCGACGGCGAAGCCGTCCGCGCAGCCGACGTGCTGGATCTCGCGGTCGCCGAAGATCGCGCGGCGGGAGCCACGCACACGTACACGTGGGCAACCGGCACCCCGAAGTACTACATCATCGGAATCGGAGGCCCGGAACGGTTGGAGTACCTGTCGCTGAAGAAGGACCCGAGCTAACGAGGTGCTATAGGTCCCCTACATCAACCCGCGCAGCTTCTCCACGATCTCCGGTTCGGTCGGAAATCTGCCCGCGTCCTTCTTCGAGAAGAGCTTCTGGTTGTCCGCGCTGACGATGAAGATGCCGCCGCTGCCGCGGACGAGCTCAGATTCGAGTCCGAGGGTCTTCTTGATCTCGGCCGCCAGACTGGAGGCCCGGGGTAAGTAGTTTCAAACGCCGCAATAGTCGATTCGAATGTGCAAGAGCTGGTGCCTCACTGTCACTTGGTCTGAACGAGGACGGCGGTGACGTTGTCGAGGCCTCCCCGTTCGTTGGCGGCGTCGATGAGTTGCTGGCAGATGGCCTCGAGGTCGCCGAGGTTGGCCGTCACGACGCGCAGGATCTCACTTTCAGGGACCATGCCTGTCAGTCCGTCCGAACAGAGCAGGAAGACGTCGCCGGGGCGGGCGTCGATCTCGGAGGCGTCGGGAGTGACCTGCAGAGCACCGCCGAGGGCGCGGGTGATGACGTTGCGGAGCGGATGCTTCTCCGCTTCCGCCTCGGTCAGCATCCCCGCCTGCACCTGCTCGAATACCCAGGAGTGGTCGTTGGTGATGCGGGAGAGCTGGCCGGCGCGGATGAGGTAGGCCCGGGAGTCGCCGACGTGGGCGACCGAGACGGTGCTCTCGTCAGCAAGGCAGGCCACGACGGTCGTGCCCATGCCGCGCAGCCGCGCGTCCTTGCGCATCGCCTCGAGGACCCGCGTGTTGGCCATGCGCACCGCGGCCATGAGCCGGTTCGTGGAGCGCTTGAACTGCTCGTCGTAGGCGTGCGGCCAGGTGCCGTCGTCCTCTTTGGTGTGGACGATGAACTCGGTGATGGAGTCGACGGCGATGCGCGAGGCGATCTCTCCGGCGGCGTGGCCGCCCATGCCGTCGGCGACCAGGAACAACCCGGCATCGTCCTCGACGAGGAACGCGTCCTCGTTGTGCTGCCGCTGCCGGCCGACGTGCGTGAGACCGAATGCTTTGACGTCCATGCGCATCAGCGTTTCCCGAAGATCGAGAAACCGCCCTTCCCCGCCTCCTTGGTCTCGCGCATCTCACGCAGTTCGGCGAGCGCGGTCTGGGCTTCCACGTTGGAGGCGTCCCACTTCAACGCCTCTTCGAGATAACGCTCCGCCTTGGCGGTCAGGCCGGCGCGCTTCGCGAGCAGGCCGCCGTCCTTGAGGTAGAGCGGGTTCATCGGCTCGCGCTGGATGGCGCTCTCGATGGCCTGCACCGCCTGCCGCGTATGGGTCGGGATGCGGGCGGCGGCGAGGGCGAGGTAGTGAAACGCCTTCGCGTCCTGCGCGTTGTGCTTCACGGCCATGTCGAAGTTCTCATACGCGCCGCGCCAGTCGCCTTCCTTGTACGCCTTGACGCCCTTGGAAAGGTAGACCTTGGCGATCTGGGCGAAGTCGACCTGGCCCTTGCCGGCGCCGGCGACGGCCTCGGAGTCGTGCTGCTTGCGCTTGACCGGATTGGTCAACACGTTGACCGCCTCGGTCAAGGTCTGGAACTTCCGCTCGGCCTCGGATTTGTCGTCGCCGCGATAGCGGTCGGGATGGTTCTCACGCGCGAGCTTCCGGAACTTGTCGCGGATCTCCTGGTCGCTGGCCGACCGGTCGACGCCCAGAACCTCGTAGTAGTTGACCTTCATTAATTTTTCTGGGTCTTCATCAGGTAGGTCTTGCGCGCCATTTCACGGACGGCGTTCTGGACGCCCCTGTCATCCTTCAACCCTTTCAAATCACGTAAGGTTAAACGATTGATCAACGGCAGGACAACCCCCAGGGGTACCTTCGGATTGCGGCAAAGAGTGAGCATGATGTTGTACTTGCTCATCCAGTCGCGCCGCATGCCGATGAGGCGCAGGACCTCATCCTCGACGTTGCGCATCCCGGCGATCTGCTCGACTTCGGTCTCGCTGATGCGCGGGTTGCGCATCACCCCCGAGCAAATGAGCTTGTTGCGCTCGCGCACCAGGAGCATGCGCGCGGTCTTGTCGCCGCGGAACGCGAGCTGCACTTTCTCGGCGACGGTCATGAAGTTCAGGCGGGCCCAGAGCGCCGCCTTCCTGTCGTCCTGCTTCTCCAACTCCGCGAGCTGCACCGTCGGCGCCGTTTCTTCGAAGACGGCCGCCTTCTCCAGGAGGTCGGCGATGGCGTCGAGCGGCGCCTCGTCCTCGGTGAGGGGCGGCTCTTCCGCCGCCGCCGCGGCGGCTTCTTCTTCGATCTGCTGCAGCCGCGCCTTCTTCTCGAAAAACTCTTCCTTCGTTTCCAGCGCGCGGCGGCGGACGTCGGGCGAGAGGGCCGGATTCTCCAGCAACGCCTCGAGGATCTCCGGGGCGCGGAGGATGCGGGCCTGGTTGATGACCACGACTTCCTGCACGTGCGCGTCGGCGCGCCGGGCCAGGTCGGCGATCGCCGTGTCGGAGACGGTCTTGTTGCGGATCAGCGCCTCGAGCACGAGGTTGTTCCGTGTGACGAGGAGCAGGCGCGCGAGATGGTCGGCGGCGTTCCGCTCGTTCGAGGCGTACTCGAAGAGCGCGCGCGTCGGGACTTCGCTCTCCAGCGAAGCGCGGGCGAAGCCGGCGAGCTCCTCGTCGCTCTGCAGCGCCAGATAAGCGAGCACCCCGATGAGGTCTTCCTGCGGCAGCGGCAGGAAGCCGCGGGCGATCGTGGTCACGATCTCGCGCGGATAGGTGCCTGACTCGATGAGGCCGATGAGGGCGGAGGCGGTCAGCTCGCCCGTGGTGGTCGCGGTCATGATTGCGTCCGTGGCTCGCCGGCCCCTTCCGCGGGAGAGGCCCCGCGGAGCTGGTCGAGCGCATCGCGGTCGAAGACGCGGTTCTTGACTACCTCGCCGTCCTCGCCCATCGGCGGGATGACAGCGCCGTTGAGCGTCAGTTTCAGGCCGGCAGCGTTGCCGATGGTCCGGAAGCGGAACGTGTCGGTCGCTTCGAACGAACGTGTCTCGCCGCGAAGCATCTCCGTATTCACGACCGTCTTGCCGTCGGCCTCGAGCGTCACCCAGGCATTGTCGAGCACTTCGACCGCCAGGCGCAGTTTCGAATCGTCATCAATCGGCTTCGGCGGCGGCGCGGCTGCGGGAATGGTG
Organism: Thermoanaerobaculia bacterium; assembly: GCA_035629865.1. GTDB lineage: Bacteria > Acidobacteriota > Thermoanaerobaculia > Gp7-AA8 > Gp7-AA8 > QHVT01. The sequence continues at coordinate 195,279 of DASPHC010000125.1, read as the reverse complement.
GCGGTGCTTACCGGCACGGACGCCGCCTCCGGCTCCTCGGCCATGCCCCACCGGTACTGGATGCCCCACCAGGCCACCCCCGCCAGGGCGGCGATGATGAACGCGATGTAGATGGCGTTCCGGTTGACGCGGGCATAGACCGGCGGGATGCCACGCTTGGCCGGCGGTTTCGGGGAGATGTCGCGCGGCGGCGTGGCCGCGTACTTTTCGACGTGCGGCGGCTTCTCGATCCGGTCGTCGGTCGAGGCCGCATAGTTGTAGCGGTTGACCATCTCCTCGACGCTCAGGCCGACGTAGCGGGCGTACTCGCGCACGAAACCGCGCGTGAAGACGGGGGCCGGGAGGGTGGCGTGGTCGTTGCGCTCGATCGCCTCGAGGAACCGCTTGCTGATCTTGGTCGCGTCGGCGATCTCTTTGAGAGAAATGCCGCGAATCTCGCGCTCGCGCCGGAGCTCTTCTCCGAACGAGGCGAGCTCGGAGGCACTCCCCTGCCCCTGCGGCTCCTGATCAGGCATCCCGATGGCTATTGTAGTCAATCACTTCGCAGTGCCGTCGAAAAATCGTCCGGCCGCATCCGCTCGATGCAGCGGCGGACGTAGACGGTGGTCGCGGGATTGGCGTAAATGCGTCGCAGGTCGCTGCGGGAGAGGTATTTGAGCTGCGTCGCGGCGGACGCGGGCGGGGTCAGCGGGTTCAGGACGAGCGCTCTTCGGATCGCGTAACGGAACGACCACTTCATGTCGGCCGCGACCATGCGCAGCTGCTCGGCCGTGGCGCGATCGGAACTGATCAGCGCCAGCAGCTCGTCCTCCCGCAGCCGCGCATTCACCAGCAGCGATTCGAAGACCTTCGGGTGCGGGTCATAGAGAAAGACCTTAATCAGGGCCAGGCTGCAGCGGCGCGCCGAAGAGATTCGCTCACCGAGGCTCAGCTTCTCCACCCGGATCAGAAGCTGCGTGTCGATGGCACGGCGGACCGGGGCCGGCACCTGCACATCGACCGACAGACCGAGCAGATCGATCCAGTAGAGGTAGTGCACCAACTTCACCGCGTGCGCCTGCGGCGTCTGCCGGTGGCCAACCAGACGGAGGCGTACGGAATGGAAACCGGCGAGGCGGGCGGTCTGGGCGATCTTGCCGAGAATCTGCGGTGTGACGCTCGGGTTCTCGATCACCCCGAGCGTTTCCTCTTCGGAGAGGACTGTCAGGTTTTCCGCAACGAAGGCGGCCAGATCATCGCGGGAAAGCTGTTTCAGGCGTAGGAACAAGACGGGCTGCGCTGTCGAAAGTGATTCTTTTTATTAGGTATTCGGCGCGTTGGGATTGTATTATTCATCGTACCCAATTCGCAATTCAGAGGCACCTTGAACCAGAACGAACACGTAAGCTCGAACGAGCCTTTCTTTGCCCGGTCCGGATTCAGCCGCAGACTGCTGCTCATCGTCGTCCACGCGATCGTTTTCGCGGCCGCCTACGCCTTCGCCTGGCTGGTGCGTTTCGAGTTCGCGATTCCCCCCGACTACCTCCAGCGGTTACAGCTTTCGGCGCCGCTGATCGTGGCCGTCCAGTTGCTGATCGGTGTCCCCTATGGTTTCTACCGGAGCTCGTGGCGGTACGTCGGCATGCAGGACGTCATCCGCCAGGTGCTCGGCATGACCACCGCCCTGGTCCTGCTGATGGTCTCCTGGTACGTCTCCCCGATGTTCCTCGACCTGCCGGAACGGCTGGTGTTCCGCGCCCCGCGCGGCGTGCTGCTGATCGATTGGGCGTTCGTGCTGCTGACCCTGTTCGGCGCGCGCATGTTCGTGCGGATGAGCCACCACCGTTTCCGCTCCGAGGGCTCGTCCCGCGGCGACACACGGGTGCTGATCGTCGGCGCCGGCGATGCCGGTGAGTCGCTGGCCCGCGCCATCGAGCACCGCCCCCAGATCGGCATGAAGGTGGTCGGCTTCATCGACGACCAGCGCATAAAGCGGGGAACCCACATTCGCGGCATCTCCGTACACGGACCGATCTCCAACGTCGGCCAGATCGCCGACGACCTGAACGCCGAAGAGGCGCTGATCGCCATCCCGAGCGCGTCCGGCAAGCGGATGCGCGAGATCATCCACCACCTCTCCTCCGCGGAACTGAAGTTCAAGACCATTCCGGGCATCGAGAATCTCGTCAGCGGCAAGCTGCACGTGACGCAGCTCCGCCCGGTCAACGTGGAAGACCTCCTGCGCCGCAAGCGCATCGACCTTCCGGGACAGCCGGTACAGACGCTCTTCCACGGGAAACGGGTCCTGGTCACCGGCGCGGGCGGCACGATCGGCTCCGAGCTGTCGGTGCAGGTCGCGGCGTTCGAGCCGGAAAGCCTGGCCCTCGTGGAGCGCTCCGAATTCGCCCTCTACGAAGTCCGTAAGCGCCTGACGCGTGCGGCCGGCTGGGTCACCTCGCGCATCACCAGCAACCTGGTCGACATCTGCGACACGTCGATCCTCGAAGAGCTGATCGCCCGCGAGCGTCCGCAGATCGTCCTGCACGCCGCGGCGCACAAGCACGTCCCGATCGGCGAGGAGAATCCGGCCGAGTACCTCCGCAACAACTGCCTGGCCACGCGCAAGCTCGCCGAGCTGTGCGAAGCGTACGGCGTGGAGCGCTTCGTCTTCATCTCCACCGACAAGGCCATCAACCCGTCCAGCGTGATGGGGGTGACCAAGCGCGCCGCCGAGATCGCGCTGCTCGACGTTTCGAACCGCAGCAAGATGAAGGCGACCGCGGTCCGTTTCGGCAACGTGATCGGCTCCTCGGGGAGCGTGATTCCGCTCTTCCTCGAGCAGATCGCCGCCGGCGGTCCGGTCACGGTGACGCATCCCGACGTGACGCGCTACTTCATCCGCACCTCGGAGGCCGTGTCTCTGGTGCTGCAGGCGGCGACGCTCGGCGACGGCGGCAACATCTTCATGCTCGATATGGGCGAGCCGGTCAAGGTCGTCGACCTGGCCCGCGACCTGATCCGCCTCTCCAACCACACCGAGGCCGAGATGCCGATCGTCTTCACCGGCCTCCGCCAGGGCGAGAAGCTGTTCGAAGAGATCCGCCTCCACGGCGAGTCGATCGTCCCGACCGTCCACCCGCAGATCGTCGTCACCAAAGCCCCGCAGCCCGACGCCGCGCACATCGAGCGCTGGCTGAAAGCGGCCGAGCGGGTGAAGTCGCGGGAAGATTCGATCCAGCTCATGAAATCGCTCGTCCCCGAGTACGTTCCTTCGGTCGCCACCCCGGCCCCCGTGCCGGCGGTGACCGTCGCGCCGCTTCCGGTCGGCCGCGAGCTACTCATCCGCCCCATGGCGCCGGCATCGGATCGGGTTACGCACTAATCCTGATGGGACCTATGGGACTGATGGGACGAATGAGACTGATGAACACCTCGGTCCCATTCGTCCTATAGGTCCCATTCGTCCTATAGGTCCCATTCGTCCCATCGGTCCTATAGGCGCGAACTCCCCTTCTCGTCTATCCTTTGCCGCCTCGATGAACGTACTGGTGATCGTTGCTCATCCGGACGATGAGATTCTCGGTTGCGGGGCCACCCTGCTCCGTCTGAAGAACGAGGGGCATCGGATCGGGAGCGTGGTGCTTTGCTCGCAGGCCGATGCCCGTGTGGACCGGCCGGAGGACCTGCCGCGCTATGCGCAGGAGGCGGCGGAGATGGTGGGGATCGAGGAGACGTTTCCCTGCGACTTCCCGAACATTCGCTTCAACACCGTCGACCACATCGAGATGGTGCAGAAGATCGAAGACGCCATCCGGCGCTTCCGCCCTTCCTGGATCTTCACCCATCACCCCAGCGACCTGAATGTCGACCACCGCGTCTGCCACGAAGCGACGATGGCGGCGGTGATGCTGCCGCAGCGGCAGACGGCCGACATGCCGACGACGATGATCGAGCGGGTCTACCTCTGCGAGGTGCCGTCGTCGACCGACTGGGCGCTGCCAACCGTGCCGCAGTTCCAGCCCAACGCCTATTTCAACGTCGCTTCGACGATCGACCGGAAGATCGCCGCGCTCGATCATTTCCGCGGCGCGATGAAACCCTTCCCGCACACACGAAGCCTGGAGAACGTCCGCAACCTCGCCTACATCCGCGGCGCGCGCGTCGGACTCGAATCCGCCGAAGCGTTCATGCTCGTGCGCGACGTCGTCGTCTGATGGGCGCCTCCTCCCTTTACGCGCGCGTCGGCAAGCGGCTCGTCGATCTTGCGTTGGTGCTTCCGGCGCTGATCGTCCTCTCGCCGCTGCTGCTCGCGGTCGCGGCGATCATCCGCCTCACCTCGCGCGGCCCGGCGCTCTTCCGGCAGGAGCGGCTCGGCCGCAACGCGACGACGTTCGAGGCGCTGAAATTCCGGACCATGACGGACAAGCCGCGGACGCCGGACACGCTGTATTACACGGGCGACCCCTCCGAGGTGACGGCCATCGGGCGACTGCTCCGGCGGACGAAGATGGACGAGCTGCCGCAGCTCATCAACGTCCTGCGCGGAGACATGTCGATCGTCGGGCCGCGGCCGCAGCTCGCGGTGCAGCTCGCGGAGTTCGACGAGAACGCGAAGCTCCGCCTGCTCGTCCGTCCCGGCCTGACCGGCATGGCCCAGACCCACGGCAACGTCGCCCTCACCTGGCCGGAACGGTGGTATTACGACGCGCAGTACGTGAAGCAGCTCTCTCTCGCACTCGACCTCCGGTTGATCGCCCGCACGTTCAAGGTGCTGACGGCGGGCGAGGAGGCATGCCTGGTCCATCCGCCGAAGAACGAGGCTCCGTCATGAAGATCGTGCTCGCCGGCAGCGTGAGCTTCTCCCGCCACACGCTCGAGCGGCTGCTCGCGCACGGCGCGAACGTCGCCGGCGTCCTCGGACTCGACCCGTCCGCGTCGAATGGCGTCAGCGACTACAGCAACCTCGAAGAAGTCGCGGCCGCCGCGAACGTGCCGTATCGCTCCTACGTCAAGATCAACGCCCCGGAGATCGTCGAGCAGGTGCGTGCCTGGGCTCCCGACCTGATGTTCGTGGTCGGCCTCTCGCAGCTCGTGCACGACGACATCATGAACATCCCGCCGATGGGCTCGATCGGATTCCACCCGACGCGGCTCCCCGAAGGGCGGGGACGGGCTCCGGTGGCGTGGCTGACGTGGGACGCGAAGCCCGGCGCGGCGACGTTCTTCGTGCTGGAGAAAGAAGCGGATGCCGGCGCGATCTTCGTGCAGGAGCCGTACGACGTCCCGCACGGTTCCTACGCCGAGGACGTGATTGCCGCCGTGCGCGCGGCCATCGACCGCGGCCTCGACCGCTGGCTTCCGAAGCTGCTGGCCGGCGAGTGGAACCCGGTCCCGCAGGACGAGGCGCTGGCGTCGTTCTGGGGCAAACGCGCCGCCGAGGACGGCTGGATCGACTGGATGAAGCCCGCCGACGAGATCGCACGGCTCGTGCGGACGGCGTCGCATCCGTATCCGGGCGCGTATACGTACCTCCGCGGCCGGAAGCTGATGATCTGGCGCGCGCGGGTGGTGGACCTTCCCTTCCGCGGCGTGCCCGGTCGCGTGCTGCACACGGACTCGGAGGGGTTTCTCGTACAGACCGGCGACGGAGTGTTGAAGGTGGAACAGCACGAGCTCACCGGCGATGCACCGGGGCGGGTGGCGGTGGGAATGCGGCTGGGGTTCGTCGTCGAAGACGAGATCGCGAAATTGCGGGAGCGTTTGGCGGTGATCGAGGAGAAGTTGGGGAGCCACGACGCGACAGGAAAGCCGCCGAAGGCGGCGAAAGATCTGTAGGCCCGGCCTTCAGGCCGGGTAACGCGCGACGCCCGTGTTTCAAGCCCGCGTAGCGGGCGACAGCATAGATGTGCGCGCATACCACTGTTCTGTCGCCCGCTTCGCGGGCTTGCCTTCGTGGGGTCCGCGCGATACCCGCCCTGAAGGGCGGGCCTACAGATCTTTCGCCGCCTTCGGCGGCTGCGATCGCTCGCTACTGCGGTACAAATGAAGCCCCTCAGATTTGATCCCTGACACCCTCAGATTTGATCCCTGACACCTTCAGGTTCATCCCTGACACTTCAGAGTTGATCCCTCATACGTTCCGATTCATCCCTGACGCCCTCAGGTTTGATCCCTCACACCTTCGAATTCATCCCTGACACTTCAGAGTTGACCCCTCACACTTTCAGGTTGATCCCTGACACTTCAGAGTTGATCCCTCACACTTACAGGTTGATCCCTGACACTTCAGAGTTGATCCCTCATATCTGCCGGTCATACCTGACACCCTCAGGTTTGGTCCTCACACCTTCAGGTTCATTCCTGACACCCTCGCATTTCATCCTGCACCCCTCGGCTGCGAAGCCGAAGGTTTTGCGGCTGAAGCCTCGGGGATGGAGTGCCGGGAGTGAGGGCTCGCGATTCAGGCGCTCTTCCGGTCGCGCAACTCCATGAGCTCCTGCAGCGAGCTGCCGAGGCCTTTCAGCAGAAGGGTTGTGTCGACGTCGGCGCTCGGCTCCCCGAAGTCGGGAAGCGGATGCTCGCGGCGCGCACGCACCATCGACTGCTGGGCGATCACCGCACCCGCGAATGCCGCGTTCAGCGCGTCGATGAGCCGGCTGATCGTCTGGACCGAAGCGGCATACGCTTTTTCCGGCTCGGGGAGGACGTCGACCGCCAGCGTCACCCCCTCGAGGAGCGTCAACTCCTCGACGTTCAAGGCGACCACGAGCTTGCGCAGCGTGTCGAGGGTGATGTTCTCCCCTTTTTCCGCCCGAGCGACTTGGTTGCGCGGGATTCCGGCCCGGGCGGCCACGTCCGCCTGACTGAGTCCCAGATTGAGTCGTGCCTCGCGGAGCTGATCGTGCAGCATCATCGCCTGATAAATGTAGCGCCAAAGTTTGTTCTTGACAACTCTATGTATCGGTCCTACATTTATGACCATCGTACGATATATGTTGCATGCTGATCTCATGCAACGCCGGGGAGATCATATTGATGCCTTGATAACTTTCAGAAAAACAAGGAGATACCCATGTCCAAACCCGTAATTGAAGAGCCCCCGATTCCCACGATTCCCTATGCCGAGGCAGCGCTGGAACTGGTCGCCCAATTCCGCGCATTGCTGAGCAGCATTCCGGGATTCCTCATCCCGCCGGCCCCACTGGAGCGCCAGTCGCGTCCTCGCGGCCACCGGCTGCTGCCGGACGCGTTTTTCGAGGCCCTGGCCGTTGCGTTGGAAACGTCGCCCATGTTCGCGGCGGCGGTTTCGATCACGGCGGCCGAGATCCGGGACATGCTGCGCTACAGCGAAGCGTATCTGCCGCTGGCGGACGAGCTCGAGCGCTTTGCGCGCGGCTTCCGCTACGCGGTGGCCAAACGCCGCGGGGAAGTTGGAATGCTGGCCGCGTCGGCGTACAAGGTGGCCAAGGCCATGAACCTGCTGCCCGACATCTCCCTCCCCGTACCGGAGGCCGAGTCGATGAAGCAGGCCATCGTCAGCCGCCGCCGCAAGACGCCGCTGTCGAAGCAGAACCGCGCCGCGGCCGACCAGCCGTCCAAGTAGCGAGGGTGTGAAGTTTCGTGCCGCGGGACATCGCCAGGCGCCGGCGGTGTCCCGCGAGTTGCGTCTGTGGCAATGCGACATTCGGAAAGCTTCAGGATGATGCCGTCTCTCTTCCGGTTTTCCTTGGCCTAGCAAGTAGTCTCGGTAGAGCCACGCTGCGAGAGCGTTCACTTTACGCAAGTGGCACGTCCCCTCACCCCGTCCGGCACCTGGTCTTCTAACCCACTCGACGTGCATCTGGACACTCGCGCCTTTGGCCATGCGCAGGTGTCGAACATCCCTCTCCCCCTTTGAAGAGGAGGAGAGGGGCAACAAATCAGCCGTACCCCAAGAAACAGGCTTCTTCGTGCTTGGCAAAACGGAGTTCGTTGCCCTCTCCCCCGCTTTTTGGGGGAGAAGGTGCGCTGAGCGAAGCGAAGGGCGGATGAGACCACACCTGCCGCGGCTCTACGGCGCGGCAGACCACCGAGGACGAAGATCCCCACCCACCCGGCGGCCGCCCGATCACGCGTGATCGGGTGATCCCTCTTGAGCGGCAGGTGAAAAACGGGTCCTGTCTTGTGGCAAAACTACGGTTCTGGAAAACCACGTAGAGGCCGACGACCCCACCGGGCTACGAACCCGAGGATGAGACAGGACCCGCGTCGATTTAGGTACCACCGAGTGTGCTCCCCTTTCAAGGGTGAAGACGTAGAGCAGGATCTTTTTCTGCCCATCGACGTACGTGGCCATTCCAGAGAAAGAAGGGTTCACCACATGGATGTAGTTTACGAACGATGTGCAGGCATAGACGTCCACAAGGAGTTTCTCTACATCTGCGTTCTGATCGGACCGGGACGCGGACAGAAGTTCAAATTCAAGTTCGGGACATTCCCCCACGAACTGATCCAGCTCAGACAGAAGTTGGTCGAGCTCAGGGTCACGCACGTGCTGATGGAAAGCACCGGGGTGTACTGGATGCCGGTCTACGACGCTCTGGAAGGCTTCATGGAGATCGTCGTCGGCAACGCCCAGCACATCATGCATGTGCCGGGACGCAAGACCGACGAGACCGATGCCGAATGGATGGTCAAGCTGCTGCGGTGCGGCCTGGTCAAGCCCAGCTTCGTGCCCCCGCGACCATTCCGCGAGCTCAGACAGCTCACCCGCTACCGCCGGGCCGTGGTCCAGGCTCGTGCCAGCGAGCAGAATCGCGTCGAAAAGCATCTCCAGATCGCCGGCGTCAAACTCTCCTCGGTCGCTTCATGCGTGTTCGGCGTTTCCGGAGCGAACATGCTCAAGCACATCGGCGAGGGTAAGACCGATCCGACCGAGCTGGCCGAACTCGCTCTCGGTCGCCTGCGCAAAAAGATCCCTCAGCTCAAGAACGCCTTCGCCGGGTCCATCTCCGAGCACACCCAGCAGCTGATCTCCATGCAGATGGATCAGATGAATCGCCTCGAGTGCACCATCGCCGAAGTCGAGCTCAAAATCGACCAGAAGGTCTCACCTTACGCCGAGATCCTGGCCCGCCTCGATGAGATTCCGGGCATTGATGACCGCACGGCCATGGACATCCTGGCCGAGACCGGCATCGATATGTCGCCGTGGCCAACTCATCGCCAGTTCGCCGCCATGGCCGGACTCTGTCCCGGCAATTACATCAGCGCCGGCAAACGACTCAAGAACCGCTCTCGTCAGGGCAATCCTTACCTGAAGTCGACCATGGTTCAGGCGGCCGCCTCGGCCATCAACAAGGATGGCTCTTACTTCCAGAGCAAGTTCAAACGCCTCAAGCAGCGTCGCGGCCACAAACGCGCCCTCGTGGCCATCGCCCACGCCATGTTCGTAGCCATCTACCACATGATCAAAAACGGAGCACCTTATCGCGAACTCGGTGCTGACTACGTCACCCAGCACGAGAACGGCAGCAAGAAAAACGATCTCGTCAAGCAACTCGAGAAAATGGGCTACGCGGTCTCGCTCACCGAGACCGCGTAGCCCACCGCCCGCAACCCGAGCTCGCGCCGGTCCGACGGCCTCGATGCTCTTTCACAACGTTCTCCTCGAACGGTCAGTCGACGTGTGCCCTTCTCTACCTGACTTCCTTTTCCATCTTCAGAGCAGGGGGCGCGCCTCAGGCGCGACAGGAACAAGTCACCGCGTGCCTTCGCCGCGCTCACCTTCTCCCGAAATACCATCTCACCGTCTCCGCCAGCCCTTCCTTGGCCGAATACGGCTGCTTCCACCCCGTGGCAGCGCGGAAGGCGGTGTCGTCGACGACGAGGGAGCCGAGGAGGGGGCGGAGGCGTTCGGTCTGGCGGGTGAGGCGGGCACCGAGGCGGATCAACGACTCGGGGATGGAGACCAGGCGCGGCGGTTTGTTCATCAGTTCCGCGAGCACGCGGACGAGCTCTCCGATCGACCAGGTCTCCTGATCGGTGACGAAGAAGGTCTTGTTGCGCACCTCGTCGCTTTCCGCCGCCACGATCGTCGCGTCGACGAGGTTGCCGATGTAGATCATGCTGCGGCGGTTGTTCACGGCGCCGAACGGCAGCGGGATGCCGCGCCGCAGGATGGCGAGGAGCTGGAGGAACTTCGCTTCGACGCCAGGCCCGTAGACCAGCGGCGGACGGAGGATCGTGTACGCCATCCCTCGTGCGGTACCGATGGCCTGCAGCCGCTCCTCCGCCTCCCACTTCGACTGTGCATAGGCGATGGCCGGACGGGGCGGGTCGGACTCGCGGAACGGCCGTGCACCCGACTCTGTCCCGTGCACCCCGACGGTGCTGAGGAAGACGAAGCGCCGCACGCCGGCGTTCGCGGCGGCCGTCGCGAGCCGTTCGGTTCCGGTGGCATTCACCTGGCGGAAGCGCTCCAGGTCCTTCGCCGCGGTCCGGTCGAGCACGTGGACGTGCGCGGCGAGATGGAGGACCACGTCGTTTCCGCGCAACGCGTCGGTCCAATCGGTGCGCTCGTCGACCTCGCCGACCACCACCACCCGCGTGGCCTGCACGCCGGACGGTGTCCGCACGGCCGCCGTGACCTGATGGCCGCGGCGCAGCAGTTCGGCCACGACCGCCCGTCCGATGAACCCGTTCGCTCCGGTGACGAGGACCTTCATCCGCGCTCCTGTTGCGCGACCGCGGGCGGGCCCGGCACCACACTCTCGTACGCGGCGATCACGCGCCGCGCCTGTTCTTCGCGCGTATGCCACGCCGCGGCCTTGTAGCTCGCCTCGGCGAATTTCTGACGCAGGGCATGGTCGGTTTTCAGGCGGACGATCGCCTCCGCCAGCGCTTCCGGATTCTCGGGCGGTGTGATCAGCCCGGCGGCGTCGTGCTCGACGATCGCGCGGGCGTCGCCGTTCTCCGGTCCGGAGACGATCAGCGGCAGGCCCATGGCCATCGCCTCGAAGATCTTCGACGGCACCGCGGTCTCGAACACAGGTGAGTTCTTGAGGTGGACGAGCGCGACGTCGCTGAGGCTCCAGTAGCGGGCGATCTGTTCTTTCGGCTGTTCGGGGATGAAGACCACGTTCTTCAGTCCCAGTTCCTCGGCCTGTTTCATGATCCCGTCCCGCGCCGCTCCCGCGCCGACGAAGAGGATGCGGACGTCGTCGTGCGGCTCGAGGAGCTTCGCCGCCTCGATGACCCGCTCCAGCGCGTGCGAGAGGCCGTGGGTGCCGATGTAGGCGGCCACGAACTTTCCTGCGAGGGCGTATTGCGCGAGCAGCTCCGGATCCTTCGGCCGCTTGCCGTAGCGATGCAGGTCGACGCCGTTCAGAGCGACGACGATCTTCTCCGCCGGGACGCCGCGCCCCTGCAGGTCTTTGCCGATGCTCGGCGTCACCGCCACGATGCGCGCGGCCCGGCGGTACATCCAGTGCTCGAAGAGCTCGATGAAACGGATGGCGAGGCTGCGCTTCATCAAGCCGACGCCGACGATGGTCGCCGGCCAGAGGTCGCCCACTTCGAGCACGAACGGGCGGCGGTGGAGCTTCGCCGCGATCGCACCGGCCAGTCCGGCGAAGAACTGCGGAGAGGTGGCGGTGACGACGTCGGGCCGCTTCTGGAAGAACGCCCCGGCGATGCTCATGATCATGAACGAGATGAAGTCGATCGTCCGCCGGACCACCCCGCGGTTCGGGGCGATGAACGTCTTGACCCGCACCACCCGGATGCCGTCGACGATCTCGTGCTGATACCATGCGTTGCGGTAGCCCGCGAACACCTTTCCGTCCGGGAAGTTCGGTGCGCTGGTGATGAACGTGACGTCATGCCCCCAGCGCGCCCAGTAAACGGCCCGCTCGTAGACGCGGGTGGCCGGCGCGTTCCTCTCGGGGGGAAAGTAATCGGATATGAAGAGGATTTTCATTGGTGCGGAAGCGACGCGATGAGGGCCTGCGCATCGAGCCGGGCGCGGATTATAGTCGCCCGCCGATACAGCCGATGAGCAATCCCGAACCGTTGGAGAGACGGCAGCCGTTCGCCTCCTGGCCGGCCGTCGACCGGTGGCTGGCGATCGTGGTATTCGCCTCCGCCGTCCTGATCCCGGTGTTCTTCCTCCCGTTCACGGACGAGATCTTCCGGCTGCCGAAATTGCTGCTGTTCCGCGCCGAGGGGCTGATCCTGCTGGCCGTGTTCGCCATCGGCTGGCTGTGGAATTCGGGAGACATCCGGAGCTGGCGCCCGCGGCGCACAGACGGCCTCCTCGTCGCCGCGATCGTCGTGTGGAGCGCGGTTGCAACGCTGACCTCGACCCATCGCGCGCTCAGCGTCCGCTCGCTGCTGACGGTGATCTCCGGCGCGGCGGTCTTCCTCGCCGCCTGCCGCATCGCGCCACGGCTTTCTCCGCGCGTGATGGGGATCGTCTTCGTGCCGGCGCTGATCAACGCGGGCGTCCTTTTCCTGCAGGTCGCGGGCGTGCCGATCACTTTCGCGCCGGAGGTCGTGGACCTGCTGAAGCCGGGCGAAAAGATGCGCCTCGCGGAGTCGGCACTCCTCGGCAACCGCAACGACGTCGGGTCTTACCTGCAGTTCCTGGCCGCGCTGGCGTGGGCCGGTGCGTTCTGGCGTCCGGCGCCGAAGCGCACCCTGCATGCGGTCGTGGCGGCGGTGCTGACTTGTGCGGTGCTCGTGTCGCGGACCGTGACTGCCATCGCGGCGCTCGCGGTATCGGTGCTCGCCACGCTCCTCCGGCGGTCGTGGAAACGTGCGCTCGTCGCCGGCATCGTGGCCATCGTCCTGACCGGGATCTTCGCCGCCCGCTACGAGCCGCTGCGGCTGCGCATCGGGTGGCTGAAGCGAGCGGTCAGCGCGGGCCGGCTCGACCGGGCGCTCTCCGGCCGGCCGCGGGCCTACCTCGCCGCGGCGCGGATGACCGCCGACCACCCGCTCACCGGCGTCGGCCCCGGACGCTACAGCGGCCATTTCTTCGACTACGTCCTGATCGGGGTGACCGGGGCCGAAGGGCCGGCCGTCAACTTCGGCGAGACCCACAACGACTATCTGCAGACGATGGCGGAGACCGGCGTCCCCGGACTGGTGCTGATGCTCGCGGCGATCGGCGTCTTCGTCGTGACCGGCGCCCGGCCGCCGGACCCGGGCGCATCGCCGTCCGCCGAGTACGCGCGCCAGTTGTCGCTGGCGTTGGGGGTCTCGTTCGCCGTGCTGGCGCTCGCGCAGTTCCCACTCCAGCTGGCGGCACCCTCGGTGACGATTTTCACGGTTGCAGGTCTTCTGCGGGGGTGGCTCGATGCGCGCGCTTAGAGCGGCCGGAACAGCCGCCATCGCGCTCCTCTGCGCCTGGGCACTCTGGCAATGGTGCGTCGTTCCCCTCCGGATCGATCTGGCCAAACCGGTCCTGAAGCAGAAGACCGAGACGGTCGTGCGGGCGAGAAACAGCGCCGGCGCGGTGCCCCTCGCACGCGAGACTGCCGCCCGGATCGAGATACTGCTCGCCGAGGACCCTTACGATATCGACCTGCTGCTGCTGCTGGCCACGAACCTGGAGGCGGCGGGGCGGATCGAAGACGCCATGGCCGTGGTGCAGCGCGCGCTGGCGGTCGAGCCCCGCCCCGAGCTCCATTTCGCGGCCAGCATGCTCTACCTGCAGCTCGGCAATCTCCCGGCCGCCATCGATTCGGCCGAGGTCGCGGTCCGTTTCAAGCCGGTGCTGGTCCTCCAGCTCTCCGGCGAGCTCCGGAACGAGGTGCGAAGGCGGCTGGGAATGTCGCCGACCAAGGGATGAGATCCACCACACGGGGAGACGACGGGAGGCCTCCGGCGGGCGGGCCCGGCCCGCAGCGTTGGTTGCCCAAGGCTGAACGCGCGGCTCTCGCTCGAAGCGCGGTCCGGGCGAAAACAAACGCAGCGGGCCGGGCCCGCCCGCCGGAGGCCCCACGTCGTCTCCCCGTGTGGTGGTTATCTTGCCTTCCCCGACCCCATCTGCTGTAATCCGGCCGCTGTCTTTCCGATGCCGATCTCATCCCTGAACAACCTGTTTCCCGCACGCGGCAGCTTCCTCTCCAGCATCGCGAGCGTGGCAGGCGGCACGGCGCTGGCTCAGGGGATCGCGTTCGCGGCGGCCCCGGTGCTGACCCGGCTCTACACACCGGCCGACTTCGGCGTATTTGCGGTCTTCACTTCCATCGTCATCCTCACGCTGCCGCTCGCCTGCGGGCGGTACCAGGTGGCCATCCCCCTCGCCCGGACCGACGGGCAGGCGCGCGATCTGGTCGCGCTCAGTCTCAGCCTCCTTCTCGTCATGACCATCGTCGCGGCGGTGGTGCTGGTATTCGCAGGAGAGGCGCTGGTGCGCACGTTTCACGCTCCGGCACTGCTCCCTTACCTCTGGCTGGTGCCGGTCTCGCTGGCCGGCGCGGCACTGCTCGACATCGGCACGTACGCGGCCACCCGGCAGAAGCGGTTCACGGAGCTGTTCCGCTCGAAAGTCGCCCAGGCCGCTTCGATGGTCGGGATCCAGTTGCTGCTGGCCCGTGTCGGGGCCGGAGGACTGATGGCGGGCGACGCGGCGTCGCGGATCGCGGCCGGCTCGCTGCTGAACTGGCGGACCTTCGCCCCCGCGGCAGTCCGTCAGGCGACGCTCCCGGGAATGCGGGCCGCGGCTTCGGAGCACCGCCGCTTCCCGCTGCTGTACGTCTGGTCGAGTCTTCTGAACGTCGCGAACGTCCAGATGCTCCCGCTGCTGATCTCCTCCGCCTTCGGGACGGCCGTGGCCGGACAGTTCTCGCTGGCCAACCGGGTGGTCTTCCTCCCCCTCACCCTGATCGGACAGGCGGTGGCCTCGCCGTTCTACCAGCGGGCCGCGGCAATGTACCGGGAGCGGCCGGAGGAGCTGCCGTCGTTCGTCTTCCGCACGCAGAAGATGCTCCTCCTCTGCGCCGTCGTTCCCACACTGATCCTGATCGCCTTTGGACCACAGCTCTTCGCGTTCGTCTTCGGCCGGGCCTGGACCGAGGCGGGCCGCTACGCACAGATCTTCGTGTCGGTCCTGCTGGCGGAGCTGGTCTTCAGTCCCGTCTCGCAGCTCTTCAACATCTTCAACAAGCAACACGTCCACCTGATCTGGAGCGCGCTGCTCTGCACGTCGACGTTCTTCGCCGTCCGCCTGGCCGTTCCGTACGGCGCCACCGCGGCAGTGATCGCGCTGACCGCGGTCAACCTCGTCGCGTACGGCATCGGTCTGCTGCTGATCGCGGTGTGGATGCACCCTCTCCGCACGGGAGGCCGGCCGTGAAGCCGAAGGAGCTGAAGGAAAGCCGCATCCCGGCCATCATCGGCTGCGCAGCCTACGTCGCCGCCGCCATGAAGGGCTACGAGATCACCGCCGCCCTCGGCTACGGCTACATGGGCTTCAACACCCGCGACGTCCCCGGATGGACGCTTGCCGGCGCGTTCGGGCTGGCGGTGCTGCCGTCGCTCGTCCTGCCGCTGAACGCCCGTAAGCCTTCGACGGTGCTGCTCTGGCTCCTCTACCTGATCGCCTACGTCCCGCTGGCGTTCGTGCCGATGCTCTCCCTGCAGTACTACGACCCGGAGGCGACGCTCCGTTTCGGCGGCTTCGTCGGCGCGACATTCATCGGGGTGATCCTCTCGACGCGCATCCCGCGCATGGAGCTCGGCACCATCCCCCGCCCGGTGGCCTGGACCGGCATCGTCCTGATGGCGCTCGGTCTCTACGGGTACCTGGCGGCGACGCACGGGCTGTCGCTGAAGCTGGTGTCGCTCGACGAGGTTTACGACGTCCGCTCCGAGTTCAAGGACGAGTCGGCGCGCGTCGGCCGGATCGGTACGTACGCGGTCTTCTGGCTGGCGAATGTCCTCAACCCTCTATTCATCGCCACCGGCGTCTCCCGCCGGCGGCCGCTTCTGCTGGCTGTCGGTGTGCTCGGACAGCTCGTGCTCTTCTCGATCACCGGTTTCAAGACCGTCCTGCTCTCGATTTTCCTGATCCCGGCCATGTCGCTGCTGATCGGACGGAAGCTGCATCGGACCGGGTTCCGGATGGCGTGGGCGGCCGCCGGGGGATTCCTTCTGGCGTTGACCTGGACCCGCCTGACGACGCTGATCGTGCGGCGCCTGCTGGTGACCGGGGTGGTCAGCGGCTGGTACTACGAGTTCTTCTCCCAGAACCCGCAGGTGAGGATGGGGAACAGCATCTTCCGCTTCATCGCCGAGTACCCGTATCACCTCCCGGTCCCGAATCTGATCGCCGAGAA
Organism: Thermoanaerobaculia bacterium; assembly: GCA_035629865.1. Taxonomy (GTDB): domain Bacteria; phylum Acidobacteriota; class Thermoanaerobaculia; order Gp7-AA8; family Gp7-AA8; genus QHVT01. The sequence goes on along the minus strand of DASPHC010000125.1, from coordinate 178,975 downwards.
ATATCTCGACAGCCCGACGACATCCGCCAATGGCAATCTCTGGGCGGATGCCTTTGCGAATTTCGGCTTCATGGGCATTGCCGTCTGGAGCGTCGCCCTCGCGCTCTACCTCTGGGCCTACGACAGCGCGGCCACGGGAAGGAACGCAAAGCTCTGCGCTCTGCTGCTGGTCGTGCCGGGGATGAGCGTGTCGAACGTGGCGCTGCAGACGGCGTTGCTGACGCACGGGCTGGCGCTGCTGCTGCTGGTCGTGCTGCTCATCCCGAAGAAACAGGAGGTTCACCATCGCGCGGACAACGTTGCCACGCGTGATCCACTTCAGTTCGGTCCATCAGCCGTTCGACGTTCGGATCTTCGAAAAGCAATGCCGCTCGCTCGCGGCTGACGGCTGGCAGGTGACGTTCGTCGTTCCGCATACCGCGGACGAGGAGCGCGCCGGAGTGACCGTCAGGGCCGTGCCGCGGGTGCGCTCGCGCGCGTTGCGCATGGTCGTGACGACCGCGCGGGTGGCGCTGCGCGTGCTGACCTCGCGCGCCGACGTCTACCACTTCCACGACCCGGAGCTCATCCCGGTCGGCCTCCTTCTCAAGCTCCTCGGCCGGCGCGTGATCTACGACTCGCACGAAGACATGCCTCGAGCCATCGAGAGCAAACCCTACATCGCCGGCTGGCTGCGGCGGACCATCGGCCGGGCCTTCGAGCTCGTGGAAAACTGGGCCGCCCGCCGGTTCGACGCGGTCGTCGGCGCGACCGAGCACATCGCGTCGCGCTTCGCGAAGATCGGCGCGCGGGCGGTGGAGGTCTCGAACTATCCGGAGCTGACCGACTTTCCGCCGCCGCAGGGCTGGACGGCGAAGGAGGACGCGGTCTGCTTCGTCGGCGGCATCAACCGCATCCGAGGGATCCTGGAGATGATCGACGCCGCGGAACTGGCGGGTGTCCGGCTGATCCTGGCCGGCAGGTTTGAGCCCGAGGCTTTGCGCGCGGAGGCAATGACGCGGCCGGGATGGAGATGGGTGGAGGCGCTCGGAGTGGTCAGCCGGGCCGAGACGGTGGAGGTCATGCGGCGCTCGTTCGCCGGGCTGGTCCTGTACCACCCGGAGCCGAACCACATCGACGCCCAGCCCAACAAACTGTTCGAGTACATGGCCGCCGGGCTGCCGGTGATCGCTTCCGACTTTCCGCTGTGGCGGCGCCTCGTGCAGGAGGCGGACATCGGCCTCGTGGCCGATCCGCTCGATCCGGCGCAGATCGCCGCGGCGATCGTCGAGCTGCGCGCCGACCTCGAGCGCGCCCGCGACATGGGTGCCCGCGGACGGCGCGCCGTCGAAGAGACCTACAACTGGACGTCCCAATACAAAAAGTTACGAGCCCTGTACGTCGCGGTCTGCAACGGAACAAGGACGGAGGGAAATGCGTGAAGATCGTGACAGTCGTCGGCGCACGACCGCAATTCATCAAGGCAGCGGTGGTGTCGCGCGCCATTCAGGAACGGAACAGACAAGGGGGTGCGCCGATCGAGGAAGTTCTCGTCCACACCGGACAGCACTATGACGACAACATGTCGGCGATCTTCTTCGAGCAGATGCGCATCCCGCGGCCCGACCATCACCTGGCCGTCCGCGAACGGACACACGGCGCGATGACCGGGGCGATGCTGCGGGGCATCGAGGAGATCCTGATCGACGCGAAACCCGACGCGGTGCTGGTCTACGGCGACACCAACTCCACGCTGGCCGGCGCCCTGGCCGCGGCGAAGATGCACATCCCCATCGCTCATGTCGAAGCGGGCCTCCGCTCGTTCAACATGCGCATGCCGGAGGAGATCAACCGCATCCTCACCGACCACGTCTCCACATGGCTCTTCTGCCCCACCGAGACCGCCATCCGCAATCTCGATCGCGAGGGGCTGGGAACCGACGAGAAGAAAGGCCGCCGCGTCATCCACGCCGGCGACGTGATGTACGACGCGGCCCTCTTCTACCGCACCATCGCCGAACCGGCCGAGGAGATCCGCCGCTTCACCGCCAGCTCGCCGGATTTCGTCCTGGCCACCATCCACCGCGAGGAAAACACCTCCGACCTCACCCGCCTCGGCGTGATCATGAGCGCCCTCGAAGCGGTCGCGGAGGAGCGTCCGGTCATCCTGCCGGTTCACCCCCGCACGCGCAAAGTCATGGCCGACGCCGGGCTTGCCTTCGATCGGGTCAAGACCATCGATCCGGTCGGCTACTTCGACATGATCCACCTCCTCGAGCACGCCCGGGTCGTCATGACCGACAGCGGAGGCGTGCAGAAGGAAGCGTTCTTTTTCAAGAGCCCGTGTGTGACGTTGCGCTCGGAGACGGAGTGGGTGGAGCTCGTCGAAGCCGGCGCCAACTTCCTCAGCGGCAACACGAAGGAAGAAATCCTCGCCGCCTACGGGCGTGCCCTTGCCGCGAGGCCGGACTGGTCGATCCCGCTCTACGGGGCGGGAGACGGAGGAAAGAGGATTCTGGACGCGCTGGCGGGGTAGCGGGCTAACGTTCCCGTCTACTGTCTACTTCAACCGCACCGTCTACTTCAGCCGCACCGTCTACTTCAGCCGCACCGTGCGCGCGCTGGGGATGTCGAGGAAATCGATGCGGAGGTAACGGAACCGGGACTGGCCGATCACGGCCCGGCGCGTCTCCACGATCGTCCCCATCGGCTCGAATATGGCGAGATCGTTCGAGCCCGAAACGCTGACGCCGCCGGACCCTCCGTCCGGGGTCTGGACGACCAGCCTGCGCGGCGCACCGAGATCGACGACGAGGTAGCCCGGCTCTGCGAGGCACCATTCGCGGATGGGCGGCTGCCCCCCCGTCACGCGAAGATCGGCAACCGCGACCGGCGCATCGTCCGTGATGGCGGTGAAGCCGGTGAGCGCGACGTTCCGGTTGCCGTTATCGGAGTGAATCAGCAGCCTCACGTAACGGGCATGCATGGGCGTCTTCAAGGTCTCGATGATGGTGGGGGCGGCGTTCTCTTTCCGCTCCACGGCCCGCTGCCAGTTTTTCGCATCCTCGGAGAGCAGCACTTCATAGTGCCGCGGTGTCGATTTCGGCGTGCGGGCCAGAGCCACGATCGAGCGCACGCGCCGCGACTCTCCGAGATCGAGTTGCACGTGCGTCGGGAAAACGCCGTGCGACCAGTACTCCTGTCCGAGCCGGAACCGCAGCCCCTCCGGACCGTGACCGACCGGATCGGTCGAGCCGGCGGCGGAGTATGTCAGGCCGGGTTCCTCGTAGCGCCCGAAGCGGAGTGCATAGTCCAGGAAGAAGGGGTCGCCGGTGTTTTCGTACATCCACTTCAGTTGCCGGATGTGCAACGCGTTGTAGTTCGCCGTCGGGGCGAACTTCCGCTCCGGACCCGGCTCCTGCGCATACCACGACAGGAAGGAGGCGTCGTACAGCGGCAGGTCCCGGCGCACCGCCTCGGTGGCCATCCGGGCCAGCCGTGCGGCGTCGGCGCGACCGGTCCACTCCGCGTAGAGATGCAGCGCCGCCAGCGCGGAAATGTGCCCGTTCAGGATCTTCGTCGACGGAATGTCGCGACCGGCGATCTCCTCCAGCCAGACCACGTCGCGGTCGTATGTCACCAGTCCGCCGTCCCGCATCGGGACGAGGAAGGCGCGGAACGCCATTTCGGCGGCCTGGCTGTACTTCGGGTCCCCGGTGAGGCTGTAGGCCTGCGCGAACGCCACCACGATCCGCGACTGCGCCAGGCCCGAGTACCACGGCGCCTTCGCCCCGAAGTACGGGTAGTCGAAATCGAACGACCAGAGCCAGAACGGCATCCCGTCGTGGACCGCCTCCTCGCGATGCGCGAGCAGCCAGTCGACGTTCTTGAGCATCCCCGTGCGCTGCGAAGCGTTGCCGCCGGTGCGGATGTCGCGATAGGCCACGATCGCGTACGTGGCGATGAATGTCGGGTTGTAGCGGCGTCCGGCCGCGCCGACGTCGTCGGCGCGGCCGTAGTCGAAGATCACGATGCCGTCGGGATCGAGGTCCATCCGCCCTTCGGTGGCGTACTCCGACGGCGTCCGCTCGGGGGTGAACGGATAGAGCGGAAAGGGTGCCGTACGAGCGGGTGCGGCCGGCTCCTTCGCCGCTGCCTCCCTGGCCGCCGGCTCGGCGCCGCCATTGGCAATCCCCTCCGCCGGCGCCACGGCGCGGAACATGCCGCGCGAGGCCAGGTTCGGATAGTCGAACTTCAGGTAACGATGCCGGGCCGACCCGATGGAGTAGCGATAGTCGCCGGACGTCCCGCTGGTAGTGACCCGGACGGGCTCCCATTCCTGGAGATCGTTGGAGCCGTAGCCGGCCAGCTCGTTGAGATGCTCGCCGCTGAACGCGAGTGTCAAGGGCTGCGGCTTCACCTGGTCGATGAACAGCGTCCCCGGTTTCTTCATGGCCCAGCCGGTGCTGGTCACGAAGAGCGTGGCCGGGCGGCTCGACGTTCCATACGAGTTCCAGTCCAGGACCGCGGTGGGACTGCCGCCATCGGGGAGATGCACGCCTACACCGGACAAAGCCACGTTGTTGTTGCCGTTGTCGCTGTAGATGACGGCCCTGACGAAACGCGCGGCCTTCTTCGGGAAGCGCGACGTCACGTACTGCTCGGCATTGAATTTCTGTTCGGCGACCTTCTCCCATTTCTCCGCGTCGTCCGACACCAGGATGTCGAATTGACGCGGAGCCGCCTTGGGGATGTACCCGAGGAGCGTGACGCCGTCGAGTTGCTGGACCGATCCGAGGTCGACCTGCACCCAGGTGGGAAAGCGGTTGTGCGACCAGAAGTCGCGGCCCATGGTCATCCGCAGCTTGTCGGGGCCGTTGGTGGTCTCGTTGGTGGAGCCGGCCACGGTGAAGGTGTGGCCGGGATCGTCGTAGCGGGCAAACCGGAAGGCGTAGTCGAGGAAGCGCCCCTGGTCGCAGACCGAATGCAGCCAGAGGAGTTGGTGGACGTGCAGCGAGTTGTAGTTGCGGACCGGCGCGAACGTGCGGACCTTGTGCTGCTCGTCGGAGTAGTAGGAGAGGAAGCCGGCGTCGTAGTGCGGGAGGTCGCGCAGCACGGCGTTCACGCCGAGATCGAAGAGCCGGCGGACGTCGGAGCGGCCGAGCCATTCCATGTAGCTCCACAGGCCGGCCACGGCGGAGATATGGCCGTTGAGGATCTTCGAGGACTTCGTGCCGGCCGCCGCCACCTCCTCATACCAGGCGTGGTCGCGCCCGAGGGTGGTGATCCCGCCGGCATCTGCCGGGACATAGAACGACCGGAGCGTCCGCTCGGCGGCACGGTAATACTCGATGTCTCCACTCAGTTCATACGCCTGCGCCAGCGCGACGAGAATCCGCCCCTGGGCCAGCCCGGAGAACCACGGCGCCTTCGCGGCGAAGTGTTCATTGTCGAAGTCGAACGACCAGACCCAGTATTCGAGGCCGCGCCACGTCTTCGTGTCGTGGTGCGCGAGGAGCCAGTCGACGTTGCGGAAAAATCTCTCCCGGTGGGCGGGATCGCCGTCCTTCAGATAGTCGCGGTGCAGAGCGTGCGCGTAATGGGCGATGAAGGTGGCGTTGTACTGCGTCCCGACGGTGTCGTACTGGTTCTGGTGCCCGTAGCGCACGACCAGGACGCCATGTTCGTTGAGCGCATATTTGCCCGAGCGGGCGAAGTCGGGAGCGGCCGCACGCGGCGTGAAGGGATACTCCGGCACCGGCAGGCCGGTCACCGGCACCGCGCGCGCCGCCAGGATGCTGGCGACGAGCGGGTCGCTGCTGCTCGCCGGGGCGGCCGGCTTGTCGCCGAACAGCGCGCGCGCCACCGCCGCGGCGGCGCCGCCGGCACGGGTGGCCGCTTCGTGAAGAGCGGCGAGGTCGGCTCGTTCGAGGACGATCCCCTCGCGGTACGCTTCCGCGGCCCAGAGACTCATCCACGGAGCGTCGGCCGCCGTGATCTCGTTCCATCCGCGGGTCTTCCAGACGCGCGTGATGAGGGACGAACGGCGCAGCGGCTCGATGTCGCCGTTGTTGCGGTGCAGCCAGTAGAGAAAGCGCGCATGGCGCGCCTGCTCCGCCGACGAGGGAGTGGCGGAGGAGATCCACCCCGATTCTTCTACCCACCGGTCGCGCGTGTAGAGGGCCTCGGCGGCGGTCCGGACCGCATCGCGCGCCTGTGGCGCGATCGGCGCGCCGAGCTCGGTCGCGCGCGCCAGGTAGCGCAGCATCGAGCCGGCCAGCAGCACCGCATCGGCGTGCGGCTGGGTGGCGAGACTTCGGGCCGCCGAGGTCACTTCGGCATCGAGGTCGGTGATGTACGCCAGCTTCCCGGTCGCCTCGGCCGTATTGAGAACCGACTCCCATCTCCTAGCGCGTCCCTCGGCATCCGTCGTCGCGGGAGGAGCGGCACTCAGGAGTTTCTCCAGGTACGGCAGTGGTGCAGAAACCCCGGTCGGCGGGGCTGAAGGGGCAGGCCGGACGGCCACGGGCGCGGAACGGGCTGCTGCTGCGCCGGTGGAGCCCGCCGGAGCGGCGGGCGGCGGCGCCGGCGGTTTCGCCGCCAGCGGTTTCGCCGCCGGCGTACCAGGGGCCGTGCCCGCGGGACACGCCTCGTCGGCGTACCTGGCCCACGTGCGCGCGTAATCGAGGAACGACCTGCGGCCAGTGATCGTGTGGAGCAGCGTCAGCAGCTCGATGTGATTGCGGTGATACGAGAGCCCGAAGTGCGGCGCGCGGTTGTGGGTTACGTGGGCCATGTCATAGGCCGTGAATCCGCCGACGTCGTAATACGGAAGAATCCGCTCGATCGTGCGGACCGACTCTTTGTAATACTTCTCGGCGATGGCCCGGTGCTTCCCCGTCTCCGGCAGCTTCGACCAGTCGTACAGCCCGACCGTCGAGTAGATGAAGCCGTTCAGCGTGTACGTCGACGGATGGGCGATGTACTCCTCGAACGTCACGTACGACGACAGCGACGGGTGCAGGTAGCGAAGATCCGAGAGCGTGCCCCCCTCGGTGGTGGGAATGAGCATGAAGTCGAGGGCGCGATTGCCGGCCTCGATGTAACGGCGGTCCTTCGTCAGGTGATACAACCGGGCGAACGTGCTCAAGGAGACGCCCTGCGTCATCCCCGAGACCCAACCGACAGGCATCTCCTTTTTCGTGACGTAGTAGACCTTCGGAAACTGGTAGTGGAATCCACCGGTGTCCTTGCTCTGCATCCGCATGAGCTGGTCGATGGCGGCGGTGAGCTCGGGAGGCGGCGTCTTCTCCCCTTTCACGGCCATCTGGCTGTACTTGGTGAGGACGAACTGCATGATCGTCAGCGGGTTGTAGTAGAGCTTTGTCTTGACGAGCAGTTGGGGGACGCCGTCCTCGTCGAACTTGATCTTGTGGTTCGCGCGCCATTTGTAGAGGTGCGAATAGCCCATGTAGTCGCCGAAGGAGTCGTACTTCTCGTGAGAGGCGAGCCGCGGGCGGTAGTCGTAGCCGATCTTGCAATACTCGGCGCGCGCCGCGTCGGTCAGCCGTTCCCATTCCGGCTCGAGCTCCATCTTCGGCCAGACTTCCCGGGCCGCGGCCGGGAAGGCGAGGGCTGCAACCAGAACGAGGCCCGCACGGCGGAGGGATTTGAGGGTGAGACGGCTCATTCCCCCGCTCCTTTCGGCGAGACGGCACCGTCCTGCAGCGAGTATTCGCTGCCGCAGACGGTGCAGGCACCCGACTCGCCGTCGAAGGCGATCTTCTCGCCGCACCGGCACATCCAGCCGCGCACGCGGGCCGGGTTGCCGGTGACGAGGGCGTAGGGCGGCACCGGCTTCGTGACCACCGCGCCCGCGCCGATGAACGCGTACTCGCCGATGGTCACGCCGCAGACGATGGTGCAGTTCGCTCCCATCGAGGCGCCGCGGCCGACCACGGTCCTGCGGAACTCGCTCTTGCGGTTCACCGCCGACCGGGGGTTCATGACGTTCGTGAACACCATCGAAGGGCCGCAGAAGACGTCGTCGCCCAGCTCGACCCCATCGTAGATGCTGACGTTGTTCTGCACCTTCACGTTATTTCCGATGGTGACGTTCGGACCGGCGACGACGTTCTGTCCGAAGCTGCAGTCGCGGCCGATGCGGGTGTTCTTCAGGATGTGCGAGAAGTGCCAGATTTTGGTGTTCTCGCCGATCTCCACACCGTCATCGACATAGCTCGATTCGTGGACGAAGTAGCTCATGTCTGGTGGACCCGCGCTCCCGATCAGACGCTCACCGGGGCAACGAGGCGCGGGCCGGCGACCAGTGGGTGCGCTTCCGCCGGTTGGCCGGTCACGTCCGCGGTGCGGATCCGGTGGACCAGCTCGATGGACGGGCGGGCGTCGGAAATCCCGAAGCCGTTGCCGGCCAGCGTCAGCTCGTAGACCCGCGTGTGCAGGTCGGCGAAGCCGTCCGTGAACTCCAGCTCCTGGCCGTCGATGGCGATCGAGCGATACGTCGTCCGGACGCCCGGCTTCGGCTCGAATGGCAGGTCGGCCGAGTCGATGGAGAGGAACCAGCGGACGTTGGCGCGCTCGAGCTCGAGGAAGCCGGCCATCCGCTTCGGGTCCTTCAGGTGCACTTCGCTGTTCTGGACGCTGCCGAACATCCACATCAGCATGTCGAAGAAGTGGATGCCGATGTTCGCGGCCACGCCGCCGGAGCGCTCTTCCGAGCCCTTCCATGAGACGTCGTACCAGGAGCCGCGGGAGGTCACGTAGGTCAGCACGACCTCGGCCTTGGTCTGCGGCGGGTTCTCTTCGAGCTGCTTCTTCACCGCCATCAGGGCCGGGTGGACGCGCAACTGCAGGACGGTGTTCACCTTCGCGCCGGTCTCGTGTTCCAGCTCCTCGAGGGCGTCGAGGTTCCAGGGGTTGATGACCAGCGGCTTCTCGCAGATCGCGGTCGCGCCCACGCGGAGGGCCAGGCGGACGTGGGCATCATGGAGATAGTTCGGGGAGCAGATGCTCACGTAATCGACCCGCGACTCCTCGGAGCCGCGGCGGGATTTCTCGAGGAAGCGGTCGAAGCGCTCGGTCTCCCGGAAGAACTTCACGTCGAACGAATAGCGGTCGAGGATACCGACCGAGTCATTCGGATCGGTTGCGGCGACCAGACGGTTTCCCGTCTCCTTGATCGCGGTGAGATGGCGCGGCGCGATGAAGCCGGCGACGCCGATGACGGCAAAGTTCTTCAACACTTCCTCCGGGAAATTCGAGTGAAAACGCAAACTCGGGGGCGCATGGTAACATTCCGATTTTCTAGTGCCCGACTCCCCAGGCCGCACGCCGATCAAGCCGCTCATCCTCTTCTGGTTGTTGCTTTCCGGCTGTGCCACGGCCGTGCAGGGCCCTGCGCCCGCGCTGCGCTGCAGCCCTTCGGCCGGCTACACCGCGATCGCCGGCTACGCCATGGGACGGCTGCGCGGGACGATCGCGGCGGAGAACCTCCGCGAGCCGGATGCCCAGCCGATGACCGAGGGACTCCTGCTGTCCGCGAAGAGCATCGAAGCCGCAGCATGCGGCTGCAAGACGACACCGGACCTCGATCGTGCGGCGCTTGCCCTGCTCGACGGGTCGGATGCCGATGGCGACGGAATGATCGGGTGGGGGCTGCCTCAGGAATACGACGCGTTCGGCGACAACAGCACCAATCCCGCCGGCCACGAGTACACCATCACGACTGCGGTCGTGCTCAACGGGCTGCTCGACTACCGGCCGCTCGCCCCTCCGGCCGTCCGGATGCGGATCGACGACACCGTCCGCATGGTCGCGGAAACCTGGACCACCCGCGTCTGGAACGACGAAGAGGGGTTCTACTGGTACAGCCCCGCCGAGTCGGACCGGGTGGCCACAATGAACGTCACCTCGATGATGGCCGGGGTCCTGACACGCGCTGCCGCCACGGTCGCGTTGCCACCGGCCACCCGCGCGACCGTCGACCGGCAGGCCGGAAAAGTCATCGCTCTGCTGACCCGATCCGCGACCGCAGGCGTCCCCTTCTGGCGCTACACCGTCACAGAGACGGCCAGGACCGAGGACCTCATGCATCACATCTATACGGTCCACGGAGTGGAGATGATCCGCGCCGCAGGCCACCGCGTTCCCTGGACCAGCGACCAGATCCTCGAATCGCTGGCCGGCTTCTGGGACGGAGAGAGGCTGATGGAGTACCCGAAGCAGCACCGGCCTGCGGGGCCGCTTGGCCTCCGTCCGGCGCGCCTTTGGGGAGCCGGAGGTGCTCTCGCTCTCGCCGCCGGCCTCGGCGACACCGCCACCGTGAACCGGCTCCGCGGGTGGATCGACAGCGGGATCTACGGGAAAGGCCCGGCCTTCGACCTGTGGCCGAACACCGACCCCCGCCATCGTACCCAGGCGCCATCCCCCCGTCATCTCGCGCATGTGGCGTGGGGAATGGCCATGGCGGATATGGGGTGGGTGTACGGGGAGGTACCGTGCGGGCGGTGAGCAGAGTCCGAGGCACTGCTTCGGCTCTGATCCCCATGCCTCATCCCCCTTTATGAATTATATTGATGACGCGATCCAATACGAATCGAGGACAAGAGAAGTGATTCAAAGCCCCCATGAGCCGGCGTCCGAGCGTTATCAGGACGACGAGCAGCCGGCCGCGTTCTCTCCAACGGAGCTGATCCGTACCTTCGTCGCCTACAAAAACGCGATCCTGCTCTCCACTGCCGGGCTGATCGCGGCGATCATCCTGATGATCGCACTCGTCAGCCTGGTGGCCCCGTCCCAGCGCATGATGTCCCTCCCCTTCGTCCTCACCTTCCGGGGAGCGGAAGAGGGGCGTTATCCGAACGGGACGCCGTTCGAAAAGTCCGACATCGTCAGCGGGACCGTTCTTGCCGAGGTCTACAAGTCCAACGACCTCGGCAAGTTCATGACCTTCGACAACTTCAAGCGGTCGGTGGTCGTGCTCGAAAGCAACACCGACCTCGAGAACCTCAAGCGCGAATACGAGGCCAAGCTGTCCGACCCGAAGCTGAACCCGATCGACCGCGACCGCCTGGAGCGCGAATACCAGGACAAGCGGTCCGCGCTCTCCAAGTCAGACTACTCGCTGGAGATGATGTACGGCGGGCGGATCAAGCAGGTGCCGCGGGCGCTGGCCGACAAGGTGCTGCAGGACGTCCTCAACACCTGGTCCACGCGGGCCGTGCGCGAGCGCGGCGTGGCCTCGTTCGACGTCTCCACCCTCACCGAGAACATCCTCGACGCCTCGGCGCTGCAGGCCAACGACCTCCTCATCGCCGCCGACATCACCCGCGTCAACATCGACCGCATCATCAGCAACGTCGACAACCTCCTCGACCTGCCGTCGGCGAAACTCGTCCGTACTCCGCAGCCTGAGAACCTGTCGCTCCCCGAGATCCGTTACCGCCTCGACGACCTCCGCCGCTTCCGGCTCCAGCCGATCATCGCCGAGGTGCTCGACCGGGGCACGGTCGGCGACCGCACCGCGGCGATCCGGTACATCGAGACCCAGCTCCGGGTGAGCGAGATCGCCCGCGACGCCGCCCGGGCCCGCGAGGACAAGCTCCGCGCCGCCCTCGGCGTCTACTCCGACTCGAACGACCGCGACGCCACCATCTCCACCGCCGCCACCGGCGACCTCGCGCCGGTACAGCGGCAGGACGGCGGCGTGTCGCCCCAGCTCAGCGAGAGCTTCCTCGACGAGCTCCTGCGCATGTCGCAGATGAACGAAGACGTCCCCTTCCGCCAGGAACTGGTCAAACAGATGCGCGACGAGGGCCTGACCGCCGTGCCGCTGCAGAACGAGGCCAACTACTACGACCGCATCCTCAAGCAGCTCCGCACCGGCACAGCCGGAAGTGCGGGCGATCTCACCGCCGTCAGCGCCCGCCTGCGCGCGGTCGTGGCGACGGCGACGAAAGCGACGCATCACATCAACGACCTCTACAAACGCCTGTCGGCGGAGCTCAACCCCTCGGGGATGATGGTCCAGATGCCGGAGCCGACCACGGCCCGCGTCGAGCGATCCATCGGCCTCAAAGACCTGGCCATCATCTCGGCCCTCCTCTTCATCGTCGGCTTCATCCTCATCATCGTCGGCTGCGTCGCCCACGCGGCGGTGCAGCGAACCATGGCCCGGCGCGGCGAACCGGCGGAAAACGACGAGCCCGCGATCGAAAGTACGCCGCATCCCGCGCCCCGCATCCAGGCGCCGTAGGCGAATGCCTTTATGGCGGGATGCCGGCGGTCCATTCGCGGACGGCGGTTCGCGATGATCGCGTTGACGCGTAACGATGAAGTTGAAGTAAGGGTTCTCCTGATCTGTCAGGCTCCGTAGTACGCGCGGTACCACTCGACGAAGCGCCGGACACCTTCTTCGACGGTCGTATGAGGCCGGAAGCCGGTGAGCTCTTCGAGGGTGCGGACGTCGGCCATGGTCGCGGGGACATCGCCGGGCTGCATGGGGAGAAGATCGAGCACGGCTTCTTTGCCGACCGCCGCCTCGATGGCGTGGATGTAACGGATCAACTCCACGGGGTCGCTGTTGCCGATGTTGCAGACGCGATAGGGGGCGCTGCTGGTCGGGGGGTCGGCTTTCGCGGCGTCCCAGTCCGGGTTGCGCCCGGGCGGGAATGCGAGGATGCGCACGATGCCTTCGACGACGTCGTCGACGTAGGTGAAGTCGCGGACCATCTTCCCGTGGTTATAGACCGGGATCGGCTCACCCGCGAGGATCCCTTTCGTGAATTTGAAGAGGGCCATGTCGGGCCTGCCCCAGGGTCCGTAAACGGTGAAGAAGCGGAGGCCGGTGGAGGGGATGCCGAAGAGGTGGGCGTAGGTGTGCGCCATCAGCTCGTTGGCTTTCTTCGTCGCGGAGTAGAGGGAGATGGGGTGGTCGACGTTGTGCCGCTCGGAGAAGGGCTGGGTGGCGTTCAACCCGTAGACGGAGCTGGTGGACGCGTAGACGAGGTGCTCGACCGGATTCGCGCGGCAGCTCTCGAGGATGTTGAGGAAGCCGGTGACGTTGCTTTCGACGTAGGCGTGCGGGTTTTCGATGGAGTAGCGGACGCCGGCCTGTGCGGCGAGGTGGACGACGCGCGAGGGACGATGCTCCGCGAAGATGCGGGCCATGGCCTTGCCATCGGCGATGTCGGCACGGACGAAGGTAAAGTTCTCGAAGGCCTGCAGCCGCTCGAGGCGGCTCTCTTTGAGCCGCGGGTCGTAGTAGTCGTTGACGTTGTCGACGCCGACGACGGCGCTCCCCGCTTCGAGCAGCCGCCGCGCGACGTGGGAGCCGATGAATCCCGCGGCCCCGGTGACCAGATCCGGCATGGCGCGGGAGTTTATCGCGAGGGAGTTGTCCGTCCTATGAGACGGATGGCTCAGCCCTGGGCTGGCAGCATTCCGGTGAGCCAGTGCGCGGCGTTCAGGAGGAACTGCCGGCCGTCGGTACCGGAGGTGTTGATGCCGATGCGGCGGTCGCCGTCGCGCTGGGCGGAGATCATGGCCGCTTCGCCGAGGATGAGGACGCGTCCGCGGCCGTGCCGGAGAGCGATGGCCTGGCTCCAGCCGGCGGCGGAGGTCGGCGGGCCGAACTCCACGGTCACGACGACGTCGCTGCCACTGCGGGTCACCTTCGGGTTCGCGGCGCGGTGGACCGCGGTGCTGCTGAGGCGCAGCAGGGAGGTGCCGTGCGGTGCGCGGAGGGACTGGCCGGTGAACGTCAGGATGCGCCCTACCCGCTCGGAGCCGCCGCGCCCCGCCGTGATCGGATGGTCGGCGAGCAGCCGGTTCTCGCGCGAGAAAAGGAGCTGCGAGTCGTCTCCCGACGATTTGTCGTGATGGACCGGGTCGAAGGTCATTCCTCCGTGCATCTCGACACCGAACCGTTGGGCGAGATTGCCGACGGCGATTCCGAACGGATAGTGGTCGGTGATGAGCAGCAGCGCTCCCCCTCCCCTGACCCATGCTTCGAGCACGCCGGCCTCGGTCTCGGTGAATGCCGCCTCGGTGTTGGTGTCGTCCGTACCGAGCGCGGATGGGATCACGAAGAGGTCGGCCCCCGAGAGGGCGGCGGCGGTGACAGGCCCGGTGAGGGTCTCGACGGCGTAGCCGTCGTTCTTCAGGAGCGTGGCGAACGGTTTGTAGGTGCCGTCGACGTCGTGCCGGTTGTGGTGGGCCTGGTCGACGAGGATTCGCGGATGCTCGCCACGGTATGCCGGCTGTGCGACGCCGGTGTCGTAACTGCTGTCGTACTGCTTCGTGCACGCGGTGGCGAGGATCGCCGCGGCCAGGATCATTGCTTTTCGCATGCACCGGTCCAGTACATACGCCGTGCCGCGCTAAGTCGTTGATTCTTCATGACTGCGCCCCGTAAAGGTGTTCACTATCGGACGGAGTGTGCGGATTCGGCGAGTACTTCGATCCGCGAGGATGTTTCCCCGGTTATCCTCTTGCCGGATGAATCTCCGCCGCTTTCTGCCGCTGGTGGTGTGTGTGGTGCTCTCGGTGGGGGCGCAGCCGGAGGGCGGCGGGCGTGCTCTCCTCGCCCGCGGCGGTGCGCACGAGCGGGCGGGCCGGCTCGATGCGGCGGAGCGCGACTACACGGCGGCACGGGCGGCGGCGGAGCGGACGGGCGACCGTGCGTTGCTCGCGGAGGCGCTGCTGGACCTCGGCTATCTCCAGTACTACCGCGGGGAGATGAACGAGGCTCTGGTGAACCTCCAGCGCGCGTACGACCTCGAGAGCGCGGAGGGGGATGCGAAGCGACGGCGTCATGCGCTCGAATCGATCGCCCACGTCTACGCCGATGTCAGTGTGGGGCAGTACGACCGGGCGGTGGAGTATTACCGCCAGCTCCTGGGAGAGTACGAGGCGGCGAAGGACGGCATCAACGTGGCCGACACGCTCTTCAACATCGGCAGCACGGTGGAGCGGAAGGGAGACCTGGCGGCGGCGCTGGAGTGGTATCGCCGCGCGCTGGCCGCCGAGGAGAAACTCGGGCGGCGCGACGAGGCGGCGTTCGTGAAGCGGTCGATCGGGGTCACCCTCGGCAAGCTCGGACGTCCCGCGGAGGCGCTGCCACTGCTCGACGACGCGCTGCGCTTCTTCCGCGTGACGAACGACACCGAGCGGGTGATGGTGGTGCGGCAGTCGCGCGGCATCGTCTACCGGAAGCTCGAACGGCTCGATGAGGCGATCGCCGACCTGGAGGCGACCCGCGGCTGGTTTCGCAGCCGGAAGAACACGCGCTTTCTCGAAAAGACGGAGGACGAGCTGGCGTCCGCGTATGCGGCGGCAGGCCGGTGGCGCGAGGCCTATGACGCACGCACGCGTCACGATGCGTTGCAGCGCGACCTGGCCGAGAAGCTGAGGGAGGAGCACACCTCCCGCCTGCGGGTACGCTTCGACGCGGAGAAGAAGGAGCAGGAGAACCAGGCCCTGCTCCGCGACAAAGCGGCGGCAGCGCGCATCCGCTGGTTGCAGACCGTCGTGCTGCTCCTCGGCGCCGCGGTGATCGCCGTCCTGGTGTATCTGGCGGCGCGCCTGGTACGCGACGCGCGGCGGATGCGCGCCATGGCGATGACCGACGAGCTGACCCGCCTCCCGAACCGCCGGCACCTGCTGGAGGAGGGAGAGGCGCAGGTAGTGCGATCTCGGGCAATGGGGGAGGCGTTCTGCGTGGTGGCGGTCGACGTCGATCATTTCAAGCGGATCAACGACACGTTCGGCCATGCGGCGGGGGATCTCGTGCTGCAACGCATCGCACACGCCTGCCGCGTCACGCTGCGGCCGGGCGACCGGATCGGACGGACCGGCGGCGAGGAGCTGGGCGTCATTCTCCCGGCGACGCGCGAAGCAGCGGCGATGGCGGTGGCGGAGCGGCTCCGGGCAGCGGTGGAGCTGCTCGACTGGCACGACGTCGACCCCGCGCTGCGCATGACGATCAGCCTCGGCGTGGCGGAGTGGCATGGGGAGGAGACGCTGGCCCGCGTCGCCGCCCGCGCGGACGAGCGGCTGTATCGGGCGAAGCAGGAAGGGCGGAACCGGGTGGCGGCGTAGTACGAAGGATTGAGAATTGAGGATTGAGGATTTGACTCCTCGTCATCCTCAATCCTGAATCCTCAATCCTCAATCCCCGGCTAGAATCCTCCCCGTGACCGACAGGCAACGGCGCGCGCTCATTACCGGGATCACGGGGCAGGATGGGTCCTATCTGGCGGAGCTGCTGCTGGAGAAGGGCTACGAGGTGCACGGCGTGATCCGCCGCTCCTCGTCGTTCAACACGGGTCGGATCGATCATCTCTACGAGGACCCCCACGCTCCGCGGCGGAATCTGATCCTTCATTACGGGGACCTGAACGACGCTTCGTCGCTGAACCGGCTGCTGCGGCTGTCGGAGCCGGACGAGATTTACAACCTCGGCGCGCAGACGCATGTGCGGGTCTCGTTCGATACGCCCGACTACACCGGCGAAGTGACGGGGCTCGGCTGCACGCGGCTGCTGGAGGCGGTGCGCGAGCTGCAGATCCGGCCCCGCATTTACCAGGCTTCGTCGTCGGAGATGTTCGGCAGTGCCGCGCCACCGCAGAACGAGGCGACGCCGTTCCATCCGCGCAGTCCGTACGCGATCGCGAAGCTGTACAGCCACTGGATGACGGTCAATTACCGGGAGGCTTACGGGCTGTTCGCGGTGAGCGGGATCCTGTTCAATCACGAGTCTCCGCGGCGCGGGGAGACGTTCGTGTCGCGCAAGATCACTCGCGCGGTCGGCCGCATCCGGCACGGCCTGCAGGACCGCGTCTATCTCGGCAATCTCGACGCGATGCGCGACTGGGGCTATGCGAAGGAGTATGTGGAGGCGATGTGGCTGATGCTGCAGCGCGACTCCCCTGTCGATTACGTGATCGCCACCGGCGAGACGCACAGTGTCCGCGAGCTCTGCGACCGGGCGTTCCGGCGCGCCGGGATGGAGCTGGAGTGGCGCGGCTCGGGAGTGGCGGAGACGGGCGTGGACGCGGCGACGGGGCGGGTGCTGGTGGAGATCGACCCTCGCTATTTCCGGCCGACGGAGGTCGACGTGCTGCTCGGCGATGCTTCGAAGGCACGGACGGAGCTCGGCTGGGCGCCGCAGGTGTCGTTCGCGGAGCTGGTCGACCTGATGGTGGACGCCGATCTGCGGCTCGCGGCGGACGAGGCGAAGCTGCGGTGAGTTTCTGGAGCGATCGCCGCGTCTTTCTCACCGGGGCGAACGGGTTCCTCGGCCGGGCGTTGCGCGCGCGGCTGGAGGCGCTTGGGCCGCGGGAAGTGCTCGCTCCCCGTTCGACGGAGCTGGACCTGCGCGATGCCGCGGCGACGCGGGCGTTCCTGCAGGCGCACCAGCCGGACCTGGTGGTGCACGCGGCGGCGATCGTCGGCGGAATCGGCGCGAACCGCGATCATCCCGGACGCTTTTTCTATGACAACGCCGCCATGGGGCTGCACTTGATCGAGGAGTGCCGCCTGGCCGGCGTGGAGAAGTTCGTCTGCATCGGCACGGTCTGCGCGTATCCGAAATTCACGCCGGTCCCGTTCCGGGAAAGCTCGCTCTGGGATGGTTACCCGGAGGAGACGAATGCGCCGTACGGGCTGGCGAAGAAGATGCTGCTCGTCCAGCTCCAGGCGTACCGGACGGAGTACGGCTTCAACGGCGTCTTTCTCCTGCCGGCGAATCTGTACGGTCCGGGTGACAACTTCGACCTCCAGACCAGTCATGTGATCCCGGCCATGATCCGGAAGTTTGCGACGGCCGCGGAGCGCGGGGACGAGACGGTGGAGCTGTGGGGCGACGGGACGCCGACGCGGGAGTTTCTCTATGTGGATGACGCCGCCGAGGGGATCCTGCTTGCTGCCGAGCGCTACGAGGCGGCCGACCCGGTGAATCTCGGCTCGGGCGAGGAGCGGTCGATCGCGGAGATCGCGGGGTTGATCGCTGCGAAGACCGGGTTCGGGGGAAGGATCGTCTGGGACAGCAGCAAGCCCAACGGGCAGCCGCGACGGGCGCTCGACACCAGCCGGGCCGCCGAAGCGTTCGGTTTTCGCGCCGCGACACCGTTCGCCGAGGGGCTGGCCAGAACGATCGCGTGGTGGCGGGGGCAGTAGCCCGGAGGAGAAACCGACGGGAGGCCTCCGGCGGGCCGACCCGGCCGGCTGCGTTGGTTGCCCAAGGCTGAACGCGCGCGGGTCGCACGAAACACGATTCACGCGGAAACAAACGCCGCCGGCCGGGCCGGCCCGCCGGAGGCCCTCGTCGTCTCTCCTGCCCCCGGCATACCCGTTGCAGCCACAGCCGATCGTGACAATAACTCTCCGCCTCGGTTGGCGGCTCCTGCTTCCGGCTCTCCTTTCGCTCCTCTCCCTGAACGCGACCGCGGAGTATTTCGTCGTTCCGGCCGATGACGAACTGATTACGTCGTCACGGGCCGTCGTCATCGGGACGATCGGGGAGATGTTCAGCGAGTTTGCGGACGGCCGGATCGTCACGAACATCGAACTGGAGCTGGAGCAGGTTCTGAAGGGGGACCTGAAGCCGAACGAGACCATTCGTCTCGTCGAGCCGGGCGGCATCGTCGGGAGCGAGATCATGGTCGTTTCGGCGGCCCCGACGTACTGGAAAGGCAACCGGGCCCTGATTTTCCTCACCATGACCGCCGAGGGGCAGTGGCAGACGTACGGCGCCTCGCTCGGCAAGTTCGATTTCGTGAAAGACGGGAAAGGGCGTGGGCTGGCGGTTCGCTGGGCGACCGGCGAGGTAGCCCACACCTGGACGCCGGACGGCAATCCGCATGAAGAGAAGATGCGCGATGCGGTGAAGTTCGCCGCGTACATCGAGCGCATGGTCCGGATGAACGACCGGCCCTTCGCTCCGTCGGCGCCGGGAGAGCAGCGCGAGAGCGTCGGAGAGGCGGACTACTTCATCGAGGATGATCCGGCCACTGAAAGCCTGACCACGCCCGTGGGATGGCTGCCGGTGGCCGACGGGACGTATCCCCCTTCCGCGTACACCCAGGGGACGTTCCGCTGGAACGTGTTCGACGCGACACCGGCCGGCTCGGTGACGTTCCGGATCAGCGGTTCGCAACCCGGCCACGACTCGGTCGGGGCGGCCCAGCGCAGTCTCGCCGCGTGGACGAACGACTCCGGTTCGAACGTCCAGTATCTCTACGGCGGCACGACGACGGCCGGGTTCGTCAAGGACAACAACAACACGATCGTCTACAACTCGACGACCGGAGTCCCCGCGGGGGCGCTCGCCTACGCGCAGTGGTTCGGCGGCGCTGTGCACACCTACAAGGGAGAGAGCTTCTACAGCATCACCGAGGGAGACGTAGTGGTGAAGTCCGGCATCAACGTGTCGGCGAAGCTGTTCGACGAGGCGGTCACGCACGAGCTCGGCCACACCCTCGGCTTCCGCCATTCCGACGCCGGAACGCCGTCTTCGACCCAGGCGGTGATGAAGGCGTCGCTCAGCGGCACGTACGGCGCGACCCTCGGACCGTGGGACATCGAAGCCGTCCGGACGGTCTACGAAGGGACCAGTACCCCCACCATCCCCCCCGTCCCGACGAATCTCGTGGCGCGGGCGACGAGCACGACCAGCATCCTGGTGACCTGGAACGCGTCCGCCGGTGCGACGAGCTACAGGCTCTACCGGAGCGAGAACGACGGTGCGTACGCGCTCATCGCCAGCCCGGCGACGAACAGTTACACCGACAGCGGCCGCACCGCCGGCAAGACGTATGTCTACCGCGTGCAGGCGGTGGCCGCGGGCCTCAGCTCGGCCGACAGCAACCGCGACCATGCCACGACGATCCTCTTCACCGACGATCCGCTGGTGGCCGAGGTGGATGTCGTCCGCGCCGTCCACCTGACGCAGCTCCGGACCGCGGTGAATGCCGTCCGCGCCGCGGCAGGGCTGGCGGCGGCAACCTGGACTGATTCCTCCCCTGCCGGCGTGGCGATCAAGAGGGTGCACATCACCCAGCTCCGCAGCGCCCTCACTCCCGCCCTGACCGCCCTCGGCAAGTCCTCTCCCAGCTACACCGACGCGTCCCTGACGACCGCGACCGTGGTGAAGGCGGTGCATTTCCAGGAGCTGCGGAACCTCACGAAGTAGGGAAAACGTGAGGCAGCTCACATTCCCGGTCGAAGTCCGGAACTACATTTCCCCCACATCGCGTTAAACTCACATCACTCATCGAGCAGAGACTCGCCCGGCGACGGGCGATGAGTGAGTGTCGTCCAATCAGCGTCCGGGGGAGTCCAGATGATCAGAGGTGTCGTTGTCCGCTTCGCGGCAGCCGCGAGCGTGTTTGTTCTATCGACCCTGACGGCCCAGGCATCGGTCGTCACGAAAATCAACGAGGATGCGCTTGCGCCGCTGCGTGAGGCGGGGCGGTCGACGCGCGTGCTGCTCGACAAGCTGCCGCTCTACGACGCGGAGCGCTCCGTGATCGAGCTCGAGGAGTTTCAGGTCTGGACGCCCGACGCGAAGGTGTTCATCCACGGCGAAAAAGGGGTCGTGGCGGTCGATCCTCCGAAGGCACGCTATTTCCGCGGCCTGGTGAACGGCGACTTCCAGTCGTTCGCTGTGTTCTCGGTGGACGAGAAGACGAAAGCGGTCAACGGTCTGATCGTCACGCGCGACAAGCGCTACTCGGTCGACAGCGTGGCCCGGCGCCGTGCGGGTGGCGGACCGCAGCAGAAGAACGCGGCCGACGAGCCCGCAGTGATCGGCGGCACCGACGTCTACCTGACCGAGGCTGGCGAAGCGGAGATGATTCCGGGGACGGACAAGCCGTTCTATTGCGAGCTCGACAAGATGACCCTGCACAGCCCGGAGGATCCGACTCCGGCACCCCGTGCGACGGGCACCAACGGCCAGCCGGTGATCGCCGAAGGCATCGCCGGCGCGCAGTCGTACGAGATCACGCTCGAGATCGAGACCGATTTCGAGCTTTACCAGAACGCCGGCAGCGATGCGACGACAGCCACGAACTACGTCACCAACCTGACGGCGGCGGTCTCCACGATTTACAACCGCGACCTGAATACGAATGTGATCCAGAAGGCGCTGCACCTCTACACGGTCGCAGGCGACCCGTGGGCCGCGGGCTCGACCGGGCTGACCGGCCTGAACGATCTGGCCGCGTACTACCACAGCGCCAGCCGCCCCGCGGGCCGCACCACTTCGGCGGTGGCCATGCTCAGCGGCAAGGACTACGGCGGCGGGATCGCGTACGAAGGGGTGATCTGCACGAACGACTTCGGCACCGGTCCCTATGGCGGTCCGTACTCGTGGTCGGGCGGCATCGGCCGTCTCTTCGGAGCCCAGGGCCTCGGGTCGATCCCCGATCCCGACGCCACGAACTCTGCCGGCACGGCCTTCGGAACGCCGGCCGGGCTGCAGAATTACTGGCCGCTGATCGAGTACGCCCACGAGCTCGGACACAACATGGGCGGCCACCACACGCACTGCGCGCAGGTGAGCGACGCCGAGCGCACGGCCTCCGGGTTCACCGACGGCAGCGCGGCGTCGTCCGCGAACAACCAGATCGATCACTGCTACGGTGACGAGGACGCGCTCGGTCTCTCGAACTGCTACGTCGGCAGCAACTACGTGGTCGGCTCGCAGGGCATCTTCAAGGGCACGATCATGAGCTACTGCCACAACGTCTTTGCGAGCGCCATCCCGCAAAGCCGGTTTCTCTTCGGCGTGGACGGGGAGCCGAGCGTGCATCAGTACGACGACTACATGCTCCGCGCCGCGGGTCCGGTCTCGTTCCCCTCCGGCGATGGACGCGACGGCGGCTCGAACAACATCGTCGACGGCGTCGGGACGTTCACGATGACGACGATCACGGCGCCGGCAGAGCTGGTCCCGGAATCGACCGGCAACATCGCCTCGGTCACGGCCGCGAACGCGGGCTGCTGCGGTGCCGTTCCGACCTACGCCTGGAGCATCACCAACGGCGTCATCACCGCCGGCCAGGGAACGAGCTCGATCACCTTCACCGCCGGCGCGACCGGTGAGACGGTCCTGAAGGCGAGCGCGTACAAGACGACCTTCTGCGGCATCACCGAGACGAAGAGCGTCCCGATCGAGGACGCGGTCGTTTTCGAGCCGCCGGTCAACGTGTTCGCCACGGCCACCTCCGCGACCACGGTCGACATCAGTTGGGCCGCGGTCATCGGGGCGACGCACTATCAGGTCTACCGCGCCCAGCAGCAGGGAGGGTTCGGAACTCTCGTCGGCACGACCACGTCGACGACGCTGACCGACAGCACGGCCCTTGCGAACACCGCCTATCAGTACGTCGTCACGGCCGGCGACGGCGTCGCGAACTGGTCGGTGTTCAGCGACGATGACGTCGCCGTGACGGTCGTCTTCACCGACCCGACGCTCACCGCCAGCTCGACGAAGGTCAAGCTCGTGCACTTCACGGAGCTGCTGACGGCAGTGAACGCGCTGAATACGCTGATCGGGAGCAGCACGATCGGCTTCACCGCCCCGGCGCCGACGACCTCGGTGACGGTGCGCCGCCAGCATCTGCTCGACCTCCGTACGGCGCTCACTGCCGCGCGCGCGGTGCTCGGCTTCCCGGCCGTCACCTTCACCGACGCCCCGCCGACGGCGCAGTCGACGAGGATCAAGGCCGTACACATCAACGAGCTCCGCGGCGGCGTGTTGTAACTCAGTATCCAGCCCCTTACTCGGAAGCGCCGGCGGAAACGCCGGCGCTTTCGCGTTTCAGGAGCCGGAAGGCGAGGGCCACCGCCGCGCCGAAGAGGAAGCCGCCGACGTGGGCCCACCAGGCGATGCCGGCCACTTCCTGCGTCCGGCGTGCGGCCTCGAGGGAGAGGAAGCCGTTGAAGAACTGCATCCCCAGCCAGACCGGCAGGAAGACGATGGCCGGGATCTCCGCCATCGCCCAGTAGACCACCAGCGGGAAGAGCGTGACGATCCGCCCGTGCGGCCGCAGAATCAGGAATGCGCCGAGAACGCCGGCGATGCTGCCCGAGGCTCCGATCGATGGGATCATCGACGCCGGGAAGAGGATCGTGTGGGTCAGGCTCCCCATGGCGCCGCAGGCGATGTAGAAGAAGAAGAAGCGGACGTGCCCCATCACGTCTTCGACGGCGTCGCCGAAGACCCAGAGGTAGATCATGTTGCCGAAGAGGTGGACGAACCCGCCGTGCAGGAACAGCGAGGTCACGAGCGTGATCGCCACCTCCCAGGGCGCGAAGTGGAACGCCGCCGGGTCGACCAGCCGCGCCGGGATGTAGCCGAACGTCCCGATGATCCGCTCGGTCATCGACCCCATGAAGAGCTGGGCGAAGAAGACCACCACGTTCGCCACGACCAGCGCGCGATTGACGGCCGGCGTCGTGCGCCGGGTTAGGGTGTGGCGTAACGGGATCATGACGGGATTGAGGATTGAGGATTGAGGATTGAGGATGAAGTTGGCCGAAGCCAATCCTCAATCCTCAATTCTCAATCCTCAATCCCTTGTCTCACCCCAGTCCCTTGCGAATCTCGCGCACAACCTCGTCGAGCTGCTCTTCCCTGAGCTCCGGGAAGACCGGGATGGCGAGGGTCTGCTCGGTCGCGGCCTCGGAGTCGACGAAGTGCTCCCGCGCGCCCGGCAGCTCTTTGAAGCAGGCCTGCTGCGGGAGGGTGAGCGGGTAGTAGACCTCGCAGCCGATCTGGACGCTCTTGAGGTGGGCCATGACTTTGTCGCGGACCTCACTCCCCTCAGGGAAGCGGATGACGAACTGATTGTAGATGTGGCGGCGTCCCGGCAGTTCTTCCGGCAGCAGCACCCGCGCCCCCGTCCCGGCCGCGGCGAACTTTTCGCGATAGAGGGCGGCGTTGCGGCGGCGGCCTTCGTGCCACGACTCGAGCAACGGCAGCTTGATGTGCAGCATGGCCGCCTGCAGGGCGTCGATGCGGAAGTTGCCGCCGACGTAGTGGTGGTAGTAGCGCGGACGCATGCCGTGGACGCGGAAGTCGATCAGTTTTCGGGCGAGCTCGTCGTCCATAGTGGTGATCGCGCCGGCATCGCCGAATGCGCCGAGGTTCTTGGAGGGGAAGAACGAGAAGCCGGACATGATGCCCATCGTGCCGGCGCGGCGGCCTTTGTAGTCGGAGCCGACGGCCTGCGCGGCGTCTTCGATGACGTGGATGTTGTGCTTCCCGGCGATGGCCAGGATCTCGTCCATCGGCGCGCACTGGCCGAAGAGGTGGACCGGCATGATGGCTTTGGTGCGGGGGGTGATGCGCTCTTCGATGAGTTGCGGGTCGATGGCGTAGTCGGTCAGGTCGATGTCGACGAAGACCGGCGTGGCGCCGAGGCGGGAGACGACTCCGGCGGTGGCGAAGAAGGAGTAGGCCGGGACGATCACTTCGTCGCCGGGGCCGATGCCGAGGACCATGAAGGGCTCGAGGAGGGCGTCGGTCCCGGACGAGACGCCGATGGCGTGTTTGGCCTGGCAATAGGCGGCGAAGTCGCGCTCGAAGTCTTCGACGCGCTTCCCGAGGATGAACAGTTGTGAGTCGTAAATCTCCGCAGTGACGCGGAGCGCTTCTTCGCGAATCGTGGCGTATTGGAGTTTGAGGTCGAGCAATGGAATCGGCATAGCGGGGCGCAGTTTAGTGCATCTCGCATCCAGGCCAAGTCTTGCCGGCCGCCCCCACCCAGGGGACGACGAAGGGCCTCCGGCGGGCGGGCCCGGCCCGCTGCGTTTGTTTTCGCGCAAACCGCGTTTCGTTCGAGAGCGTGCGTTCAGCCTATGGCAACCAACGCAGCGGGCCGGGCCCGCCCGCCGGAGGCCTCTCGTCGTTCCTGGGCGGGGGCGGCCGGCAAGACTGGCCTAGACGCGGGAAGCACTTGCCCCGTATCACTCCGCGCCGCGGCAGAACCATTTTCGTACAACATTTCCTCTCCCATTTTCCTCTAGACATTTCGTGCCAGGCCTCCGTACCAAGCTGCAACAAACGCAGTAGCCACAAAGGAGGCTTTACCAGTGAAACTCAGGAATCTCATCGCAGCGGCAGCCATCGCCGTAACGCCGCTCGCAGTGCAGGCGGCAACCCTCATCGTCCCCGCGGCCGGCACCGGCGCCGGCGCCAACAACAGCCAGTGGCAGAGCGAGCTGACGCTCCACACCGCCGCTCCCCGCGCGGTCGCGCTGTCGCTCACCTACCACCAGGGAAAGAACGTCTTCGGCCCCGCGGAAGTGACGCTCCAGCCGCGCGAGACGCTGTCCATCGACGACGTCGTGAAGACGAAGTTCGGCGTGGAAAGCGGCAGCGGCGCCATCACCATCGACGTCAACGAGCGTGACGCCAAGACGATCGCCGTCACCTCGCGCACGTTCAACGTCTCCCCTGTCGGCGAGTTCGGCCAGGACATCCCCTTCATCGACGCCGCGAACGCGAACCGCACCGGCGACATCGTGGCCCTCACCGGCCCCTCCTCGGTCGCGAAGTCGCGCTTCAACTTCGGCCTGTATGCGGTCGAGGCTTCGCGCGTGCAGTGGCAGCTTCTCCGTGCGAACGGCACGGTGGCGACGTCGGTCGAAGCGACGTACGCGGCCGGCGAGCACGTGCAGTACAACGGCGGCATCACCGGCCTGCTCGCCTCGACTCCGCAGGCCAACGACACCGTGCACGCCCGCGTGCTCGGCGGCCGCGCGGTCTTCTACGGCAGCACCGTCAACGCGACCGGCGACCCGAACTTCGTGCCGGGCATCCGCACCCGCGAGGACATCATCATCAACTTCGCCGGCATCGACCTCGACGAGAACGGCACGGTCGACATCGCCGACGCCGACGGCGACGGTGTGCTCGACAGCACGCTGGAGATCAACGCCTCGTTCGGGTTCCCCGATACCTTCCGGGTCCTCGCCAGCGGTGAGTTCGGCGAGTCAGTGACCTTCGAGGTCGTCTCCACCCCGACCGAGACCGCCCTCCTCGACGGGAACCGCCTCCGCGTCGCCCCGGCCGGTGACGTGAAAGGGAAAACCAGCGAGATCCTGGTCCGCGCCAGCAGCGGCAGCTCCTCCTCGGTGCTGACGATTCCGGTGCGGTTCCGGTAAAGCAACAGGCAGTTGAGGTGAGCGAGGGGCAGGCGCAAGCCTGCCCCGTTTTGCTTCCTCCGAAGGTTCGTAGCCTTCCTCCGAAGGTTCACAACCTTCCTCCGAAGGTTCGCAACCTTCCTCCGAAGGTTCGTTACCTTCCCTCGAAGGTTCGCAACCTTCCCTCGAAGGTTCGTTACCTTCCCCCGAAGGTTCGTAACCTTCCCTCGAAGGTTCGCAACCTTCGCCGGAAGGCTCGTTTACACCGAATTTTGCCCTGAAAAGGGGACACTTACCGGGAGAACGTCACCCTGGCGAACCGCCGTTTGCCGGCTTTGATGAGGTAGGTTTTGCCGGGGGTGGCGTCGAGGGCGTGGCGCGTGGTTTCCGCTCTCACGTCGTCCACCAGTACGCCTCCCTGGGCGATCAGGCGCTGCGCTTCTTTGTTGCTCTCGACGAGCTTTGCGGCGGTGATGATCTTGCTGAGGAGCTGCGGCTCGCTGCCGGCCGGAAGGGTCACTTCTTCGATGTCGGTCGGGGCCTGTTTGTCGCTGAAGATGCGGCGGAACTCGGCCTCGGCGGCTTCGGCGGCCGCTTCGTCGTGGAAGTCGCGGATGATCGATTTCGCGAGCGACTTCTTCGCCTCCATCGGGTGCAGCTCGCCCGATTCGACGCGCCCGCGGAGCTCGTTCACCTGCGCCGGGGTGAGATCGGTGCAGAGAAGGTAGTACTTCCACATCAGCGAGTCGGAGATCGACATGACCTTGCCGAAAATCTGCGCCGGCTCTTCGTCGATGCCGATGTAGTTGCCGAGGGACTTCGACATCTTCTCCACGCCGTCGAGCCCTTCGAGCAGCGGCATGGTCAGGACGACCTGCGGCTCGAGACCGTACTCGCGCATCAGGTCGCGGCCGACGAGGAGGTTGAAGAGCTGGTCGGTTCCTCCGAGCTCGACGTCGGCTTTCAGGGCGACGGAGTCGTAGCCCTGCGCCAGCGGGTAGAGCAGCTCGTGCAGGGCGATCGGCTGCCGGGCGTCGTAGCGCTTCCGGAAGTCGTCGCGCTCGAGGATGCGCGCCAGGGTGTACTTCGCCGCCAGCTTGACCATCCCGTCCGCGCCGAGGGCGCCGAGCCACTCCCAGTTGAAACGGATCTCTGTGGTCTCCGGGTCGAGGATCTTGAAGACCTGCCGCTTGTAGGTCTCGGCGTTGGCGAGGATCTCCTCGCGCGTCAGCGCCGGCCGGGTCGCCTTCTTGCCGGTCGGGTCGCCGATCATGCCGGTGAAATCGCCGATCAGGAAGATCACCCGATGCCCGAGCTGCTGGAAATGCCGCATCTTGCGGATCAGCACCGTATGGCCGAGGTGAATGTCCGGAGCGGTCGGGTCGAAGCCGACCTTCACCGTCAGCGGCTTCCCCCGCCCCAGCTTCGCCTTCAGGTCGCCCTTCTCGATCAGGTCGACCGAGCCTTTGGCGAGGTAATCGAATTGTTCGTCCAGAGTCATGGTCGGGGGATTGTAGCGGCGATGGGACCTATGGGACCGATAGGACTAATGGGACTTATGACACCCCCATTGGTCCCATCCGTCCCATTGGTCCCATCACCCCAGCCATTGCTGAAACATCAGCAGACGCCACAACACCCCTTCCGCCCCAGCCACGGGGCCATTGTCCCAGACCTTGCGGACCGAGGCCGGGTCGAACCACCCTTCCCGTGCGATGCGCTTTCCATCGACGAGCGACGCTGCCCATTCGCGCAGGGGGCCGCGGAGCCAGGCGTCGATGGGGAGGCCGAAGCCGGATTTGCCCTGGTCGATGAGCTCGGGCGGGAGGTGGCGCGCCAGTACTTTGCGGAGGATCCACTTCCCCCGCGCGTCGCGCGTTTTCATCGACAGCGGGAGCGACCACGCCAGCTCGATGACGCGGTGGTCAAGCAGCGGCTCGCGTACTTCCAGGCTCACGGCCATGCTGGCGCGGTCGACCTTGGCGAGGATATCGTCCGGCAGGTAGCTGACGGCGTCGAGGTACATCATCAGCTCCGTCGGATCCTGCAGGTGCGGCCAGCGATCGCGCTCGGTGAGCGCCACGTTGCGCGCCGAGGCGCCGAGGACCTTCAGGACGTCCGACCCGACTTCGTGCTGGAAGCGGGTGATCGGGTCGTCGAGGACGAGCGCTTCGCCGAGTCCGCGCAGCCGGTCGCGCAGGTTGCGTCGGAACGGCATCGCCGCCACCCGCTTGAGCAGCGCGCCAAGCGGATGCCGCAGGGCGTGCGGGATGAGCTCGACCTTGGCGTCGAGCCGCTGGCCGAGGAAGTAGCGATGGTAGCCGCCGAAGAGCTCATCGCCGCCGTCTCCGGAGAGGGCGACGGTGACGTGCTGCCGGGCCATCCGCGAGACGAGGTAGGTCGGGATGGCGGAGGAGTCGCCAAACGGCTCGTCGTAGATCGCGGCCATGAGCGGGACGGCCTCCAGCGCATCGCGCCCGCTGATCACGGCCTCGGTGTGCCGCGTGCCGAGGTGGCGGGCGATGGCCGCCGCCTGGGGCGCCTCGCTGGAGAGGTCGTCGAAGCCGATGGTGAAGGTCGAGACCGGCCCCGCCTCGCGCTGCATCAGCGCGGCGATCAGCGGCGAGTCGATGCCGCCGGAGAGGAAAAGGCCGAGGGGAACGTCGGCGATCATCCGCAGGCGGACGGCGTCGGCGAGCAGCGACTCGATCGCATCGACCGCCTCTTCGTCGCTGCCTCGGAACGGAGCCGCAACCGCGCTTTCCGCGATCCTGGCCGCGTCCCAGTACGCGCGCGTCCGCGGCGTGCCGCTCGCGTCGATGGTCAGGATATGGCCCGGCCGCAGCTTGCAGATCCCTTCGAAGATCGCATGCGGCGCGGGGACGTAGCCGTAACGGACATACAGCGCCAGCGCGCCGCGGTCGATCGACCTCTGCCCGTCCAGCGCCTTCAACTCCGAGGCAAATGCGAGCTCGCGCCCGGAGAGGGAGTAGTAGAGCGGCTTGACGCCGACGCGGTCGCGTACCAGCGAAAGAGTCCGTTCCTGCCGGTCCCACAGCGCGAAGGCGAACATGCCGATGAAGCGGCGCACTGCCTCGTCGAGCCCCCACGCCTCGATCGACTCGAGCAGCACCTCGGTGTCGGAACGTCCGCGAAAGGGCCGCTCCCCGAGTTCCTCGCAGAGATGCTGGAAGTTGTAGATCTCGCCGTTGAAGACGATCCCGTAGCGCCCGCTCGACGAGAACATCGGCTGCGCGCCGGCGGCGGAGAGGTCGATGATGGCGAGGCGGCGAAAGCTGAGGGCGACGCCCGCCGCGGCGTCGCACCAGACGCCGTCGTCATCCGGCCCGCGGTGGCGCAGCGTCCCGGCCATCGCCGCGGCGCGGGCGTGTAACTCTTCCCCGTTTCCCCCGCCGAACGACCACACTCCCGCGATTCCGCACATGAACGGACGGCATTATGACCCCTTGACAGCGCTGCTAGACTCGACGCTGATGACTACCACCCGCGCGCACCGGCACCATCACCACCACCACAACCGGTAGGGGTGCAGGTCCATGCGTGCCCCTCCGACAAGGAAGGGGCACCCCGACGCGCAGCGCCAGTCGAAACCTCTTCCTGATCGCGGGAAGAGGTTTTCGACTTTATGGCCACTTCATACAGATATCCGATCGGCGCACGGCCGCTGCTGATCGAAGAGACGGTGCGGCGGAGGCGCCTCGAGGCGCGCTTCGTCGCGTTGCTCGAAAGCGCCGGCTTCGCCGAGGTCGTGCTCCCGATCATCGACTTCGCGGAGCCCTACGCAGCCGTGACCGGACGCGAGGCGGCTCGCGGCAGCTACCGCTTCACCGACCGCGACGGTGAGCTGGTTGCGATCCGCTCCGATTTCACGCCGATGGTGGCGCGCGCGCTGGCGCCGTCGCTGTCTGCCGAACAGCTCCCGCTGCGCGTTTTCTACCGCGGCGATGTGATCCGCTGCGAGGCCACCCGCCTCGGCGCGAATCGGGAGCTGTTCCAGATCGGCGCGGAGCTGATCGGCGGAGAGCCTGCGGACGCGGACGTCGAAATGCTGCGCCTCGCGGCCTCGATCGCCGGGGCGTTCAGCGCCGATCCGCTGGTCGTGTACAGCGGCGCGCCGGATCTCGACGATCCCTGTTTCGTGCTCCACGAAGAAGACACCGACCCCGGTTACTACACCGGCCTGCGCTTCTGGGTCTATGGCAACGATCGCCGCCGGCCGATCGCGCAGGGCGGCCGCTACGACGCGCTGTACGGCCTCTTCGGCACCGAGGCGCCGGCGGTCGGGTTCACGTTCACGCTCGATGAGTTAGAGGACTGAGTTGGAGGATAGATGCGCATTGCCATTCCCAAAGGACGCTTGCAGGAGCCCGTGCTCGCAACGTTCGCGGCGGCCGGATACGACGTTCCGGCCGCTGCCGATCTGCGTACGCGCAAGCTGGTGTTCTCGCGCGGCGGCGTCGAGTGGATCTTCGTCAAGGATTGCGACGTGCCGGTCTACGTCGAGCACGGCGCCGCCGACGCCGGCGTGGCCGGGCTCGACCAGATCCTCGAGCAGGGCTGCACCGCGTATCAATCGGTGGAGCTGCCGTACGGCCGCTGCCGGCTGATGGTCATCGGCGCTCCCGGCGCACCGCAGCTCGGCGCCACCTCGCGCGTGGCCACCAAGTACGCCCGCGTGGCGCGGCAGTACCTCGACGGCCGCGGGCTGCACGCCGACATCATCCCGCTCGGCGGCTCGGTCGAGCTGGCGGCGGTGCTCGCGCTGACGTCGCATGTGATCGACCTCGTCGAGACCGGCGAGACGGCGCGCGTGCACAAGCTGGAGCTGCAGGAGCTCATCACCGAGGTCACGCCGCGGCTGATCGTGGCGAAGAACGTCTACCGCACGAGAAACAGAGAGATTCGCGAGCTGATCTCGCGCGTCGCCGATTCGACAAAGGAGGCGAAAAATGCCGACATACAAAGCTTCGTCGCCTGAAGCCGCCGCCGCGTTGCGCGAGCTGGAATCGCGACGCGATGCGGCCAATGAAAATGCCTTCCGCGTCGCGGACGAGATGATCGCCGGCGTGCGCGCCCGCGGCGATCTGTTCGTCGCCGAACAGATCGAGCGGTTCGACCGCGTGTCGATCGAGCCGGAGGCCATCCGCATCACGCCGCGCGAGGTGACGATCGACCGCGAGCTCGCCGCGGCGCTCGACCTGGCCATCGAACGGGTGGAGGCGTTTCATCTCCGGCAACTCCCGCCGTCGTACGAGTGGCAGGGAGTCATTCACCGCGTACGCCCGTTGCGCCGCGTCGGGGTGTACATCCCCGGAGGGCGCGCGGTGTACGTCTCGACGCTGATCATGTGCGCGGTTCCGGCGCGGATCGCCGGGGTCGAGGAGATCGTCGTCGCCACTCCCCCCTCCGCCGCCGG
This sequence comes from Thermoanaerobaculia bacterium, assembly GCA_035629865.1. GTDB lineage: Bacteria > Acidobacteriota > Thermoanaerobaculia > Gp7-AA8 > Gp7-AA8 > QHVT01. The sequence continues at coordinate 147,384 of DASPHC010000125.1, read as the reverse complement.
CCGCGACGAGCTGCACTACGTCTGCAACCGCCTCGGCATCCGCGAGCTCTATCGCGCCGGCGGCGCAGCCGGCATCGCCGCGCTGGCGCTCGGGACAGAGTCGCTGCCGCGCGTCGACAAGATCGCCGGACCGGGGAACTCCTACGTCACCGCGGCAAAGGCGCGGCTGGTCGGCCAGGTGGGGATCGACATGACTGCCGGACCGACGGAGCTGGTGGTTATCGCCGACGAGACGGCGAATCCGGCGTACGTGCAGGCGGATCTCGACGCGCAGCAGGAGCATGGGCCGGATTCGGCGGTGATCTGCATTTGTATCGGAAAGGCGCTGGAGATGCGGGCCACGCTCGTGCTGGTCGCCGGCTCCGTCGAGGAGGCGATCGCCCTCTCCGACCGGATCGCCCCCGAGCACCTCTCCATTCACGCGCGCGACGCGGCGTCGATCGCCGCGCGGGCGCAGAACGCCGGTGCGATCTACTGCGGCCCCTTCTCGCCGCCGGCCGCGGGCGACTACGTCATCGGCTCGAATCACGTCCTCCCCACCTCCGGGAGCGCGCGCTTCTTCTCCCCTCTCGGCGTGTACGACTTTGTGAAACGGACGAATGTCATCACACTGACGGAAAGCGCACTGCAGGAGCTCGCCCCGGCCGCCGCACGGATCGCCGACTTTGAAGGCCTTCCGCAACACGCGCGGTCGGTAGAAACACGATTCGCGGCGGTGCGCGCATGAGCGCCCGCGCCGCCGTCGCCGCCATGACTGCCTACACGCTGGAACTGCGCGAGGCGGAGGTGAAGCTGAATCAGAACGAGTCGCCGTACGACTTTCCGCTGAAGGCGGAAGCACTGGCGAGCATCGCCTCGCGCTCCTGGAATCTCTACCCCGACTTTGAATCGACGACGCTGCGCACCGCGCTGGCGAAGGCGTACGGCTTCGCGCCGGAGGAGATCCTCGTCGGCAACGGCTCGAACGAGTTGCTCTCCGCGGCCGTGGGAGCGTTCGTCGGGCCGGGGACGCCGGTGGTGTTCCCGCGCCCGACGTTCGCGCTGTACGAAAAGCTCGTGGCCATCGCCGGAGGATTGCCGGTGCCGATCGACCTCGATCCCGCTACCGGCCTTCTGCCGCTCGACGGGATGCTGCGCGCCCTGGAGTCTCTCGACGGGGCGGTGGCGATCGTCTGCTCGCCGAACAACCCGACCGGCGGTGTGCTGCCGGACGGCGGGATCGAGACCCTGCTCGCCACCGGCGCGACGGTGCTGTTCGACCGCGCCTACGGTGATTTCGCGGTCAATTCTTTTGCAACAGAGGAACTCCCGCCGCTGCACGACCGGCTGGTGACCTTCTCGACGTTTTCGAAGGCGTGGGGACTGGCAGCGTTGCGCGTCGGTTGGCTCGCCTCGACCGCGTCCAACTGCCGTGAGATCCGGAAGGTGAAGCTCCCCTACTCGCTGAACATCGTCAGCGAGACCATCGCCGCGATGGCGCTGGAGAACCGCGGCGTGCTGGATCAAAACGTCGCCCGCACCATCGCCGAGCGGGAGCGGGTGCTCGCCTTCATGCGCGGAATCCCGGCGATCGCCGTCTACCCGACGCGGGCCAACTTCATCGCCTTCCGCACCCGCGCCACGTTCGAGGATTTCCTCGCGCGCGGCGTGCTCATTCGCAAGACCACCCTCGAAGGCTGCCTGCGCGTCTCCATCGGCACGCGCGAGCAGAACGACCGATTTCTGACGGCGCTAGCCGTCATCCTGAGCCGCGAAGACGGCGAAGGATCTTCGGCACTGGAGTCCCTCACATGAGAACCGCCACCGTCACCCGCGCCACGAAAGAGACCTCCGTCGCCGTCACGCTCGACCTCGACGGCCGCGGCGTCTCGAAGATCGACACCCCCGTCGGCTTCCTCTCGCACATGCTCGATGTGATCTCCCGTCACGGCCAGACGGACCTCGACGTGATCGCAACCGGCGACACGTTCATCGACTACCACCACACCGTCGAAGACGTCGGCCTGGTCCTCGGCGAGGCCTTCGCCACCGCCCTCGGCGACAAGCGCGGCATCCGCCGCTTCGGCCACGCCTACGTCCCGCTCGACGAGGCCCTCGCGCGCGTGGTCGTCGACTTCTCCGGCCGGCCCTTCCTCGTCTTCGAGGTTCCGATCGACCGGGAAATGCTCCTCATCCACAAAGACTTTCCCTTCGCCCTGGTGGAGGAGTTCTTCAAGTCCTTCGCGAACAAATGCAACTGCAACATCCACGTGGACCTCATTCGCGGGAGAAACGGACACCACGCGGCGGAAGCGATCTTCAAGGCATTTGCGATCGCGGTAAAGGAGGCAAAGGCGGTGGTGGGGGCGGATGTGCCGAGCACGAAGGGGGTGATTTGATGTTGCTGGCCTCTGTCATCCTGAGCCGCAGGACCCTCCCGGTAAGCCAAAAGCATGGCGGCGAAGGATCTGGGGGGAGGGGGCACGCAGCGCTCCCCCACCCGCCCAGGTCCTTCGCCGCCATGCGTCCCCTTCTTGCGGAGATTCCTGAGGCTCAGGATGACAGGAGATGAACGTCACTCTCATCGACTCCCCCGTCGCGAACACCGCGAACATCGCCCGCGCACTTCGTGCCGCCGGCGCGACACTGGAAATCACGCACGACGCCGACGCGATCGCACGCGCATCGAAACTCGTCCTCCCCGGCGTCGGCTCGTTCATCGCCGCTCGTACGTGGCTCGCGGACACGCACATCGACAACGCGATTGACGCAGCCGTGAAGAACACCGCCTTCCTCCTCGGCATCTGCGTCGGCCATCAACTGCTCTTCGACCTCTCCTACGAGCACGGAACCACCCGCGGCCTCGGTCTGGTCGAAGGCGAGGTGCAGCGTTTCGACGGTCCGCTGCCGGTGCCGCAGATCGGGTGGAACCGCGTCCGTGCCGGCGGTCCGCTGTTCGCCGGCGTCGAGGAGGAGGCGTTCTATTTCGTCAACTCCTACGCCGCACGGGCCGCGCGGGACGAGATCGCCACCGCCGACTACAACGGTCCGTTCACCGCCGCGGTGCAGCGCGGGCGGGTGTTCGGCGTGCAGTTCCATCCCGAGAAATCGTCGGCCGCCGGGCTGCACGTCCTGAGGAACTTCGTCGCATGCAACTGATCCCCTCGCTCGACCTGCTGGACGGCCGCGTGGTCCGCCTCACGCACGGCGACTTCGCCTCCGCGCGCGATTACGGCGAGCCGGAGGCGGTGCTCGATGCGCTGGACGTCCCGCGCGGGACGCGGCTGCACGTGGTCGATCTCGAGGCGTCGCGGAGCGGACGGCCGATCGAGACCGGCATCGTCGAGCGTCTGGCGAAACGCGATCTCGTCGTGCAGGTGGGCGGCGGCATCCGCTCGCTCGACGACGCGCGGCGCTGGCTCGACTGCGGCGCGGAGCGGCTGGTCGTCGGTACCGTCGCGGCCACGTCGCCGCAACTCCTGGCGGAGCTCGTCGAGACCTTCGGCACACACCGCATCGTCCCGGCCGTCGACGTCCGCGACGGCGTCATCCGCACCGACGGTTGGGAGCGCAGTTCTTCCGCGTCGCTGCGGGACGTCTTCGCACGCATCGAGACCCTCGGCGTCGGCGAGGCGCTCGTCACGGACATCTCGAAAGACGGCGCGTTGCGCGGACCGTCCTTCGCGCTCTACCGCGAGCTGCGCGCACTGACACGCGTCCGCATCATCGCTTCCGGCGGCGTCTCCACCGCGAGCGACGTCGTCTCCCTGGCCCGTCTCGGCAACGTCAGCGGCTGCGTGATCGGCAAGGCCTTGCTGGAACGGCGGATCGATCTGGCGGATGCATTGGCGCGGGTGATCACACCGAACGCGATTCCGGAGCGGATCATCCCCTGCCTCGACGTCCGCGACGGACGCGTGGTGAAAGGCGTCGCCTTCACCAACATCCGCGACGCAGGCGATCCGGTGGAATGTGCGATGCGCTACGAGGCTGAGGGGGCCGATGAGCTGGTGATCCTCGACATCTCGGCTACTGACCGCGCTTCGGCTAGCGACCGCGCCTCCACCACCTCGCTCGACACCGTGCGCCGCGTCGCCGACTCGATCTTCATCCCCCTCACCGTCGGCGGCGGGGTGCGCAGCGTCGATGACTTCCGGGCGCTGTTGCGCGCGGGAGCGGACCGCGTGGCCGTCAACACCGCCGCGCTGCGCCGCCCGGCGCTGATCGAAGAGTGCGCGACCGAGTTCGGCGTGCAGGCGGTCGTCCTCTCCTGCGATGCCGCCAACGGCTTCGCCACGGTGCGCAGCGGAAAAGAGCAGACCACCGTCGATGCCGTGCAATGGTGCGCCGAGGGAGAGCGCCGTGGCGCGGGAGAGATCCTCCTCACCTCCGTCGACCGGGACGGCACCAACCGCGGCTTCGACGTCGAGCTCCTGCGCGCCGTCACCGCCGTCCTGAAGATCGGCGTCATCGCCTCCGGCGGCGCCGGGACGCTCGAGCATTTCCGCGACGCCGTCGAGTCGGGCGGCGCGCGCGCCGTCCTCGCCGCCTCGCTCTTTCACGACCGCGTCCTCAGCGTCGGCGACGTGAAGCGCTACCTCAGCGCAGAAGGGATCCCCGTCCGATGAATCTGACCCCCGCCATCGTCCGCGATGCCCGCACCGGTGAGGTGCTCACCCTCGCCTACATGAGCGAAGAGTCGCTGCAGAAGACACTCGACAGCGGCGAGACCTGGTTCTGGAGCCGCAGCCGCAACGAGCTGTGGCACAAGGGAGCCACGTCCGGCAACACCCAGCGCGTCGTCCACATCGCCCGCGACTGCGACGGCGACGCCTTGCTCGTCAGCGTCGAGCCCGCGGGACCGGCGTGCCACACCGGGGCGACGTCCTGCTTCGCCGATGTCCCCGCGCTGCCGCTCGAACGTCTGTCCCGCGTCCTTCGGGACCGCTACGAGAAACGACCCGACGGCTCGTACTCCACGTATTTGTTCAACGAAGGGCGCGACAAGATCCTCAAGAAGATCGGCGAAGAAGCGACCGAGGTGGTGATCGCCGGCAAGGGGAACGCGCGCGAACGGCTCGTGAGCGAGCTTGCGGACCTGGTGTTTCACCTTACGGTGTTGATGGTGGATGAAGGAGTGACGTGGGGGGAGGTGGAGGGGGAGCTGGAGAAAAGGGCGCGTTAAGTAGGCGCAGGTCCCCACACGAGGGTCATGTCTATCTCGATGGCATCGAACGGTTCTGCCCTGACAGTTACCGCTCCGGTGAAGACCTCCACCACTGTCCAGCGACCGTTCCCCAGACGGCTGACCTCGAGATACTGGGCATCGACATCGATGATCCACGCGTGCGGGATGCCATGCCTCGCATAAAGCGGCATCTTCAGGGCGCGGTCGAGCCGATGATTCGAAGGGGACAGGACTTCGCATACCCAGTCGGGTGTAATCGAAATCGACGGAGTGCGTGGCAACACAGGGACCCGTTCGGTTCGCCATCCCGCGAGATCGGGTACCAGAACATCGGGTCCCAGATGAAGCTCGGGCTCGAACATGATGTGCCAGCTGCCGTCTCCGCGCTTGCCGAATGCGGAGCGAAGCATGGAGTTCAACTCGCTGACAGCATCCGCGTGCGGGATCGCCGGTCGTGGCGAAGTAAACAGCTCTCCGTCGATCAACTCCGCGACCAGATGGTCCGGGACCTTCAACAGATCCTCGTACGTCGCAGGCGCATGTACGCGAACGGACATACCTCCATTATAGAAGCTTCCGGAGCCGTGGCTGCGCTACCGCACTCCTATATAGTTTCCCTCCATGTTGCGACGTCTTCTTCCCTTCGCCTGCCTCCTTCTCGCCACCGCCGCGTTTGCCGCGGAAAAGGCCGACATCCTCATCACCGGCGGTACGGTCGTCACCATGGCCGGGCCGAACATCGAGCGCGGGTCCGTGGCCATTCGCGACGGGGAGATCGTCGCGGTCGGGCCGTCGTCGGAGATCGACGGAAGGTACAGGGCAAAGACCACGATCAAAGCCGGCGGGCATGCCGTCCTCCCCGGCTTCGTGAACGCGCACACCCACGTCCCGATGACGCTCTTCCGCGGGATCGCCGATGACCGCGATCTGATGGACTGGCTGACCAACTACATGTTCCCGGCCGAGGCGAAGAACGTCGACCGCGACTTCGTCAAGTGGGGACTGCGGTTGGGGGCGGCGGAGATGATCCGCTCCGGCACCACCACCTTCGCCGACATGTACTACTACGAGTCGGACATCGCCCGCGAGACCAAGGCCGCCGGCCTGCGGGCCGTGCTCGCCAACACGTTCATCGACTTCCCAGCGCCCGACAACAAGACCTGGGATGCGGCGGTCGCGTACATGCGCGCCTTCGCGAAGGAGTGGAAGGGGGATCGGCTCATCACCCCCGCCCTCGCGCCGCACGCGCCGTACACCGTCTCCACCGACCACCTCAAACAAGTCCGCGCGCTGGCGACGGAGCTCGGGCTGCCGATCCTCATCCACGTCTCCGAGACGAAGGACGAGCTGCGCCAGGTGGCGGAAAAGCAGAACGGGATGACGCCTGGCGCCTATCTCGATTCCATCGGCTTCCTCGGCGACGACGTCGTCGCCGCCCACGGCGTCCACCTCACCCCCGCCGAGCTGCAGATCTTCGCCGCGCGCAAGACCGGCGTCGCGCATTGCCCGGAGTCCAACCAGATGCTCGCCTCCGGCGTCGCGCCGATCGTGGAGATGATCAAGGCCGGAATGGAGGTCGGCCTCGGCACCGACGGTCCGGCCGGCTCGAACAACAACCTCGACATGATCGAGGAGATGGCCAGCGCCGCGCGCCTGCAGAAGGTGATGCGCAACGACCCGAAGGCGATCACCTCGCGCGAAGTGCTCCGCCTCGCCACCATCGGCGGCGCACAGGTCCTCGGCCTCGCGGACAAGATCGGCACGCTGGAGCGCGGCAAGCGCGCCGACGTGGTCATCATCGACCTGGAGACGTCGCGGTCGCAGCCGGTCTATTCGGTGGAATCGGCCATCGTCTATGCCGCCTCGGGGAGCTCGGTCGTTACGACCATCGTCGACGGCCGGATTCTGATGCGCCGCGGCGTGCTGCTCACGCTCGACGAAGAAGAAGTGATCCGGAAGGCGATGGAGTACCGCGAGGAAATCCTGGCCAGCCTCAAGAAATAAAGAATGATCCGGCGCCTCCTTCCCCTTCTTCTTCTCTCGATCCTCGCCTGCACGCCGCCGCCGCCATTACAACCGGCGACCGTGCCGGCGCCGCCGTCCCTGAAGGCGACGGCGGTGGCACGCCGGGTCGTTCTGCTCTCCTTCGACGGCCTCGGCGCGGACGCCCTGGCGCAGCAGCAGAACCTCCCCGCGTTCGAGCGGATCGCGCGCGAAGGCGCCGCCGCGCGCGTGATCAACGTCGACCCGACGCTCACCGGACCGACGCACGTCTCCATCCTCACCGGCGCCGACCCGCAACGCACCGGCGTCGTCTCCAACCGCTTCCACCTCGAGGGAACGCCGCGCGAGCAGATCGCGATGGGCGTGCGGACCGACTCCGACGTCGAGACGCTCGTCGAAGCGGCGCGGCGCCAGGGGAAACGCGTCGGCGTGGTGTCGTTCCCGACGATCGACAACGCCACGCCGCGGCGCACCGCCGATTTCGGACTGGGGTGGACCTATCCGGCGGCGGAGGCGAAGATGGTGAAGCTCACGAGCGCCGACTTTCGCCGCGAATGGGTGCCGCCGAGCTGGACGGACCGCCCGCAGCGTCGCCGCTCGTACAGCCCGATCATGCGCGCGCGCACGGAGTGGAACGTCCCGCGCGTCTTTCGCATCGACGTCGACATCGTCGCCTACGACACCACCGACGACGGCCGGACGAACTACGACTCGTACCTGGTGGAGAGCGAGGAGCGCGAGATCCCGATCGACGAGCGCGGCTGGTTCGCCCTCGCGCACACGTCCGCCAACGGTGTGTACGGCTCCTGGTCGAAGATCCTCGAAGGGACGGACGCGCTCGACCTCACCATCTACCGCGGCCCGGTCAGCCGCAGCAATGCCTGGCCGGCGTCATTCCGCGAGATGCTCGACACCGAGGCCGGCTTCTGGCCCGGCGGACCTGACGAGGACGGCCTCGTCGACGCGACGACGTTCATCGAACAGATGGAGCGCCTCGCCGGGTTTTACCGCCGTGCACAGACGCTGACGATCGGGCGGATGCAGTTCGACCTCCTCCTCCTCTACCAGCCGCAGGTCGACCAGGCCTCGCACAACTTCCTCGGCGCGCCCGAAGGAGACCGCGTGATCCGGCGCGCCTTCGAGCTCGCGGACGGCGGATTGAACGCGGTCGCCGAGGCGCTCGAGACCGATGACGCGCTGGTCGTCACGAGCGATCACGGCTTGCTGGTGACCGACCGCGAGATCCGCCTGAACCGCCTCCTCGCCGACCGCGGCTTCGCGCCGCGCTGGCGCGCCTACATGTCCGGCGCTTTCGCCCATCTTTACCGTTTCGAGGGACCGGACGACAGCAACGCAGTGATCGAGCTGCTGAACAGCACCGGCGGCTTCGAGCGCATCGAGAAAAAGAGTCCCGCGTCGCACCGGAACAGCGGCGACATCATCGCCTGGGGATACCCGAACGTGCACATGTCGACGAGCGAAGAAGCCCCGGCAGTCGGGCCGCGCCCACCCGGCGGCCAGCACGGAGCGCTCAACAGCAACCGCGGATTGCACGCGGTGCTGTTTGCGTATGGGGCAGGTGTAATGCCGGGACCGTTGGGCGAGATCCGGCAGACGCAGATTGCAAGGTTTGTGTCGGAGTTACTGGGAATTGCGCCGCCGCAGGCGGCGGAGTGATTGATAAGCAACTCAGAGGAGCTGCCCCAATTTGTCATCCTGAGCCGCAGGAAGCGTCCGATGAGGCAGAAGCATCGCGGCGAAGGACCCCTGCGGTGAACGAGTCGCGTGCAGGCGGAGGGGGTCCTTCGCCGCGATGCTTTTTGCTTCGTGGGGCAGTTCCTGCGGCTCAGGATGACAGAGCTGGGGTGCGCGCGCGCAGTGCGCCTCAGTACTCGTCGTAAATCTGCGGGAACTTCCACCGCGCCTCGCGGATTTCTTCCTCGATCACATCCTGCTCGGGGGCGTCTGCCAGTTGCGGCACTTCCCAGTTCGAGAGCCACATCGGGTTCATGTACGGCAGCACGGCGACGTGCTCCAGCCGGTACGGGAGGCCGCGGGCGGCGAAGCGTTCGTTGAGGTAGGCCACCACGTCCTTCGAGGTGGGGATGCTCATTCGATCTCCAGCTCCTTCATCTTCGCCGCCAGCGAGCGCGGGGTGATGCCGAGAAGCTCGGCGGCGGCGGTGCGGGAATCGGTGCGGCGGAGGGCGTCGGCGATCTTCATCCGTTCCACGATGTGCGTGGTTCGCTCGGTCGCCTCCTCCAGCGTTCCGGTCAGGTCGAGCGCCTCGCGCACGGCGTCGTCGTTGCCGCCGCCCGGCAGGCTCACGTTGCGCGCCTCGATCGTGTTGCGGTCGCAGAGGATGGCCGCGCGCTCGATGCAGTTCTGCAGCTCGCGGATGTTGCCCGGCCAGTCATAACCGCGGAGCAGCGCCCGCGCCTCGGCGGTGATGCTCAAGCCGGGGCGGCCGAGCTCGCGGGCGAAGCGCTGCAGAAAAAAGTCGACCAGCGCGTCGACGTCCTCGCGGCGTGCGCGCAGCGGCGGGATGGTCACCGGAAAGACGTTCACGCGAAAGAAGAGATCGTCGCGGAACACGCCGCGCTTCACCGCATCCTCGAGATTCCGGTTCGTCGCGCAGATGATGCGCACGTCGACGTCGATCGGCGTCGTCCCGCCGATGCGCTCGAAACGGCGCTCCTGAATCACGCGGAGGATCTTCGACTGCACCCCCAGCTCCAGCTCCCCGATCTCGTCGAGAAAAATCGTCCCGGTATCTGCGACCTCGAACCTGCCGAGCTGCCGCGCGGTCGCGCCGGTGAAGGCCCCCTTCTCATGCCCGAACAGCTCGTTCTCGATCAGCGTCGCCGGGATGGCCGCGCAGTTGATGGCCACGAACGGGCGGTCCCGGCGCGGCGAGAGCTGATGGATGGCGCGGGCGAAAAGCTCCTTCCCCGTCCCCGACTCCCCTTGCAGCAGCACCGTCGAATCGGTCGGCGCGACGCGCTGGATGGCGTGCGAGACCTCCACGATCGGCGTCGAGTCGCCGACGATGGCTGGCAGACCGTACTGCTTCTGGAACTCCTCCTTCAGCAGCAGGTTCTCGTGGCGCAGCTCGCGGTGCTCGCGGCAGCGGCGCAGCAGGATGGACAAATGATCGAGGTCGATAGGCTTCTGGATGAAATCGAACGCGCCGAGGCGCATCGCCTCGACCGCATTCTCGATCGTACCGAACGCCGTCATCACCAGCACCGGGCAATCGGGATCGCTCTCCTTCGCCTGCCGGAGCACGGAGATGCCGTCGGCGCCCGGCAGCCGAAGATCGGTGAGCACCGCCACGTACCGCCGCCCCTCGGCCAGCCAGCGCATGGCCTGGCTCCCGGTCGACGCCACGTCCGCGTCGAACCCGTCACCCTGCACCGCCTCGGCCAGCATCTGCGCCAGCGATTCCTTGTCCTCGACGATCAGCAGGCGCTTCATGAGAAGCGAAATGCAAAATGCAGAATGCAAAATGCAGAATGGAGAACCTTTTCCATTTTGCATTCTGCATTCTGCATTTTGCATTTCCTCCTACAGGCCGAAATACGCCCGGATCCTCGAGAGCACGCTCGCGTGTTCCTCCGGATCTTCATCCGCGCGGAAGGAGTCGAGCGAGCTGCGGCGCTCCATCACCTTCGCCGAGATCGACGCGGCCAGGTCGGGGTGATCCTGCAGCACCGGCTGCAGGGCGTCCTTGGTGATCTCCACCGCCGTCACGTCCGTCAGCGCGACGACGTCGGCGGTGCGGCGCTCGCCGGTCAGCAGCGCCATCTCGCCGAAGAAATCGCCCGGCTCGAGCCGCGCCACCTCGTTCTCGTCCACGCGGATCGAGATCGAGCCCTCGTGGACGATGAACATCGAGCTTCCTTCGTCGCCGTGGCGGAGGATGGTCTCGCCGCGCGCGTAGACCCGCACCCGCGACGCATCCGCAATGGCTTCCTGTGCCTTTGCGGTCAGCGGCGAAAGGATGTCGATGCGGCTCAGGCGGTCGATGATCTCGAGGCGATCGGGATGCTGCCGTTGCGCCGGCGTCTCGTGTTTCTGGAACGACCGGATGGGAAACCCGATGGTGATGTTGTTGCGCTTCAACGCGTACCAGACCGCGCGGCGGATGTCGGCGTCGATGCGGTCGCGCATCGAATAGTCGGACATGAAGTACTTGATCTCGTACACGACCGAAGATTCGCCGAGGTTCGCCACGCGCGCGAGGCACGGCATCTCCTGCACCACCCCGTCGACATGGGACGCGGCCTGCGAAAGGACGCTGATGACCGTCGCCGGCGGCACGTTGTAGTCGATGTTGACCTGCAGGATGCGGGCGTTGAAATTGTTGCGCGGAAAGATCTCCAGATGCTCGCGGGCCAGCATCGAGTTCGGGACGATCAGCAGGTTGTTGTTGAACGTGCGCACCCGCGTCCCCCGCCAGCGCACCGCCTCGACGATCCCGAAGACTTCGCCGGCCCGGATGACGTCGCCCGGCTCGAAGCTGTCTTCGAGATGGAGCGCGATCCCGGCGAAGAGATTCCCGAGCGTCTCCTGCAGCGCCAGGCCGAGGATCGCGGCGAGGATCGTTCCGGTCGTGAGAAACGCCGTCACGCTCTTGTTGAAGATCGTCGAGATCGCCGACGCCATGAGCATGGCGAAGAGGACGATGGAGACGATCTCCCGCAGCAGCACCGGCGCCTGGACGCGGCTGTTGCGGCGTGAGGCGAGGAACTCGAAGGCCAGCAGGTCGACTACCCGCACCGCCAGGAGGATCAACGGGATCGCGGTGACGAACGCAATCATCCGCAGGAGGCGGTTCGCGTCGAGGCGCGGGCCGTAGTACGGGATGTGCTGCAGCCAGGTCCGGTTGTTGTCGATGAAGGCGTACAGCATCAGCAGCGCGATGCCCGCCAGCAGCGGCACGACCAGCCGGGAGCGCTTGTTCACTCCACGCTCCTCCGGCGCGCGCGCATGATGCGCATGATGTCGCGGATGCCGACGATCAGGTGCAGGAGCCCGAAACCGGAGACGAAGCCGCGCACGAACGGATTGTCCGCCCAGATGGCGAGGGTCAGGTTGCTGTGCAGCAGCGGATTCACCGTCCAGATCACCGTCCAGGGCACGATGGTGAAGAACAGTCCCGCCTCCAGACAATAGAGGGCGAAGAACAGGGGCGCCGACATTCGGGCGGGATTGTATCGGAGGGCGAGAGCGATGGGACGAATAGGACCTATGGGACAAATGGGACCTATGGGGTGGTGGGTCCCATAGGTCCTATTCGGCCCATCGCCCCAAACAAGAACGGGCGCCCTGAGGCGCCCGTTCGTCTGAAGCTACTGGTCTCGCTGAACCTTGCCGCCGCTGCTGCGGTTTCCACCGCCGCTGTTGTTGTTGCCGCGCGACGAGCTGCCGGAGTCGCGCGACGGGGGCGGAGAGCTCGGGCGGGCGGACGAGCCGCCGCTGCTGCCACGATTCGACGACCCGGAGTCGCGCGTGCTGCTGCCGCGATTCGACGAACCGCTGTCGCGCGTGCTGCTGCCGCGATTCGACGAACCGCTGTCGCGCGAGCGTTCCCGCTCGCGGACCGTGCTGCGATCGCGCTTGCTGCTGTCGCTGCCGGTGCTGCTGTCGGTCTCGCGAGGCACCACGCGCGCGCCGCCGATCCGGTCGATCACCCGGCGCGGAACGTCGCTGCTGCTGTTGCCGCGGTCGGCCGAAGGGGCTTCATCGCGGGTCGACGGATCGCTGGAACGGACGCGCGAGCGCCACGAGTCGCCGCCGGAGCGGGACGAACCGGCGGAAGGCGTCGTCGAAGGAGCCGAAGGCGACGGAGTCACCGAGCCGCGATCCGTACCACGGTCGCGCACGCGGTCGCGCCAGCCCGAAGAGCCGGACGCATCGCGATTGCCGCCCGAGGCATCGGCCGGAGGAGTCGTCCCCCGGTCGCGGCTGATGCCGCCGTCCCTGCGCCGGTCCCCCGTCGAAGGAGTCGCGGTCGCCGGCGGCACCGAAGACGAGCCGCCGCCGATCGGCGCCACGCTGCCGCGTCCGATCGGAGCCACGCCGCCGCGGCCGATGGGAGCGAGACCACTGCTCCCGGCGCGCGAGCCGGTGGCAGGAGAGCCGCCGGCGACAGCACCGGAACCGGCCCCTCCCCCCGCCCCTTCCCGCGAGCGGACAATGCGGTCGCGGATCGTGCTGCCCACATCCGCGTCGCGGCGGACGAACGGCGTCAGGTCGGTCGGAGGCGCACCCGTCTCCTGGCCGGTCATCCGGCCGTCGAGCCCGCGGCGCTTGATCGCCGCCGCCGGGTCGCGAAACTCGTCGCGAGTGAAGCGCGAGGCGCCGCCGTTCAGCGTCGCGTAGCCATCGGGCGAGCGGCTGAGGCGCTGCTTGATCGCGTCGGTCGTCAGAGCGGCGCGGTCGACGCGGTTCGAGATCAGCACGCCGGAGTCGACGAACGTCCAGGGACGGAGGTCGACCTCACTCACGCGCACCCGGCCGTAGAAGCCGAAGTTGTGATGGCTGCGGCCGTAGCCGTAATTGCGGTACGGGTGATAGGCCCAGTTGTAATAGGGGCGGTAGCAATCCCAGTAGCCGGAGGGAGCCCAGCCCACATAGTTCGAGCCGTACATCCAGTAAACCCACGCCGGCGAGTAGCCATAGCCCGGCGCCCAGATCCAGCCGAAGCCGGGGTCGAACGCCCAGCGGCCGTAGTGATACGTGCCCCAGGCCCACGGATCGTACGAGACCCAGGTCAGGTAGCCGCCGCGGCCGTGGTGCCAGTAACCGTTGTGGTACGGGCGCCAGCCGGCGGCGACGTACGGACGCCAAGACCAGCCGATGCCGGTCACGAAGACCCAGCGGCCGTGATCGTCGAGGTCATCCGCCCAATAGCCGAGGCGGCGGTCGACGTAACGGTTGTTGTAGTTCTGGAAGCGGTCGGCGCGCTTGAGGAACCAGCGCTCGAAATCGTCGGAGGAGTCGCGCTGATCGCCGAGCAGGTCGTAGACCCCGTTCTGGTCGATCGTGGCCGACTCGCCGGAGCGAAGCCGCGTCGCGCGGGTGCGCGTCCGGACCTCGATCGCGCCGTCGAACACCGTCACGCGGTCCTGGCCGTTGGTTCCGGTCTCGACCGAATAGACCGACTCGCGCTCGGCGACATAGCTGGCATTATCGGTGTCGAGGCGGACGTGCTGGCGGCCGAGATCGGTGCGGTGCACGGCCACCTTTCCCTGGCGCAGCTCGACGACCGTCTCGTCGCCCTCGCCCTCATAGGCATCGAGGATCGACTTGAAGCGGACCGCCGTGGTCCGGTCGATGCCGATGATGTTGCCGTCCGAGAGGCGGACCTCGGCGCGGCCGCGGCGGGAGGTAACCACCTCGTCGCCGGGATAGATCGGGAGATTTCGATGGGCGTCGATCTCCCGCCCCTCATCCCCCGAGCGGACGACGGTGCCGCCGTCGTCATACGAAAGGTAGGACTGATGCTTTTCGTCCTCCGCGAAGGCGGAGACGGCCAGCACCAGAGAGAGAAGTGTGAGTAAGAAGGATTTTTTCATGGGACTCTCCTGCAACCGTTGCTCGCTTCGGTTGCGGCGCACGTGCCACCTACGGTTGAGTATTCCGCCAGCATTTTCAATGACTTAGTTCCTGTGGCCGGCTGCCGCCTGTCCTGAATTGCGGAGCCCCCGTCCTGAATCGAGGGCGCGATAGCCCGTTCACCACTTCCCTTCCAACAAAGAGAGCCGGGCGTTGCATTGCGTGCCTGTCCACCGGGTCCTTCGCGGAGACCGGAATGCGTAAGTACCAATAACCGTTCGTCCGTCCGCTACCCCCCGACCATTCCCCGTTTCACCGCCCCGAGCAGACCTGCGCGCGATTCGTCCGTGCGTGGAGCTTCCACCGCGTGACCGGACCGATTGAGGAGAACCCGTTTGACCCGCTTCGCTTTGACGATTCTGATCACCACACTGGTGTGTGCACCGCTTCAAGCCGGTGACGAGAAACCGGCCCGGGACCGTGGGGTCTCGACCACGGCCGAGAACCAACTGGCGCCCGCGCGCCCGCCGAAGCCGACGGACAAGATCATCGTCGCCGACGAGGGTCCAGGCCTGGACACCGGCTGCACCTACCGGGCTGAAGGCCCGCTCAGGATCGAACTGCCGATTGCACGGTACGTGGGTGAAGTCGATGCGTCCGGCAAGCTGACGAACCCGGCGCTCCTGAAGAGCAACGGAGCTCTCTCGCAATTCGCCACCCTGACGTTGCCCATGTGGGACGTCGACGCCAGCGATGGCGAAGTGGATCTGGTCTACATCAATGGACATGCGATCGGGCAGTTGACCGGCAGGAACGAGAGCTGGGTACCGAACACGTTCAAGTTTCCGACCGAATATCTTCGTTTTGGACACCAGTGGCAGCAGCCGGGAATCAACGTCCTCGAAGTCGAGATCGACGCTACGGCTGCCGGGTGGTGCACGGCCGTGGACTGGGTCCAGATCGAATTCGACGCAGTCGCTCCGATCGCCTTCATCCACGGCACCGCCTCCGACGGCGAATCATGCTGGCATGACAGCGGGATGCCTGAGTACCTGTACTCGATCGGCTTTCCGGAGGAACATCAGATCGATCTGAAGGCGAATGGGTCGATCCGCGACAACGGCCTGGCTCTCGAGGAGCATTTCCAGAACTTCGCGCACCGCTTCGGTACGCGATCCGCGCACGTGGTCACCCACAGCAAGGGCGGGAACGATATCCGCGAATTCCTGGCGAATTACCATCACCGCAGTCCTGTACGGATCCTGTCTCTGCATACCTTGAGCGCTACGTTTCACGGGACTGTGCTGGCCGACATCGCCGCCGTCTCAGGCATCGCGTCGAGCACCCCCGATATCGCGAAGCTGATCGCCGCCGATATCTTCATCGACTCCTGGTATCCCGCCTCGACACTTTTCGGGGCGCCGTGCTGTAAGGCCGTAGCCGACCAGCGGCCCGGCGCGATGCTCGCGACAAACACGAGGCTGGGGCGCGTCGATCCCGAGGTGAAGTTCTACAACTTCGCAGCGGATGCGGACCTCAATGACGACGGGGTCATCTCCACGAACGAGAACGGCGTTTATCCTCTCGATTCGGTAGCCGATGCCTCTTACCAGATCCTCTCCAGCGTTTGGACGGTAAAGGCCATCCAGGTGCCCACAGTCATCACGCCGGCACCTGGATTGGCCGTGCCGATCACGGTCTCTTCACTGGAGATCGACTCCACCATCGCGTCGGCCGGCAACGACCTCGTGGTAACGGTCGAGAGCGCCCAATATCCCTGCGCGACGTATGTCGGACAGGTCAACGCCGATCACTTGACGATCAAAGCGCCATCGCAGATGGCCGGAATCGTCAGCCGCATCAAAGCGGACTACCCGCTCAACGGTGTCCCACAGCCGCCGCCACCGTGCCAATGAGGAGAACGACCATGCGCGCACACGTTACACGGGCGGCTGCAGTCGCTCTCCTTTCACTCTGGTTCGCCGCATCCGCGGCGGCACAGCTCGAGGTCGTCCCGCAATGGCGCGAACTGTTCACGCTCACTCCGGCGGCACCTGCTGCAACCCGGCCCATGCTCATCGACACCGCGTCGCGGGTGCACATCATGGTCACGGCGCAGCACAAGAACATGACCGTCGCCCTGGTCTCACCCGGCGGCACGCGGTACGTGATCGGCACCACCGCCCCCAATTTCGAAAGCACGGTCAAGCAGCACGACAATCCACTGGGCGCCAATTACCACGCCTTCGTCACACAGCCGGCCACCGGGACTTGGCAGCTCGAGGTCAGCGCGCCCGGCATCTCGTCGAATCTGCCGGTGCTCGTGAATGTCCTGCCGCGTAACCGGACCATCCTGGCGGTCGTCGGCGACGGCCAGTCCATGCC
The DNA here is from genome assembly GCA_035629865.1 of Thermoanaerobaculia bacterium. Classification (GTDB taxonomy): domain Bacteria; phylum Acidobacteriota; class Thermoanaerobaculia; order Gp7-AA8; family Gp7-AA8; genus QHVT01. The sequence continues at coordinate 130,265 of DASPHC010000125.1, read as the reverse complement.
GGCCGGCGCCCCGACACCGCTCTCCCTCGCCGTGTTCGACGGGACCGACCGGCTCCGGACCCTGACCATCACCGCCGTCGCGTACGGGCCCAACAATGCCACCAGCCAGCTTGCGTTCCAGGACGACGGCACCTCGCCGGACGCCCAGGCAGGCGACGGGATCTACACCGCCGTGGTGGCGACCGCCGTGGCCGGCGAGCATCAGGTCGAGATCGACGTGCGCGGCGTAGCCTCCACCGGAAGCTTCCGCCGCAGCGGCAGTGCCACCGTCCTGGCAACCGTCAAGACGGCGACGCTCGACGGCACGTTCACCGATGCCGGAGTCGACGACGATGCGGACGGGATGTTCGACTCGATCGTCATCTCGCCGCGCATGAGTGTCAGCCAGGCCGGGACGTACAACGTTCGCGTCCAGCTCCGCGGCGCGCAGGGGCAGACCCTTTCGCGCACGTCCACCACCGATCTTGCCGTTGGAACGACGGCGGTCGGCGTCCCGTTCGGCGCCAGAGAAGTCCTCTCCACGCTCATCTCGAGCGGGCCCTATGACGTGAGCATGGTGGAGGTTGAGCACCATGTGCCCTCCGACGTCGTGCTCGTCGACCGGCGCATCAACCTCGGTCCGACGCAGGCGTACAGCGTCGACGACCTGCAGCACGAGCGTCTTCGCCTCTCCGGCCCCGGCTCCACCACCCCGGTCGACCTGAATGGAAACGGCCGCTACGACGAACTGCGGATCTCGCTGCCGGTGACGGCGGACATTGCCGGCACTTACAGCTACTCCGGCTCCTTGTACGCGCCGGACGGCGTGAGTCTCGGCACGGCGACGGGACAGTATTCGCTGGTCCAGGGTCAGAACAGCATCACTCTGGCATTCCCCGGGTTGCCGATCGGAACCCATTCCGTCAACGGCCCCTACTCCATGAGCCTGCTGCTGTACGGAGCCGGGCAATCGTTGCTGGTGTCGAATGCGTTTACGACGCCCGCCTACGCGGCATCGCAATTCGAGATTCCGGTGACGACGATCGCCGGCTTCACCCCGTCGGCGGGCGGGGCCGGGCTCGTCGTCACGATCGAAGGCACCGGCCTGACCGGTGCGACGTCGGTCACCTTCAACGGACTGGCAGCGGCGTCCTTCACCGTGGTCGACGACACCACGATTGCGGCAACCGTCCCGGCCGGAGCGACCAGTGGCCTCATCCGGGTGAACGCGCCCTGGGGCTCCGCCGCGAGCAGCACCCCGTTCACGGTCAACCTCATCCCGGCGATCGGCAGCTTCACGCCGACGGAAGGCCTGCCTTCGACCTACGTGGTCATTGCCGGAGCGAACTTCCTCGGTGCCACGAGCGTTACGTTCAACGGAGCTTCCGCCTCGTTTACCGTGGCCGGCGCCAACACCATCATGGCGACAGTTCCAGGCTCCGCCACCACGGGCCCCATCTCCGTTACGAACAGCCACGGCACCGGCACCAGCGCCGGCGTCTTTTCGCTGCCGCCGTCCATCGACAGCATGGTCCCGGGGTGGGGGCCGCCGGGGAAGCACGTCTTCATCCTCGGGAAGAACCTCGCGGGCGCAACCAGGGTCTCCCTGGATGAAATCGAATTGACCTTCGTCGTCGAAGCTCCCGGCCGCATCAAAGCCACGATTCCCAACGTCGAACGAGTGGGCTACATCACGGTCGTCACTCCGCACGGGACGGCGAGATCCGAGCAAAGCTTCACCGCCAGCACCTTGATCCCCTGGCTGACTGCCACAGCCACCGGTCCGACCAGCATCGCCCTCTCATGGAACGGCAATCCGACTCACACTTACCAAGTTCAGCGCATTTCGAAGCGGGGCGAATTTTTCGATGATTTTCCACCGGTCGCTACGGTCACCGGGAACACCTTCGTCGACACCTCTGTCCTGCCGGGGAAGACATACCTCTACATCATCAAGGACGTGAATACCCGATGGCTCGGCACCGTCGATCACGCCACGACCGTCATGTTCACGGATGCTCCGTTCACACAGGCGACGAACGTAAGCGCAGTCCATCTCAGCGAGCTTCGCGCCGCTGCGGACGCGCTCCGCGTCGCGGCAGCATTACCGCCCTTCACCTGGACCGACCCTGCCCCGGCGGGCGCGACCATCCGCCAGCAGCACATCGTCGAGCTGCGAGCGGCGATCGAGGAGGGGCTGGCGCTCTTCAACAGTTACGTGGTGTTCACTGACCCGGTTCTGGCCGGACGGGTGATCCGGGCCGTGCATTTTTCGGAGCTTCAGAATGCGGTGAAGTGAAGGTAATCCCTTCGCGACCCCGGTAGAGCAGGACGCGGTCACCCTAATATTTTCAGGCACTTACTACTCGCGCCCGCTTCTCCGGATCGTGAAATGAGGGCGTGGAGCATAGCTCAAAAGAACATAAACCGGTCTATAATGGCACGCGGTCCCGTCACCATTATTTCCAGGATTCACCTACACCCGGAGGCAATTTGCGTCTCGTTCACTCTCTGATCCTGCTCGTCGCATTTTCGGCTGCGGCATCGTCGCACGTCACTCCCTCGAATCCTGTGACGCCGCCGGCGCTTCCCAGCCAGACTTTACTCGACCTGCCGGTCACGTTCGAGCGCAATGCCGGCCAGTTCAGCGCCGAGGTCGATTTCGTCTCGCGCGCGCAAGGCCAGGCCCTCTCGGTCAACGCCTCCGGTGCGACGGTGCTGGTCGGCGACGCTTCCGGACCGAAACAGGAGATCCGCCTCCGGTTTGAAGGTGCGCGGCGGAATGCCCCCGCCCTCGACACGAAGATCGTCTCCTACGCCAACTACATTTCCGGCAACGATCGCTCCCGGTGGCTCACCGGCGTAACGGCACACGAGAACGTCCGCTATGACGGCGTCTACGACGGCATCGACGTCGAATACCACGCGCGCCGCGGAGCGCTCGAATACGACCTGATCGTCGCTCCCGGCGCCGACTGGCGGAACATCTCGATCGCCGTCGACGGCGCCACCCCGACCCTCGAGCCGAACGGCGACCTGCTGCTCTGCTCGGGCGCCAACCAGGTCCGCCACCTCGCGCCGTACGCCTACCAGAACATCGGCGGCAAAGAGGTCGAAGTCGAGTCGCGGTACGAGCTGCGCGACAACCGCATTGCCTTCGTGGTCGGCGACTACGACCGGTCGCAGCCGCTCGTCATCGACCCTGTCCTCGACTTTGCGCGCGGCGTCTTCCCGCTGCACCGCCTCAACTCGACCGACCTCCAACGCGACGCCGCCGGCAACCTTTACCTGGTGGCCACGGTCTGGTCGCCGACGGCGACGACGCTGGGCGGCACCACCAACGGGTATCTGTCGGACGACATCCTGGTAGCCAAGCTCAGCCCCGATGCCTCGCAGGTCCTGTTCCAGACCTACATCGGCGGGTCGGCGGACGAGCGCACGGGAAAGATCGCCCTCGGCGCAGGGGACGTCTTCGTCACCGGCGTGACGTATTCCGGCGACTTTCCGACGACGGCGGGCGCGTTCGGCGAGCGGGTGAAAATGCCGACGACCTTCCTCCCGGCCCGCGTGTTCGTCACGCGGCTCGACGGCGTCACAGGTGCGGTCGACTACTCGACGTACCTCGAAAAGTTCCTTTTCAGCACGGTCACGACCGAGCCGCACGACATCGCCGTCGATCCCATTACCGGCCAGGCGGTCGTCAGCGGATCGACGTCGTCGGACTTCTTTCCGGTGACACCAGGGGCCTATCGAACGGTCGGTTCCGAATTCGGCAGCAACGCCTTCCTGACCAAATTCGCTGCCGACGGAAAATCCCTCGTCTTCTCCACCCTCCTTTACGGCTCGGGACAGGCGATCGCGGTGGACGCGGACGGGTTCATCTACGTCGGCGGGGGCGCCCTCTTCGGCCTGGTCACGACCCCTGGCGCCTACCAGGAGACACCACCCCCCACCGGTCCCATCAACTACATCATGAAGATGACGCCGGGGGGGACTCCGGTATTCGTGACGTATGCGCCGGGCCAGAACCTCACCGACATCGCCCTCGACTCCGCAAGGAACATCGTCGCGGCGGTGAGCCCGGGGGATCGCCCCTTTCCCGTCTCGGCGAATGCATTCCGGCAGACTCCCTACGCCAGCCTGGACGTCGGTATCTTCAAGCTGAGCACGTCCGGCGGGACCCTGATCTCGGCGACCTATTTCGGAGGGTCGTCGGCCGATGGCGCGCGCAAGATCGCCGTCGGACCCTCGGACACGATTTACCTGACCATGCAGACCGCGTCGGGGGACATCCCGATGGTCAACCCGGTCCAGGGCGACCGCTTTCTTCTGGACGAAACCGTCCTGGCGAAGTTCGACGCCAACCTGACGACACTCCTCTTTTCCACCTATTACGGCCCCTCTCTCGGCCCGACGTCCGTCGTCGACACCGCCGGCAACATCTACCTCATGGTCATCAACGGCGGTAAGGGAGAAGACGGCATCTGGCTCAAGGGCACCCAGATCCCCTACGGCCACTATGCGACCACGCAGATCGCGCGCATTCTGCTCGGCGCGGGGGCGGCGGGCTTCGCCATCGACTACGTCGAACGCCTGACCGCTGCGGCAAACGTCACCGTCGACGGGAAGTTTCACGTCCGCGGGACCGGCTTCCAGCAAGGCGCGTCCGTGTTCTTCGGCACCGCGCAGGGCATCACCCTGAGCGTCTTTGCGGGAGGGACGGCGATCAAGTTCCGCACGCCGTCGCACCCCATCGGGGTCGTCGACGTCACGGTCAAGAACCCGGACAACAGCTCGGTCGTCGTCCCCCAGGCATTCGTCTACCAGCAGGGGCACAACTCCGTCGAAACGGTCACCGGCACGATGGACACGCTCGGCAACGGCACCGCGACGCTCACGGCAACCCGCCTCCCGACGCAGCCGTTCGTCCGGGCCGACCTCCGCACCGACGACCTTTCGTCCGAACAGGACCTCGCGAAACAGATCATCAGCGCAGACGCGACGTCGATCACGTTCAAGATGGGGCCGATGCCGAACAACACCAAGCGGGTGTTTTTCGAAATTCCGCACCCGCATGACATCGCCGCCAACGTCTTCACGACCCTCGCGAACACCCACCTCGTCGTCACCAAGGCACCCGTGCCGACCGTGAGCGAAGCGCGGCCCAACAACTCGCTGACGGCCGGCGGCGGAAGCGTCACCGTCATCGGATCGAACTTCCATCCGAAGGCCCGGGTGATGATCGGCCGGGTCTTCGCGCGCGGAGTGACCTTCGTCAACAGCGCAACGCTCCTCGCGACCATCCCGCCGAACAGCGGCGGCCTCACCGACGTCATCGTCATCAACCCCGACTACTCCGCCGGGACTTTGCCGAATGGCTTCACCTACCGCGGCATCACCTCGATCACTCCCGGCTCCGGACCGATCTCCGGCAACACGAACGTCACCATCATCGGCCAGGGATTCACGGCGCCGGTGAGCGTCTCCATCGGCGGCGCCGTGGCGACGAACGTCACGCTGACCGGTACGACCCAGATCACGGCCAAGACTGGCCCTCGGGCATCATCCGGAATCGTCGACGTCGTGGTGTCGAGCGGATCCGACACCTTCACGCTCCCCTCTTCGTACCGCTACCTCGATCCTCCGCCGACCGTCTCGAGCGTGACCCCTCCTTCCGGGCCTGACGCCGGCGGCACCAGCGTGGCGATCAACGGTTTCGGCTTCCTCCCCGGAGCGAAGGTCTTCTTCGACGGGCTCGCGGCCACGTCGGTGACGGTCGTGAGCGGAACGCGTGTGGACGCGGTCACACCTCCGATGGTCGCCGGATCCGCCTCCGTCAAAGTCGAGAATTTCGACGGCCAGAGCCACACCGGTTTCAATGTCTACACCTACACCGGCATCGACCGGCTCTCACCCGTGCTCGGCTCGCCCGGGACGGTGGTGACCGTCTTCGGCGCCGGCTTCGTCTCCGGCGCGACCGTCACCCTCGGTGGAACCCCGGCGACGAACGTCGAGTTCGTGAGCGGGAGCGAGCTCCAGTTCACCGTTCCGGCGGCTACTCCCGGGATCGTCGACGTGGTGGTCAACAGCGGGCCCCTGACGCTCACCAAAGAAGACGGCTTCCGCATCCTCGCGCCGCCGCCGACCGTCACCGGCTTCACGCCGAATACTGGCCTGCCCGGATCAGAGGTCATCCTCACCGGCACCAACTTCGTCGACGTTCTCTCGGTAAACTTCAGCGTCAACGCCGCCGCCAACTTCACCGTCGACAGCCCGACCCAGATCACCGCCATCGTCCCGAATGCGGGCCAGACCGGAACGATCACCGTGAACACCGATTCGGGGACCGCCACCAGCGCGGCCTCGTACACGGTCGAAAACGCAGCCGCGGAGATCGCCACCGTGGTTCCCGCCGCGGGAGCGCCGGGAACGCTCGTCACCATCACCGGCGTCAAGATGGGTGGCGCAACCTCCGTGAAATTCAACGGAACCGAAGCAACCACCTTCACCCTCACCGGCACGACCGAGATCAAGGCAGTGGTGCCGGAAGGCGGCTCGACCGGCCCGATCTGCATCACCACCCCCGGGCCGTTCACCGGCTGCTCGGCCATCTCCTTCCGCTATCCCCCCACCGTGACCGGCTTCTCTCCGCCCAACGCGTTGCCGGGAGACACGGTCACCATCACCGGCTTCGACTTCGTGAACGTGATCTCGCTGACGTTCAACAGCACCGAGACGGCAGCCTTCTCCGTCAATCCTGCCGGCACCTCGATCACCGCGACGGTTCCGGCGGCGGCAACGACCGGCCCGATCACCGTCACCGCGGAAGCGGGAGCCGGCTTCAGCAGCACATCGTTCGGGATCCGTCCGGTCATCACCAGCTTCACCCCGGCGCGGAGCGGCATCGGAACGACCGTCACCATCACCGGCCTCCGGTTCGGCGGTGCCACCAACGTGACGATCGGCGGCAGCGCGGCCACGTTCACCGTGATCAGTGACACGCAGATCCAGGCCACGGTGCCGGCAAGCGCGACCGACGGCCCGATCTTCGTCGTGACGCCGGGCGGAAGCGCGACCAGCAGCACTTCCTTCAGCGTCGCGCTGACGCCGATCGCATCGTCGTTCTCACCGACCAACGGTCCTCCGGGAACGCTGGTGGCGATCAGCGGCCAGAACTTCAACACGACCACGTCGGTGCATTTCAACGGCACCTCCGCTTCGTTCACGATCGTCAGCGACGTCCTGATCAACGCGACCGTGCCGGCGGCGGCGACGACCGGTCCGATTGCGCTGGCGAACGACGAAGGGGAAGGCGTCACCGCGACGAGCTTCTACCTGCCGCCCGTGCTGTCGAGCTTCGCGCCCAACGCCGGTGCCATCGGCAGTACCGTCACCCTCAGCGGCAACAACTTCAACGGTACGACGTCGGTGACGATCAACAACGCGACCGCGGCGTTCACCGTCAACGCCCAGAACAAGATCACCCTCATCGTCCCGGACGCGGCGACGACCGGCCCGATCAAGGTCACCACGCCGGGCGGCTCCGTGACCAGCCCCTCGTCGTTCTCCGTCGGCTCCTCGTCGACACCGACGGTGATCGCCACGGCGACCAGCGCCTCACAGATTCTCGTCACCTGGACCGGCGATCCGACCCATGCGTACCAAGTGATGCGGACCGAGCAGAAAGGCGTGACCCTCATCGTCCGGGGGACCGTCACCGGAAACGACTTCGTCGACACGGCGGTCGTTCCAGGGAAGACCTACCTCTACACCATCCGCAACGCGAGCAACGGCTTGATCGGCAATGCCGATACCGCCACGACCATCCTGTTCACCGATGACCCGCTCACCGGCAACACCCGGGTGAAGCTCGTGCATCTCACGCAGCTCCGCGCCGCCGTCAACGCCATGCGCTTCGCCGCGGGACTGCCGGCAAAGACCTGGACGGATACCACTCCCGTGCTGATCCGGAGGGTTCACATTAACGAGATGCGCACTGCCTTGAGCGAGGCATACATCCAGCTCTACCAGTACGTCACGTTCACCGACGAGCCGATTCCGCCGGCCATGGTCGTCCGCGGGGCGCACTTCAGCGAGCTGCGCACCGCCACCAAGTAGTGTTCTGCACAGCCCTCTCCCGAATGGGAGAGGGCTGATAGGACCTATCCACCGGCCCGCGGCCTACGTCCCGTAAGACAGCCGCGTCGCCAGAATCTCCGGCAGGCCTGCCTTGAGAATCGAAGCCTGGGTTTTGGCGCGGTCGTAGTCGACGCGGAAAAACTGCAAGGTGCGCTTTTCCGTGTCGAGCATGATGAAGGCGGCGTCGGGGTTGCGGTCGCGCGGCTGGCCGACCGAGCCGGGGTTGATCAGGTAGCGGAGGCGCGGGTCGAGCTTGAGCGTGGCGTCGCCGCGCACGGCGAAGCCGGTCACGTTCATCTCCGGGTCGATCGAGAAGACCGCCGGCAGATGCGTGTGCCCGTAGAGGATGATCGGCGCGTTGTAGAGCGCCAGCACCTGGCCGGCGTGGTGGATGTTGAAGACGTACTCGTCCTCGTCATACGGCGAGCCGTGACAGAGCATCACGCCCTTGTGCACGACCGGACCGACCGCCAGATCGCGGAGGAAACGGCGATTCGGGGGACTGAGATGAACCCGCGTCCAGAGCGCGGCCGCCTTTGCGGCATGGTTGAACCCGTTCGCGTCGTCGAGGCCCGAGGCCACACGGTCGTGATTGCCGCGGATGTAGAGCTTCTGCCCTTTCACCGTGCGCATCGTGTCGAGCACATGATTCGGCTGCGCGCCGTAACCGACGAAATCGCCGAGGCAGATCACCGAGTCGAACTTCTTCCGGTTCACCCGCTTCATCACCGCCCGCAACGCCTCGGCGTTTGCGTGCAGGTCGCTGACCACGAGCGCCCTCACGCTCGCCTCCGGACCGAGCGCCTCGCCGATTCCAGGACGCTCTTCGGCAGCTCGAGCACCAGCCGCTCCACGATCTCCACCGGCGTCTCGTCTTCGCGGACTTCAATGGTCAGGTCGGACATCCGGTAGTAGCGGATGCGGTTGGCGTAGAGCTCGTGCGTGGCCAGGTCGTCGGTGAAGAGCGGCCGCTCGGTCGCCTTCCCGCCCACCCGCGCGCGCAGCAGCGCGTACGGCGCCGAGAGGTACACCGACAGCCCCTCCGACTGGATGAACTGGATGTTCTCGTCGAAGGTGAACGTCCCCCCGCCGGTGGCAATCACCCCCGCCTCGAGATTCCTGGTGGTGCGGAGGATGTCCCGCTCCCGCTTGCGGAAATACGGTTCGCCGTGCCGGGCGAAGATCTCCTTGATCGACAGACTCTCCGCCGACTCGACCAGCTCGTCGAGGTCGAAGAACGGCGCGTCGATCCGCGCCGCCAGCTCGCGGCCGATCGTCGTCTTGCCGGAGCCCATGAAGCCGACCAGATAGATTTTCATTGCTGAAGGAAAGATGAGGTTAGCACGACCAGGTCCTGCAACGAGCGATGAGAGATAAGAGATGAGCTGAACGAAACGAGGCCTTCACCCCTTGTTCATCGCTCATCTCTCATCGTTCCTTGCTCGTTGGTCACGCTACATGCTGAACGTGTCCATGAACCTCGTCGAGATGTCTCCACGGATGAACTGTTCGTTGTTCAGGATGGCCCGGTGGAGAGGGATGGTGGTCTTCACCCCTTCGACGACGAATTGCTCGAGCGCTCTCCGTCCTCGGGCGATGGTGTCGAGGCGGTCTTTCCCTCGCACGATCAGCTTTGCCAGCAGCGAGTCGTAGTGCGCCGGAACGACGTAGTCGCGGTAGATGTGCGTGTCGACGCGGACTCCGGGACCTCCCGGGAGGTGCAGCTCCCGGATCTTTCCCGGGTTCGGCGCGAACGTCACCGGATCCTCGGCGTTGACGCGGAACTCCATGGCGTGGCCGCGCAGGCGGAACTCCCCTTCCGGGACCGACAGCCGCTCTCCCGCCGCGACGCGGATCTGCTCCTTCACCAGATCGATCCCCGTCACCTCTTCGGTCACCGGGTGCTCGACCTGGATGCGCGTGTTCATCTCCATGAAATAGAACTCGCCGTCCTGGAAGAGGAACTCGATCGTGCCGGCGTTGACGTAGCCGACCTCCTTGCAGAGACGGATCGCGGCTTCGCCCATGCGCGCCCGGAGCTCGTCCGTGAGCGCGGGTGACGGCGACTCCTCGATCAGCTTCTGATGGCGGCGCTGGATCGAGCACTCGCGCTCCCCCAGAGAGACCACCCGGCCGAACGTGTCGGCAAAGACCTGGATCTCGATGTGGCGCGGGTGCTCGAGGTACTTCTCGAGATAGACCGAGCCGTCGCCGAATGCGCGCTCGGCCTCGTTGCGGGCGGTGTCGAACTGCGTCGGCAGCTCGTCCTGGTCCCAGCAGATGCGCATGCCGCGGCCGCCGCCGCCGGCTGCCGCCTTCAGGATGACCGGATAACCGATCCCCCTGGCGACGTCGAGCGCCTCCTCGACCGTGCGCACCGCCCCCTCGCTGCCGGGGATGATCGGAACGCCGGCGCGCTTCGCGGTCTCGCGGGCGCGGGCCTTGTCGCCCATCAGGCGGATCGCCTCCGGGGGAGGACCGATGAAGGTGAGCTGGCACTCGCCGACGATCTCGGCGAAGTGGGCGTTCTCCGACAGGAACCCGTAGCCCGGATGGATCGCGTCCGCGCCGGTGATCTCGGCCGCGGCAATGATGCTGGAGATGCTCAGGTAGCTCTGCTTGGAGACGGCCGGGCCGATGCAGACGTCGTCATCGGCATAGCGGACATGGAGCGAGTCGCGGTCGGCCTCGGAGTGCACGGCCACCGTCTTGATGCCCATCTCCTTGCACGCGGCGATCACGCGCATGGCGATCTCGCCGCGGTTGGCGATCAGAATTTTCGCAAACATGGAGAGTCGCTACACCTTGACGGCGAACAACTTCTCGCCGTACTCCACGGGCTGGCCGTTCGTCGGGTAGATCTTGGTGATGACGCCGTCGATGTCCGACTCGATCTCGTTCATCAGCTTCATCGCCTCGATGATGCAGAGGACCTTCCCCTTCGAGATCCGGTCGCCGACGTTCACGAACGAAGAAGCCTCGGGGTTCGGGGAGCGGTAGAACGTCCCCACGATCGGCGAGGTGATGATGTGCAGCCCCGCCTCGCCGGCGTCCTGCTCCGCCTGCTTCTTGTCCGCTTCTTTCGCGGCCGTGACGCCGGGCGAATCGGGAAGCGCGGCGATGGGGATCGCCCCCTGTAGCTCCGGCCGGTCGCCCTTCATTTCTCCGCCGAACGACGCGAAGACGTGCTGCTGGGCCGGTTTCCCCTCGATGCGGATCTTCGTCCCCGCCTGCTCGATCTCGACGCTGCCGATCCCTGTGTCGGAGATCTTGTCGATCAGTTCCAGAATCTCTTTGAAGTTCAAATGGCTACCTCTCAGATCAACTCGTCGCGAAGCAGGTGCTTCGCCTTCGCCAGCTCGAACCGCGCCCGGCCGTAATTCCCGTCCGGCTGCAGCACGAGGAGGATGTAGTACTCGGGCGTGACTTCGGAGAGAAACGTGACGTACTTCTCCGTGACGAGCGCGAACTGCAGCACCTCGCCGGTGTTGAGCTCCGTATTGGCGTGGCGGATCGACTTGACGAAGCCGCCGAACTCCGCGCCGAGGACGTCGAGGGGAACCCCCGAATCGCCGACCGTCTCGACCGGAATGCCGTCGAGTCCGATCAGACTGGCCGCCATCGTCCCCTCAATGCGGTCGCGCAACCCTGCCAGCACTTCTCTAAACACGCCCCACCTCTCTCCTCGCCACCTTGGCCAGCCACCGCTCGAGTTGCGCCACTTTGCGGTTCACTCGCGGCGCGATGGCGGCGAGCTTGGCGCGTACCTCGGCGTTCTCCGGGTCGCGCGCCAGGATGCTCTCGTAGATGTGCCGGGCGTCCTCGATCGCTCCCTGCCCGACGTAGAGGTCGGCCATGGTCAGCGTGTTCCCGGCGTCCCCGGCCTCCGCCTGCGGGACGGCGTCGTCGGTGTCGAACACCGGAACCGAATCGACCGGCGGAAACTCGTCTTCTTCGAACGACGAGGGGACCTCGGCGGAGAGTGGCGCCGAGACGATGGAAATGCCCATCGGGCTTTCGATCTCGACCGCGTCGGCGGTGAAGTCGCTCACCGGCTCTTCGAACGGACTCTCGTCGTGGGCCACCGACATCGGCTCGACGTCGGCGGTCTCGCTCTCCAGCCGCGCCTCTTCGTCGAGCGGGCGTTCCGCCTCTTCGAACGGCGGAAGCGTCCGGTCGAACGGCGACTCTTCCATCGGCGACAGCACCCGCTCGTCGTCGGAGAAAGTCTCAGGAGCGCTTTGTATCGGCTCCACGGGAGCCGCCTCCATCGGCGCCTCCGGAGGCACCGGCGCAAATGCATCTTCCTCGGACGGCGCCGGAGCAAACGCATCCTCTTCGGGAGGCATGGCCGTGAAGGCTTCCTCCTCGGGGGTGGCCGGCGCAGTCGCCGGCGGCGCCTGCAGTTCCTGGTCGATCCGGTCGATCGTCGCGCGCAATTCCTCGTCGGAGGGCAGCAGCGCGAGCACGAGCTTGTACTTCTTGATCGCCTCGACCTTCTCGCCGAGGGCGAGATAGGCGTCGGCGAGCAGGCGCGCGGCGACCACGTTTCCCGGATCGAGTTGCAGCGCCTTGTTCAGCGCGTCGACGGCGGCGCTTTCGTTCTTCCGGTCGCGGAGCACGCGGCCGAGGCACACCCAGGCGGCCAGGTACGTCGGGTAAACGGTGAGCCCGGAATGGAGATACTGCTCCGCCTCCTCGAGATGTCCGGCTCTCCGGAGCTCCTCGGCGAGCTGGTAGAACAGACGGCTCTTCGGATCCGTCTTGAGCTTGAACCGCAGCTCGTCGAGTTTCGCGTTCGTCGCCGGTTGGGCCATTCGAGGAACCTGAATTCTTGCTTACTACGCCGGTCGGTGCAACCGCATCAGACGCGAACCGCCCCGGAAGGGGCGGTTCGTCCGACAGTTTTGAAGGAAAACGGGGGTTAGAGGGCGCCGGTAGCCTGCACGCAGACCGTAATCGTCGGCGTGAAGGCGGAGTTGGTCGTGAACGTCACCAGGGCTTCCTTCGTCCCTGGCGTGATCGGGTCGAACGTCACGATGAACGTCTGGCTGCCACCGCCCGCGATTCCGGTGGCCGTGGTCGGCGAGATACGGAATTCGGAAGCCGCGCTTCCGCTGATGGCCACGTTGGTGATGTTCAGCGGCAGTGATCCAGCCTGATTCGTGATCTCGATCTCAGCGGTCGTGGTCAGCGGGAGCGTCGCGTTCGCACCGACGGTCGCGGGGCCGGGATTCGCGCAGCCGCTTGGCGGCTCGGTCACGATCGGCCGCGGCGACGTCAGGCAGGGGTTGGTGTCGGAGTCCGGGATGATCACGACGGTCGTCGTGTCGGCACACGAAGTCGTGATGTTGTTGAACGTGATCGGGAGCTCGAGCGGCCCGAACTGCGAACCGGCCAGTCCGCCGCCGGTCGTGCAGGCGACGGTCGGGAAGCTGAACCCGGTCGTCGGCACCGCCACGTTGAACGTCGTCGTACCGTCGCCGTCCGTGATCTGGCTCGGGCTCGGGATGATCGATCGGTTGTTGAGCGTAAAGCGGACGTCGGCGAAGCCGAGCGGCCCGATGCCCGGGTCGCGCACGAGCACCGACAGGTTCCCGCCCGGCTCGACTCCACTCGCCGGGGAGACCGACGTGATCAGCGGCAGCACGCCGACATAGGTGAACGGCTGCTCCTCCGGTCCGTCTCCGTAGATCTCGAAGTCGCCGTTGGCGACGTTCTTGACCTGCACTGTGAAGCTCGAGGTCGCGCACGGATTCGGCGAAGGCGTGGTGCGGGCCAGGATCTGCGTGCCGCTGACGCGCAGCACCGTGGCCGTCAGACCGCCGACGGTCACTTCGACCGGGGCGAGGAAGCCGATGCCGTCGATGGTGATGTCGGTGCCGCCGGTGGCGGGCCCGAGGTTCGGGTGGATCGAGGTGATGTCGATGGCCGCGATGTAGCGGAAGCCGCCGGTCAGCGTGGCCTCGGTGCCCGAAGTAATGTTGCGCACGATCACGTCCACCGGACCGGTGACGACGCCGGAGCCGTTGTCGGCGGTATCACGGCCGGCCGGGGCTTCGACCAGGATCTCGTTGTACGTGACGGTAATGACCTTGGCCTCGGCCGCTCCGAACAGTACCTGCACGGGCGCCTGGAATGCCTCGCCGTAGATCGACACCCTCGTGCCGCCGGTCACCGGACCGGAGTTCGGCGAGGCGGTATTGAGCACCGGCTGAAGTTGCTCGTTGCGATAGGTGAAGGCGTCCTCGGCCTCCACGCGCTGCTCGTTGGCCGTTCCGGCCTCGGTGAGGACGATGATGTCGGTCACGAGTTGCTGTCCCGACCCGAGGTTGATGCCCGGGCTGACCACTTCGATCAGCGTCGCACTGACGGAAACCACGGTCGCCTCGATCGGCAACGCCGCACCGACGTCGAACAGCACCCGGACCGGCGCCCTGAAGTTCGTGCCGCCGATGCGGATGATCTCCCCGCCCGCAGGACGGCCGATGGCCGGAGTGACCGAGGTGATGCTCGGCGTGGTGTTGACCGGAGGCGGCGTGGTTGGCCGCACCTGGAAGTTGACCGTGACGGTCCTGGTGACGTTGTTGATGGTTGCCGAGACCGTGACCGGTCCCGCCACGCTCGAGCTGATCGACGTCGTGGCGACGCCGTTCGTCGTGGTCTTGATGATGGCCCGGCTGGTGGTGTTCTCGAAGCCGGCGCCTTCCGTGACCGCGAACTCGACGGCCGTGCCGTTCGGCACCGGCTGCCCGTTCTGGGTGACCGTGGCCGTGATGATCACGGTGGAGTCGACCAGAGGCGTTGCGTTCGATGCCGTCAGGACCATGTCCACGCCGGTCGTGGTCGGAGGCGGAGTGGTCCCGCCGCCGCCCGACGGCGGGGCCGTCGGAGACTCGCCTTTGCACGCACCGAGGATCAGGACCAGCGCCAGCAGCGCCATCAAGAGTTTCTGCTGTCTCATCGTTTTCATGTCAACCCCCAGTTGGGCATCGGCGCGCGGAGCGCAACCGGCCTAGCTGCACCCTCCGCAGCCATAGCAGAACTCGAGCGGGAACGTCGTCGCGTCGTACACGTTGTCGCCGGCCAGCGTCTCGCCGAAGACCTCCAGGGTCACGTCCATCTGGACCACGGTGCGCCCGGTCTCCGGATCGCGTCCGCCGTTCTGCGGCTGGAGCGCCACGAACGGCGCCCGGCGGACCGCGTCGGACTCCAGCACCGTGAAGTTCGATCCTTCTTCCGTCCCGCCGACCAGGATCAGCGTGTCGATCGAGCGGACGAACGACGGCGGCACCACCGTCCCGCCGTCCGTGCGGCGGTACGAAACGCGGTAACGCGTCACCCGTACGGTCGTGAACTCGCTGGTCGATCCCGGGCGGTTGTTCTTCGGGATGACCTGCATGTTGATGACGCCGACGGTCTCGTTGCATTCCTCGTCGGTCGTGGCCGGATCGATGTCCAGCCGCGACAGATTCTGGGTGTTCGTCACGACCAGCTCGACGGGAGCGGCGTTGTCCGTGAGCTCGCTGCTGCAGCTCATCGCGCCGGCCACGGCCAGCGCCACGATTGCGAGCGTTCTGATGTTTCGCATGATGTTCATTCGCCCTCCCTGCTTCACCCTCTCACGATGCGCGGCGTGATGAAGATGAGCAACTCGTCATGTGACGTATCGATGCTGTGACTGCGGAACAGCGCCCCGATGATCGGAATCTGGTGCACGAACGGGATGCGCGACTGTCCCTGGTTGTCCCTGGTCTGGAAAATGCCGGCGATGACCGCCGTCCCGCCGTCGCGCACCATCAGGCGCGTCCTGGCCTGGCGCGTGGTCAGCGGCGTGCCCGCCGCGCCCGCGATCGACAGACCGGTGGCCGGCTCGTTCTTCTGCACCGCGATGTCCATGATCACCGTTCCGGCCGCGGTGATCTGCGGCGTGACCGTCAGGCGCAGCGTGGCGTCGAGGTAGGTGACCGTGGTGGTGAAGTTGATGCGGGTCTGGTACGGGATCTGGAAACCGCTCTGGATCTCCGCGGCCGTGTTGTCCTGCGTGGTCACGCGCGGCGCCGACACGACCTTCGAGAAGCCCTGGACCTCCGAGGCGGAGAGCGCCAGGTCGAGGTCGAACGTGCCGAGGACGTCGAAGAACGTCAGGGCGATGATGTTGCTGCCGCCGCCGAACTCGAACGGGCCGCCGGTGAAGCCGACCCGGTTCGGGAACACCAGTCCGGTCCCCGTGCCGAGCGCCGGATTCAGCTCGCCGCCGAAGCCCCACTCGAAGCCCCAGGTCTGCGTGAACGTCCGCAGGCTCTCCACGATGCGGGCCTCGATCATCACCTGACGCGCCGGGATGTCGACGGTGGTGATGAGGTTCTGCATCGTCCGCAGCACTTCCGGGATCTCGCTGACGATGAGCTGGTTCGTGCGCGGGTCGGTGATGATGCGCGCGCGCGGCGAGGCGATGTCGCGCAGGAGGTTCGCCACTTCACCCGCCCGGGCGTACGACAGCTTGAAGCTGAGCGTGGTCATGGCGACGTTGAGACGCTGCTCCTCGTCGAGGCGCCGCGCCGCAGCCGTCTCCGACGCGATGCGCTCGAGCGTGCCGATGCGCATCACGTTCCCTTCCAGGGTCCAGGTCAGGCCGTTCTGGCGCAGGATCAGGTCCAGGGCCTGGTCCCACGGAACGTCCACGAAGTCGACGGTGACCGAGCCCTGCACGCCGGGGTCGATGGCGATGTTCAGGCCGGTCAGCTCCGCGAACGTCCGGAGCACGTCCTTGATGTCTGCATCCTTCAGGTTCAGCGAGAGCGGCTCGCCGTTGAACACGCGCGAGGTACCGCTGAGCGTGCGGCTGCCGCTGAGCGTCTGGGCCGCGACCGTGGGGGTCGCCGGCGGCTGCGCGTTCGCGAACACGTCGTCCTGCGTCGCCGGCGGCGCCTGGTCGACCGCGGGAGTGATGCGCGAGCGGGCGCCCTGCGACACCGGCTCCGGATACTTCTTCGCCGGCTCCGGCACGTTCCACGCCGTCGCCGCCGTGGAAGTCGTTGCCGCCGGAACGATGGTCGGGATCGAGTCGGTGATGTCGGCCGGCGCGGAGGTCTGCTGCGCCACGACGTCGACATGCGCGGCCGGCTGCGGCGCCGGAGCTTCGACGACCCTGGCCGGCTGCGGGGCCGGAATCGCGGCGACCCTCGCCGGCTGCACGCGCTGCATCTGCTGTTCGGCCGGCGCCTGCGACGCGCGCGCGGCCGGGCCGAAGGCGATCCGCAGCTCCTCGCCTATCGTGGCAATGTCGTATTCGGTCCTGTGCGCCAGGTCGACGACCACGCGGGCGACCGTCGGCTGGAACTGCGCCACCCGGACGCCGCGGACGACGTCGTCGTCCACCTTCACGTTGTTCTTTGCGGCGGCGTTCTTCACGCCGTCGACGTCGATGACCAGGCGCGACGGGCTCTCCAGGCGGAAAGCCTTGTACTTCAACTGCCCGTCGCCGGTGATGCGCACTTCCACGTTGCCGTCATGGGTCGTGGCGTCGATTCGCTTCAGCATCCGGGCGCGCGGGAGCCGGGCCTCGTCGACCCGGGCCACCGGCTCGGCGGCCATGGCGGGCGCCGGCTCCTCGATTGGATCGGCAATCGGCTCGGCGACCGGCTCCGCCGGCATCTCGACGATCGTCACCGCCGGAGCCGGATCGGCTGCCGGGAGATTCCCCGTCTCGATGACCGGGATGCCGGCCGGGATCCCGGCCGTCTCGATCGGGATCGCGGACGCCGGGACCGTCACCACGACGGCTTTCTCGATGGCGGCCACTTCGGGCCGGAGGGTTTCGGCGAAACGGAACGTGACGCGGGTAAGGCGGCTGCCCATCTCCACCACTTCGTCGGCAGCAATCGAGAGGACGGCGGGCGGAAGGGAGGCAGGGATGGACACTCCCGCGTCGCGGGACGTACCAGTGAGGTCGACCACGAACACGCCCGGAGACGGGCTGTAGGAAGTGTAGGCCGGAGCGCCGTTGGTGCGCAGAAGCACGCGCGAGCCGTCGATCTCGACCGCGTTGAGCGCGACCGTCGTCGCGGCCACCGGGGCCTCGGCCGGCTTGTCCGCCTTGCGCCCCCAGATGCGGGCGTCAGCGGTGCTCGCTCCTACCACGAGCACGCCGGCAATCAGCAGGATTCGCTTGGCTCTTCTCATACTTGACCCCTTCACCATCTCGCCCTCCACTCGCCCTTGAACCTGCACTGCTTCCTCCTCCTAACGCTTCGGAGTGGACGCCGGCAGCAGGTCCTTCACCACCTCGCGGTATCGCTCGATGCGAGTCGGATCGTTGACTTCCTGTCGAAACACAACCGACGTCGGCGTGATCCGGATGATCTCCCCGTCCAGTACCTTCTGTCCTGCGCGGACGGTATAACCGGTATTGTCCGGACCATTCACCATCGCCGTCAGCCCCTGACGGGTTTTGAAGATGCCCTGTAATTTCAGCTCGTCGATCAGGAAGCCCGGCACTCCCGGCGGGCGCTGGCCCGGCTCGAGCTGCGGCGTCGGCCCGATCAGCGAGCGGAACGGATCGCGTCGTCCCTGGGGATCGTAGCGGTACGTGTCGGTCGTGGTCGGCTCCTCGAGGATCTCCTCGAGCGACTTCTGCACGTCCGAGGCGGTCGACGTCCCGGCGGTGTCGGTCCCCGTCGCCGCCGGCGTCTGCGCCACGACGACGGAGGCCACCAGGGCGGCCACGGTCACGAGCGAATATGCGAATTTTCTGAACTTCATCGTCGCCCCCTAGCTCCCGCCCGGCTTCGCTTCGCCTTCGCCTTCCTTCGGTTCTTCCTTCGGTTCGACGTAGACGAAAGTCTTGGCCACGAACGTGGCTCCGATGGTCTTGGTCTCCTGGGCGCCGAGCGCGCTGATGCGGATCTGCTCGACGTTGATGATGCGGGAGAAGTTGCCCAGCCGGTTGAACAGCAGCGCCAGGTCATGGTAGCGGCCGTCCACGGCCACGGCGATCGGCCACTCCGCGTACGTCTCCTCGGCCGCACCGCCGCCGCCGCCGCCGGCGGTGCCGAGCGGCGGGAAGGAGAGGCGGCGCAGCGTGAACTCGCCCTGGTCGACCAGCGACTTGAGCTTCTTGATGATCTCCTCGGTGTTGCGCGTGGAGGGGAGGATGCGCCGGAGCTTCTCCAACTCCAGCTCCAGCCGCTTCACTTCCTCGCGGAACTGCGGGAGCTTCCGCTCCGCGGCGCGGCCCTGGGCGATCTTCTGATTGAGCTCGGTGATCCTCTTCTCGGTTGATTCGATGTTCCCCTTGATGTCCTTGACGAACAGCGTCTCGGCGCCGTACCACACGGCCCCGGCCAGCGCCAGCCCGACGAGCAGGCCCACCCACCACGGTTTGTCGTCCAGAGTCAGCGCCATCGACTTCTCCTGCTACTGCGTCGCCGCTGCCGTTGCGGTCGAATTCGTGTCGGTCGCCGCGCCGGCAGCCCCGGCGGCATTCTTCGGCGTGTACGTAAAGGCGAAGTTCATGTCGAACGAGTAGACCACCGGCGCGCTCGAGATCTGGCTGAGCTGCCCGACCTGCGGCTCCTCGAAGAACTGGTCGTTCTTGATGTTCTCGATGAAGAGCGCGATCGCGTTCGGGTTCAGGCCCCGGCCGGTCAGGCTGATCCGGCCGGCGTTGATGTCCATGGTGTCGAGCCAGACCAGGTCCGGAAGGTCGCGGCTGATCTGGTCCATGATCCGTACCGGCCCCTTCTGGTTCTGCTTGAGCTGGTTGATCAGGTCGATGCGCTGCTGAAGGCTGTCCTTCCGCTTCTGGAAGTCGTCCACTTCCTTGATGATCGACTCCAGCTTCTGAGCCTCACCCTGGCGCTGCTCGGCGATCTCCTCGCGCTGCCGGAGCTCGCGCTTGTAGAAGAACCAGTACCCGGCGGACGCGAGCAGCCCCAGCACCAGCATGGCCACGATCAGGATGTTGTTGATGTTGGCCGCACCCGTCCCGCCGGCGCCTGCAACCGCAGCCGTCGTCGGAGCCGCACCGGCTCCGCGGACCGCCCGCCCTTCCCGCACCAGATTGATCTTGATCAAGCGTCCCCCAACTTCCTCATGGCGAGGCCTACGGCGATCGCCATACTCGGCGCGATCTCAGCCAGTTCCTCGGGGTTGAACTGGCTCTCGTCGACGTTGATTTTCCGGAAGGGGTCCATGATCGACACCGGGATGCCGAACTTGTCGCGGAGGATCGCGTCGAGGTTCAGCACGCCGGAGCCGCCGCCGGCGAGAACGATCTCGTCGACGCGCTCCGCGCCCGATGTCGCGGTGAAGAAGTCGAGGGTCTTGCGCAGCTCGCCCGCGAAGTCTTCCGAGACGGAGTTGAGGATGGGGATGACCTGCTGGATCGTGTAGTCGGCGACCGGCTTCCCCCGCTTGAGCTCCTCGGCCTGCTCGAACGAGAGGCTCAGCTCGCGCTGGATGGCATCCGTGTACTGGTTGCCGCCGAAGGTGATGTCGCGCCAGAACATCGACGTCGTGCCCGAGAGGACGTTCACGTTCGTCACCGAGGCGCCGACGTTGACGAGAGCCAGCACCTTGCCGTCCTCGACCTCGTAGTTCACCTCGTAGCAGTTCTGCAGCGCGAACGCGTCCACGTCCACCAGCACCGGCAGCTTCCCGGCCTGGTTGATCACCGACGTGTAGTCGTTGATCTTCTCTTTCTTCACCGCCACCAGGATCACGTCGATGTTGTCGCCGGTCCCGGGGGAGGTCAGCGGGACGTAGTCCAGGTTCACGTCGTTGATGTCGAAAGGGATGTACTGCTCGGCTTCCCACTGGATGGATTCGGAAAGCTCTTCCGGTGACATCGCCGGCAGGGTGATCTTCTTGATGATCACCGAGTGCCCGGAGAGGGATGTCGCGTAGTTGGAATTCTTTACGCTCTGATCCGCGTTCAGACGCTGGATCGTATCGACCACCATGGAGGAGTCCATGATGGAACCGTCTACGATGGCCTCCGGCGAGAGTCGCTCGGTCCCGAGTTTGACGAGCGAATAGTTCCCGCCCTTCTTCTCCTTCAGCTCGACTAACTTGATTGCTGAGGAGCCGATATCAAGGCCGACGACATTTTTGCTCTTTGAGAAGAACACCGCTCACCCCATCCATCTCACTCACTTCTCATTGGCTCCAGATGTAGAAAGGTGAAGCGAAATTACAACGTTTAATTTCACGTGTCAACTCTACCGGATTTGGATAAGTGAAGCGGTGACGCGGATTTGCGCGAGAAACCGCTGAGTCCAGTCTTGCGCGGGACCGGCACGATGTTTACAATCCACGCCTTTCGTGTTTTAGGGAGTCAACATGGCCAAGATGTGTGAAGTCTGCGGCAAAGCGCCGGTTTTTGGTAACCGGGTCAGCCACGCCCACAACGTTTCCAGCCGTCGCTGGATGCCGAATCTGCAGAAAGTCCGCGTGATGGTCGGCTCGGCCGTCCGGCGGATGCAGGTCTGCACCCGCTGCATCCGTTCCGGCGCGATCAAGAAAGCGGCTCGCTGAGTTTCATGGAGGACAGGCCCCCTCGCCTGTCCTCCACCATTCTCGCCCGCTTCCTCTCCACCGCGGGCCATCCCTTCGTCCTCGTCCCCCTGATGCTCGCCGCCGCGACCCGGAACTGGGTCTGGACGGCCGCCGTCTCGGCCGGGATGATCCTCCCCCTCCTGGTCATCACCCTCCGGAACGTCCGCCGCGGCACCTGGAGCGACCCCGACGTCTCCCGCCAGGACCAGCGCTCCGGCCTCTACCGCGTCGGCCTCCCCCTCCTGGCAGCCACCGCCGTCCTCCTCTACCTCCTCGACGCCAGCCCCGCGATGATGCGCGGCGTCGCCGCCGTGGCCGCCATGCTCCTCCTCGGCGTCCTCGGCAACCGCTTCCTCAAAATCTCCCTCCACCTGATGATCGCCGCCTACTGCGCCGTCATCATCGGCGACCTCTACCCACGAACGATCCCCTTCCTCCTGATCGCCCTGGCCGCCCTCGCCTGGTCCCGCCGCAAGCTCGAGCGCCACACCTGGATGGAAGTGGCGGTCGGAACGGTCATCGGAGCCGCCGCGGCCTGGCTCGCGATCGCATGAGAAGGGCCACCGCCAAGGGCGGCCACTTGGTCTTTTTGAGCGACGCCTATCTCGCCGCCACGATGACCCGGCGGGGAGCGATCGCCGGCAAGGGCGTCTTCGAGGTGTTTCCAGACAATCCCGACGATGCGGACGCGACCGGAGAGCGCAATCTGCGCGTGTCGTTCGCCACGTCCTTCGTACGGGTCAGCCCGATACGATGGCCATTCAGAAATCGGTCGTCACACGAGCCACGGCCGGAGTCGCAGGAGTCGCGACCGCGGCGGCAAGAGTGGCCGCCAAACTCGCAACGACCGCCAGCCGAGTGGGAGAACCGGCAGCCGGCTTGCCAGGACGCACTACCGCGATGGTGGAACACTCGGCCCTGGCGACGCTCACGGAAGAGAAGCGGTAGCGGCTGAGATCCATCGTTCCACCAGCACCGCGGTCCAGTCGTCATCGCGCGGGCGGATGCGGTTCTCCCGGCAGATGGAGTAGAACATCGTCACGCGGCACAACCGCCAGGCGCTTTCCGCCCGCGTCTCGCGGGCCTTTACGGAGCGCCGACGTTCCGTCGGCCGGTCCGCCGGCTTTCAGCCGGCAGTCTCTCGGCGGGAGCTCTCCTAAGAGTGGGGCCGACCGAAGGTCGGCGGACCGGCCTGGCGGAACGTCGGCGCAGGGGGTCATGCCAGGGTCATACCCTCGCTTCTCGTCAGACGAACGAAGGTGTGACCCCGGCCTCGTGGGCTTCTCGTCAGAAGAACGAAGGTGTGACCCCACCCACCACGCCCCTGAAAGAAGTGCTGCTCTCGCTGGCACGCCGGCCATCGCTCCCGGCGTCGCTGATCCCGCGTGTGATGCGCGTCGCGGTGACGATCCGCGACGCGGACGAGCGCAGCGAGGTGACAAAGGCGTTCGACGTGCAGTTGAGGTCTCGTCAGCGCGAGCAGCGGCTCGCGCGTTGGAAAGCGGCGACTGCCGTCGCCGCTTTCCAACGGCTCATGCCGAGTCGTCGCTGGTGATCGTGACCGTGGCGCTCGACGCGCTTCCGACCTGGTACGTGGGTACGGGGGCGACCGTGACGATCACGGTCTCGTTCGGCTCGACGGTCGAGTCATTGATCGGCCTCACGACGAGGGTCGCCGTCGTCGCTCCGGCCGCGATCGTGACGGTTGCTCCGAGAGCGTTGTAGTCCGAACCTGAGGTCGCGGTTCCACCAACCGTGAAGCGCACGACGAGCGGGTTCGTCGCCGGCGCCGTGCGCGTGATCGTGTACGTGCCCGTCGTCGTCCCCGCTTCGGTCGCGGTGTTGTCCGTCGCCGAGATCGTGACGGTCGACACCACCGCCGTACCGACGTTGATCCGCCGGAGGCCCGTCACTGTGCCGCCCGTTCGCGTGTCGTTGACCAGGGTCGCGGTGTTGCGCAGCGTGTTGAGAATCGTGGTCACATCCGCGGTCGGATACGCCTGTCGCATCAGCGCCCACGCGCCGGCCACGTGCGGGGCCGACATGGACGTTCCTTGTAGCGCCGACGTCCCACCGCCGGGAACGGAGGACGTGATGGAGACACCCGGCGCAATGAGCGAGGTCCAGCTCGCGATGTTCGAGAAATTTGCGATCGCGGCGGCGTCCGTCGTGGCCCCCACGCTGATCGCCGTCGAAATGCATCCCGGAGCGCCCATCGCGTCGACGTAACTGCTGTTGCCGGACGAAATGACGGTGGCGATACCGGCCGAGCGGAGATTGTCGATGATCGCCTTACGGCTCGCATTGTCGGTGTCGCACGCTGCTGCAGAGGTGTAGCGGCTGCCTCCGAGACTCATGTTCGCCGCGGCAATCCTGAACGTGCTGCGAAGGGCCAGGACGCGCTCGAGACCGCGGATCTGATCTGAGGTGAAAGTGAGTGCGCAGGGAACAGACGACGTTCTGCAGTCGGCCGTCGAGTCGAACTGCGAGAACACCTGAATGGCGATGATGTTCGCGCCGCGCGCCACGCCGAAGTTCGGGCCCGCGTTGTCGTCTCCGGCCGCGATTCCGGCGACGTGTGTTCCGTGATTGCAACCGGAGACACCCGCCGTACAGTTCACGCCCGAGCCCGCCGCGGTGGACGCCGATACGCCACCGGGACAGAGGCTCTTCGAGTTGCTCCCGGTCGTCGAGTAACAGGCCTCCGACACGACCTTGTTCATTCCCGTGTTGAAGTACGGATGCGTGCTGGCGACGCCCGTGTCGAGGATCGCGATTGTCTGGCCGGCGCCGGTGACGCCGGCCCCCCAGGCGGTCGGCGACCCGATGACACGGTTGCTGCTCGCCAGGTCGGGCGGAACGGCGACGTCTTCCTCGATCGCGAGGATGTCGGACCTCGATGCCAATCGCACGAGGTCGTCGGCCGTCAGTTCGAGCGCGATGAACGGAATCGTCTCGAAACGTTTGACCGGCCTCGATGGACGCTCGAACGCGGCAGCAATTTCGTCCGCCGCGCGGCGGATCGACTCGCGTTGCGCCACCTCCGCAGACGAGTTGAGGACACCGAGCGGCGCGAACGGCGTTTCGAGCTGGAGACGCGCGATCACATGGACCGTCCCTGACTTCTGCGCTTTCAGGACGAGCGAGGCCATCGTAGACGAATCGATCGACGGCGTGGGAGGGGTATCCGCAGCCGACGACGGCAGCGACGCGAAGAGCAGGAGACAGACGAGGGCTTTCCAGCGCATGAAGACTCCTTCCAAACCTCTTGCATAGGAGTGTCGCGAACGCAGGAATTCCTAACCTGCCGCCAAAAAACAATCGGCCGCGCGAGGCGGCCGATCAAAAGATACCGGGAGGCGGCCGGGGCGAATGTTTCGCATTTCGGCGTGGGTGTTCCACGGAAAAACGTGTCACGACGGCACTTAAAGCGAGCGCGGAACGCGGGCGCGACCAGGGCAAGGGTGTGAGGTGCGGCGGTTTGGCATGGTGCGGATCGGAGCGCGAGTGGCGGTGCGAGAAGGTCACCCAAGATTGCGCGGCGGAAGTGCATCATCCTGTCCCGGCATCGACTTGTGCCTCGTCCATCTGCGCGAAGTACCCGAAGCCGCGCCAGTCGTGCGCGATGAACGGGCCGTTGTAGACGGTGTTCGGCGTGTTCATGCCGAACGCGTAGAGGCGATCGCCGTCCAGGTCGAGCGGCCCTTCGTTCGCGAACTCGATCGCGACGGACTGCTTGTCGTAGAGGCCCTTCACTCCCTTCAAACCGCGAATGACACGAGCGGTGATATGCGAAAGATCTTCGACCACATGCGTCGTCAGTGGTCACTCCACGTCGGGTGTGCGACGCAGCACATCCCCATCAAAAAGCCGCGCTAGCGCGCAGCCGTCATCGATGGGTAGCTGCCTCCCGCATCGGCTGTCCGCTCTCCCACGGCAACCGAAGTGGTGCTGCAGCCCGCTCACTCGTCCGAGCGGCTGACGTTCCGCTTCCCAGCACGCGCCGGGACAAGCCGCGGCGCCGGTCGGATTCCGATGTCGTTGCCGCCGAGTCGTACGAACTCATCGCTCGGCTGCGGTCGCAGGCTGCTGCCGAACGTTCCCACACGGCGGCCAATCCAGAGGCCGTCTACCTCGCGGCTTGCGCGATCGCTGGACGCGCGGTCGCATCGTATTGGCTGCATGTCCAGCATCAATACCGTCGCGCGTGGCCACGGCGCGCCGACGCGATCGGCGTTGAGGTTCCACGCGTCGATCGAGGTTGTGGCTTTGCCGGGGCGGCCGGAGACCGGCGTGTTAAATAAACTTTCACGCGATCAACGTATCGCATCCCTGGAACGGCGGCTCCGAGCACAGCGACTCGGAGCAGAGGGTGTCGCACGACTCGACCCTGGGGTCGCACACCTTGATGACCTCCATCATGCCGTGGTCTTCGGCAGTTCATTCGAGGCGACATTTCCACGCGCTTCATGGACAAATTCTCGCTGTAAGTTCCGGCACCGAAAGGCGCCGGAACTCTTCAGGTCGTGTTCTTTGTGCCTTCTTAACAGCAGCCTTCGATGCAGCACGAGTTACCACCGCACGCGACTGCGCAACCACACACCGTCCAACCGTTGCAGTTCATACAGCACCCGTTTGGTAGTCGGTTGGTACGAGGAATAAAGCCGCTGCGCTTGTCGAGACCGGAACCCGAGCAACCCCGCCCGGATGCGGCAGGAGCAGCAAACCCGATGAATCCGACCTGAAGCGATGCCAGCCTGGCGCCGGATGACGATTGCGACGTCACTTCAGGTACGCGGACCGCTTCTGCGGCTAGAGGGATGTTCACGGCTGTCAGCGGGATGTTCACGGTCGCATCATCGGTGCTAGAGGTCTCATCGTCCCAGTTCTCGAGGTCGTAGAACGTGACCACCGCGTTTCTTTCGATTGGATCGTAGGTGGCCTTCAGTCTGAATGCGAGACCATTCGCAAGATGCCGAAGCCGGCCGACTTCGCCATCGCGAATGGTGATCATCACCGGCGGCCCGCCTTCGTACGCCAGACTGAGCTGCAGGCGCTGCCTCGCGAGCGTGGCTTCTCCCTCTTGCGGCGGACGGTCCTGAGGCTCACTCGCGAAAGCAGCCATGGCGGTCACGAGCATCAACGCGAAAATTGCAAATCGATCATGCCTTTTCATATCTGGTTCTCCTTGGTGAAAACATGCGTGCGGCAAGGCTGTGACTTGTTGGGTTTTCATGGGGAAATTGTTAAAGGTGGCTGTGCGGCCCCATGTTTCGCCAACCGCCAACCGGCCGATCGCGCTGCGTGTTACTCCCGGCAGGCATTCGGCAATGAAGATCTACCTCGTGGGCTTCATGGGCTCCGGCAAGACGACCATCGGCCGGGAGCGGGCGGCGCGCATCGACGTGTCGTTCTTCGATCTCGATGAGCTGATCGAGTCGGCGGAGAAGATGACCATCCGGGAGATGTTCGCCCAGAAGGGGGAGCCGTACTTCCGCAAGCGGGAGCGCGACGTGCTCCGCTCGACGCGCCATCTCGACTCCGCCGTCATCGCCACCGGCAGCGGCACGCCCGCAAAAGTATACGCATCCTCTAACGGCCGTCGTGAGCTCGAACAGGAGATCGCGCGCAAATTGTGCGATGAGGTGCGGCGGACGCCGAACGGGGTCGTAGTTCAGTCGGTTAGCCCTCCGGCCTGTCACGCCGGAGGTCGCGGGTTCGCAGCGCTCCCCCGCTCACCCAGGTCCCTCGCCGCCATGCTTTGCCGCACGTCGGACCAGCCCGCGGCTCGGGATGACAGGGATGGACAGGCTTCATGGACGCTGGTGGACTCGCAAGAGCGGTTTTGGATGTACGACTCGCTTTTTCACCGCAAACTGCTCGACTGCCTCACCGCCTGTTTCGCCGACGTACCGGAGCTGAGAAAGACGCGGGCGAAGAAGCTGAAACAGGACGGCGGCTGTTGCGATCCGGGAGGACGTCTAGCGACGGACCCCAACTGCGAGTGGCTGCGCTCTCCCGAGTGCTGCCCGCAAGATGCGGGCGGACCGGCCCACAGAATGTGGGCGCTCCGGGCTACGGCGGCGGGACGCCGCCCACATCCTGTAGGCCGCTTTCGCGCGAGCTCCGCCGTTTCCGCGAAACTACGGCACCTGAGTGCCGCGACTTGCCACCCATGCCCCTCGAGGAGCCACCGAACTGGTGAACGTGACGACTGAAGTCGTAGGTTCCATGACTTCAGTCGTCACTCTCACCACCAAAGTCGTGGAACTTACGGCTGAAGTCGTAGGGTCTATGACTTCAGCCGTAATTGTTACCACCGCGGCCGTGGAAGGTACGACCGCAGTCGTCGGCCGGACGACTTCAGTCGTAAGTCTTACCACCGGAGTGGCAATAGTTACGACCTGAAGTCGTAGGAGCAACGACTGAAGTCGTGGGATCTACGACGAGGTCGCAGCAGTTACGACGAAATTCGCACGAGTTGCGACCGCCGTCACAAGAGCCATGGCCGGAGTCGCAGGAGTCGCGACCGCGGCGGCAGCGGTGGCCGCCAATCTCGCAACGGCCGCCACCCGAGTGGGAGAACCGGCGGCCCGCTCGCCACGACTCGTGACCGCGATGGTCGAGCAGACGCGCGGCGCGGTCTCCAAAAACACGGAGAATAATGGCTGTGACACCTGCTTGTCACAGATTTGTAACCGATTGGCGCCTGTCACCAGCCCGCGGATCGCTCGTTGCGGAGTGGCCTCGAATTGAGGCCACTCGGAGCAAAGCGGCCCGGATTCCGGGCCACTTCCCCTCCCGGCGTCCGCCCGGCCGGCGCGGGTGGCCTCATTTCCGTGCCACTTTCGTCCGGGTGGCCCGGAAACGAGGCCACCCTGCACGGTGCCGGCGCTCCGGGGTGGCCTGAAATCAGGGCCACCCGGTGCAAAGTGGCCTCATTTCGAGGCATGTTGACTGTACGCGCGCCGTCGCTAGTCTTGGAGCCGTTCAGCCCACACACGAAATCAGCACCGCAGCGATGGCCACGTTGCGGTTTTCGCGAGAGTGGGACTGGACAGACACAGGCGCTTGGCGAACCCCGAAGCATTGTGGAGACCGAGGCAAGTTGTATCCGATCAACACTCACCATAAAGAAAGGAAAGTCATGAGTGACAAAGACCAACCCGGTACCGGGGCCATCGCAAAGACGGCCCAGGGCGCACGGCTCGACGCGGATGTCCCGATCCCGCTCGACCCCGCGGCGCTCGATCTCACCCGCCACCAGACCACCGTCAGCCGGATCATCGGCGGACTGCATGCGTTCGCCCCGCAGATCGAAGGATTCGGGCGTGCGCCGGAAGGCCGGCGCAGGGAGATCGCGAACTACGCGTCCACTCCGGACGAGGCGTTCGAAGCCATTGCCCGCGGGCTGGAGTTCTCTCCGGTCTTCGCCGCCGCCGCGCAGCTCACGGCCGAGGAGGTGCGCGATTTCATCGAGTCCGACAAGGCCTACAGATCGCTGCGCGGCGAGCTCGAGGTGTTCCTGCAGGCGCTCGACGACACGATGGCCGAGAAGCGCGGGGTCATGGGTGAGCGCTGTTCCCGCGCCGTGAAGATCGGTGACCAGCTCACGCTGAAAGGCGAGACCCAGGCAGCCGTACTGCACGTTCGCAACATCCTGAAGATCTTCCGGCTGCGCCGCCGCAAGTCGCCGGAGGTCGAGCGCGATGTGATCAAGACGGTCAAGGCCATCAAGCGCAACGCCGCCGCGGCCGTGAACATCGAGGTGACCGGCACGCAGTCGCCGGTCGAACCGGTCACAGCGCAGTTCAAGGCCGGCCGCGATCTCGAGTCGTAAGCGCCGTGTCGAGAGCCGGCGGCACCGGCTCCCGGCACATTCACTCCTGTACAGGGCCGGCCGGCAACGGCCGGCCCACTCCGAGTATAGCCGAGGGGAACCATCACTCCCCGCGAGGCCACCCGGGCCGTCACCACCCCGAATTACCGCCTATTACGGATCGACGCGCCGGAGCGCTCGGTGTGGCTCAATCAGAATCTCGGGCGCAAGGCGCAGAGTGGGAACGAGCGCGCGGGTGTAATGCCGCCATCGTGACAGAACGCCGGAGGCGTTCCGGCGAATAGCCGGTGGTTTCGCGCGTCAGCGCGATACCACCGGAATGAAGGTTCGATGGTTGGCGCACCCCGACAGGGGTGCCGGCACCCCCTCCGGGGTGCACACATGGGGAGACCGAGGGATCCGGTGGTATCGCGCTCCGCGCTCAACCACCGGCTATTGGCCAGCACCCCTTCGGGGTGAAACTCCCCGTCAGACCGGCGCTCCCTGGATCGGCGGCTCCTCCGTCTTCGGCTCGGACTGTCCGTCGTCGAGGTCGTCGAGCGTCAGGCTGCCCGCGGCGACCGAGGCGAGGTTGGACAGGGTGGAACCGGTGGCCCTCATCCTGGATGCCAGTTTCCTGAGGAGGTCGCTGCTGTTCCGCTCCAGGACGTCGGCGCGGATGAAGGTGACTCCGTCGAGCGTGATCCGTTCGGCCCGCACGCAGCGGACGATGCGGCAGAAATTGTCCAGACCGATGTTCCCGCCGTTTTCGAACTCGCACAGCGTGTTCCGGTTGATGCCCAGTACCCGCGCCAGTCTCCTGCGGGACAGCCCCGCCCGCAACCGTGCCTGGCGGATCTCCTGCCGGATCCTTTCGGGTTCTCCTCCGTCGTTCTCGCCGGCGGGGGCGGCGGCCTCGGCCTCTGCTGGCGCCACGGAGGAGTGCCGCCCATAGGTGTCTTGTTCGGGCGGACGTTTTCGTCTCTGGTCTCGCATCGCGTGGATCAATCGACGACCGGGTAGACGTAGGCGTCGTGAAAGTCGCGCAGCCGGCCGAGGTGACGGACCGTTTCCGGAGTGATCGCCAGGTAGAGGAGATCGGCCACGTAGTCCTCCACGGTGCACACCCGGTCCGGCGCGAGATGAAGCCGGTGGCGCAGGCGCGGGTCGTCCTGCCAGTCCTGGCCGGCCTGATGTTTCATGGCATCGACCACGAAGTCGGGCAGCCACCACTCGACCCGACGCAGTTTGAAGCCGGCGGGGATGCGCGGCCCCGCTTCGGCCTCCACCAGTTCGAGGATGTCTTTGCGCGGCCATGCGTCGAACAGATAGGCCGCCGCCTCGCTCCAGAGCACGGTGTCACCCGGTGCATGTCCCCCCTCGGCATCCAGCACCTCCCGGAACTGCTCTCGGGTGAGCCCCACCAGCGCAGCCGCCTCGGCGAGGGCAACCGGCTGGGCCGGATCGGCCTGAAAAAAGCGGACGAGAAGCTCGGCGGTTGGGAACCTGTAGGTGTCAGTCCTGATCGGCATCGTTCCGTATCCGAGACTGTTCTACTCCTCCGGAGTCAAATCGCAGGCGTCACTTCTTAAGCTCATGCTCAAAAAGCGTCTGTCATTTCTTAAGATCGGACACTTATCGGAGACTATTGACGTAAATTGAGGGACTTCGGGGGGTAGGAAAACCGTCCTTCCGGACACTCCTGATAAGGAGAGAGCGATGCAGCAACCATCGGATGGAGTGATGCGGGCCGAACCGCCGCCGGAACTGACCGGGGGTGGCGCGGCCGACGCATTCGAGGAGGCTTACCTGCGATACGCACCCCGGTTACAAAGGATCGCCATCGCCCGGTTCGGTGTCCCCGCCCAGGACGTGGAAGTCCTGGTGCAGGACGTCTTCATGACGTACTTTCAGCACAAGGACGACGTCGAGTCGCCGGAGCGTTACCTGGTCGGCGCGATCTGCAACGCCTCGCGGAACTTCCTGCGCAAGGCGGGCACGTCGAAGGCGCTGTTCTCCGAGGAGGAGCCGTGCGCGGCGACGTCCGTCGACGAGCTGCTGAACGAGCTGGAGCGGAAGCACCTGCTCGCGCAGATGCTGGGCCGGATCGGAGGCAGGTGCCGGGAGATGCTGCACCGCTTCTATATCAACGATGAGGGAACCGACACCATCGCCTCGGAGCTCGGCTTGGCGCGGGGCTCGGTGAAAGTCATGATGTTCAAGTGCCGGCAGCGGGCTCTCGACGCTTACCGGGCGATCATGGAGCGTTCGTAATGAATGAGCACATTCCGGATCTCGAGCTCTCGTACTACGCCTTCGACCCCGATTCCATTGCGCCTGAGCGCCAGGCGAAGATCCAACGACACACCGCGAGCTGCGACGAGTGCGGCCAGCGGCTTAACTTTTACCTCGTGGCGGAAGACGACCTGCACGACCCGATGGTGTGGGGTACGTCGTCTACGGCGCTGCCGGCGTCTTTGCAGCTGCCGCCGGCGATCCGCGCGTTCACGAATCGCTGCACGGCAGAGGATGCGGATGCTGACGTACTGCTCGCGCCATTTTTTTCAAATCCAGCTAAAGCTATGTGGGCCAATCTGCCCAGGCAAAGGGAATTCCGTACCAGTGGCGTGGTGCGACGGTTAAACGCGCATGCCGATTCGGTGGCTGCAACCGAGCCAGCAACAGCTCTTATCTTTGCTGATCTCGCGCGAGCGATAGCTGACGTGCTTCCGCACGACCTCTATCCTAACAATGCTCTCTTCGAGCTACGCGGAACAGCGTGGAAGACCCGGGGACATGCATTGTTGCTGCTTGGCAGATTCGATGAGGCTGTGGACAGCCTACGATGTGCGGAACGGGAATACGGTAGGTTGACATCCCCAATCTTGAGCTTGGCGGACGTAGATCTTGCGCGCGCGGCAGTCTATTACCAATTGGAGGAGTTGGAACGAGCCGCCACCCATGCGGAACGCGCAGAGCATACATTTGCTCAACTGGGACAGGAGCACCGAAGGCTGAAGGCGCTGTTACTCCGCGGCAGCATCAGGTACCTTGCTCTCGATCTCGGCACCGCATCGGCGATTTTTCAGCAAGTGATCGAGTACGGTGAGGCGGCCGACTCCGCCCACTGGATTGCCCAAGGATCCTATGCACGTGCAAATTGCGAGTTGGATCGTGGAAAGATTGCCGAAGCGAGCATGCTCTTTCACGCGGCAATGGTCATCTTCCGCGAAATCGGGGCCGAGGTGCATTGTGTAGCCACCCAATGGGGGTTGGCTCGCGTTCTACTGCATAGCGGCAGACCGGCTGACGC
Organism: Thermoanaerobaculia bacterium; assembly: GCA_035629865.1. Classification (GTDB taxonomy): domain Bacteria; phylum Acidobacteriota; class Thermoanaerobaculia; order Gp7-AA8; family Gp7-AA8; genus QHVT01. Next base: position 97,455 of record DASPHC010000125.1, on the reverse strand, counting down.
AGCATCGCGCCTCCGAGAGGTCATGAGAGCGTTCGAACGGATGTCGCGGGTAATGGAAGTGGCCTTTGTCGGACTTGATCTGGCTGACGCACTGGTAGTCTTGCAACAGCCAAAGCAAGTAGTGAAAGTAGCAGCGCACGCATTTCGTATACTAAAGGAGGCCGGTGTCGTGACATCCGCGCTGACCGCGCTGGCATATTTGAAAGAGGCCGCTTCACACGATCGGCTTAGCCGAGAGTTGATCCACGAAATCCGCACATTCATGCGTCGCGCAGAACGTCATCCGGAGCTGCTCTTCGTCCCACCTCCCGAGCAGCAAAGTTAACCGCATCGGTCCCGCCGCAACCCTCTTCGCTGAGGGTGCCCTCTCATTCGCTAGCGAGATGCTGGCTCAGGAGGGCCTATGCAACGTGTACTCAAAGGATGGCGGTGTGCCGCCGTTCTGGCGTTTGCGGTCGTACTGCTCGGATTTGAATCGTCCGCCGCAGGGCAATCGCTGCCGACCGACCCGCCGGAACACCGGATATTGCCCCCTATACCCGTCGCCGCGCAGCACCGGATTCTTCCGCCGATTCCGGCACCGTCAACACCGATCGGCACCGGCAGCCGTATCCGCCCGCCTGTTGCCGGTCAGCACCGAATTCAACCTCCAATCGGGGGCGCCACAGCGGGTGAGCAAACCCCGTACGACATGTTCATGGCCTGGCTCCGCGCGCAGTTCCTGAGCCCCGCGAACTAGCACGACGGGTCGGCTTCCATAGCGTCGGGTGGTGGGTCGAAACACGACCCATCGCCATTTTGCGCTTCAAATTCTTCCTCCCCGGTGGGTAGGGATGGATGCTTGCCGTGTGTCTCCTCAGGTGACCGCGGCGATGCTTCCGGTCTCCCTCCACCACCGGGAGAGACTGGCGGCACACCCCTCAGCTACGCCGCACCCTGCGTCGCCGCGGTCGCCAGAACATGACCGAACGACGGGCACGGAAACCGCGCACCTTCACCTTCGCCGACCGGCAGCGCTTCACCCGCGCCGCCGAGCACTATGTGCAGGACTGCTTCCGGCGGCAGAAAGTCATACAGGCGCAGGGCTTTGCCGAGACCGTCGAGGTGACGCCGCAGTACGCGAGCTGGTTTGGCTCCAGGGTCCTCGGCATGCCGCTGCTCGACTGGTTCCGGGCGCGGCAGGTCGACTACGCCATGAAACTGCTCCGCCGGAACGCCCTCCACATCCATGAGATCGCCGTCCTGACCGGCTTCGGCAGCGTCCGCGCCTTCCAGCGAGCCTTCCTCAAGCGCACCGGCACCACCCCGAGCGCCTTTCGCGAGCTTAAGAAATGACGCGGCGTAAAAAATGGGCAGGCGGCAAAAGACCCCGCGGCGGTCACGGCGTCGTTCTCAGCAGCATCGCGAAGAGCGCCGGCTGCGCGGCGGCGAGCGAGGCGGGATTCCGCCACAGCCGCAGGTCGATGAATGGCCGGGATAGCAGCTCCGTCAACTGCTTCGAGTAGACCTGCGGCACGAAGTGGCTGTGTTTCAGTGCCGGGGTGATGGAGGTGATGCTGCTCTTCCACTCCTCGGAGTCTGGATGCGGCATCGTGTCGACGAGGAGCATGATGATCGGCCGCGACTCCCAGGCGCGCGCCAGCTCCTTTCCGACCCACGCGCTCGTGAGAATGTGAGGGCTCATCGCGAGGATGAAGAGCTCGGCCTCGTCGATATAGGTGAAGAGGTCGCGCTCCAGTTCCGTCGCGTCTTCCTGATGAGCCTCATCGCGCATGTCCTCGGGCGCGAACCAGCTGGGTATGCCGAACCAGGTCAGCATCTCTCGCAGGTATTGCACGAAGGGCTCATCCCGTCGCGAATAGCTGATGAAGCACGTTTTGTAGAAATGCTGCCGGACATGCGTCTCGACCAGACCGCGGACGTGCGGCGGGACGTGGCAGCCGGCGTAAAACGCCTCCGGCAGCGGCGTCGAATGGACGAGCGTGAACTGATCGGCGACGCTCGGCCCGAGATGGACGATCCAGTCGACGCCTTGGCAGTCCCGAAGCGGCGTGAAGCCGAAATGGGTGTCGCCGAGGATCGCACCTTCCCAGTGAGACCCATCGGCATCGCATCGGATGAACTGCGTCGCTCGCATATCGGCGCCTCGCAGATTCGCTCCCGTGAGCTCGGTCAGCCTGATCTCGGCGCCGCGGAGGTCGGCTCCGCTCAGATCGGCGTCCGCCAGTTTGCACATCGACAATTTCGCGCCCCGCAGATCGGCGTCGTGAAGGTCCACGCCGCGGAGATGGAAATCCTCGAACTGCCGGAACACCGACCGTGTGCGACCCAGCGTCGATTTCGACGCATGCCAGTTGATCTGCGCGCCGCGGAGATCGGGCCGCTCCGAAGGATGTTCGCGACGCCACTCGTTCCATCTGGTGGACTCGTAACGGAGCCGCCGCAGGTGATCCTCGTCCACATCGGGAGCGTAGGCGCCGGCTCCGCGGCCGTCAAGACGCACCACTTCCGCGTTCGAACCTTCTTCCTCCAGATCCATCATCTCGAGAATCGGGAGACCCTCATCCCACATGTCGCCGAAATGAAGCGAACCCTCGGGCGAAAAGAAGAAACGTCGACGTTCCCCCGGGCGCGCACTGCCCGCACACGCCGTGTGGTGGTCGACGCACGGGCGCGCACTGCCCGCGCATGGCGTGTCGTGCTGGTGTCCGCGCGGGCATCGCCCCGGACACGGACTGAAGCCCGTCCTACGTTTCGAACACTTTGCGCGGGCGTGGCCTCTTCCCGTACATGAAGAAACTCTACGCCGCCCTCGCCGTCGCCGGTTTCGTCCTCCCGATGTCGCAGTTCGTGCTCTTCGTGCGCGATCACGGACTCGACATCCGCACCTTTCTCACCCTGAACTTCGCGAACGCAGCCGCGTCGACGTTCGCCTTCGACCTCCTCGTCTCGTGCGTCATCTTCTTCGTCTTCGTCTACCGGTCGCGCGTGCCGCACCGCTGGATGTACGTGGCCATGACCCTGCTGGTGGGGCTGTCGTTCTCGCTGCCGATGTTCCTGCTCGCGCGACGTCAGGAGGAGCCGGCGACGGACGGCCTGACGGCCGCCAGGATGCCTTCGCTGTCCGCCTGAGCGAGGGCGTCGAAGAGCTGCACGACGCCGAGGACGACGCCGGCATGCGCGCTGATGGAGCGCGCTTTCTGGAAGGCGCGCCGCGCGTCGTCGAGCCGCGTGCGGTCGCCGCAGAGGGCCAGGCCGCAGCAGGCGAATCCGGTGACGTCGTATGCGCTGTAGAGCTCGGGCGTGACGGCGAGGAGCTGCCCGGCCTGCGCGATGGCGGACGCGAACGCGCTCCGCGCCGTGGCGAGATCGTGCTGGCGCAGTGCGATGATGCCGAGGAGGGTGGGGGAGTAGGGGCGCGGCGCGGTGGAGGGGTACCCGCGCGCGGAGTCGAACATCGCTCGCGCCCGCGCCGGCTCGTTGCGATAGAGGTAGAGGCCGGCCGCGGTCTCGCGGGCGAGCTTCTGCCACTCCACGACCGCCAGCTCGTCGCACAGGGGGATGCACTCGTCGAACGTGCGCTCGGCGTCGTCCCAACGCTCTTCGGCGACGTCGATGGCCGCGCGGATCAGGTGCGCGTACGCGATCATGAGACGATAGCCGGCCTCCCCGGCGAGGGCCAGGGACTGCTCGCACGAGCGCCGCGCCTCGTCCCATTGTCCGAGGGCCATCTGCACCTGCGCCAGCGTGCAGAGGTAGCCGGCCTCGGAAGCGCGCTGTTCCAGCGAGCGCGCGTGCTCGATCGACGCCAGAGCGAGGCGGTGGGCGTCTTCGATCTTGCCGATCTGCAGGTACGCGTTGGCCATGTTCAGGACCGCGTCGGCGAGGCCGCTGTACTCCTGCGCGGTTTCGCGGCGGGCGACGTTCTGCCGGAGCGCGTCGATGGCGGCGTCGATCCGCCCGCGCGCCAGCTCCAGGCCGGCCATCGCGTCGAGGATCGGAATCTCGAACGACGGCAGATGCTCCCTCGCCAGCGCGGCCGCTTCCTCGTAGCTGCGCGTGGCCTCGTCGTATTGCCCGAGGAAGCCGAGCGCGGATCCGAGAATGACCTTGCTCATCGCCGTGATCTCGGCGCTGGCGATCTTCCCCTGCACGCGCCGCTCGAGATCGACCAGCATCTGGTGATGTCCCCAGACCAGGAGCTCGGCGCCGATTTCCAGGAGCAGCGTGGCGGCGTTGTCGTAGTCCTCCGCGTCGCAGCGGAGATCGAATTCCGCCAACTGCGGCAGGAGATCGGCGAGCGTCTTCCACGCCTCGGGCGGCTTGCGCGATCGCGCGTACCACTCCGCCGCCTGCAGGCGCAGCGCGTTCAGCGGTGCGCGCTCCACGCGGCTCAACGCGTAGTCGCGGTCGATCGGATGCAGCGAGTAGCGCCCGCTCTCGGGCCGCACGGCGAACTGCATGTTCACGAGGCGTCCGAGCACGTCGCGGCTCTGCAGGCCGGCCGCGGTGGCCTGCAGCAGATGATCGACCGCCGCGTCGGAGACCGGCCGGCGATGGACGGCCAGGGCCTGCATCACGCGCTGCTCGAGCGGATCGAGGCGGCTGAAGGCCTCTCCGACCAGCACTTTCATCACCTCCTCGGGCAGCACGCCGCTCGTGCTCTCGAGGATCTGCTCCAGCGTCATGCTGCGGTCGGCGGAGAGGATGCCGAAGAGGTACTCGAGCGCGCGCGGCTGTCCGCGCGTCCGCTCGCGGGCGCCGGCGAGGAGTGCGTCCGGCGCGTCGCGGAGTCCCACCTTTCCGTCGTCGTCCATGGCCCGGAGGAGGTTCTCCGCGTACGGCCAGGCCAGTCCCGCGTCGAGGTCGAGGCGCCGCTGCCGCGACGGCTGCACCATCAGCAGGGCACGCGGCACGACGCGCGTCGTGAGGATGACCTTCACCCCATGCGGCGGCAGTTGCAGCAGCGCGCGGAGTGCCTCGTCGAGGGGGGCGTCGGTGATGCGCGTATCCGCGTCGACCAGGTCCTCGAAGTTGTCGAGCAGCACGATGGCCCGGCGCCGCGCGAACGCCTCCGCCAGCGCCTGCATCGTCTCCCGCACCGGCACTCGCGGATCGCGATAGACGGCGTCGACGCGCGCCGCCGCCTCCTCGGGGAGCAGCGCGACCAGGCCGGCGTAGAGGTTGGGGAGGGTCACGCGGTGCTGCGACTGCGCGTTGCTGAGATAGACCACGCCGCCGAGGGAGCGCAGGACGCGGCAGACCAGCGCCGACTTTCCCATGCCGCCGCGCCCGGCGACGGTGAGCATCCGCAGCGACTCGTCGTCCAGGAACGCGCGCACCTGCGCCGTCTCCTCGTCGCGGTTCTGGAACCACGTCGGCGCCACGAGCGGCGGAGGATTGACCGACGCCGCGCGCTCGAGCTCCAGCGCCGCGTCGATCGTGGCGCGGACGCGCTGCTCCGCGGTGGCGGGATCGGCGGCGATGCGCTGCAACTCGTCGCGCTGCCGCTCCAGCTCCGCGAGCTCGGCGGCAAGGCGGGGGTTGGCGCCGTGCGCGCGCTCCGCCTCCGCATCGGCGATGCGCTCCTCCAGCGCGTGCAGGCGTCCGGCAGGGGTGTCGAGCCACCTCAGACGCGCGCGCAGTTCCTCCGCGCCGTCGTCGAACGAGCCGGTGAAGTCGATGTAGTGCCGCGTGTTGATGAGGAGCGGCAGCCCCGCGTCGTCGTGCATCCGCAGCGGGATCACCGGCTTGTGGCAATGCAGCGCGTGCATGAGCTCCGCCTCGCACATCGACCGGCCGCCGGCGCTGTCGCGCGTCATCAGAAACAGCAGCGCCCTGCAGCTCCCGATGGCCTCCTGCAGCGCGCGCGGCCAGCGGTCGCCGTGGATGATCCGGTCGTCCTGCCAGACCGGAAGCGGCGCCACCGCTTCGGCCACGCGCCGCTTGAATCCCTCCCCATCGGCCCGCGAATAGCTGATGAAGAAGTGTTCCACCGCGCGCATTGTCGGCCAACCGAGCACTTCCGCGCTACGGCGCCAATGTTCCACGGAAGATGCGATCTGCGCGCGCGGGTGAAAACGAGCGCAGAGCGGCACCGAGGCCGGCGGCGTAGCGTGCATCCGAGATGCTTCGCATGGCGTGAGAGACGCGCGGCGGCGACGCTGGCGGGTCAGCTCGCCATAGCAGCCGCGACTTGGGTCGGAGAAACGGATCATCGAACGGGACTCTGCATAGTGACCAAATGCACACGTCACGTCATGACAACCGGCGGCTGCGATCTCTTGAGATCGCGCACGAGCCGTTCGAGCGATTTCGTGTAGTCGTCGTGACTCTTCCAGAGCCGGAAATCGCCGATGTGGCGGGTATTGACGATGTCCGCGGCCCACGCGCGGTCGGTCTCCATGACGGCGTCATCGAGGCGGATGGGGAAGAAGATGTCGCTTCGCTTCTCGCGCCGTTCGCGAGCGTATGCAGTCTCGACTTCCTTTTCGACCCAACTGCTGTCGATCGATCGCTCCGACAGGATCAGCACGAGCTTGTCATGCGCGCGAATCGATTCATCGATGCGCGAGCGAAAGCGATCGCCGATCTTGAGATCTTCGGGCGCGAACCATGTGCGGATTCTGCGCGCCTGCAGATCCGCGTACAGGCGCCGCGCGAACTCTTCGTCGGCGGAGGAATAGGAAATGAAGCAGGAGTAGTACTCGATCGGTTTGCCGATGAGCGAGCCTGCGTATTCGATGAACGCGTCGGGCACGCCACAGCCGCGGAGGAAAACCTCCGGCAAACCGCCCGAAAAAAAGAAGGTGTCGATGCCGATCGATGAGGCACCGTGATGGACGATGGTTTCGAGACCGATCGCATGTGAGAGAGAGGTACCGGCGAGGACCGTCTGATCCATGAATGCGCGGGTCAGTGTCGTGCCGTACAGGTCCGCGTACGCGAGATTTGCGTGACGAAGGTCTGCACCTGTCAGATCGGCGCGAGCCAGCCGCAACACACCACAGTTTGCATTCCAGAGGTTGGCGCCGCTCAACTTCGCGAAGTTCGCATTGACGTCATAGAGGTCGGCGTCCGTGAGATCAGCATCGGACAGATCCGCGTTCCTGATCCAGGCGTGAGTGAGTTGTGCACCGGCTAGGTTGTGTTTGGACAGATCGAAGTTATCGAGAACTTCATGAGTGAGATCCGGAATGATCTCAGGATTCTTCTTCCGCCAGTCATTCCAGGCGCGTCTGCCTTTTCGCAGCACCTTCACGTGTTCCGGATTCGGCATTACGCAAAGAGGAGGGTTTGGTGCGGAGTAAGGGATTCGAACGCTGCCCCCTCGGTGTAAGCGAGATGCTTTACCGCTGAGCTAACTCCGCACGCTCAGAGGGCACGATAGCACAATCATACGATCATCACCGGCACGGCAAAGATCCCGAGGATGAATTGCTGCGCTACGTGACGAAGGGTCGATGCCGATGCGATCTTCCTCAACAGCGCGGGCGCGTGGCGCACGATGTCGATCTTATGCTGGCTCGGCTGCGAACCACCGCGATTTTCCCCCGCAGCAAGCTTGCCGCAATCGCCCGCAGCTTCTTCTTCGGCGCGTCCACTGTTCCTCCTCAGAACACACGATCGGATGAGAATTTTCCGCCCCTCTGGCGGGAAGCTCGGGAACACCACTTCATCCGTGTTGCCGAGTGGGCCTTCAACGATCACCCTCACAACGCACAGGCGGACGAGTTCCTTCAGATCGCCGAACCGACGCCCGAAGATCTGCTCGTCGTCGGTGTCTACATGGACAACGATCGCTCCGATCCTCAGCTCCGCGCCGACCTCCATCGCTTCCTGCAGAAAATCGAGAGCGCAACAGGAAAGAAACCGTTCCTCTACACCACGGGCAGGTACTGGAACGCGCACATGGACGATTCCTTCGGTACGTATCCGCTCTTGCTCCAAAGGGTGCCTGGGGTTCCGGCCGTGATTCCGCGCGGATGGTCTCGCGTTTCGATGTGGCTGGAGGTGAAGAGTCTGCCCGGCATCGACGACGCCTTCACATTCACCTTCGATGGCACGCTCGAGGAGCTGCGCGCGCTCGCGAATCCGAATCTGTCACGTGGCCGGTAGCAAACGGTCAGCCGGCGTCCCACAGGCTGGCGGGGCGCCAGCGATTTCCAAAGCGAGTCGCACGGTTCAGACCGGGGTGGGCAGTACGGCGCGGTCGTCGTTCAGTCGATTAGCCCTCCGGCCTGTCACGCCGGAGGCCGCGGGTTCACGGTTGAAGCGCGCAGACGCGCGCGTAGCGTTCGCTGGGGAGGAACCGATTCCATTCCGCCTCGGTGAGGTCCCGATTCGCAATCCGGCACGCACGCGCGAGCCAGGAATCGAGCCGCGCGTCCCAGACGATCGGGCCATGGCCTTCGCTGACCCACACCAGCCGGCTGGCGTCGGACGCCACCATCACCTGGTACGTCTGTCCTGCCGGCGCGGAAAGGTCGGGCAGCACCCGTTCGCGCCGTTCTACGCTCCACAACTGCACGGTGCTCCCCGATGCGGTGCCGAACACTACTGCGAGATGTCGCCCGTCGCCGGTGTAGGCGATGCTCGTTGCAGCGGACGGCAGCTTCAACGGTGATCCGGCCGGCTGCTGCGTGTCTGGATTCCACGATCGCACCGTACCGTCCTGCAGCGCGACCGTGAGGCGATCGCCATCCGGCGTGAATGCGATGCTGGAGATCTCCGCCGATGTCTTCACGTCCGGCGTGGACGTGAGCTCACCATTGGTGACGTCCAGGAACCTGATCGTGTCCGCCTCCACCGCCACCGCGAGCAGCGGACGCTTCGGATGCATGGCGAGATCGAGGAAGAACGGCACGCCGGTCCGGGCAGGTGCCGCCGGCGTTCCCTTCTTTAGATTCCACACCACGATCGAGCCGTCGTAACTGCGCGTGACGATCCGATCGGCGTCTGCGCTGAACGCCAGGGCGACGACGAAACCGCGGCCACTCTCGGCCGCCCCCTCTTCGGTCCCGATCGAGAGCGGCGGCATGAGGGGCTGACGGGTCGCGAGGTCGACGACGTGCACGCGGCCGGGCGCGGTGATCTGCTCGCTCCCGGCAAACGCCAGTCGCTTGCCGTCGCGGTTGAAGGCGACGGAGGTCACGGTCATGCCGGGGACCGGAATCGCCGCCAGTTGCTCTCCGCGTCGAAGGTCCATGATGTTGACCGAATCGGCGGATGCCCAGGCCAGCAGGTGGCCGTCAGGGCTCAGGGCGGCGCCCGCAAAGCCCGTCGCTGCGCCCTTCGGCCGCCACCCGAGCGAGCGTTCCTGCCCGAGGTGCCAGAGCGCGAGTCGGTCCCCCGGCAGCGCTGTCGCCAGAAGCCGTCCCGCCGGATCGAAGGCAACCGGCGGCGCGTGAAAGGACCACTGCAGGCCGCGCAACGCAATCAGACCCCTGGAGTCATAAGCATTCCCGGCGCGAGTTGGCGCGGGAACGATCGGCAGGCGCTCCCCGCCGAGCTCACCGCTCATGAGTTGCGAGAAGTTCGCTGCGTATTCAGCGATCCCGCTTGGTGACGGCCGGCTCCAGAGCGTCACCGCTCCGAGCGCCTCGTCGGACTGACGCTGAAACGCGGCGACGAGGGACGCGTCCCGGCTGAACACGACGGCGCCGATGGGTGGCGGCAGACGGCCGACCGTCTGGTGCGGGACATTCGCCCGGCCGGCATCCCATTCGACAATCGTTCCGTCCTCGCCGATCGACGTGAGCGTGGCGCCACCCGATTTCGAAACGACGGCGGCCAGCCCCACCACGCCCGCGTCGTGCCCGCCGGACAGCGGCGTGAGCGGCTCGCCGGTCGCGAGCGCAACACGGTCGATCGTGCCGGACTGCCGGCCGACCCAAAGCGTTCCACCGTCCGCGCTGATGAGCGCGCTCGTGGCGCCATGACTCCTGGCTTTGAGCAGCCGGCGCGACGGAGCCCGGTCGAGCCCCGTCCACAGCTCCATCGCATCGTCGTGATACCCGACCGCGAGGCGCTCGCCGCTGGCGCTGAAGGTGCCCCAGACCGGGGTCGCGCCATGACGCGTCAGCGGCGGCCCGAGCAGGCGCTGCTCTCTCCCGCTCCAGAACAGGATGCGGTGGGTGTTCGAGAAGTTCTCGAAGATCGCCACGGTGTCTCCGCCGGGACTGACCGCAACCATGTGACCGCGATCCACGCGGCGGATGGGCGCCACTCCGGAAAGATTCCACTGGTAGACGGTGTCGAGCGGGGGTGTGAAATTGGCGCTCGGGCTCACCGCGACGAGCGAGCGTCCGTCTGCGGCGAAGACCAGGCGCGTGATTGACTCCGGCGCCCCGGTCATGGGCAGACCGGCCGGCTGCGCGAGCGCCGGCTCGGCGAGGGTCAGCGACCGCGCATCCGGGCTCGGGAGCGGCGCACCGGCGGGGCGAAACGACCTGGTATCGAAGCGATGAATGGAACCGTCCGCCATCGCCACGGCGAGAGCGGCGCCGTCGGGTTGAAAGGCAAAGCCGCGGACCGGCCCCGGAATGATCGTCGCGAGACGCGAAGCTCGTTCCAGCAATGCCTGAAGGGTCGAGATGGCTTCCGGCGTCCTCGCGCGCCGGTTGGCCTCGACCGCCAGCAGCATCGCCAGATCGATCTCCTGCGGGTTGACGCTCAGGGCCTGCACGGCGAGTTGACGCGATGTCGCGACGCGAAGCCGCTCCGTGGCGAGATTGCGCTGCTGCACGGCCACGTAGGCGGCCACGGTCGCGGCCAGAGTGAGCGCCGCGAGCGTGACCACGGCGCCCCACGCGAGCCGCATCGCGTTGCGATGCCGGCGCACGTCCTCGCCGACGAGATCGTCCTTGGGCCGGTTGTGAAGCGTCGCGGCCACGCCGGCGATCGCATCCTGGAAGCGCGGGTTTCGTATCGAGAGGTGCTGCTCTGCCCGGGCCCAGCACAGATCGAGATGGAGCGGTTCGTCCTTGAAGGCGCGGCCGAGCTCCGGCGGCAATGCGGTCGTGCGGTTCCAGTCAAAGCTGCCGGCGGCGGCGTCCCAGGTCACCGTCCCTTCGGTGACCACGACCAGCAGCGTCTGCGGAGGACGATGCGCGAGCCAGTAGTCGATCTCGCGCCGGACCCAGGGAGAAGCTGCCGCGGCCGGCGATGCCAGCGCCACGAAGTACTCGGACTGTTCGAGCGCCTTTTCGATGGACGGCCACAGGCCGGCGTTGACCGCGAGCGAAGTCTTGTCGCGGAAGACCCTGATGGCCCGGAGCTTGTACCAGGGACGCGCGAATCCCTGGAGCCCCGACTGCAGCGCCGAAGCCAGCGACGCATCCGAGGCGTGGCTGTACGAGATGAACGCTTTGTACAGCATCGTCGATCGATGGCCTCATCTTAGACGATCGCCCGAGAACGACGCTGCGAGTGATCCGGGTCATCGACATCGTCCGCGGCCCGTTCTCTTTTGTAACACTACAATGTATTGACAAGTACCTTGCAAGGCATCATTCTGTAGCCGTGACGGATCTTTCGTTCGACAACTGGATGACGCAGCTTCGCAAGGGACTCCTCGAGCTTGCGGTTCTCAACGCGATCGCGGCCGCCCCGCTCTACGGCTACGACATCGTCCGCCGCCTGAGCGACGTCGACCATCTGGTGATCACCGAGGGGACGGTGTACCCGATTCTGAGCCGGCTGAAAAACAGTGGACTCGTGGAAACGTATATCGAGGAGTCGCAGGAAGGACCGCCGCGGAAGTACTACCGGCTGACGGCGCGCGGCCGCAGCGACCTTTATCGGATGAATCAACACTGGGACAGCCTGCACCACGCGATTGGCGGTCTGCGAAAGGAACAGAAGCGATGATCGAGATGACACCTGCAGCACGCGAGCGGCTGGACAACTACCTGCAGCGCATGCGCAGCGAGCTGCGCGGAACGCGATCGGTGGTCGCGGACGAAGTGGAGCAGAGCGTGCGCGAGCACATCGAGATCGCGCTCGCGGATGCGCAGGCTCCCGTCGGCGCAACCGAAGTCATCGGCGTTCTCGACCGGCTCGGCCCGCCCGAGCGCTGGCTGGCCGACGAAGAGCGGCCGATGTGGCGCCGGGCGCTCGACCGCGTCCGTTCCGGTCCGGAGGACTGGCGCCTTGCGTACCTTGCATTCGGCCTCTTCGTGGCGTCGTTCCTGTTTCTCCCGATCGGCGGCTTCTTCCTGCTGATCCCGGCGATGCTCGTCAGCCGCGCATACATCGAGTTCGTGCGCGACCGCGGCGAGCCGCTCGGGGCGCGGCGCTGGCTGGTCTATCCGTCGATCGCGGTCGTGCTCGCGGTCGCGGTCGGCCTGCTCATCGTCGGGCCGCCGCTGCCGGCGCTGGCGTTCGCGTTCGAGGACGACGGTTTCGAGCAGATGCTCGACATCCCTCATACCAGGGCCGGCGAGGTCCGCTTCGTGTTGGGGTTGGGCAGCGTGCTGTTCGGATCGTGGTGGATCATCGCGGCCGCTTTCTGCGCCGCGTTCCTGCGCCCGATCCGCTTCGTCTTCGCGCCGCTGCTCGACGGACTCCGCCGGAAACACTTCGCCGTGCTCGCCGCGATCGGCGCGCTCGTCGCGGCCGCAGGCGCAACGCTGATCTACTATCGGCACTAGTCGAGACCCCATGCCTCGCGAGGCGTGACCCCATGCCTCGTGAGGCTTGACCCCATGCCTCGTGAGGCTTGACCCCATGACTCGCGAGGCGAGCCCCCATGCCTCGTGAGGCGAGCCCCCATGCCTCGCGGTGACTCGCGGCAGCAGAAGCAGCGTTTTCAGAGAGAATTGCCCACCGGCGGGTGCCGGATCGGAGGTGGTGCACCGTGAAACGGATCTACGATGTCCTCTATGGGGCGGTGGCCGCCCTCTTTGCCCTGGCTGCTCTCGTCCTCGTCATCTTTTCAGCGAGAGAGCTGTGGGTCGCGGCAGACCCGCGACACGTCACCGAAATCTCCCAGCGGGTCAAAAGAGTGCTCGAGAGCATCGGCCTGCTCACCATTGCGGTCGTCGCTCTGGAATTGAGCCAGACCGTGGTCGAGGAAGAAATCCGCCGGATGGCCCAGATTTCCGCCCCCACCCGCGTCCGCCGGTTCCTGTCGCGTTTTCTCGTCGTGGTCGTGGTTGCACTCGCGATCGAGGCGCTGGTCTCCGCATTCGGGTTCACGCATGAATCTCCCGGGAATCTCTCGCAGTCGGCGATGATCGCCTTCGGCGCTGCCGCGCTGCTCGCCGCGTGGGGGTTGTTCGTCCATCTCAACGGGCGCGCGGAGGAGTTGGAGCCGGAAGCGATGGCTGAAGTGAAGCGGGAGGACGAAACGCTCGACGCCGAGACGGATCGCGACGGCAGTCCTCGGGGATGAGATGGGGAGGTGAAGAGCGCCGGGATGGCCGTCCGCGATCCGGGGGCACGTTCGTAAAAGGACGACGGGAGGCCTCCGGCGGGCCGGCGCGGCCGGCGGCGTTCGTTGCTGCGCTGCACGGTCGCTTCCGGACCGAACCTGTTCACGGCGAGAGGATGCCGGTGGCGGAGCGATCAACGCCGCCGGCCGGGCCAGCCCGCCGGAGGCCCCTGGTCGGCTCTCTGCGGACCCTCCACAACCAATAGAACATCGCGCCGAACAGCAGCAGGATCGGGAGCGCGCGCATCGGGCCGGTGGTGAATGGCTCGGGGAGGACTTTCGCCACGCGCTCGCGGATGGAGAAGAACGAGCCGGCGGCGATGAAGAGGGCGAAGCACATCCGCCACAGATGGCGCGCCAGGCGGGGGCCGCCCCGAGGCGGGCCGGAGAGCATGATGCGCAGGTCGCCGGCCGCCGCCAGGATCAGGGCGGCGGCGAGGATGAAGGACATCACGCCGATCGTTCGAAACGGAACGCCGCCGGGGGAGAGGCCGGGGTTGCTCACGCCCTGGACGCCGCCCACGATCGCGGCGAACGCGAGTCCGATCGCGATTGTCAGCGCCGCGACATTGATCGCGCGCGTCCATCGCGACGCCGGGCGGACGGTCGTCAGCGCGGTGCCGGCAAAATAGAGGGACAGGATCGCGGCGACCACATTCGTCACGCCGGCACTCCGGACAAACTCCAGGATCGAGGCGGTGGTGCCCATGACCAGCATGGCGTAGACGAACAGCAGCCCGGCGCGGCGGTGGAGGGTCCCACCCTTCTTCACGAACAGAGCCGTGAAGCCAAAAACGATCGCGAGCCCGCCCGCGGCAATGTGAACCGGTAAGAGCATGTCCATGCCGGGCATGGTGCCGAGACTTTGCTGAACGGACGCTGAACGGCGCGTTCAGCGGCCGTTCAGCAGGCATGCCTCAGGCTGCCGGACATGCTCATCTCCACCAGCAGGAACGCCAGGATCGCAGGGCTCCTTTATCTATCGCTCGTGATCGCCTCCCCCATCCGCTACATCTACATCCCCAGCGTTCTGATCGTGCGCGGCGATGCGACGGCGACGGCCGGCAATATCGTCGCGCACGAGTCGCTCTTCCGCTTCGGGATGGTCAGCGACCTTTACTGCGGGACCATCTGCATCTTCATGGCGCTGGCTCTCTACCGGTTGTTCGCGAGTGTGGACCGGAGTCTCGCGGTGCTGATGGTGATCCTCGGCGGGGTGATGCCGTCGGCCATCTATTTCTTCAACGTGACGAACGACGCCGCCGCTCTGATCCTCGTGCGCGGCGCCAGTTTTCTGTCCGTATTCGACAAAGGTCAGCGGGACGCCCTGGCCCTGCTGTTTCTTCGTCTGCATGACCAGGAGATCTTTGCCGCACAGATTTTCTGGGGCCTGTGGCTGTTCCCCCTGGCGATCCTCGTGTACAGGTCGCGCTTCCTGCCCCGCTTCCTGGGCGTCTGGCTGATCGTCAACGGCCTGGCCTATGTGGCCACGAGCCTGACGGGGTTTCTGTTGCCTCGTTACGCGAGCCTGGTCGCTAACGTCACCTTCCCCGCCGTTCTCGGAGAGGTCGCATTCGTGCTGTGGCTCCTGGTCAAGGGGACCAGGGAGCAGACGGCCGTTAGCAAGACGCTCCACCGCTGCCTATGAATGGGAGACGACCGGGGGGCCTCCGGCGGGCCGCCACGGGCGGCAGCGCTGGTTGGCCTAGCCTGACCGCGCGCCTGTCGCCTGAAGCGCGCGTCTCGGGACCGCACGTGCTTCCACAAGCGCTGCCGCCCGTGGCGGCCCGCCGGAGGCCTTCGGTCGTCCCCCTTCATTGGCAGCGGCGGCGCGTTCTGCTTAGCATGCGCAGTCGCCCATGAGAGTGCTGATCGTCGAAGATGAGACATTGCTGGCGAACCGGCTGGCCACCACGCTCGGAGAGCGCGGGTACGTGGTCGACGTTGCCAACGACGGAGAGCGCGGCGACTTTCTGGTCAGCACCGAGAGCTACGACGCGGTCATTCTCGACCTCGGGTTGCCGCGCATCGACGGACTCACGCTGCTCGAACGCTGGCGCGCCGGCGGAATCGCGGTGCCGGTGCTGGTGCTCACCGCCCGCGGAAGCTGGTCGGAAAAAGTCCGCGGCATCGACGGCGGCGCGGACGACTACGTCACCAAGCCCTTTCAGGTCGAGGAGCTGCTGGCGCGGCTCCGCGCGCTGATCCGGCGCGCGAGCGGACAGCTCACGCCCGAGCTGCGTTCCGGCGCACTGGTGCTCGACCCGAGGACGTCGCAGGTGACGCTCGATGGGCAGCCGGTGAAGCTGACCAGTCATGAGCTGCGCGTGCTCTCGTACCTCATGCACCATCGCGGCCGCGTCGTTTCGCAGAGCGAGCTGACCGAGCACATCTACGCGCAGACATTCGACCGCGATTCGAACACCGTCGAAGTGTTCATCGCCCGTCTCCGGCGGAAGCTCGGCGCCTCGACGATCGAGACCGTGCGCGGACTCGGATATCGCATCGGGAACGCTGCCGGTGAACCATGAAGGGCTCTCTCCGCACCCGCCTCTTCGTCGGAGCACTGGTCTGGATGATGGCGGTGCTGGTCGCGGTCATTGCCGGGGTGGTCCGGTTGACCCGGAACCATCCCGAGGTCGCGATGCGCCACGCGACGCACATCGTGATGGGAGTTGCCGCCGTCGCGTTCCTCGTGGGCGGTTTGTTCCTCGTGCGAAAAGCGCTCGCGCCGTTCCGGACCCTTCGCGCCGGTCTCTCTTCGGTGCGCGAGGGACGCAGCCAGGAAATCGAAGGCGACTATCCGAGCGAAGTGCAGCCTCTGGTGAACGATCTGAATGCGCTGCTCGAGGATCGTGAGCGTGCGGTCGCAAGGGCCCTCACCACCGCGGGAGATCTCGCGCACGGATTGAAGACGCCGCTCGCCGTGCTCGCGCAGGAGGCCGAACAGGTCGGCGCCGCGGGCCATCACGAGCTCGCGGCGACGCTCCGCCAGCAGGTCGAGCGGATGCAGCGGCAGATCGACTATCACCTGGCCCGGGCACGTGCGACCGCAACGGCGCGTGCAGCGCCGGGACTCCGCTGCGCGGTTCTCCCGTCCGTGGAGGCCCTGGTGCGCACGATGCGGCGCCTGCACGCGGAACGTGAGCTCTCGATCGACACCGATGTCTCTCCCGCGCACGAGATCCGAGGCCGCAGGGAAGACCTCGACGAGATGCTGGGGAATCTGCTCGACAACGCGTGCAAGTGGGCGCGCTCCCGGGTGGCGATTTCCTCGTCCCTTGACGCCACCCGGGTGTTTTTCTCGGTGGATGACGATGGGTCGGGCCTCGATCCCCTCATGCGCGCCCAGGTCCTGCAGCGGGGAGTGCGGGTCGATCAGCGGGCCGGGGGATCCGGGCTCGGTCTGGCGATCGTCAGCGATCTCGCAGAGTTGTACGGTGGTTCCGTCACGTTGGAGACCTCGCCGCTCGGCGGGACGCGCGCGAGGCTCGAGCTGCCGCGATTCTGACGTGGTCTCTAGGTTGTCAGTTGTCGGTTGTCTGCCATTCCTCGGGCACAGGAGATAACGAGCGCCGGTCCTGTGGAGCGCCGGTCTTCGACCGGCCGGTCCGCCGACCTTCGGTCGGCAGTCTCGCGAGCGCCCCCCATCCCACCCACAGGGCCGGCTGAAAGCCGGCGGACCGGCCGGTCGAAGACCGGCGCTCCAATAAACCGGCCCTCTTCATTGATGGGCTGCTCTCATCGAGTGTTGTCCAGGCGAGGAATGGCAGATCACCGACAACTGACAACGATTCGTCAAGCGGCCACAAACTTGCGGAGTGCTGTATTAGGTTGGGTAGGAGAATCGGCGGTGGGGTCACTCCTCCCGCAGAGAGGCGATGAACCGCGCGATGAAGATGAAGGTCTTTCTCTCGTCGACCGCTCAGGACTTGGTGGCCTACCGGAAAGTGGCCGACGACACGATCCTGCGGATGTCGCAGGAGACCGTGGCGATGGAGCGCTTCGGCCCGATATCCGGCGAGCCGGTGGCCGAGTGTGAGCGCAAGGCGCGGGAGTGCGACGTGGTGGTGTGCATCGTCGCGCACCGCTACGGCTTCGTCCCCGACAAAGGGCGGGGCAGCATCACGCGGCGGGAAGTGGAGGCAGCCAGGGCCGCCGGCCGGGAGGTGCTGGTTTGGATCGTGGCGGACGACTACGGCTGGACCGAGAAGAAAGAGCAGGACGTTCTCGCCGACCCCACGGTATTCGCAGACCAGGCGCGTGTGGCAGAGGTCATGGCGGGTATCCAGGGCCTGCTCGAGTTCAAAGTTTGGCTACGGGCGAACTTCACCTGCGAAGCGTTCACCACTCCGGACGACCTGGGACGCAAGATCGCCGTCGCGTTGAGCGCACGCGGAAAGGCGCCGACGGCGACAAGCCGTGCTTCGACGCGCGCCGAGATCCGCGTCGTCCACGCGCTCCAGCCCGCGCCGCATTTCCACGGCCGCGAGGAACTGGTCCGGAATCTCGATGCGTGGGTTTCCGACCTGACCTCGCCGGACCGGGTCTGGTCGCTGGTGGCGGCGGGCGGCACCGGAAAGACGGCTGTGGCCGAGAGGGTTGTCGCCGGCATGAAACCGGGCGAAGCCAGCGTGCTGGTCTGGTCGTTTTACGAACAGCCCGACGCCGATGCCTTCCTGCGCGAGTGCAATCACCTGTTCCTCGGCGAGGACGAAGGGCCGGCCGGGGGGCGTCTGGAACGGCTCGAGCGCGGGCTGCGTGACGGACGGCCGCACCTGATCGTCCTCGACGGCCTGGAGCGTGTGCAGGAGGATGCCGGCGGCGGCAGGGTGCGCGGCGAGCTGTCGGACCACAGCCTCAAACTCCTCCTTCGGGCCATGGCCGCCGGCCTCGGGCGGGCGCGAGCGCTGGTGACCTCCCGATACCCGCTGGTCGATCTCCAGGACTGGACGAACCGGGGATATCGCGACACCTCTCTCGACGATCTCTCGCCGGAGGCCGCGGTGGCCGTCCTGCGCGGTTGGGGCGTGGGCGGGAAAGACGGGGCGTTGCGCGCGGCGGCGTCCCAAGTGGGCAATCACGCGCTCTCGGTGGCAGTGCTCGGCTCCTATCTCCACTCCTTTGCCGGCGGGCGCATCGAGGCGGTCCGGGAGTTCAACCTCGACGCGGTGACGGGCGACGACCCGAGGGCGGCCAAGCTCGCACGAGTGCTCGCCTATTACGCGCAGCGGCTGCCGGAGGAGGAGCGGGAGCTGCTGGCCCGGCTCTCGGTGTTCCCCCGCGGGGTGACGATCGATCTGCTCGACGTAGTGGTCGATGCCGGTGGCGAGGTCGCGGGACTTCTTCTGAAGGCAAAGCCGCGTCTCGTCAGGTTGCTGGAGAGTCTGCGGTCGCGTGGGCTGGTCTTCCAGTATCAAAGCGGTGAGGAGGTCACCTGGACCGCGCACCCGTTCCTGCGCGAGCGCTTCCGTGAGCTGCTCGGCTGCCCGGCCGAGCGGGTCTTCGAGGTCGTGTCACAGGCCCTCGGCGCCGAACTGGAGAAGCGCCCCGACACAAAGCCGAGCGACCCGGCCACCCTCGACCGGTACGAACGCCTGATCGAGGCCACGCGGCTCGCCGGGCGGGAGAAGGAGGCGTTCGATCTCTTCTGGTACGGGTTGGGAGGCTACCAACACCTCGGGTGGGTGCTCGGCGAGTACGAACGGGGCTATCGCATCCTGGAGGCGTTCAGCGCGACGGGCCGCCCCGAGGATCTCGGCGTGACAATGGCACTGCGGTGGCGATGCCTGCTCGCCACCACACTCTCCCTCTTCGCGAAAAATCTTGGTCGCCTGGGAGAGGCGCAAGCGCTCCGACGGCTCGACGACGCTTGGTCGAAGTCGCTTGCCGACCCCAAGGACATATCGATCGGACTTCGGAACTCAAACGGGGTGGCGCTCAACCTCGGCCGTTTGGCAGAAGCGAGGAGGCTTGCGAACGAGGCCATGAACGCCGAGACGGCGAGTGATGATGAGCAGACAAGACGCTCCCTTGGCCACCGTGCCATCGCCGCTCACGCTCTAGGCGACGTTGCCGCGGCGCGTACCGACTTCGCCGCCGCGACCGAACTGACAGGCCAGTCACTCTCCTCGATCTGGGGCTCGTGGCACGTGCGCCATCATCTGGACCTGGGCGACCTCGAGGCGGCCCGCGCGCTCGCCGACCACGGCTCGGCGACGGCCCACCGTCATAGCTGGAACCACGAGATTCCGCGATTCGGCGCATTGCTGGCCCGGATCGATCTTGCCGAGGGCGGCGACCCCACGCTACATCTCGACGAGATCCGTGCCTGGACCTCCCGGACCGGCGACATGGAACACATCATTGAAGCGCACCTCCTCGCGGCGCGACACCTGCTCGCCCGCGGCGACCCCCAGAGCGCCGTCGGCGAGGCGGAGACCGGCCTGCTCCACGCCGTGGCCTGCGGCTTCGGCCTGCTGCGCATCGAGCTACTGGTGACGCTGGCGCGCATCCGGCTGGCCTGGCCCGATCCGCCCAGGGCGATCCAGGCAGCGCGGGAGGCGCTCGATCTCGCCGCCCATCCGGACTGCGGCTATGCCTGGGGCGAAGCCGACGCGGCACAGGCCTGGGGCGAGGCCTACTTCGCCAACGGCGAGCTCGCTCTCGCTCGACGTGCGTTCACCCGCGCCCTCGAAGTGCGCCGGCGGATCGAACACCCCGGAGCCTCGGATACGGAGCGATGGCTTGCCCGCACGACCTAGTACGATTCAATGCCCCGCGTACCAGTCGTACCCGCGCTCGCCCCAGAAATCGGCCGGCCGGGTGGCCGCGTAGCGGATGACGCCGATGCGCTTGATGTTCTTGATCCCGTACTTTACCGGGATCGCCAGCCGGAGCGGGGCGCCGTGCTCGCGGGTGAGCGGCTGGCCGTTCATCTCCCAGGCCAGGAGCGTCTGCGGGTGGAGGGCGCTGTCCATGTCGAGGCCGACGTAGTAGCCGCAGTCCGGCGTCTCCATGGCGATGTACTCCGCGGCTCCCGCTGGCGGGAACTTCGCCACCAGGTCGGCCAGCCGCGCGCCCGCCCACTGCACGATCGTCGACCACCCTTCGATGCAGCGCAGTTCCGTGATCATCTCGTAGCGCGGCAGGGCCATGACCTCGGCCAGCGTCAAGGCCACCGGGGACGCGGCGCCGGCAATGACGAGCCGCCACGCGCTGGCGTCCACCTCGCCCTTCAGGCCGAGGCGGCCGTTGATGCGGGCCCGGGTGATGTCCGAGGGGCGGAAGGTGGGGCTGAGACGGGACGAGGAGAAGAACGACTGACCGAGGGACTGATTGAGATCGAGCGCCCGGCGAAGCGGCCACTCCAGGCCTCCGTCGCGGGAGCGCGACCGGAGCCACTTGTAGCCGCCGAAGCCCGCCAGCGCGGCAACGCCGGCGGTGAAGAAGCCGCGGCGTGTGATCCGCTTCAACTCCTTCTCTGAGACTTCGCGCTCGTCGCTCATTCCGCACCTCCCTCGGCGACTTTCTCGTAGCCGATGACCATCGCCCGGAAGTTGTTCCATCCCGCCCGCACCACCTGCGCGACGTGGATCAGGAAGAAGACGACGTAACCGACGGTGAGCCAGAAGTGGAAGAACCTCGCCATCGGGTAGCCGCCGAGCAGCGTGGTCAGCCACGAGAGCTGCACCGGCTTGTAGATCGCGAGGCCGGTGAGCACCGAGCCGAGCCCCATGAAGATCACCGAGGTGTAGGCGATCTGCTGCGCGCCGTTGAACTTCCGCGGCGGCGGCGCCTCTTTCCGGAGGTGCAGGTCGTGCAGCAGTACCTGCCACGCCTCACGGAACGAGCGCCGGCCCGGGAGCAGCTCCCGCCACTCGCCGCTGACCAGGGTGTAGGTGACGTAGGCGGCGCCGTTCACGACGAACAGCCACATGAAGAAGTAGTGCAGCGCCATCCCCTCGGCCAGCCGGTTGTTGACGTGCAACTGCCGGTAGGTCGTCTGCGCCAGCGTCATCTTCACCAGCGTGTACTCGCCGATGCCGACGCGATAGACCGCGTTCGCCCAGTAGATCAGGATCCCGCTCCAGATCATCAACGCCAGCAGCGGGAAGTTGAGCCAGTGGAACCAGCGGATCGCCAGGGGATGCTTCCGGACGAGACGTGCCATGGGAGGTTGGATGCCGGAAGGGCGGGTGGGTTTCAGGTACCTTCTGCATGTCGCGCCGGAGGCGCAGAGCGTGACGCCTTCGCCGATTGGTTGGTCAGGTTCGCACTCGCGCCGCTCGTGAAGCTCTCGCGCGTTGCAGTAGCGCGTCGATGGAATACCGGCCGGCGCCGGTGAAGATCAACGCCAGAAACACGGTCAGAAACATCAGCGCCGGCTGTTTGCTCGCCCACGATTTGGAGGCGCCGGAAAAGAAGGCCATCGCTGCCGCCTGCATCGTCCAGGGATCCTGGCCATGGGCGACGAAGGCCGCTACACCCATCGCCACGACCGGCGGGATGGACGCGAGACGAGTAGCCGCACCGATCATCACCAGCAGGGCACAGACGAACTCGGCGAACGTAACCAGCAGAAGACTGGGCATCGCGCCGATGCCGATCGGATCGCCGAACATCGCGGATTGTCCCGCGAGAACCATCTGCACCTTCCCCCATCCGTGCGTGACCATGTAGCCTCCGGTGCCCAGGCGGAGGATCAGAAGACCGAGCGAGAGGTTCCGTTCCGCAGTCGTCACGTGCTGCATTCTTCGCTGCAGCGCCCATTTCGTCAATTGCGGCCCCCCATCGGGTCCCCTCCTCTTCGCTGTTACGATGGGCGGCCAGTCCAAAACCCATTCAGGAGCGGCGGCATGGCGGATCGGCTGTTTCACTTCACCGACGGGAAGTCGAACAAGTTCTGGCGGATCTCGCTCGAGGCACGTCGTTGCCATACGCGAAGCTTGCGCAGGCCGCCAAGAACGAGGACGCGGACGGTGCCGCCGTCTTCCGCTGGTCCGACGGCGTGGTCTGCACGGGTGATCGCGACCACCGTCCCCGAGGCCGCGTCCTGGGGGGAACGAGATTTGAGGACGCGATTCTGTGGAGCGCCGGTCTTCGACCGGCCGGTCCGCCGGCTTTCAGCCGGCCCTGTGGGCGGGAGGGGGCTCGCCGCGAGACTGCCGACCGAAGGTCGGCGGACCGGCCGGTCGAAGACCGGCGCTCCACAGACTGCGCTCGTTTCATCCTGCGACCGAGGTTATGGGACAACCGGGATACGCACGGACCGGCTCACCGAGGTGGCACGGCGCGGCTGATCGGCCTCGGAGGCGGCCTGGAGACGACCCGCGCGGGCGTCACCCTGTCGGCGCTGTTCCAGACTAGGCTTTGTTGCTCCTGTCGGATTCTTTTGCGTCAGCTGAACGCCGGATCTGCAGCGCGCCGAGGCACCAGCCACCGGCCGGTCATCGCCGCGAGAACGGCCGCGAGCGCGGAAACGAGGTATACCAGCAGGGGCGCGCCGGCGATCGCCGGTGAGACGAGCACGTTTGCGCGGAGCAGCCCGTTGCCGAGCACGAACAGCCCGACTCCGGTCAGGACCATCGGCCAGAGCAGCACGACGGTGAACCAGAGGCCGCGGCGCTTCAGGCCGGCTATTCCGTGCCAGCCGGCTGCGATGGCTGCGATGCAGAGAAGCGCGACGACCGCGGCGACGATGATTCGGAGAGCCGGCGTGCGGGTGGAGAGACCGGCCATCCGTTGCCCGACGACCATCTCGTCGCCTCCCCCCATCACGGCGGTGAAGAGGCGGGCGAACGGGTTTGCCGCGAAGATCAACGCGACGCCGGCCCAGCGGGATGGGGTACCGGCTCGCGCGGCAATCAGGCCGCCGGCCAGCATCAGCGCGTAACTGAACGCGGGACCCGAGGCTGTGGGCAGCCACGAAGCGCAGTCGCTGGTGAAATGCCAGGAGTTGAAGTCGCGGACCGGCCACTCTCCGCAGAGCAACCTGCCGGCGATCGCATGCGCCAACTCGTGAGCTTCGTGAACGGCCAGCAGCAGAAACGAGAACGCGAGAAACCAGCGCCCGCTCATCGCCACCCGATACTCATCGTCCGAAGCCATTGGCGGTAAGGGTACGTGCGATCCTGCCCTTTGTTTCGTTCCGCCGTGCTACGCCGTGGCCGGCGCGTGGCGGATGTTGTACTTGCGGTCGACCCGGAGCACGCCTTCGACTCCCGAGAGGGAGCGGATCACGCGCTCGAGGTGTTTGAGGTCGGCGATCTCGAGGACCAGGTCGACGGTGGCGCGGCCGTCGGCACTGCGGGTCTCCATCTGGCGGATGTTGGTCTTCATGTTCGAGATGGTGGAGATGACTTTGGCGAGGATGCCCTGACGGTCGTCCATGACGATCTCGAGGTCGATCTGGAACTGGGCCTGGCGCTGGTCGGCCCACTCGACGCCGATCTCGCGGTCGTCGTTGAACATGAGGTTGCGGACGTTCGGGCAGTTGGCGCTGTGCACCGCCACTCCCTTGCCGCGGGTGACGTAGCCGACGATCGGCTCTCCCGGCAGGGGGTTGCAGCATTTGGCGAGGTAGGTCAGCAGGTCGTCGTAGCCTTTGACCTTGATCGTCGCGGAGGAGGAGAAGGGGAAAAACTTCCGCACCGCCTGCTGCAGCACGCCAGCTTCCGCGGCAGGACCTTTTTCCTTCTGGTCGTCGGTGACGAAGCGCTCGACGATGGAGCGGGCGGAGACTTTGCCGTAGCCGACGTCGGCGTAGAGGTCTTCGACGCGGCCGAGGCCGTGCTCCGTGAGGACGCCGTCGAGGGCGTTCTCGGCGACCAGCTTCCGCCACTGCACCTTGTAGCGCTTCGCCTCCCGCTCGATCAGCTTCCGTCCCAGCTCGACCGAGCGGTGTTTCTGCTCGATGTTCAGCCAGTGCCGGATCTTGTGCTTGGCCCGCGAGGTGGCGACCATGTTGATCCACTCGCGGTTGGGGGTCTGGGTCGGCCCGGTGGTGATGTCGACGATGTCGCCGTTCTTGAGGTGCGTGCGCAGCGGCACGAGCTTGCCGTTCACGCGCGCGCCGACGCAGTGGTTGCCGACGTCGGTGTGGATCCGGTAGGCGAAGTCGAGCGGGGTCGCGCCGCGCGGGAAGGCGAAGACGTCCCCTTTCGGGGTGAAGGTGTAGACCTCGTCGGGATAGAGGTCGATCTTGAGGGAGTTGAGGAAGACCCGCGGGTCTTTGATGTCGTGCTGCCACTCGACGAGCTGGCGCAGCCAGAGGAAGTTCTTGTCGTCGGGATGCGCGCCAACCCGCCCTTCCTTGTACTTCCAGTGCGCGGCGATGCCCTGCTCGGCGATCAGCTCCATCTCCCGGGTCCGGATCTGCACCTCGAACGGCTGCCCCTTCTCCGCCACCACGGTCGTGTGCAGCGACTGGTAGAAGTTAGGCTTGGGCATGGCGATGTAGTCTTTGATCCGCCCCGGGACCGGACGCCACATCTGGTGGATGATGCCGAGGGCCGCGTAGCAGTCTTTGACGGAAGGGGTGATGATCCGGAAGGCGAGGTAGTCGTAGAGCTGGCCGATGTCGATGTCCTGCCGGCGCAGCTTCGACCAGATCGAGTACATCGACTTGACCCGGCCGTAGACCTCTCCCTGGATGTCGTTGTCGGTCAGCTTGCGGTCGAGCGTGTCCTTGATGCGCCCGACGATGTCGCCCGACACGGCCATCTTCTCGTCGACGGCTTTGTGCAATTCTTCGGACTCGCGGGCGTGGAGAAAGTGGAAGGAAAGGTCTTCCAGCTCGTGCTTGATGCGCCCCATGCCGAGGCGGTTGGCGATGGGAGCGTAGATCTCCATCGTCTCTTTCGCCACGGCCAGCCGTTTCTCCTCGGGGAGAAATTGCAGCGTGCGCATGTTGTGGAGCCGGTCGGCGAGCTTGACCAGCACCACCCGCAGGTCGGAGACCATGGCCAGGAGCATCTTGCGGAACGTCTCCGCCTGCTGCTCTTCCTTGGAGACGTAGGCGTAGCGCGAGATCTTGGTGACGCCGTCGACGAGCTCCGCCACTTGTTCGCCGAACAGCTCGACCAGGGTCTCTTTGGTGGTGAGGGTGTCTTCGAGCACGTCGTGCAGCAGCCCGACGGCGATGGAGGTCTCGTCGAGCCGCATGTCGGCCAGGATGTAGGCGACGTTGATGGGGTGGATCAGGTACGGCTCGCCCGAGCTGCGCACCTGGTCGCGGTGCTCGCGCGCCGAGAAGATGTAGGCCTTCTGCAGCAGTTCCTCGTCAAAGTCCGGCTTGTAGGACTCGACCTTGTCGAGGATGTCTTCGAAGCGAATCATTGGTGCGCGTCCCGAGTGGGCGAGTATAACTTTTAGATGGGTTGTCGGTTGTCGGTTGTCAGTTGTCCGAACCGGTTTGGCCTGGGCGGCATCGGTCGCGAGCTTCGAGCTCCAGCCACCCGCCCGGCCTCGTCAAGGTCCACCCGCCCGACTCTGTTGTGAACCGTCGGTTGGCCGGGGTTTGTTTCTGGCGTTCGGACCCGTGTTTGCAGGCGGATTCGTCCCGCCGTCCGGGTGCGTCGCCCGAGGGAGATCGGTTCGGATAACTGACAACGGACAACGGACAACCTTCGTCTTCGGAGGCGGAATCGCCCCGCCGTCCGGGTACGTCGCCCACAGACCGAGGTCTTCAGGCACGCAAAATGCTGCCTTCGCTATTGCCGAAGCCAACGGCGGCGCGTCGCCGCCGGGGCGCCGGGGAAAGAATTAAGGAGGATGTTCGTGTCCAAGAAATCCGTCTTCATCGTCTTAACCCTTCTCGTCTCCATCGCGGCGATTCCCGCCTTCGCCGGTCCCGTCCCGTCGAAGACCGCGGCGAATCAGAGCCTCGAATCGCGCGACGCCGACCTCACCGTCATCCGCAGCGTGGCGGCGAATGAGCAGGTCTCGGCCGTTCTCACCGCGAACGGGTTCTCGAAAGAAGAGGTCAATCAGCGCCTCGCCCAGATGTCTCCGCAGGACCTCCGCCAGCTCGCCGGCAACCTCGAGCAGCTCCAGCCGGCCGGCCTGACGCGTCAGGAGTGGATCTGGATCGGGATCGGCGCCCTGGCCGCGTTGATCCTCGTGGTCGCGCTTGCCGACTGATGCAGCATCCCGGCGCACCATGTGGCTTCGGGCAAGGGGCGAGCGTTGAAGGACGCTCGCCCTATTTTTGTGCCTGCGCTGACGTTAACGTAGAGTCCAAAGACGAATGAAAAAACTTCTGCTTTCTGCCTTCTGCCTTCTACTTTCCGGTTGCGTCTACTGGACGCCCATCTCCCGCAGACCGACCCCGTCGGCCAGCGTCATCCCCGACGTGCCGATGCAGAAGTGGGACATCCTCACGTGCGGCGCCGGCTCGCTCTCCGCGGTGCTTCAGCATCACGGCGATCCGACGACGATGGAGGAGTGGCAGGCGGCGCTGCCGAAGACCCGCGGCGGGGTGATGTCGATCGACCTCGTCCTGGCAGCAAGGCAGAAAGGCTTCGAGGCCAGCCTCGTCACCGGCGACGCGACCCTGGTCGAAGCCGAGTTGCGCGACGGCCGGCCGGTCATCCTGATGCTGCAGGTGATCCAGTATCCCGGCAAGAGCCTCGACTTCTTCCACTACGTCGTCATCGACGGCTTCGACCCTGCCCGCAGCCTGTTCCGCGTGCAGTTCGGCGACGGGAAGGCGCGCTGGGCGCCGATGAAGCGGCTCGCGCCGGCCTGGAAGAAGACGAAGTACGCCACGATCCTCGTCCGCCCCGGCGACCCGAACGCGCAGGCGCTCCGCGCGGCGGTGCAGCTCGAGGATGAGGGGAAGTACGCCCTCGCCGCCCAGACGTACCGCGAGATTCTGCAGAAGGACGAGAAGTCGGTCCTCGCCTGGACGAACCTCGGCAATGCGGAGATGCAGCTCGGCCGGCATGTTGCCGCCGAGGAGGCCTTCCGCAAGGCGCTGGAGCTCGACGGCGAGGCGGCCGATACGCTGAACAACCTCGCCTGGCTGCTGTACGAGCAGAAACGGGTCGACGAGGCCGAGCCGTTCGCCCGCAAGGCCGTCCTGACCAAAGCCCCCGATCCCTGGATGCGCCTCGACACCCTGGCCCGCATCCTCGTCGCCCGCGGCTCCTGCGACGAAGCCGCCATGACCTTCCGCCAGGCCATCGCCGCCGTCCCCGAAACCCGCACGGAAGAACGGGCCGCTCTGGAGAAGGAAGCGAAGGAACCGTGCGGGCGGGCGGTGGCCAGGAGCGAGTGATTGGCGGGAGCTTGATGGGACCTATGGGACTTATGGGACCTATGGGACAAATGAGAGCCACGACGCCATAGGTCCTATCAGTCCTATAGGTCCTATCAGTCCCATCAAGCTCCGCGATTCCACTACCATCCCCGCAGTGTTTTCCAAGCGTGCCCACTGGTCTGCACCGGTCAACGAGCTCACCCTCGCCCGCCAGGCACATCATGGCCCCCTGCTCGACCTCACCGAGAGCAACCCCACACGCGCGGCCATCCCCTATCCGCACGAAGAACTTGCTGAAGCCCTGGCTCGCGGCGCCCGCGCTTCGTACGATCCCGATCCTCGCGGCCTCCGTTCCGCGCGCGAGGCTCTCGGCGCGGAGTTGCAGTGCGACCCGAACGATCTGATCCTGACGGCGTCCACCAGCGAGGCCTATTCGTTTCTCTTCAAGCTCCTCACCGATCCGGGCGACGAGGTTCTCATCCCCACCCCCTCCTATCCGCTGCTGGAGCACCTCGCCTCGCTGGAGTTGATCGCGCTGCGCACCTTCCCGATGGAGTTTCACAAGCGCTGGGAGATCCACGTCCCGCCGGTCTCGCCGCGCACGAAGGCGATCGTGGTCGTGCATCCGAACAATCCCACCGGCTCGTTCGTCTCTCCGCGGGAGCAGGACACGCTCGCGGCCCTCGGCATCCCGATCATCTCCGACGAAGTGTTCCTCCCCTATCCGCTCGACGGCAGCGGCACGAGCATCTTGCGCGACGACGTCCTCACCTTCACGCTCGGCGGTCTCTCCAAGTCGGCCGGCCTGCCGCACTTCAAGCTCGGCTGGATTCGCGTGAGCGGTCCGGGAAAGCGGGAAGCGCTCGACGCGCTGGAGCTGATCGCCGACAACTTCCTTTCCGTGGCCACGCCGGTGCAGGTGGCGCTGCCGGAGATCCTTCGTCTCGCACCTGAGATCCGCGCCGCGATCGACAGGCGTCTGCGCCGGAATCTGGGTACGCTGCGCATGCACCTCGGCGCGTTGCCTTCCGTGCAGTTACTGCCGGTCGAGGGGGGATGGTCGGCGGTGATCCGCGTGCCCCGGGTCATGTCCGACGACGAGCTCGCACTGGCACTGCTGGATCGCGGTGTGGTCGTACAGCCCGGCTACTTTTTCGATTTCGAAGTGGAGGGTTACATCGTCCTCTCGCTCCTGACTCGGGAAGAGGTCTTCGGTAAGGGAGTGAAGAAGCTCGCGGATATGATCGCCCCGTGAAGCAGCACTGGACGCTCGATCCCGCCATCACCTTCCTCAACCACGGCTCCTTCGGCGCGACGCCGCGGGTGGTGCTGGAGAAGCAGAACGAATACCGCGCGCAGATGGAGCGGGAGCCGGTGCGTTTCTTCGCCCGGGAGCTGGAGCCGCTGCTCGATGAGGCCCGCCGCACCCTGGCGGAGTTCCTCGGCGCCGAGACCGCGGGGCTGGCGTTCGTCCCCAACGCCACCGCCGGCGTGAACGCCGTCCTCCGCTCGCTCGACCTCGACAAGTTCGACGAGCTGCTGGTGACGTCGCAGGAGTACAACGCCTCCCGGAACACCCTCGACTACGTGGCCGGACTGGCGGGGTCGAAAGTCGTCGTCGCCGACGTTCCCTTCCCCATCGAATCGCCCGACGTGGTCGTCGAGCGCGTCCTGGCGCAGGTCACGGATCGCACGAAACTCTTCCTCATCGATCACATCGTCAGCCAGACCGCGCTGATCCTGCCGGTCGAGCGGCTCGTGAAGGAGCTGGCCGCGCGCGGCGTCGACACCCTCATCGACGGCGCTCACGCTCCCGGCTTCCTCCCGCTGAACCTGCGCGAGCTCGGCGCCGCCTACTACACCGGCAATCTGCACAAATGGGTCTGCTCGCCGAAGGGAGCCGCGTTCCTGTATGTGCGCGAGAACCGTCGCCGCAGCATCCATCCGATCGCCATCAGCCACGGCGCCAACGCCACCCGCACCGACCGCAGCCGCTTTCACCTCGAATTCGACTGGACCGGCACGTTCGACCCCAGCGCGTGGCTCGCCGTCCCCGCCGCGCTCGAATTCATGAACGCCCACGGCAGTTGGCCCGAAGTCATGCGCCGCAACCGCGAGCTGGCCCTGCTGGCCCGCGACCTTCTCTGCGACGCGCTCCGCATCGACAAGCCGGCTCCGGACGAAATGCTCGGCGCCATGGCCGCCCTCCCGCTTCCGGACGGCACCGAAGCCCCCTCCCCCTATGGAGATCCGCTCCAGGACCGCCTCCTGTACGAGCACAACATCGAAGTCCCGATCGGGCCGTGGCCGCATCCGCCGAAGCGCATGCTGCGGATCTCCGCCCAGCTCTACAACGAGCTCGGCGACTACGAGAAACTCGCTGGCGCACTGCGGACACTGCTGTAAGCCCAGCCCGCAAGGCACCCCTCCTGCACTCGCATCCGGCAGAAGGAGTGCAGAAATGATGAGAGTTTTATCCGCGATTTCCCTTGCGCTGCTGCTCGCAGCGTGCGGCGGCAACCGTCCGGAGGCGAACGACGCCACCGGCACCTCCGAGACCCTGACCACCGGCACCGCGCAATCGGTGCAGCAGACCTCCAGCGCCACGGCGACCACCACCGGCGCCAGCGGCGGCGCCGTGACCGACATGACCACGCCCGACAAGGAGTTCGTCGTCAATGCAGGCATGAGCGGCCTCGCCGAGGTCCAGATGGGCAACCTCGCCCTGCAGAACGCGCAGAGCGCGGACGTGAAAGCCTTCGCGCAGCGAATGGTCACCGACCATTCCAAAGCCAACCAGGAGCTCCAGGAGCTCGCCACGGTCAAAGGCCTGGCATTGCCCGCGGAACTGGCCGGCGAGCCGCAGCAGGGCCTCGAACACCTGGCCACACTGAGCGGCGCCGAGTTCGACAAGGCCTACATGCAGCACATGGTCGCCGATCACGGCAAAGCCGTCTCCCAGTTCCAGACCGCCTCCACCAGCGCCCAGGATGCGGACGTCAAGGCATGGGCCGCGAAGACGCTGCCGACTTTGCAGGAACACGCACGGCTCGCGCAGGAAGTGGCGGGGAAGGTATAGCGGACCATTCGACTGGTTGCTGGTTGCTGGTTGCTTGTGAGTTTGCGGCTTACGGGTCAGGCGATGACTCATAAGTAACCAGCAACCAGCAACCAGTCACCCCTCAATCCTTCAGCGCAGCGAACACCGCAGGGTGTGTAAAAAAGCACCTCTCGGTCCAGCAACGGCGCGGCTTCCGTGAAATCGCTCATGCCGATTCGGCGATGATCGTTCTGCGAATGTGAGTGGGGTGAAGCGGATCGAAGTCAGCGTCTGTCGTGATCAGATGGGCGCCGGTCGCCGAGGCGGTCGCGGCAATCCAGAGATCGTTGTGTCCGAGAGTCCTCCCGATCGACTTTGTCCACGAATGAAACTCTCCAAACCGCTCCAGGATCGGACGCGAATCGAGGGGAACGATCACCAGTTCCCGCAGCAGGGCCTCGAGCGCTTCGACCTTTGTCGCGCCCCAGCCGAACTGCCGGACGAGTGAGAGGCATTCGCCAACGGTTACGATCGAGATCAACGGACGGTCCGTACGATGCCGAAGGTGAAACGAAGCATCGACTCGCTTTGCGACTTCATTGTCCCGGATCAGGTG
This sequence comes from Thermoanaerobaculia bacterium, assembly GCA_035629865.1. Taxonomy (GTDB): domain Bacteria; phylum Acidobacteriota; class Thermoanaerobaculia; order Gp7-AA8; family Gp7-AA8; genus QHVT01. Next base: position 66,101 of record DASPHC010000125.1, on the reverse strand, counting down.
AATGACGATGTTTGTATCGAGGAGCAGGAGCTCGCCCCGTCCATTCACGACAATGCCTCGAGGGCCGCGGCGACCTGTTCATCACTCTCCTCGCCCGGCCAGCGGCCGATGATGGCGTTCACACCGGAACGCAGCCCTTGCGGTTGCCGCATCGTCGCGGCATCCATTCCCCGGAAAAGCGGCGCGGGAACGCGCGCCCATACAGCGGCTTCGGGTCCGGCAGAATCGATGGCGTCGGCTTCGATCCGCAGCAGCGCACCCGACGGACGGAAGACCGCGGTGCCCGCCACGACGACTTTCTGCCCGAAGAGACCCGCGAGCTGCTCTGCCGCCAGTCCTTCCGCGATTCCCTTCACCGCCTTGCCGTCATCCATCAGCAAAGTGAACATCCGATCGCTATGACGAATGGTGTCGAGTGTCCCGGAGACTCGCGCCCGTTGCGGTTCAGGGGTCGTTCGGATCAGCCGATCGACGGCGGCGACAGAGTTCGCGTCGACCACGATCCGTTGTGCGCTGATCTCTCCGTCTGTCAACTCGACGGAAGAGAAACCGGCCGCGAGAATGCGTTCGAATCTCCGAAAGGTAGCGAGCAGCGGCTGGTCGAAAAGGTCTGAATCAGAACGACCAGCAACCGCCGCTCGCAACGTCTGCTCCATCACTCCAAAAGCAGAATCGGCGGCATCAATGGGCTCGAAGAGCGCCTGCTGACCGAACAGCCCTGGCGCAGCTTCCAACAGCGTCGGGGCCTCGATCACGAGAACCGTGCTGCCGCCCTCGATGCCCACCACCTCGAACTCGGCAGCCGCACCCAGCCAGGACGGAAGGCTTCCCCGCGCCGTGCTGCGCCCCTCGACACGGAGGCGCAGTGCACCTCGGGTGGCGTCGAGCAGAAGGGCTGTCAGATCGCCGAGCACACTTCCGGCGATCCGCGCCCCATGCGCGCGCTCGCCACTCAGCCTGACCGTGTGCCGTTTCGTGGTGTGTTTCTCCGCCCATCGAGTTTACCTCGGCAGCGGCCTCCGCAACCCCTCGTCGTCCCCTGTGTCGCTGCTACGTCCTCACGAACGCCGGCAGGAACACGCTGACGCTCGCTCCTCCCCCGTCCCTGCGCGTCGTGCGCAGTGCGCCGCCGTGGCCGCGGACGATGCGGTCGACGAGGAAGAGGCCGAGGCCGAGGCCGGAGGGGGCGAGGTGGGGGCCGCGGCGGAAGGGGCGGGGGGGGCGGAGGAGGTTTTCGGGGACGCCGGGGCCGCGGTCGCTGACGATGATGGCCACGCCTCCTTCTTCCGGTCCGACGTCGACGGAGATGCTGCGGTTGGTGACGTCGCGGGAGAATTTCTCGGCGTTGTCGAGGAGGTTGTCGACGACGTGGTGGAGGGCATCCGGATCGAATGCGACTTCGGGGAGTCCGGATGCGACGTGCAGGTCGATCGGGCAGTTGGCCGCTTCGAGCTGGGGCTTGAGGCGGGCCACGCATTCTTCGACGACGGGGCCGATCTCGCCCGGGCGCGGCTTGAGGGAGAACGTCCCCCGCTCGAGGCGCGTGACTTCGAGGACGTTGGCGACGACGCGCCCGAGGCGCTCCGTCTGGCCGGCCAGCTCGCGCGCGTACTGCTCGCGCTTCCCGGCGTCCTCTTCGTCGGAAATGAGGTCGCTGTAGAGGCGCAACGACGCCAGCGGGGTGCGCAGCTCGTGCGCCGCGGTGGCAGCGAAGCGGGCCCGGTCGGTGGCCAGCCGCTCGACGCGCCAGAGCGTCCAGACCAGGCTGATGACGACGAGCAGCAGGACGGCGCTCACGGCGATGAAGGCACGCTGGAAGCGTTCGCGCTCGGCGGTCTCGATCCGAAAGACCGGCGGCGGGAGTTGCGCACGCCAGCCGGTCCCGCCGATCGACGTCCCTTCGTTCCGCGCCAGCCGGACCACCGCGCCGTCGACCGCGGCGCCGTCGCGGAGCGGCGTGAGCACACCCTGCACGAGCGTCCCGTCGGGGGTGTGGACGGCGCGCAGGGCGACCAGCGTGCGGACGCCTTCGACGGTGACGGTGCGCCATTCGAGGTCGGTGGTGCGGATCTGCACGGGCGGCGCCGCCGCGGGTCGCGGAGCGGGCGTCGAAGGCGCGGGTGTTGCCGGATCGACGACCGCCCGTCCCGGCGCGCTCCTCAATTGCTGGTAGATGTAGTTGGACTGCACGTTCTGCGCGAACGCCATCTGGTCGAGCACCTCGACCTTCGACGCTTTCTGCCGCGATTCGGCAAGCCGGGCCTCGAGCTCCGCGATCCGGACGGCCGACGCCCGTGCCGCGGCGGCCTCGCTCTCCACCCGGTCCATCATCGCCGCCGCGGCCTGCCGGATCTCGACGGCCGACTGCGCCAAGGCCTCCCGGACGGACTTCTGCTGGCGCGCCTGTGCGGCATTCAGTTCCTGCAGCTCGTCGTTGAGCGTCGGCAACGACGCGCGATTGCCGTTGTCGATCTGAAAGTGCGCCGTGATGAGCGGATGTCCCGGTCCCGTGGCCAGGGGCGACGGGACGACGGACAGCCCCGCGGACGCTCCTTTCGGGTCGTGGTAGAGGTTCTGATAGTGGAAATACGGCCGCTGCGATTCGGCGACGCGCAGCGCTTCGAGGCGTTCGGCCAGACGATCGGCGGCGGTGTGCTCCTCTTCGAGCCGGATCCGGCGCATCGCCTGGAAACCGCGTCCCAGCGCTTCTTCCTGCGCGCGCCGCGAGGAGACGTACCACGCGGCGAGCAGGCCGCCGACCGACGCGAACAGCACCACCGCCGCCAGCGCGACGCGCAGCGACTGCCTCACGTGCGCCCCCACGCGTAGCCGACGCCTTTGACGGTGACGACGATGTGCGGGTCGGCCGGCTCGCGCTCGATCTTCTGGCGCAGGTTGGCGATGGTCATGTCGACGGTCCGTGTCTCGAGCTCCTCCGTCGCTTCGGCCGGTGCGCCCCAGACGGTCTGCAGCAGCTCGGCACGCGAGACGGCGCGGGCGCGATGCCGGTGCAGCCAGCGGAGGATGCCGACTTCGCGCGGCGTGAGCGCGACCGCGGAGCCATTGCGGCGCGCCTCGCAGCGGCCGAGGTCGAGAAGACAGCCGTCGATCTCGACACGCTCCGCGTCGGCCGGCGCGACCGACGCGCGGCGCCGCAAAGCCTCGATGCGCGCGAGCAGCTCGTGCGTGCCGAACGGTTTGGTGAGGTAATCGTCCGCTCCCGCGTTCAGCCCCTTCACCCGCTCTTCCTCCGAGCCGCGCGCGGTGAGGATGAGGATCGGCAACGCCGACCGGGCCATGCGCAGCCGGCGGCAGACCTCGACGCCGTCGAGGCGCGGAAGGGTGAGGTCGAGCAGGACGAAGTCGACGTCGCTCTGCGCCCCGCGCTCCGCGCCGGTCAGGCCGTCGCCGACGGCGTCGACGGCGAAGTCATGCTTCGTGAGCAGCGCCACCAGCCCCTCGCGGAGGGAACGCTCGTCTTCGACGATGAGGATGCGCACGGGGATCATGGTACGCCCCTCATCGAATGGGGATGGGACCGATGGGACTCATGGGACTGATGGGACGGATGAGAAGATACAGGTCCCATTTGTCCCATCGGTCCCATTCGTCCCATTGGTCCTATGAGTCCCATGGTCTTACGCGCCACCGAACGGAACGCCGTTGCCCCGTGTTCTCCACTCCAGAAGGAGTATTCCAAATGATGCGAGCTCTCGTCGTCCTGGTCCTGCTCTCCATCCCGGTGCATGCCGCCGAGGCGATCGATCCTGACGTGCTGGCGGTGCGCGAGGCGGCGTGGCGGGCGTGGTTCGGCGGCGACGAGGCGGCACTGCGTGCGATGCTCCCCGAGGAGTTTCTGGCTATCGGAGCGGGCGAGCCGGAGATCTCCGACCGCGAGAAGGCGATCGCCTCCTCCCGCAGCTTCAAAGAGGCGGGAGGGCGGCTGGTCTCGCTGGCCTTCCCGGAAACACGAGCGCAGCAATTCGGCGATACGGTCATTCTCTACGGAAGCTACGAAGCGACGTTCGTCGCGGGCGGCAAGGAGCAACAGATGCGCGGGCGGCTGACCGAGGTGTTCGTCAAGCGGGACGGGAAGTGGCTGCATCCGGGGTGGCATCTCGATTTGAGGTGAGGACGCTTCCCACTCACTCTTTCAGCGCCGCAAACACGGAATTCGGCTGCAGTCCCATCCACGGATCGCCGGTCGGGGTGAGGAACAGCTCCGCGTAGACCCGGTCGTTGAGTTTCTCGAGGGTCATCACTTCCCCGTACGCATACCAGACGTGCAGCCTCCGGTGCAGCTCGTATTCGTTGAACAGCGTGTCGGCGGCGACGCTGCGGCGGAGGTTGTGCAACAGCTCGGGCGTCAGTTCCTGCTTCCGGCGCATCAGCGCCAGCGAAGGCTCGCTGAACTGCACACTGTCGATGGACTGTTCCCCGAGCTCGTACAAACGCCGCGGCACGTCGACGCGTACTCCGAGCTCGACCTGCTGCAGCACCGGCCCCTCGATCAGCGACTTCGTTCCCGCCCGGCGCGCCGCTTCGTACGCGTTTGCCTTTCTTGCCGGCGTCCACTCCTCGCTCACACCGGCGATCCCCAGTCCCGCGGCCAGGATGCCGGTCTGCATCGCCCGTCCCATGTGGTACCCCCGGATCGCCGAAATGCGGTCGTATTGCCTCAGCTTCCGGAACCACGTCGTCCACTGTTCGAGGCGCGTCGTAAACTCTTTCGGCGAATACAACCCCGCCAGCGCGTCGAGAGGCGTCCCGTCGTAGTCGAGCAGGTAATGCACGCTGTTGCCGGTGATGGTCTGCCGGATGGTCCTGCCGTTGCCGAGATCGATCGTGATGCGCGGCACGGGGCGCACCGAATGCCAGTGCATCACGAAATCGTCGCGCAGCACCGAGGCGATGGCCGGATCGGAATAGAGCATCACCCGGAAGAAGCGGCTGTTCGCGCAGCTCACCTCCTCGTCGAGCCGCCCCAGGAGGTGCAGCGAGACGATCGGCCTCCGCAGGCGTCTCGCCGCAGCCTTCGCCTCCTCCAGGTCCGTGTACCAGAACAGCCGCGACGCCGAGCAATCGCGCTGTGCGCAGACGCGGTCGAGCTGCGCTTCCAGCGCCTGCCGCTCCTCCGCCGGCGCATCGGCCAGCTTCGCGTGCAGCGCGTCGACGGAGTGTTGCCCGCCATCGCGCAGCACCGCCACCTCATCGTCCCCTCGGGCCGTCCCCGTGGCCAGCAACACGACGGCAAGCGCGGCAAGAACCCGTGCGCATCTCATGAAGACAACGTGCGCCTGAAAACGCCGGTTGTCGGTCAAAGATGTGTAAATGTGTGGGCGGCCGGAGACTGGCCCCTGCAGTCCTACCCTGTCGCCGACTCCTTCAGCGCCTTGAACTTCGCCGCGAGGTAGTCCTTGTTCATCCGCTCGATGAACTTGGTGGAGATCTCCTTCGGGCAGACGGCTTCGCATTCGCGGAAGAGGGTGCAGCTGCCGAAGTAGGTTTCCATGACTTCGACCATGGTCACGACGCGCTCGTAGCGTTCGGGCTGGCCCTGGGGCAAAAGGGCGAGGTGGGAGACTTTGGCGGCGGTGAAGAGCTGGGCGGCGCCGTTGGGGCATTGGGCGACGCAGGCGCCGCACTGGATGCAGGCGGCGGCGTCCATGGAGAGGTCCTGGACGGGCTTGGGGATGGGGAGGGTGTTGGCTTCGACGGCGCTGCCGGTGTTGACGGAGATGTAGCCGCCGGCCTGGATGATCTTGTCGAGCGGGGTGCGGTCGACGATGAGGTCTTTGATGACCGGGAAGGCGCGGGCGCGCCACGGCTCGACGACGACTTCGTCGCCGTGGTTGAAGTTGCGCATGTGCAATTGGCAGGTGGCGGTGCCGCCGATCGGGCCGTGGGCGACGCCGTTGATCATCATGCCGCACGAGCCGCAGATGCCTTCGCGGCAGTCGTGCTCGAAGTGGATGGGATCTTCGCCTTTCTCGGTGAGGCGCTCGTTGACGACGTCGAGCATCTCCAGGAACGAGGCCTCGGCGCTGATGTTCTCGGCTTTGTAGGTGACGAGCTGCCCTTCGGCATCGCGCGATTTCTGCCGCCAGACGTGCAGTGTGAGATCCATTACTTATAGCTCCTCGTTGCGAGCTTCACTTCCTCGTACACCAGCGGCTCTTTGTGCAGCACCGGCTCGTTGCCTTCGCCTTTGTGCTCCCAGGCGGCGACGTAGAGGAACTTGTCGTCGTTGCGCTCGGCTTCGCCGTCGGCGGTCTGGTGCTCGACGCGGAAATGGCCGCCGGCGGATTCTTCGCGGTGGAGGGCGTCGATGCACATCAATTCGCCGAGCTCGAAGAAGTCGGCGACGCGGCCGGCTTTTTCCAGCGCCTGGTTCGGTTCTTCGCCGCCGCCGAGGACGCGGACGTCGGTCCAGTACTTCTCGCGCAGGGTGCGGATCAGGCCGAGGGCGGTCTTGAGGCCCTCGGCGCTGCGGGCCATGCCGCAGTAGTCCCACATGATCGTGCCGAGCTCTTTGTGGTACGAGTCGACGCTGCGCGTCCCCTTCGCCTCGAGCAGGCGCGTCACCCGCTGGCGCACCGCGGTCTCGGCCTCGGCGAACGCGGGATGCGCCGGCGCGACTTTCTTGCCGAACTGCGTGGCCAGGTAGTCGCCGATCGTGACCGGCAGGACGAAGTAGCCGTCCGCCAGGCCCTGCATCAGCGCGCTCGCGCCGAGGCGGTTCGCGCCGTGGTCGGAGAAGTTCGCCTCGCCGGTCACATAGAGGCCGGGGACGTTGGACATCAGGTTGTAGTCGACCCACAGCCCGCCCATCGAATAGTGCGGCGCCGGGTAGATGCGCATCGGCACTTCGTACGGGTCTTCGGCGGTGATGTCGTGGTACATCTCGAAGAGGTTGCCGTAGCGCTCTTCGATGAGCGGGCGTCCGAGGCGCTTGATGGCGTCGGCGAAGTCGAGATAGACGCCGCGGCCGCTCTCGCCGATCCCCTTCCCTTCGTCGCACGCTTCCTTGGCGGCGCGGGAGGCGATGTCGCGGGGGGCGAGGTTGCCGAAGCTGGGGTATTTGCGCTCGAGGTAGTAGTCGCGCTCCCCCTCGGGGATGTCTTTGGGCGAACGCTTGTCTCCCTGCGCCTTCGGCACCCAGATCCGGCCGTCGTTGCGGAGCGACTCGGACATGAGGGTGAGCTTCGACTGGTAGTCGCCGCTCTGCGGGATGCAGGTCGGGTGGATCTGGGTGTAGCAGGGGTTGGCGAACGTGGCGCCGCGCTTGTGGGCGCGCCAGATGGCGGTGGCGTTGGAGGCCATGGCGTTGGTGGAGAGGTAGAAGACGTTGACGTAGCCGCCCGTGCCGAGGACGACCGCGTCGGCCGCGAAGGCCTCGATCTTTCCGGTGATGAGATTGCGGGTGATGATGCCCTTGGCATGGCCGTCGACGACGACGAGATCGAGCATCTCGTAGCGGTTGTACTGCTTGACCGTGCCGAGGGCGATCTGCCGCTCCAACGCCTGGAACGCACCGAGGAGGAGCTGCTGGCCTGTCTGCCCGCGCGCGTAGAAGGTGCGCGAGACCTGCACGCCGCCGAAGGAGCGGTTCTCGAGGGCGCCGCCGTATTCGCGCGCGAACGGCACGCCCTGGGCGACGGCCTGGTCGATGATGTTGACCGAGAGCTCGGCGAGGCGGTGGACGTTCCCTTCACGGGCGCGGTAGTCGCCGCCTTTGATGGTGTCGTAGAAGAGGCGATAAACGCTGTCGCCGTCGTTGCGGTAGTTCTTGGCGGCGTTGATGCCGCCCTGCGCGGCGATCGAGTGCGCGCGGCGCGGCGAGTCGTGGTAGACGAAACACTTGACGTTATAACCGAGCTCGCCGAGGGTCGCCGCGGCGGAGGCACCGGCCAGGCCGGCCCCGACCACGATGATGTCGTACTTCCGCTTGTTGGCCGGGTTGACCAGCTTGTAGTGCGACTTGGCGAACTCCCACTTCTGCGGCAGCGGTCCCGGCGGGATCTTGGAGTCGAGTTGGATGGTCATTGCGAGAGCCTCACAAAGCCGGTGAGCACGGCCAGCGGGAAGGAGACGTTGCCGAGCGTGATCAGCACCGCGAAGGCGGAGGCGAAGTTGCGCCGCCACGACTCGAATCGCGGGTTGGTCAGGCCGACGGAGCCGAACATGGCCCAGACGCCGTGGTAGAGGTGAAGGCCGAGGGCGAGGTTGGCGATGATGTAGACCGCCGCGACCCACCAGATCTGAAAGCCGCTGACGACGTTGTGGTAGACGTTGACGCCCCCGTCCGGCTCGCGGCTGAAGTCGTGGTGAGCCTGCCCCGTGGTGAGGTGCAGGAGGTGGTAGATGACGAAGAGCAGGATGATCACGCCGCCCCAGCGCATCGTCCGCGCGGCGTAGGTAGCTTTGACGTAGTCGCGGCCCTGGTAGGCGATCGGCCGCGCGGCGCGGTTCATCATCGTCAGCGCGTATGCGGCGTGGATGTGCAGGATGACGCAGACCAGGAGAAGGATGCGCGTCACCCAGAGCAGCGCGGTCTCGGGAATGAAGGGCGCTCCGAGCTCGCGCAACCCGACGGCGTAGATGTCGAGCGCCGGCTGCATGACGCCGTGCTCGTCTTCATGCGCCGGCATGTAGAGCTTCAGGTTGCCGAGCATGTGCGCCAGGATCCAGCCGAAGAGGATCAAGCCGGTAACGGCCATGACCGCCTTCTTGCCGATGGCAGAGCGGTAGAAGTTGCCGAACCACGTCATTCGGAGCTCACCTCGGTGGGGGGAAATTCGGGGGGAAGATTCATCCGGGGGGCAATCATAGTCACCAATCCCTTCCGGTCAAGGAGACGAGCGACCACACGGAAGTGTAACCGGGGAGGAACGCTCCGCGTCTGCCGACAGCGACCCGCATCGAGAGCCAGGGATTGGAAAGTGAACGGGTCGAACGCGGTACCTGGCGGGCCGAGTTACCGCACCTGACCGGGCCCGGCAGGGCGGTGAACCCACCCTGGGAGGCCGGAGTGCGCACCCTCCCAGCCGCAGGGGCCACCCCGGCAGGGAACGATCACCACCTGACGACGAGCCATGGCGGCGCCCGCTTCCCTCCTTCCATCCCCGACCGGCCGGTCGGCAAGACCGCCGTCCCCCGCTCCTCCTCTCCGTCACGACACAAAGTGACTCTTGCGCGTCTACGTCGTTCCGTCTATCATGCCTCGCTCTACCGATCCGACACATTTTCGTCGCGTGCCCGAGACACGCGCATCCGCTGAGTATCGTGACTGGTAACCCTACCTTCCCGCCGGCCCCTGCGGCCTTTGGCGCCTCCGTTTTCGGGGGGCGCCGCGCCGCGTGCGGGCTTCGGATCCCAGAGAAAGCCTGAATGAATTCAATGAAGACTCTCCTTGCGACCATCGGGGTCGCCGCACTGCTCGCTCCACCTGTACTCGCCCAGACTGACCCGGTTCCTGTGCAGGTTCCGATGCCGGCGCAGACACAGACGCTGCGGGTGCCGCGGATTGCGCTCCGTCCGCACCTGCAGGACATCATTCCGGCCGGGGCGGCAGGGATGGTCCGGGTCACGGAGCTGGTCCAGAACGCGCCGAAGGACGGCGAGCCGGTCAGTCTGCCGACCAACGTCTACCTCGGCCACGACGACATCAACCTCTATGTCGGCTTCGTCTGCCAGGACGATCCGTCGAAGCTCCGCGCGCGGGTCACCCGCCGCGACGAGATCTTCGGCGACGAGGGGGTGCAGATCTTCCTCGACACCTTCCACGACAAGCAGCGCGCGTACGTCTTCGCCGCCAATCCGTTCGGCGTGCAGCTCGACGGCATCACCACCGAGGGACAAGGGTTCGACTTCAACTTCGACACCCTCTGGTACACCGAAGGACAGCTCACCGAGAGCGGCTACGCCGTCCTGATGACCATCCCGTTCAAGAGCCTCCGCTTCGCGCCGGGTCCGTCGCAGGTGTGGGGCGTGTCGGTGAGCCGGATCATCCCCCGCCTCAACGAGTTCACGTACTGGCCGCACGTCACCGACCGGCGCGAGGGCTTCGTCCCGCAGTTCGGGACGATGGAGATCAGCGAAGAGATCGCGCCGCCGCGCAACTACCAGTTCATCCCGTACGGCGTGCTCACCCACTCGAAGTCGCTCGAGCCGGCGGGTCCGGAGCCGGGCTACGAGACCTCGATGCCGGGCCGCGTCGGCATGGACGCGAAGTTCGTCCTGCGCAACACGCTCGCCGCGGACGTGACGGTGAACCCCGACTTCAGCGAGGTCGAGACCGACGAGCCGCAGGTCGTCGTCAACCGCCGCTTCGAAGTGCTCTTCCCGGAGAAGCGGCCGTTCTTCCTCGAGAACGCCGGCTTCTTCAGCACGCCGGTCGACCTCTTCTTCTCGCGCCGCATCGCCGATCCCCGCGCCGGTGCGCGCCTCACCGGGCGGCTCGGACGCTGGGCCGTCGGCGGCCTCCTGATCGACGACCGCGAGGCCGGCCAGTTCCTCGACCCGGCCCACCCCGACCACGGCGAGCGCGCGCAGATCGGCGTGGCCCGCCTGCAGCGCGACTTCGGTGCGCAGTCGAATGCCGGCGTGCTCTTCTCGACGCGCCAGCTTGGCGACATCTCGAACCAGGTCGCCGCCTTCGACACCCGCATCAAGCTCAATGACACCTGGACCGCCACCGCGCAGCTCGGCCGCAGTTGGAGCAAGGCCGGCGACGGAGCGGAGTCACAGAACGGCACGGTCGGCCTCTTCGACATCTACCGCGCCGGCCGCAATTTCAGCTACCAGGGAACGTACCGCGACGTCGGCCGCAATTTCGTGAGCGACCTCGGGTTCATCCCCCGCACCGACATCCGCGAGACCCGGCATACCGCCACCTACACGCGCTGGACCGAGGGGAAGAAACTCCTCAGCTACGGCCCGACCGGGATCGGCCTCGCCACCTGGAACCACGACGGCGAGCTGCAGGACTGGAGCGGCTACGCCGACTTCACCTGGAACTGGGTCGGCGCGACCGCGCTGACCGTTGCGACCGAGCAGTCGTTCGAGCGCTTCGCGAACCTCGAGTTCCGCAAGCATCTCGAGACGATCTCGGCGAGCACGGAGTGGTGGCGCTGGCTGACGACCTCGCTCAGCTACAGCCAGGGCACGGGCGTGAACTACTTCCCCGGCCCCGGCATCGACCCCTTCCTCGGCGACCGCCGCCAAGTCGCGGTGGGCGTCACTATCAGCCCGATGCCGCGTCTCAAGATCGATGAGATCTTGATCTACGACGACCTTTACACCCGCAACGCCGTCGGCAGCGCCGACGAGGGAAGCCTGGTCTTCCGCAACCCGATCTCGCGGACGAAAGTGAACTTCCAGTTCAACCGCTTCCTCGCCGTGCGCCTGATCGTCGATACGCACAGCATCCGGGCGAACGAGGAGCTGATCGGTCTCCCGCGGACGCGCCATCTCACCGGCGACATCCTCTTCAGCTATGTCCTGAATCCGGGAACGGTGCTCTACGCCGGCTACTCGGACAACTACGACAACGTGGCGCTGATCGCCGGCCCGCCGACGCAGGTGGTGCCGACGCAGCAGGACCTGAACCCGACGGCGCGGCAGTTCTTCATGAAAGTTAGTTACCTGCTCCGTTACTGAGCGAGACCCTGAGAGAACGATTCCGATGACTGATACCAACGATCGCCTGGCAGGACTCTCCGACGCGAAGCGTGCGCTGCTCGAGAAGCTGGTGGCCGAGCGCCGCGCCGCGGCGGGCCAGGTCCGTCCGCGCCCGCGCCCGGAGCGCGTGCCGCTGTCGATCGGCCAGGAGCGGCTGTGGATGGTCGAGCAGCTCGCCCCCGGCACCACGGCGTACAACGTGCCGATCGTGCTGTGGCTCGACGGCGCGCTGAACGCCGAGGCGCTCGACCGCGCGCTCCAGGAACTGGTCCGCCGCCACGAAACGCTGCGCAGCAGCGTGCTCTCCGAGGGTGGAAAACCGTTCCAGAAGATCGCGGCCGAAGCGACCGTGACGATCGAGCGGGCCGACGCGACGTCGGACGCCGAGGCAATCGGCCGCGCCCGCAAAGCGGCGTCGACGCCGTTCGACCTCACCCGCGGACCGCTGCTGCGCGGACTGCTGGTGCGCGTCACCGCGGAGCGTCACCTCTTCGTGCTGGTCGCGCATCACCTGATGATCGACGGCTGGTCGGCGAACATCCTCCTCGGCGAGCTTTCGCATCTCTACAACGCCTTCGCGGAAGGCAAGCCGTCGCCGCTCGCGCCGCTGGCGATCCAGTACGCCGACTACGCGATGTGGCAGCGGGAGTGGCTGGAAGGCGACCGACTGCAGAAGCAGCTCGACTTCTGGCGCGAGCATCTCGAGGGTTGCCCCTCGGTGCTCGACATCCCGGCCGACCGCGCCCGCCCGCCGGTGCAGAGCTTCCGCGGCTCGATGGCCAGCCACAGGATCCCGGAGGATCTGTACGAGGCGATGGAGGCGTTCGCCCGCCGGGAGAACGTCACGGCGTTCATGGTCCTCTTCGCCGCCTGGACCACGCTGCTGCACCGCTGGACGGGGCAGAGCGACCTCCCGGTCGGCGTCGGCCTGGCGAACCGCCCGAAGGCGGAGCTGGAGGCGCTGGTCGGCTTATTCGTGAACACGCTGGTGGTCCGGACGAACCTCGGCGGCGAGCCGGCGTTCCGCGACCTCCTGGCCCGCGTGCGCGAAACGACGCTCGGCATGCAGGCCAACCAGGACGCGCCGCTCACGCGCGTAATGGAGAACGTGAAGGTCGAGCGCGCCGCCAGCCACATGCCGCTGCTGCAGGTGATGCTCTTCTTCCAGAACTACGCCGCGAATCCGGTGCCGATGAACGGACTGACGGTCTCGCGGGTCTCGCTCGGCGAAGTGCCGCCGGGCGGCGCACCGACCGACATCGCGCTCTACGTGAACCAGAATGGACGCGGCGAGCTGCTGTTCCAGTACAGCACCGATCTCTTCGACGCGGAGACGATCGCGCGCCTCGCCGGCAACTTCATCGTCCTGCTGCGCGCCGCGATCGACGCGCCGGAGACGGAGATCGGCCGCCTGCCGATGCTCACCGCCGAGGAGCGGGCGCAGCTCGAGCGGTGGAACGACACGCGGCTCGAGTATGCCTCCGACCGCCCGCTGATCGACCTGCTGCACGCGCAGATGGCGAAGACGCCGGATGCCGTGGCGGTGACGCTGAACGGGCGGACGATGACGTACGACGAGCTGCGGCTGCGCGCGTCGGCGCTCGCGCAGGAGCTGCGCGCTAATGGTGTCGGGCCGGGGTCGCTGGTCGGGCTGTATGTCGACCGGTCGCTGGAGATGCTGATCGGGCTCGCCGGCGTGCTGGAAGCGGGCGGGGCGTATGTACCGCTCGATCCGAGCTATCCGGCGGACCGGCTGGCTTACATGCTGGAGATGGCCGAGGCGCGGGTGGTGGTCACGCAGCGCGAGTTGCGCGAGGCGGTGGACGAGATCCTCCCGAGTGCCGGCCGGCAGAATGCCGGCGGACCGGCCGACGGGAACGTCGGCGCTCCGGTTCGCGCTGCCGTGGTCCTCGTCGATAGCACGGTTCCCGTTCCTGTCATCCTGAGCCGCAGCGACGTCGCCACAGGCCGGGAGCATGGCGGCGAAGGACCCCCTTCCGAAGCACAAGCCTCCCCCTCCGATCTCGCCTACGTCATCTTCACTTCCGGCTCGACCGGCAAACCGAAAGGCGTCGAGATCACGCAGCGGAATGCGGCGAACCTGCTCGCCTCGGTGGCGCGTGAGCCGGGAATGCAGGCGGGCGACACGATCTGCGCGGTCTCGACGCTTTCGTTCGACATCGCCCTCTTCGAGCTCGTCCTGCCGCTCACCGTCGGCGCGCACATCCTGCTGGCCGACCGGGATACGGCGCGCGACGGCGCGGCACTCGCGCGTCTCGTCGATACCTCGGATGTCACAGTCATGCAGGCCACTCCTGCCACCTGGCGCATGCTCCTCGATATCGGCTGGCGCGGGAAACCGGGCCTGAAGATGATCACCACGGGCGAGGCCTGCCCGCGCGAGCTGGCGGATCGCCTGCTCCCGATCTGCCGCGAGTTGTGGAACCTCTACGGCCCCACCGAGACCACGGTCTACTCGGCCCTCGGCCCGATCGAAGCGGGCACCGGCCCGATCTCCATCGGCCGTCCAGTGGCGAACACGCAGATCCACATCGTCGACCGCAACTTCCAGCAGTTGCCGGTCGGCGTCCCGGGCGAGCTCCTCATCGGCGGCGACGGCGTCGGCCGCGGCTATCGCGGACGTCCCGACCTCACCTCCGAGAAGTTCATCGCCGATCCGTTCTCGTCCGTCCCGGGTGCACGCGTCTACCGCGCCGGCGATCTGGCGATCTGGCGGCGCGACGGGACGCTGGAAGTCCTCGGCCGGATGGACCATCAGGTCAAGCTCCGCGGCTTCCGCATCGAGCTCGGCGAGATCGAGGCGGCGCTGGCGGAGTATGAAGGGGTCGAACAGGCGGTCGTGCACTGCCGCGAGGACCGTCCCGGCGACAAGCGTCTCGTCGCCTACGTCTCCGCCGCTGGCGCCACCGCGCCCGCCGTGGATGCGATGCGCGCGCATCTCCGCCAGTCGCTTCCCGACTACATGATCCCCTCGGCGTTCATGGTCCTGGAGGCCTTCCCGCTCACGCCGAACGGCAAGGTCGACCGGAAGGCTCTCCCCGCGCCGGAAGCCGCCGAGGCCGGCGCCGGCTTCGAAGCGCCGGCGAACCCGGACGAAGTACAGATGGCGGGGCTGTGGAGTGAAGTGCTGGGGCGGATGCAGATCGGCCGCAACGACAATTTCTTCGACCTCGGCGGGCATTCACTGCTCGCCACGCAACTCCTCTCGCGTCTGCAGGGGGCCTTCGGCGTCGAGCTGCCGCTGCGCGTGCTCTTCGACTCGCCGACCGTCGCGTCGCTCGCGGCGCACGTGGCCGAGGCGAGAGCGGCGAACCTCGAAGGCGAAAACCTCGAAGACCTGCTGGCGCAGCTCGAAAACCTTTCTGACGAAGAGGCGCTCGCCCTGCGCGCCTCCGGGAGTGACCATGCCTGAGACTCCGCAGCAGCGCCTCGCCGCGCTCAGCCCCGAACAGCGCGCGCTCCTCCTGCAACGGCTGGCCGACCAGAAGGCCGCCAAAGCCAAGGTATCGCGGCGCGCCCGTCCGGAAGTGATCCCGCCGTCGTTCGCGCAGCAACGCCTCTGGCTCCTCGACCAGTTGGAGCCGGGCACCGCCAGCTACAACATCCCGGCCGCAGCCTGGCTCACCGGACGCGTTGACCCCGACGTCCTTCGCCGCTGCCTCGACGAGCTGGTACGCCGCCACGAGGCGCTGCGTACCATCCTCGGCGCGATCGAAGGAACGCCGCGCCAGGTCATTGGCGAGCCGTTTCCGGTCGCGCTGCCGCTGTACGAGGCCGCCGGCCGCGAGGCCGCGCTGGCCATTGCGAACAAAGAAGCGGCGCTGGGCTTCGACCTCGCCCGCGGACCGCTCCTGCGCGCGCTGCTCATCCGCTCCGCCGCGGAGGAACACCTCCTCGTCATCAACTTCCACCACGTCATCATCGACGGCTGGTCGCTGAGCATCTTCTTCCGCGAGCTGGCCGCGCTGTACGAGGCCTTCCTCGAAGGCCAGCCTTCACCGCTCGGCGAGCCGCCGTTGCAATACGCCGACTACGCGCTCTGGCAGCGCGAGTGGATGCAGGGAGAGACGCTCCAGGGGCAGCTCGACTATTGGAAAGAGCGCCTGGCCGGCACGCCGCCGGTGCTGGAGCTGCCGACCGATCACCCGCGTCCCGCCGTGCAGTCGCATCGCGGCGGCGTCGTCCGCGTCTCCATCCCCACCGAGGTCGTCGCGGCGGCGCACAAACGCAGCCGCGAGGAGGGGGTCACGCTCTTCATGACCTTCCTGGCGGCGCTGCAGACGGTGCTCTTCCGCTACTCCGGCCAGACCGACATCATCATCGGCTCCGGCATCGCCGGCCGGAACCGCGAAGAGCTGGAGACCATCGTCGGCTACTTCGTCAACACGCTCCCGCTCCGCGCGGACCTCTCCGGCAACCCGACCTTCCGCGAGCTTCTCGGCCGCGTGCGCAACACCACTCTCGATGCCTACGCGCATCAGGACCTGCCAGTCGAGCGCGTCATCGAGGAGCTGCACGTCGAACGCTCGCTCAGCCACAACCCGCTCTTCCAGGTGATGGTCTTCTTTCAGAACCATCCCGAGCAGGCCATGCAGCTCTCCGGCGCCACGCTCGTCCAGACGAGGATGGACGAGCTGAACTCCGCCACCGCCCGCTGCGACCTCTCGCTCTTCGTCGATGTCGAAGAGAAGGGCATCGAGATGCTGCTCGAGTACAGCACCGATCTTTTCGAGCCGGGCACCGTGCGCGCCTTCGGCGAGCACGTCACTACGCTCCTCAACGCGGCCGTGGCCCATCCCGAGACCAGCATCGCCGACCTGCCGATGCTGAGCGAGGGCGAGCGCCATGAGCTGCTCGTCACCCGCACCGCCAACCGCGTCGAGCTCCCCCAAGTCCCGCTCACGCGCGTCATCGAGGAACAGACCGCGCGCACGCCCGACGCTCCGGCCATCGTCTTCGAAGGACGGGTGCTCTCCTACCACGAGCTCGACCTGCGCGCCAACGCCTTCGCCCACCTGCTCCGAGAGCGCGGTGCGAAGCCGGGAATGCTGATCGGCATCTTCACCGACCGCGGCGTCGAGATGATCGTGGCCGTCCTCGGCATCCTGAAGTCGGGCGCGGCCTACCTGCCGCTCGACCCGAGCTATCCGGCCGACCGCATCGCCTTCATGATCGAAGACAGCGGCGCGCGGATGGTCGTGACGCAGGAGCATCTCCGCAACGAGGTGCCGTCGGCGCACGCCGAGCTGGTGATCCTCGATTGCACCGGGCCCGTGCCCGAGGCGACCGAGGCGATTGCGCCGGCCCGCCCGAGCGACGTCGCCTACGTCATCTTCACCTCCGGCTCGACCGGCAAGCCGAAGGGGGTGCAGATCCCGCATGCAGGCGCGCTGAACTTCCTCCTCGCCTTCCAGCGCGAGCCGGGCCTCACCGCCGCCGACACGGTCTGCGCGATCACCACCCTCTCGTTCGACATCTCCGTCCTCGAGCTGCTGCTCCCGCTGATCACCGGCGCGAAGGCGGTCATCGGCGACCGCGCCACCGCCGTCGACGGCAAGCGCCTGGCGCGCTTCATCGCCGACAGCGGCTCCACGTTGGTGCAGGCCACTCCGGCGTCGTGGCGGATGCTCCTCGACGCCGGCTGGACGGGCGACCCGAAGCTGAAGCTCCTCTGCGGCGGCGAGCCGATGCCGCGCGATCTCGCGGACGCCCTGCTCGACCGCTGCGGCGAGCTGTGGAACGTCTACGGTCCCACCGAGACGACGGTCTGGTCGGTGCTCGACCGGATCGAGCGCGGCACACCGATCACCATCGGCCGCCCGATCCAGAACATGCGCATGTACATCGCCGACGCGAACATGCAGCTCTGCCCCGACGGCGTTCCGGGCGAGCTGTTCATCGGCGGCATCGGTCTCGGCCACGCCTACGTCAACCGCCCCGCGATGACCGCCGACCGCTTCATCGCCGATCCGTTCAGCGGCGAGCCGGGCGCGCGTCTCTATCGCTCCGGCGACATCGCCCGCTGGCGCCGCGACGGACGGCTGGAGATCCTCGGCCGCGCCGACAACCAGATCAAGCTCCGCGGCTTCCGCATCGAGCTCGGCGAGATCGAAGGGACGCTGCGCGAGCACGCCGGCGTCCGCCACGGCGTGGTGATCTGCCGCGAAGACCGCCCCGGCGACAAGCGCCTCGTCGCGTACGTCGTCCCGGAGACGGCGGAAGTTGGCGTCGCCGACCTGCGCGGGCACCTCAAGGCCGCGCTCCCGGAGTACATGGTGCCGTCGGCCTTCGTGCTGATGGAGAAGCTGCCGATCTCGCCGAACGGCAAGGTCGACCGGAAGGCGCTGCCGGCGCCGGAGCTCTCCGACATGAACGTCGAGACTTCCGCCCCGCCGCGCACGACGGAAGAGCAGGAGCTCGCCGCCATCTGGTCGGAGATCCTCGGCATCGGACAGATCGGCATCCACGACGATTTCTTCGCCCTCGGCGGGCACTCGCTGCTGGCGACGCAGTTGATCGCCCGCGTCTCGCGCGAGTTCGGCATCGACATCCCGTTGCGCCGTCTCTTCGAGGCGCCGACCATCGCCGCATTCGCCAGGGTCATCGAGGCCGACCTGCTTGCGCGCGTCGACTCGCTGAGCGATGAGGAGCTCGAGGCGCTCCTCGCCGCGGAGGGTCAGGTTTGAGCGAGGAGTCCCGTTCCGAGCGGCTGAGCCGCCTCACGCCCGAGCAGCGCGCGCAGCTCCTGCGCGCGGCCCGCGCCAAAGCGGCGGTGCCACAGGCCATTCCGCGCCGCGACGCCCGCGAGCCGCTCGCCCTCTCGGCCGCGCAACTGCGCATGTGGTTCCTGGAACGCCTGCAGACGCACGGCGCCGGAACCGCGGGCACGTACTGGGTGTACGAATACCTGCGGATCACCGGTCCTCTCGACGAGGGCGCCCTGCGCCGCGCGATGCGCGAGGTGGTGCGCCGCCACGACGCGCTGCGGACCTCGTTCCACAGCGCCGCCGACGGCGTGCCCTTCCAGGTCGTCGCCGAGCAGGTGGACTTCGACCTGGAGCTCTTCGACGCCCCCGATGAAGCCGCCGCCAAGCGCATTCTCGACGCCGAGCCGCTGCGTCCGTTCGACCTCTCCCGCGCGCCGCTGATCCGGGCCACGCTGGTCCGCCGTAGCGCGCATGAGCACTGGCTGCTGCTCACCCTGCACCACATCATCTCCGACGGCTGGTCGCTCGAAGTGATGTCGCGCGAGCTCGCGGCGCTCTATCGCGGCGAGACGCTCCCCGAGCTGGCGGCGCAGTACGGCGACGTGGTTGCCTTCCAGTCGCGTCCCGAGTATCAGGCCAGGCTCGACGCGCAGCTCGACTGGTGGAAGCAGCACCTCGACGGTGTCTCCGAGGTGCTCGAGCTGCCCGCCGACCATCCGCGCCCGCCGGTCCGCTCCGACCGTGGCGGACGCGTCATCCGGATCTTCCCGAAAGACCTGCAACTCGCGCTGGATGACCTCGCGCAGCGCGAGCAGAAGACGCTCTACATGGTCGTCCTGGCCGCGCTGCAGGCGTTCCTCCACCGCTTCACCGGACAGACCTCCTTCGCCGTCGGCACGCCGGTGGCGAACCGCAAGCTCCCCGAGGCCGAGGCACTGATCGGGCTGTTCATCAACACCGTCGCCCTGCGCGCGGATCTCGGCGACGACCCGACCTTCACCCAGCTCCTCGACCGCGTGCGCGAGACGACGCTCGACGCCTTCTCGCATGAAGAGGTTCCGTTCGAGCGCGTCGTCGATTCCCTCGGCCTCGGCCGCGACGCCGCCCGCACCCCGCTCTTCCAGACCATGCTCGTCTTCGCCGCCGGCCGCGGCGAGACCGAGGCATATGCCAGGCTGCACGTCGAGCCGATTCACCCCGAACAGACCACCGCCCGCTTCGACCTCACCGTCTCCTTCGGCACCGGCCCCGAGGGGACGCTTCTGGCGCTCTTCGACTACGCCGCCGACCTCTTTGAACCGGCCACCGTCGAACGCTTCGCGACTTCGTTCGAGCACCTGCTGCGCGGCGCGGCCGAGAATCCCGAGGTTCCGGTCTCGCGGCTGCCGCTGTTTGACGCCGCCGAGCGCGAAAGGCTGCTGCACCAGTGGAACGACACGTTTGTTCCGCGTGCCGAGGGGCTGACGCTGCACGGACTGTTCGTCGAGCAGGCGCGGCGCACTCCCGATGCCGCCGCGTTGATGTCGCCGGGACGCACCATCACCTACCGCGAGCTCGATGCGTGGACGGACGCGATCGCGGCGCAGATTCATGAGTCCCATCGGTCCCATGAGTCCCATGAGTCCCACGCCCCCGTCGCGATTCTCGCGGACCGCTCGCCCGAGGCTGTCGCGGCGGTGCTCGGCATCCTGAAAGCCGGCAGGCCGTATCTGCCCATCGACCCCGGCACGCCCACGGAGCGGTTGCAGTGGCTGTTGGAGGATGCGGGAGCGGTGTTGATGCCGCTGGTCGCGCAGAACGGAAGATCCAGCGCTCCCCCACCCACCCAGGTCCCTCGCTCGACCTTCGGGATGACAGATGTCAACCCCGCCTACGTCATCTACACCTCCGGCTCCACCGGCCTGCCGAAAGGCGTCGTCGTCGAGCATCGCTCGGCGGTCAACCTCGCCCTCTCCTTCGTCGAGTCGCACGGGTTCGCCGGGCATCGCGTGCTGATGATTCCGCCGCTGCCGTTCGATGCCTCGGTGGGCGACGTCTTCCCTGCCTTCGCTTCGGGCGCGGCGCTCGTGCTGCACCCGTCGCCGGCGGAGCTGAACGCCACCGAGCTGGCGCGCTACTGCAACACCCACCGCATCACCGCCATCGACGCCCCGGCCGCCCTCTGGCGCCGCTGGACCGAGGAGTGGATCGCGCGCGGTGCCGATGACCCGCTCCCCTTCCTGACATTGATGATGGTCGGCGGCGAGAGCATCCCCGCCGGCGAAGTCCGCCGCTTCTCCCAGCTCACCCGCGGGCGCGTCCGCTTCTTCAACCACTACGGCCCGACCGAGGCCACCGTGTGCGCGACCACCCATCGCGTGGAAGGGGAAGTAGACGGTGACGACCGCACCGCCCTCCCGATCGGCAAGCCGCTCCCGAACGTCACCGCGTACGTCCTCGACCGCTGGCTCGAGCCTGTGCCCGACGGCGTGGCCGGGGAACTGGTCATCGGCGGGATCGGGGTGGCGCGCGGGTATCACAACCGGCCGGAGCAGACCGCGGAGCGCTTCATCACCGACCCGTTCAGCACGACCCCCGGCGCGCGGCTGTACCGCACCGGCGATCTCGTGCGCCGGCTCAAGGATGGAAGCCTCGACTTCCTCGGCCGCAGCGACCGGCAGATCAAGCTGCGCGGCTTCCGCATCGAGCCAGGCGAGATCGAGGCCGCGCTGGTGTCGCATCCCGACGTGCGCGGCGCGGTGGTCACGCTTCGCGACAACCGGCTCGTCGCCTATGTCGCCGGCTCGACCGGGAACCTGGCCGCATTCCTCCGCGAGCGCCTCCCGGAGACGATGATCCCCTCGGCGTTCGTCGCGCTCGAGGCGCTGCCGCTGACGAGCAACGGCAAGATCGACTATCGCGCGCTCCCCGAGCCGCCTCGCGTCTCCGAAAGTCACCTTTCCGCTCCGCCGCGCGACGACGCCGAGCGCGCGCTCGTCGAGATCTGGCGCGAAGTTCTCGGACGCGAGGTCGGCATCGACGACGATTTCTTCGAGCACGGCGGCGACTCGCTGCGCACCATGCCGCTGATCTTCCGCGTGCAGCAGCGCTTCGGCATCGAGCTGCCGCTCAGCTCCGTCTTCACCGCCCCGACCGTCCGCCGCTTCGCGCCGCTCGTCACCGGCTCCGGCGCCGGCACGCTCTCGCTCGAATCGCGCATCGGTCCGCCGATCGGGATCACCGCAACCGAGCGGGCATCCATGCCGCCGCGCGCGGCATTCCTCACCGGCGCCACCGGCTTCCTCGGCGCGTTCCTGCTCGACGAGCTGTTACGCGAGACCAGCGCCACCATCTACTGCCTCGTCCGTGCGAACGACGCCGATGACGGCCTGCGCCGCATCCGCGAGAACCTCGCCACTTACGGCCTCACGGCCGATCTCACGCGCGTCATCCCGATTCTCGGCGACCTCGGGTCGCCGCAGCTCGGCCTCGACGACGCCACGCTCGCGCATCTCGCCGAGACCCTCGACGTCATCTACCACAACGGCGGCGCGGTGAACTTCATCGCCCCGTACGAAAGCCTCGAGGCGGCCAACGTCACCGGCACGCGCGAAGTCCTGCGCCTCGCCGCGACCTCGCGCATCAAGCCGGTCCACATCGTCTCGACCCTCGGCGTCCACTTCACCCGGGAGCGCATCGGCCTCACCGTGCGCGAAGCAGATCCGCTTCCTCCCGGCTCGCAGATCATCGACGGCTACAACCAGACCAAGTGGGTCGCCGACCGCGTCGCCCAGCTCGCACGCGAATCGGGCCTGCCGGTCTCCATCCACCGCCCGGCGCGCATCACCGGCGAAAGCCGCACCGGCGCACTCAACCCGGGCGACTTCTTCTACAGCTGGATCAAGGGATGCGTGGAGCTCGGCGCGTTCCCCGACGACACGACCGCGCTGAACATGGCGCCGGTCGACCACATTGCCCGTGCGATCGTGCGGCTCTCGCTGAGCGGCGCCGCGCCGGGCGACCACCATTACTTCAACAACCGCACGCTGTCGCTGGAGACGCTCGTCGCGTCGCTGCGCAGCCGCGGTTTCGCCCTGGAAGTCGTCCCGTTCGACGTCTGGCGCGATGCGCTTCGCCGCACCGAAGGAAACGCCTTCGCCAAGTTCATCCCGCTCATGACCGAGCCGGACGCGGGCGAACCGTTCTTCGACTGCCGCGAGACCGAGGAGCGGCTGGCCGCCCTCGGTGTCGTCTGCCCCCCGGCCGACGAGGCGCTGCTCGAAACCTACCTCGAACAACTCGGACTACGGGCAGTGCTGCCCGAGCCTGTCGGAGGTGCGGTGTGAACGTTCAACCCCTTGGAGGACTTATGCCGGACACCATCAACTCCACTGCTGCACAAGGATGCCCGTACGCCGCAGCCGCGCGCGCGGCTGCCGAGACGGCCGCGCCTGCGGTCACCGTACAGCATACCGACGTCGCCGCGCCGATGCTCCACGTCCACGAAACCGAGGACGCGCCGAGCACGCAGGCCGCGCCTCTCTTCACCTTGAGGGAGGTCGAGACCAAACTGACTCCCGACCATCCGCTGGTGGCCACGACGGAGTGGATCCGGCAGTTCCTGGCCCGTCCGCATCCGGACCTCGGCCGTCCCGGTCCGGTCTGTCCGTTCGTTCCCAGCGCCATCACCCAGGACAAGATCTGGCTCAGCACCGTGAACCTCGGTCCCAGCGACCGTCCGGCCATGAGGGAGGTCGTCACCCGGTACCGCGATCTTTTTCTGGACCTCGAACCGAAGGCGGGTGAGGCGTCGATGTGGAAAGCCATCGTGGTCGTCTTTCCGAACGTGGCCACCGAAGAGGCGGTGGTCATCGACGAGATTCAGGCCGAGCTCAAGCCGCACTTCGTTGAGGCCGGACTGATGATCGGCGAATTCCACGAGCGCAATGAGGGCGAAGGCCTGCGCAACCCGAACTTCCGCCCGCTGCGCAGTCCGATCCCCTCGGTGGCCATCCGCTTCATGGTCGATTCCGACCTGCCGTTCCTCCAGCGGATGATGTACCCGCCCGACCTCCGGGCCACGTTCCTCAAGTCCTACCTGCGCCGGCTCAGCCCGACGCTCACCAAGTCCCAGTTCGAGACGGCGGTCAACGCACTCGTGACCGCCGAGATCGAGTTGCGCACCGCCCCGGTCGCGCTCGCAGGGCCGGCGGCTTCCTCTTCCATGGTCAGCTTCGCATGAAAACTTCGACCGAACCGCAGCACGTCGCCATGATCGGCGGAGGCCTGGCGGGCTCGCTGCTGGCCCTCGAGCTGGCGCAGCGCGGCCACCGCGTCGACGTCTACGAGCGCCGCTCCGACCCGCGCAAGCGCGCCGGCGAAGAAGGGCGCTCGATCAACCTCGGCCTCTCGAAGCGCGGCATCACCGCGCTCACCGAAGTCGGCCTGCGCGACGAGGTGCTCGCGGTCGCAATCCCGATGGAAGGACGCGTCATCCACGGCTCCGACGGCAGCCAGCGTTTCCAGCCGTACGGCAAGAACCGCCAGGAAGTGCTCCACTCCATCGACCGCAACGAGCTCAATGACATGCTGCTCGACCGCGCCGAGGCGCATCCGGCGGTGACGCTGCACTTCGAGCATCGCTGCGTCGGAGTCGATGTGGCGAAGCGCGAGGTCACGCTCGAACATGCCGGCGGGACCGTGCGCATCCAGCCCGACTGGATCGTCGGTGCCGACGGCGCCTTCTCGAAAGTCCGCGAAGAGATGCAGCGCGGCCAGCGTGCGAACTTCAGCAAAGAGTTCCTCGAGTGGGGCTACAAAGAGCTCAACCTCGCCGCCCGCCCCGACGGCTCCTCGCAGTTGCTCCTCAACGCCCTCCACGTCTGGCCGCGCGGCCACTGCCTCATCGTCTCCCACGCCAACCGCAACGGCTCGCACACCCTCACGCTCTTCCTGCCGTTCGAAGGACCGGACAGCTTCGAGACCGTGAAGACGCCGGCCGATGTTGAGGCGCTGTTCGCCAAGTACTTCCCCGACCTGGTGCCGCTCCTCCCGCACCTCCTCGAACAGTGGCAGACCCACCCGACCGGCACGCTGGTCACGACCAAGACCGCGCCGTGGCACCTCAACGACTGGATCGTCCTGGTCGGCGACGCCTGCCACGCGGTCTATCCGTTTTACGGCCAGGGGATGAACTCCGCGTTCGAAGACTGCGTGGCGTTGGCGCGGGAGCTCGACCGCCAGCCCGACCGCCGCACCGCCTTCCGCGCCTACGAGCTTGCCCGCCGCCCGCACACCGACACGCTGGCCGAGCTGTCGAAAGACAACTTCATCGAACTGCGGCAACGGGTGCAGTCGCCCTGGTTCCTGCTGCGCAAGCGGATGGACATCTGGCTCAACCGCCTCGCCCCCTCGACGTGGCTCCCGCTCTACACCATGATCGCCCACACCACGATGCCTTACGGCGACGCGTTAGCCCGCGCGCGCAGACAGGATCGGCTGCTGCTGAGCGCTGCCGCGGTGGGTGGCGCGGTGGTGGTGGCGGGGGTGGCGTTGCTGGTGACGTAGGCCGCATTTCGCGAGGGCGAGAGCGTTCCTCTTGCGCCTGTGGCACGCCCCCTCACCCCGTCCGGCACCTGGTCTGCTAACCGCGCTCGTCGTAGGTGCGAAGCATTTCGAACCCTGGCACGCGCAGGTGCCGGACATCCCTCTCCCCCTTCAGAGGGGGAGAGGGGCAACGAAGCGGCTTTGCGTGAAGAAGAAAGTAAGACAGAGTTGCGTGTGAGGTAATTACGACTCACCCAGTTCTCTGCACCAGCCAGGGTGTGTTGCCCCTCTCCCCCTCTCAAAGGGGGAGAGGGATGTTCGGCACCTGCGCGTGGCGGAGGCCGTGATGATCCGGATTCACCGTAAGCGCGGTCAGAAGACCAGGTGCCGGACGGGGTGAGGGGGCGTGCCTCGTGCGCGAAGGAAACGCTCTTGAATCGAGAACAAAGCGTTACCGCGTCGCCATCACCAGACTATCCCCCGGCGATAACTTCACTTTGCGCGGTTTCCGGAACCCCGCCTCCCTCAGCCACCGCACGATCTCTTCATACGAGTAGGTCTGCCCACCCTGCAGGTGAAAGAGGTTGAGGCTGAAGACACGGTTGAAGGCCGTACCGGCGTTTACTGCCGTTTTCTTCTTCCCACCGGCCAGTTGCTCTAGGATCACCATCTGCCCGCCCGGCTTCAGCGCCGCGGCGACTTTGCGCAGGAGCTCGATGTTCTCGTCCGGCAGGTGTCCGTGCACGACGCTCATCAGCAGGACGACGTCGTACCCGGAACCAAACGACGCATCGGTGAGGAAGTTCCCCGGCTGCAACGTGATCCGATCGCCAAACTCCGCAACCGTCTCGCGCGCGCTCTCCAGGGCTCCCGGCAGGTCGAGCACCGTCGCGGACAACGACGGGTATGCACGGCAGAACGCCGCACTGAACTCGCCGTGACTTCCGCCGATGTCCAGCAGCCGCCGCGCGTCCGCCGGGACCTTCACCTTCTCCGCGACCTCCGGCGCCGCACCGCGGGCAATCGTCCGAAGCATCGTCTGGAAAGTCCGGAGCGTCTCGGGGTTCCGCTCCAGCCACTGGTAGAAATCGAGCGGCGGTTCTCCGCTTCGGACCGACTTTTCCAGGTTTCCCCAGAGCTCGAACAGCAGCGTTTCCCAGAACGCGAAGGCGCCGGCGAAGTTGGTGGGATCGCCCGGCAGCAGCCATTCCGCCGTCATCGTAGTGTTCGCGTAACGGTCGCCGTCGCGCGCGATGTAGCCGAAGATCTCCAGCGTTTCCAGCAGGAGGCGGATGCCCCGTTCGTCGGTCGCGAGACGGTTCGCCAGTTCGGCAGACGTGAGCGGGCCGTCGCGCAGCGTGTCGAAGACGCCGATCTTCTGCGCGGTCGCGGCGGCGCGGAAGGCGGCCGTGCTCAGCACGTCGCTGAACGGGTCGCGGGCGAGCTTCAACGCCATTTACGCAACCCCCAGCTCGGACGCCGGCTCGGCGACGATGTCGGGCATCTCGGTCTCCAGGTTTCGCAGGTGCGGATGCAGATAGCCCGCGATCGCCGTCACGAGCTGCAGCACGCCGAGAACCATGAACAGGAGGGCGATGCCGCGTCCGGGACCGGTGCCGATCGTCCGGCCGACGCTGCCGGCCAGCGATCCGCCGGGCATCAGCAACGGCTCGAAGACTCCGTCGGCGAGCGGCCCGGCGATCAGTGCGGCGAGGGGGCGCGACGACTGGGTGATCATGTGGCTCAGGGCGAAGACCCGGCCCTGCATGTCGGCGGCGACCTTGGTCTGGAGGATCGAGTAGCTGCTGCCATTGATGATCGGCCAGGTGAAGAGGAACGTCGGCGCGACGAAACCGATCAGGATCGACGACGGCGCCAGCCCGTGCAGCAGGAGCAGCACCCCGCCGATCAGCATGAACAGGAGGATGCCGGGGACGCGGTGTTTGGGCCCGCCCCAGATCCCCATCACCACCCCGCCGAGCAGGAGGCCGCTGCCGCCGATCGAGACGAGCGTGCCGAGGACCGCCGGCGTGGTGAAGGAGAGGATCAGCGGCTGGATCAGGATCCCAGCCATGCCGACGATGAAGTTGAAGCTGGCGAAGAGCGCGAACAGCGCCAGCAGGCCCGAACGGCCGCGGATGTACGACCAGCTATCGGCGATGTCGCGCGTCAGCGAGCCGCCCGCTTCCCGCGGCGCCGTCGTGGCGGCCGGCTGCGGAATCCGGAGGAACAGCACCGCGATCACCGCGACGAGGAAGGTGGCGATGTCGATGAGGATCACGCCGCGCAGTCCGATCGTCACGACGAGCACGCCCGCGAGCAGCGGCGAGACCACCAGTCCCGCCGCCTCGGCGACCTGCACCATCCCGTTCGCCCGCCCGAGCTGTTCCTTCGGGACCAGCATCGGGATCGAGGCGGCGAATGCCGGCCACTGGAACGCCCCGCAGGCCGAGCTGAGGGCGGTCGCGAGGTAGATGTGCCAGACCTCCAGGCGGTCGGACGCCACCAGCAGGGCGACGATCAGCGTGCTGAGCGCCGAGCCCGAATCGCCGAGGATCATCAGCGTCTTGCGGCTCCAGCGGTCGGCCAGAGCGCCGGCCAGCGGCGAGAGCAGGACCCCCGGCAGGATCAGGAAGAACGTGATCAGCGCGAACTGCGTCGCCGACCCGGTCTGCTGATAGACCCACACACCGAGAGCGAACGAAGTCAGCCCCGACCCAATGATCGAGATCAACTGGGAAAACCAGAGAACGGAGAAGATTTTCATACGGAAATGACGCCCGGCACTCTACCGCAGAGAAGCGGCTAACCGCCAGTGAGGAAAGGAGGTTGAGCCGATCGAACGCGCGGCGGCATTCGGGGCCTCCGTTATCATCCACCGATGCAAAACGAAGAGGTCTTCACCCCGCCCGGACCTGGCGTCTGGGAGCTGGAGTCGACGCATTCGATGCGGCCGGCTTCGCGGGCCATGGCGGCGGTCTATCCGCAGAATGCAACGGCCGGTTTCCGCTGGGCGATGGCGCGGTACGGATTGCTGCTCGACTACATCGAGTTCGCGATGGTGAACCGCTACATCTACATCTGTCCGCGGCCGGTCGGTGCACCGAAGGGGGCGAAGGGGCCGCCGCCGAAATTCATCTTCAAGCTCCTGTCGAAGCTCCATCCGGAGATCCGCAAGCGGGTCCGCGACCTCGCCGACTCGTTTGCCACGAAGCGGTGGCGCGAGGACATGACCAGGTGGGACCAGGAGTGGAAGCCGGCCATCATCCGGGAGAACCAGGAGCTGCAAAGCGTCGATGTCCAGGCGCTGACGGACGCGCAGCTAAGCGCGCACCTCGACCGTTGCTTCGACGCGGCGAACCGCGCGGTCTTCCGGCATCACAGCCTCAACGCCACCGCCCTCCTCCCCCTCGGCGATTTCCTGGTGCGGATGCGCGAGTGGACCGGGCTCGGTCCGTCGGACGTGCTGCCACTGTTCCGCGGATCGAGCCGCGTCTCGCAGGGAGCGGGAGAAGAGCTCGATGCGCTCGCGGGCGGGCTCGACGCGGAGGGGCAGGCGATCCTGGCGGGCGACGACCCGCGGGCGGTCCTCGACGCGTTGAGCGCACGTCCCGGTCCCGCCGGCGAGGCCACGCGCCGTTACGTCGACACGGCCGGGGTGCGGGTGGCGACCGGCTACGACTTTGCCGACCTCACGCTCTCCGAGATGCCGGAGCTGCTGGTCGAGAACATCCGCGCTGCCGTGAGCGGCAAGGCCGCGACGATGGCGGACGAGGTGGCGAAGCGGGAGGCAGCGCTGCGCGAGAAGGTGCCGGCGGAGCATCGCCCGCTGTTCGACGAGATGCTGGCCGAGGCGCGGGGCACGTACCGGATCCGCGACGAACGCACCTACTGGAACGACGCCTGGTCGTTCGGCATCGCCCGCCACGCGATGCTCGAGGCGGGACGGCGCCTCGCGAAGAAAGAACGCCTCCACGACGCGGAGCATGTCGTCGAGCTGACGCCGGACGAGCTGAAGGCGATGCTCGCCGGCGGGGCCGGACCGAGCGCCGACGAGTCGGCAGCTGCGGCGCGGTACCGCACGACAAAGACCATGAACGACGCGCCGCGCTTCCTCGGCGGCACGCCGAGCGGGCCGCCTCCCGCCGACTGGTTCCCGCCGGTCGCGGCGCGGGCGCAGCGCGCGGTCGACATCGTCATGGGAGAGATGTTCGCGGCGCGCGAACGGCAGGGGGCGGAGAAGAAGATCTCCGGCTTCGCCGCCAGTCCCGGCACGGTGACCGGCGTGGCGCGCCTGGTGCTCGATCCGCTCGACATGGCCCGCGTCCGCAAGGGCGAGGTGCTGGTCACGCGTTTCACCGCCCCGTCGTACAACGCGCTGCTGCCGCTGCTCAGCGGCATCGTCACCGACCGCGGCGGGACGCTGTCTCACGCGGCCGTCGTGGCGCGCGAATACGGGATCCCAGCGGTGGTCGGCACCGGAAACGCGACGGAGCTGATCCGCGACGGTGCACGCGTCCGCGTCGACGGCGGGAACGGGACGGTCGAAATCCTCGCGTGACGATCGTACCGCTCGCGGAAGCACTCCCGGAGGAGACGTACGGCGGCAAGGCCTCGTCGCTCGCCCGTGCGATCGGCGCCGGCCTGCCGGTGCCGGACGGCTTCGCCATCGCGTGGCAGGGCGTCGAGGACGAGGCATCGATCCTCGCGGCGTACCGGACGTTCGCTGTGCCGCGCGTGGCGGTCCGCTCGTCGGCGGTCGGTGAGGACTCCGCGGAGGCGAGCTTCGCCGGGCAGCACGCGACGATCCTCAACGTCGACTCAGAGGCAGCCTTGCTCGACGCGGTGCGGGCGATCCGCGCCTCGGCGCACGAGGAGGGTGTGCTCGCCTACCGGAAACGCCTCGGCGTCGCCGGCGCACCGCGCATCGCGATCGTGGTGCAGCGGATGGTCGACGCCGATTGCGCCGGGGTGATGTTCACGCGCAATCCGCTCACCGGCGTCAGCGAGCGGGTGATCGAGTCGGCCTGGGGCCTCGGCGACGCGGTCGTCTCCGGAGAGGTGACGCCGGATCGCTTTCGTGTGACCTCGGAGGGGAAGATCGTCGAGCGGACGGCAAGCCCGGAGTGGGCGTCGCTGTCGCTGAGCGACCCGCAGGTGATGGCGCTGCACCGCCTGGCCATCCAATGCGAGCTGTTCTTCGGCACCGCCCAGGATGTGGAGTGGGCGTTCGCGGGCGGGAAATTGCACTTGTTGCAATCGCGGCCGATCACGAGGATGGGTGGGGGGCATGGGACGGATGGGACCAATGGGACAGAGGCTTCCCATCAGTCTCATTCGTCCCATCAGTCTCATTCGTCCCATCAGTCCCATTCGTCCCATCTAACCCCGCGCCGCTTCGCCGGTCTCGCACTGGCCGCGCTGCTCGCCCCGCTGAACTCCACCATCATCGCCGTGGCCCTCCCCTCGATCGCCGGCGACTTTCAGACCAACCCCGCGGTCGTCACGCGGTGGCTGGTGACGGCGTATCTGGTGGTCAGCATCGTCGCCCAGAGTCCGGCCGGGAAGATGGCAGACCTCTGGGGCTACTCGCGTGTGCTGACGCTGGGGCGGGCCATGTTCGGGCTCGGGGCGTTGCTGGCGGCGTTCTCTCCCGTCCTCGCCATCCTGAGCGCGGGGCGCGTGCTGATGGCGATCGGCGGGGCGCTGTCGATTCCGACCGTCTTCGCGCAATTGCGCAACAGCGTCCCGCACGAGCGGCGCGGGCGCATCTTCGGGATCTTCGGCGCGATCATGGGAGGGGCGGCGGCGACCGGTCCGCTCCTCGGCGGCTTCCTGACCGCGCGCTTCGGCTGGCACTCGGTCTTTCTGGTCAACATCCCGGTGGTGCTGCTGTCGCTGCTGCTGGAGCCGCCGGCGTGGCGGCGGCCGGAGGCGGGACGCCGGGCCACCTTCGACTTCGCCGGCAGCTTCCTCCTCGGCGTGGCGGTGCTCTGTCTCGTGGCGGCGGTGGAAGGGCTCCCGCTCTTCGCCATCGCAGCGCTCGCGGCGCTCGTCGCCTTCGTCCTGCGCGAGCTGCGCACCCCCGACCCGGTGCTCGACGTCCGCCTCTTCGGCCACTCCTCGTTCGCAGCCGGCAGCTCGATCGTCGCCCTGCAGAACCTGGCCATGTACTCGCTCCTCTTCCTCCTCCCCTTCCTCCTCGCCGGCAGCGGCGCGGCGAGCACGGGGCGGATGCTGCTGATCTTCACCGCCGCAATGGTCCTCGCCTCGCCAATCGGCGGCCGGCTCTCCGACGCCTTTGGCCCGCGCCTCATCGCCTTCTCCGGCGCCCTGATCGCCACCGCCGGCGCGGCGCTGTTCGTCGCGCACGGCAACCTGGTCGCGTCCTTGATCCTCATGGGTACCGGCATCGGCATCTCCACCAGCCCGTCGCAGGCCGCCGCCCTCAGCGCCATCGATGCGTCCCAGGCCGGAGTGGCCTCGGGCGCCCTGTCGACGATGCGCTACGTGGGCGGGGTGGTGGGCGGGGGACTGGTGGCGTTGCTGGCAGGAGGCAACCTCGCCGAGGACCGGAGGATGCTGATCTTCCCGATCGTGCTGCTCGCCTCGGCGCTTGTTGCGCTGTGGTTGCCGGGGAGGGTGGTGCGCACCAATCTGTCATCCTGAGCCCGCGGCAATATCCCACGAAGGCAAACGCATGGCGGCGAAGGACCTGGGGGGCGGGAGTAGGATGAACGTGCATCGCTCCCCCGCCCGCCCAGGTCCTTCGCCGCCGTGCTTCCCGCTTCGTGCGGAGGTTCCTGCGGCTCAGGATGACAGGGGGTTTGAACCTTCTTTCATTGCTCCCGGTATTCAAGGCATGCGAACCGCCACCCTCCTCCTCCTCGCCCTCACCCTCATCTCCTGCCGGACCGCGAATCTGGAGCGGGAGCTCGATGCCACGCAACAGGCCTTGCGCATCCCTTCCCTCTCGGTCGCGGTCGCGCGCGATGGCGAGGTGTTGTTCGTGCGCGGAGGAGACACGCGTTATCCGATCGGGTCGATCACGAAGACGTTCACCTCGACGCTGATGCTGCAGCTCGCGGAAGAGGGGAAGCTCGACCTGAGCGCGCCGGTCGCGCCGCTGGTCGATTTCGAGGTCGATCCGGCAATCCGCGTCAACCAAGTGCTGTCGCACACGTCGGAGGGGCGGTTCGCCTATAGCTCGCGGTTCAACTGGCTGGACAACGTCGTGGAGGCGGCGACGACCAAAGAGAGCTTTGCGAAGCTGATGAAGGAGCGCGTGCTGCAACGCGCAGCACTCACGCGCACGGTACCGGATGACGAGGCGAACGATCGGGCGGAGCCGCACCGGGTCGAGAACGGCAAGGCCGTGCGTTCGCAGGATCCGCCGCTGGGGTTGCATTCGTCGTCGGGGCTCTCTTCGACGGTGCTCGACCTGATTCGTTACAGCGACGCCCTGGACGAGCACCGCCTCCTCTCCGCCGCCGCGCAGGAGCGCGCGTACGGCGGGCGGCCGTACGGGCTGGGGTGGTTCGTCCAGGACGTGGCCGGCGAGCGGGTCGTGTGGCATACGAGCTGGTGGCCGGACGCCTACTCCGGCCTGCTGGTGCGCATCCCTTCGCGGCGGCTGACGCTGGCCGTGCTGGCGAACACCGACGGTCTCGTGGCCCCGCAGGGCGGCTCCTCGAACGTGCTGCTCTACCCCGCTGCGAACGCGTTCCTCCGGGCGTTCCTCGGCCGCGACTTTCGCGGCGAGACGCTCGTCGCCGAGGGGCTGACCGAGCGCGCACGCGGGAACACCACGAGATCCGAAGCGCTGCTGCGCGAAGCGGTTGCTCACGATCTCGGCTCGATCTCGGACGACGACCGCCTCCGGCTCTTCGGCGAAAGCGCCGATCCCGCCGTCCGCACGCTCGCCGCCGACGCCGCACAGCGGCTGCTCGCCGCGTATCCGGACGATCTCAACCTCCGCTTCAACGCCGCGCTGCTGTATGGGCGGGTGCGCCCCACCTTCACCATCAACGGCCCCGACGCCGCGCGCGCACTCGCGCTCCTGCAAGGCATCCTCGCGGAAAAGCAGCCGCTCCCGAAGTGGATGAACGCCTGGAGCAGCTACCTCGTCGCCGAGCACACGTCCGACCGCACCCTCGCCGAGCGCGCGAAGGCGACGGGAGTGAACACGGATCGTTTGCAGGAGAGGGTGGAGGCGTTGTTGAAACGATTTCCACCTGCAAATTAGCCCGCCCAGCCCGCTATCCGAGGCATACATCCTGCTCTCTGAGGAGGTGGGAGACACTGACTATGAGACACAAATTGAGCGCAATGACAGGACTGGCAGTCGTGCTTCTGCTCGTCTCCGCGTGCGGCTCCTCGGGAGTCGGAGACATCTTCGGAGGCGGCGGCGGTTCGAACACGCAGACCAACCTCGTTCGCGGCACGGTCGATTACGTCGACGCGAACAACCGCACCATCGTGCTGCGCAACGTGAGCGGCTACAACTCCATGCTGTCGAACAGCGGCAGCGGCAGCACCCTTCGCATCTACTACGACAACCAGACCGAAGTGCAGTACCAGGGACAGGACTACCGGCCGACCGACCTCGAGAGAGGCGATGAAGTCGAAGTCCGCGTCAACGAATCCGGCTCGCAGCTCGTCGCCGATGTGGTGACGGTCACCCGCAACGTCGCCGGCACCAGCGGCGGCTCGTCGAGCTACCCGTCCTACGGTTCGACCCTGCGCGGTACGGTCCGCTACATCGACACCAGCCGCGGCACGATCGAGCTCGATCGCGGCAACGGCACCACGACCTTCGTCGAATATCCGAGCTCGCTGAACGTGACGTACAACGGCAGCAGCTACCGCGTGGCCGACCTGGAGCGCGGCGATGAGATCGAGATCCGCGTCACCGATCTCGGCAGCAACCGCTTCCGCGCCGACGCCATCACGGTCGTCCGGAGCGTCAGCAGCAACGACAACGGGACCTGGAACAGCGGCTCGTCGAACGCGAGCACGATCCGCGGGACGGTGCGCTACATCGACACCGCCCGCCGCACGATCGAGCTCGAGTCGACGACCGGCAGCCTCGGCTTCAACACGAACGCCAGCACGATCCTCGTTTCGTACCCGTCGAACACGACCGTCGACGTGAGCGGCCGCGCGCAGCCGATCACCGGCCTCGAGCGCGGCGACGTGATCGAAGTGCAGGTGGACCGGAGCGGCTCGACCTACATCGCGAACAGTATCTGGCTCGTCCGCGACGTCCGGCAGTAGAAACGGCGAAGGACAGGCGAGAGCGCCTGTCCTTCGTTTTGGTTGCTGGCTGCTGGTGAATTAATTACCGTGATGCGCTGGCAAGCTGACCAGAGCTCCGCTTCTGCCCTTTGAGGAAACGCGAAGTCGCGAGCCAGCCTTGTTCCGGGTAGTAGGCGAAGAGCGCGCTGCCTCCCCGGATCGTGTCGATGATCTTGCGGGCGACGGCCGGGCGGACCGCCGGGCAGCCCCAGCTCCGGCCGAGACGGCCGAGGGCCTTCACCGCGGCGAGGCTGACATAGGGAGCGCCGTGCATGACGATCAGGCGATCCCAGGCCATGTCGTTCACCCCTTCTTCGAGACCCTTCAGGCGAAGCGAGTAACCGTTGCCGCCGACGTAGGTGTCGGCCGTGACGAACAGGCCGAGGCTCGTGGCCAGGCTGCCGGAGGAGTTGGAAAAGAAGTTGGCGCGCTCGCCGCCACTGTTCTTGCCGTGCGCGACGAGCTCGCGGAAAAGGAGCTTGCGGCTGGCGAGGTTGAAGGTGAAGAGGCGCGGCTGCGAGGACGGGAGGGAGTAGTCGATGACGGTCAGGAGCTCCTGCCGCTTGACCAGCCCACGCTCGGCCGCGCAGGCGGTGGCGTCGAGCGCGAGCCGCAGCACCTCGGCGCGCAACCCGGGGGCCTGCCCGAGGAGCGAAGACATGAGCTTCTTCGGCGGCTTGCTTCCGCACGCAACGGTCTCGTCGGCAAGCAGTTGCGGAGCGGCGAGCAACAGCGCGAACGCGGAGGCGAACATCAATCGCTTCATTCGGAGCACCTGGACGATTGGATTCTCGCCCGGAGGGGTGGACGACCCCGGCAAGCGACGGGGAATGATAGCAAATAAATTGGAAGCTGTTAATCAACCCCTCTCCACCCCCTACAATCGCTTCCGCACATGTACCGCTGGAATCCCTTCGCCCTTCCCTGGGTGATCGTGGCAATCGCGTTGTTTGCGGTGGCGGGGGTGATCTTTGCGCGGCAGCGGGCTTCGCGGGTGGCGGTGCTGTTCTGCGTGATGATCGACCTGGTGGGGGTGTGGTTCGTCGCCTTCACCGGGATGCTCCTGGCCACGGATGCCGCGGTGGCGGAGCCGTGGGGGCGGGCGGCGCTGGCGGCGGTCTGCCTGCTGCCGGCGGCGATCTACGACTTCACCGCCACTGCCCTCCGGCTCTACGCGGCGCGGCGGAGGCTCGTGCACGCGGCGTGGATCGCAGGGGCGGCGTTCGCGCTGGCGGCCGCGTTCACCGACACGCTGGTCGGCGAGGTGACCCTGCGTCCGTGGGGGTTCTATCCGGTCGCCGGGCAGCTCATGGTGCCGTTCCTAGTCTACTTTGCAGGCGCCCTCGGCATCCAGCTCGTCGAAGGAATCGCCGAGTGGCGGCGCAGCGAAGATCCGCGGCGCCGCTATCGTGTGGCGCGCCTGATGGCCAGCTTCATCGTGGTCTACCTCGCGGCGTTCGACTTCCGCCCGATGTTCGGCAGCGAGCGGCGCCCCATCGCCTTCGTCCCGGTGATCGCCTTCATGGCCATCGCCTGGAGCACGATCCGGCGCCACCGCTTCGTGCCGATCACCGCGGCGCGGGCGGCCCGGGAGATCATCGCCACGATGGCCGACGCGCTCTTCGTCCTCGACTCGAGCGGGAGGATCCGCGTCACCAACTACGCTGTCCGGGCCGTCTTCGGCTACGACCCGGGAGACCTGACCGGCCGCTCCATCGATCATCTGGAAGTGACGTCCGGCGATTCGACGATCTCCCGGACGCTGGGCGACCTCGTCCGCCGCGGCGCGATCCGCGACCAGGAGCGCGTGCTCCGCCACAAAGACGGCCACCCGGTGAACGTCAGCCTGTCGATCTCCCCGATCGCCGAAGGAGAAGAGCAGGAAGGGGCGGTCGTCATCGCCCGCGACATCCGCGAGCGCAAGCGCGCCGAGGAAGAGCTGCGGTCGGCGCTGACCCGGCTGGAGCACAGCAACCGCGAGCTCGAAGACTTCGCATACGTCGCCTCGCACGACCTCCAGGAGCCGCTGCGGAAGATCCAGGCATTCGGCGACCTCCTCAAGACCAAACACGCCGAGGTGCTTCCTGCGCAGGGGCGCGATTACGTCGAGCGGATGCAGTCGGCGGCGAAGCGGATGCAGGTGCTGATCAACGACCTCCTCTCCTTCTCCCGCGTCACCACCAAGGCCCAGCCGTTCGTCTCCGTGGACCTCAATGCGGTCGCGCACGAGGTGGCGAAGGACCTGGAGGTCCGGACCCACGAGAGCGGCGGGCGGATCGTCATCGAGCCCCTCCCGGCGATCGACGCCGACCCGATCCAGATGCGCCAGCTCCTGCAGAACCTGACCGCGAATGCGCTGAAGTTCCGCCGGGAAGACGTGCCGCCGCACGTCGAGATCCGCGGCGCGGTCGAGAACGGCTCGTGCCGCCTGACCGTCGCGGACAACGGCATCGGTTTCGAGGAAAAGTACGCCGACCGGATCTTCTCCATGTTCGAGCGCCTCCACGCGCGCACGAAATATGAAGGAACCGGCATCGGCCTTGCGATCTGCCGGAAGATTGCCGAACGCCACGGAGGCGAGATCACCGCCCACAGTAAGCCGGGGGAAGGGACGACGTTCGTCGTTACCCTGCCGGTGCATCATCAACACGAGAGATGAGCGATGAGAGATGAGAGATGAACAAAAGCGGGGCTGGGGGCTGGGCTCATCGCTCATCGCTCATCGCTCGCTATGGAGGCTAAATGACTGTCCCCGGCCGCCCCATCGTGATCCTCCTCGCCGACGACGACGAGGAGGACCGGATGCTCGCCGCCGACGCACTCGAGGAGAGCCGCGTGGTGAACGACTTCCGTTTCGTCGAGGACGGCGAGGAGCTGCTCGACTACCTCTATCACCGCGGGCGTTACGCCGCACCGGAGTCGTCGCCGTCGCCCGGCCTGATCCTGCTGGACCTCAACATGCCGCGCAAGGACGGCCGCGAGGCGCTGCGCGAGATCAAGGCCGATCCCGACCTGCGCCGCATCCCGGTGGTCGTCCTCACCACGTCGAAGGCGGAGGAGGACATCTACCGGACGTACGATCTCGGCGCGAATTCGTTCATCACCAAGCCGGTCAGCTTCGAAGGTCTCGTCGCGGTCATGCGCGACATCGGCCGTTACTGGATCGAGATCGTCGAGCTGCCTCCCGATCGCATCGACTGAGCATCGCCCTGAGCCATCGAGCATTGAACGATTGAGCCATTGAGCCATTGAACAATTGACCGAGCACGACGCGCGCGCTGTCCGCATTCTTCTCGTCGAAGACGATGAGGACGACTATGTCCTGACGCGCGAGCTGCTGTCCGACGCCCGCCGGACGTCGTTCGAGCTGGAGTGGATTCCGACGTTCGACGCGGCGCTGCACGAGCTCTCCCGCAACGTCCATGACGTCGTCCTCGTCGACTACCGCCTCGGCGAGCACGACGGGCTGGAGCTGCTGCGCCACGCGCGCGAGCTCGGCGTCACCGCGCCGGTCATCCTCCTCACCGGCCAGGGCGACGGCGACGTCGACCTCGCCGCCATGCGCGCCGGCGCGGCCGACTATCTGGTCAAGGGGAAGATCGACGCGCCGCTGCTGGAGCGCTCGATCCGCTACGCGCTCGAACAGAGCCGCACCCTGCGCGCCCTGCGGGAGAGCGAGGAGCGCTACGCCCTCTCCGCGCGCGGCGCGAACGACGGGCTGTGGGTGTGGGACCTGCGCGCGGACGACGTCTATTACTCGCCGCGCTGGAAGGAGATGCTCGGACTGGCGGAGGACGAGGTCGGGAGCTCGCCCGACGAATGGTTCTCGCGCATCCATCTCGACGACGCCGAGATCGTCCGCAGCGCGCTCGAGATGCACCTGCGCGGCGACACCACGCATTTCGAGAGCGAGCACCGGATGCGCTGCGCCGACGGCGACTATCGCTGGATGCTCAGCCGCGGCCTGGCCGTACGCGACGCGTCCGGCGGCCCGGCCACGCGCATCGCCGGCTCGCAGACCGACGTCACCGAGCGGAAGGCGGCGGTCGACCGGCTGACGCACGACGCTTTCCACGACGCGCTGACGCAGCTCCCCAATCGCGCGCTCTTCATGGACCGCCTCTCGCGCGCGATTGAGGCTCACCGCCGCCATCCGGACTCGCTCTTCGCGGTGCTCTTCCTCGATCTCGATCGCTTCAAGGTCGTCAACGACAGCCTCGGCCACGTGCTCGGAGACGAGCTGCTGATCGCGGTGGCGCAGCGCCTGAGCGGCGTGGTCCGCTCCAGCGATACGGTGGCCCGCCTCGGCGGCGACGAGTTCGCGATGCTCATCGACGGCATCGACCACGCCGCCGGCGCGGTACGGACCGCGCAGCGCGTGCAGGACGTGCTGCTGCTCCCCTTCCACATCAGCGGCCACGAGATCTTCACCACCGTCAGCATCGGCATCGCCCTCAGCACCACCGGCTACACGAACCCGCAGGACGTCCTGCGCGATGCCGACATCGCCATGTACCGCGCCAAGTCGGGCGGCAAGGCGCGCCACGAGCTGTTCGACACGGCAATGCACGCCCGGACCATCGAATTACTGCAGTTCGAGACCGACCTCCGCCGGGCCATCGAGCGCGGCGAGCTGCGCGTGCACTACCAGCCGGTGGTGGCGCTTCACGGAGGCAACGGCCGGCCGCACGTCCGCGGCTTCGAGGCGCTGCTGCGCTGGCAGCGCGGCGACACGATGGTGTCGGCGGACGAGATCATCCCGATCGCCGAGGAGAACGGGCTGATCGTCCCGATCGGCGAGTGGGTGCTGCGCGAGTCGCTGCGGCAACTGCGGGAGTGGGAGAACGCGGGCCTGACGAACGGCGGCATCGACATGCACGTCAATCTCTCCCCGCGCCAGCTCCTGCAACGCGACATCGTGGCCCGCGTCGCGAATGCGGTGCGCGAGAGCGGTGTCGACCCAAGGCGCGTCCATCTGGAGGTGACGGAGAGCCTCCTCATCGACAACGCCGAGGCGGCCGCGGAGCTGCTGCGCGCCCTGCGCGGCGTCGACGTAAAGCTCAGCCTCGACGACTTCGGCACCGGCTACTCGTCGCTCAGCTCTCTGCGGCAATTCCCCTTCGACACGCTGAAGATCGACCGGTCGTTCCTCCACGACGCCGACGTCCTCCGCGGCGACGAGATCGTCCGCACCGTCGCCGGCCTCGCGCTCATTCTCGGCATGGACGTGACGGTGGAAGGCCTCGAGACCGCGGAGCAGGTGGAGCGCATGCGGCGCCTGGGGATTCCGTACGCGCAGGGGTTCTACTTTGCGCGGCCGCTGCCGCCGGATGAGGCGGCGAAGATGATGGGGTAAGGGGGGCGCGCCACGAATCGTCGCTGCTCTGTTCTCGTTCGTTCACCCCATCCGTAAGGATGTCGTGCTTTCATCATTGCATGGTGAAACAGATCGCCATCGTCGGATCGGGAATCACGGGACTGATCGCCGCGCACGGGTTGCTGCGGGCCGGGTATCAGGTCGATCTCTACTCGGACAGGACGGCGCGGCAGTGGCTCGAAGAGAGCCGCCCCACCGGCACCGCGGCACGCTTCGACCTCGCCCGTTCGTACGAGCGCGAGTTGGAGCTGAACTACTGGGACGGCGTCGCGCCGGATGGCGAGGGAGTCTTCCTCACCTTCTGCCCCACGCTGCACAACCCGCTGATCCGCCTCATGGGACGCTTCGAGCATCCGTTCCAGGCGGTCGACGTGCGGCTGCAGTCATCCTGCTGGCTGAATGAATTCGAGACCCGCGGCGGCCGCCTCTTCATCGAGCAGGTCACGGTGCCGCGGCTCTCCGGGATCGCGGCCGCGCACGACCTGACCGTCGTCGCCGCCGGCCGCGCGGACCTCTGCCGCCTCTTCCCCCGCGACGACGCCCGCAGCGTCTACGACGAGCCGCAGCGCAACCTGGCCATGGTCATCACCACCGGCGGCCCCTCACGCATCGACGGCTCGCCGATGCTGCCGGTGAAGTTCGATTTCCTCGGCACGGACGGCGAGATCTTCTTCATCCCCTACTTTCACAAGGACCACGGCCCGTCGTGGAACCTCCTCGTCGAGGCGAAGCCGGGCTCGCGCATGGACCGCTTCTCGACCCTCACCAACGGGGACGACGCTGTGGCGGCGCTCAAGCGGGTCGTCGCGGAGCTCTTCCCGTGGGACGAGCCGTTCGTCCGCGACATGAAGCTCGCCGATCCGCAGGGATGGCTCGCCGGGAGCGTCACTCCGGCCGTGCGGCGTCCGGTCGCGCAGCTCTCTTCGGGACACACGGTCATGGCCCTCGGCGACACGGCCATCTCCTACGATCCGATCGCGGCGCAGGGAGCGAACAGCGGGGTGAAGCAGGCTCGCCATCTGGTGGCGAGCATCGTCGCCCGCGGCGACCGGCCGTTCGATGCGGCCTGGATGACCGCCACCTTCGACGAGTTCTACGCCGAGCACGCGTCGCACGCCTGCTCGTTCAGCAACCTGCTGCTCGAACCGATCACCGCACCGGCGCGCGAGCTGCTCATCGCGCAGTACGGCAGCGACGGCGAGCGGTCGAATCTCTCCGGCCCGCAGAGGATCGCCAACGCCTTCGTCGAGAACTTCAACGACCCGCGCCGGGTCACGCCCGCATTCAGCGACATGACCATGGCCCGCCGCATGGTCGCAGCGCAGAGCGGGAAACCATGGCTATGGAATGGAGTGCGCGGCAGGGCGTCGATCGCCCGCGATCAGGCGCGGTTCAAGTTGGGGAGGCGCGGAGCCTCACAAGTAACCAGCAACCAGTAACCAGCAACCGCCGAAGGGCCGGAACGTGCCCTCTCCCGAGACGACCCGAGGAGAGGGCACGCAAACCCAGGCAGAGGTCTACTCGAATTCGAGGGCGACTTCTTCTTCGCAGAAATCGAACTTCTGCGCTTCAGACTCTTCCCCGTTGGCGAAGACGGCCTTGAAGTACTGCTCGCACGACTCGCCGTTCGTGGACGAATCCCACACGAGCTCGATGGTCGCGCCCGGCGCGACGCCTTTGCCGATGTCGAAGAAGCCGTACTTCTTCCCGTTCTCCGAGACCAGGATCTTCTTGATGGCCGTGTCGGTGTTGTTCGTCACGGTGAACGAGTAGTCCTCGGCGTACGCGGACGACACGGTGGCGACGGCGAAGACCAGGGCGAGGGCAGCAGTCTTGATGCTGTTCTTCATGGACAAAACTCTCCTTAATTTGGCGCCGTTTTGAGCGGCTGTTACGGTTGAATTGTCGGACCGGCAGTTAGAGTACAGGGTTGCGCGTGAACGGACAATAAGAGAATGCTGACGATTGGTCAGAGCGCAATTCCCGCCGGCGCTCCGATGCGTCACAATCGCTTCCCATGCTCGACCGCCGCAATTTCGCCCGCGTCCTCTCTCTCGCCGCCGCTGCCGCCTCGGTCGCCCCTCCCGTGCGGGCGGTGGCGCCGCGGAAAGTCGTCAAACCAAAGCGGCTCTCCGAGGGAGACACCGTGGGACTCGTCCTGCCGGCGTCGGCGGCGTTCGAGGCGGACAGCATCCAGTTCGCGAAAGAGCAGCTCGAGGCCATCGGCCTGAAGGTCGCGATCGGCCCGCACGCGCACGACCGGCACGGCTACTTCGCAGGAAAAGACCGCGACCGCGCCGACGACATCAACCGGATGTTCGCCGACGACTCGATCGCCGGCGTGGTCTGCTACACCGGCGGCTGGGGCTCACCGCGCGTCCTCCCCTACCTCGACTACGACCTCATCGCCCGCAAGCCGAAGGTCTTCGTCGGCTTCAGCGACATCACCGCCCTCCTCAACGCCATCCACCAGCGCACCGGCCTGGTGACGTTCCATGGCCCGGTCGGCGGCTCGACCTTCGAGACCTACACGCTGGAAAACTTCCGCCGGGTGATCATGACCCCGGAGCCGGCGGGCCTGCTGGCGCCGCCGCCGAAGCGGGAGAAGGATCTCGTCGATCGCACCAACCGCGTCGTCCGCCTCGCCGGCGGCAAGGCCACCGGCCGGCTGGCAGGCGGCAACCTGACGCTCGTCGCCGCCCTCATGGGGACCCCGTACGAGGTCGACACCGACGGCGCGATCCTGTTCCTCGAAGACGTCGAAGAAGCGCCCTACCGCATCGACCGGATGCTCACCCAGCTCGCCCTCGGCGGAAAGCTCGACCAGATGGCCGGCTTCGTCTTCGGCCGCTGCACCGACTGCAAGTCCACCGGCCCGACCTTCAGCCTCGAAGACATCCTTCGCGACCGCTTCGGCTCCCTCGACCGCCCCGCCCTCTCCGGCCTCTCCTTCGGCCACATCGAACAAAAGCTCGTCCTGCCTGTGGGAGTAATGGCGACGGTGGATGCGGACGCACGGACGGTGCGGATCGACGAGGCGGCCGTCAGTTGAACGTCCCCGGACGTAACGTCACAGCGCGCCAATGACCGGCTTCGCGATCATCAGCACGACGGCGATGGCGGGGGTCACGGCGGCGAAGAGGCCCCAGAGCTCCCACTCGAGCGAGGTGCGGTGGTAAGCCGTCCAATCGAGCTCGCCCGTTCCCTCCGTCATGCTGAGGAGGCGCTTCTGGAGCGGGGCGACCTTCCAGCCGAAGGCGATGCCGGAGAGGGAGAAGGCGACGAGGGACCAGAAGATCCAGCCAGTCCGGAGCAGCGGCAGACCTCCCTGGATCGCGCCGAGGATGCCGGCGGCGGTGATGACGATCACGCCGGGGACGGTGAACCAGCGGTCGGCACGGATCAGGCCGCGCATGGTGTGGGCGATGATGCCGCGGTCCTTCGTCGCGTCGGCGTGCCGCTTCCAGAAGAGGCCCGTGACGATGTTGCCCATGAAGAGGATGACGGCGAAGACGTGAACCACCTTGAGTAGCTGGTACATGGGAGATCCTCCCCTGACCGGCTACGGTAACAGACTCAGCGCGCTCCCGGTCCCATCCCCATCGGCGGCATCGGGCGACGGCGGTTCGAGCCGGCGAAGACGGTGCCGCCGTCGGTCTGGATCCACACCACCTCGTCGCCGGTCGGCGTCGTGTAGAGATCGTAGTGCGAGGTGGATTTGTAATTGTCGACGATGGTGACGCTGCCGGTGCAGTCGGCCTTGATGACATACGTGGCGGTGTAAGTCCCGCGCCTGACGACGCCGTTTTCGCTGACCGTGAACGCGCCCTTCGCCTTCCCGGCACCGTCGTAGGTCTCGCGGCCCGCCTCCGCGAACGGCGTGCGCGCCCGCGCGTCGCTCCCTTTCACACGGAAGCCGTCGTTCGCATAGAGGTAGTCACCGCGGAGCGTGGCGGCGGAGCACTGCCGCGGCGGCCCGTCGGGACGGCGCTCGGGCTGGGCAATGGCAACAGAGACGACGACGGACACGAGCAGGACGAGCAGGACGCCGGCGAGCTTCTTCATGACGCCGGATGATACGCGCCTTGCGTCATCCGGCAGCAGCTGGTTGCCGACGAGTCCGCGGAACTCAACGATGGGTTCGCGGTACTCAACGATGGGTTCCCCGGAACTCAAAATGAGTCCGGGGGTACTCAACGATGGGTTCGCGGAAACTCAACGATGGGTTCCCCGGAACTCAAAATGAGTCCGGCGGAACTCAACGATGGGTTCGCGGAAACTCAACGATGGGTTCCCCGGAACTCAAAATGAGTCCGGCGGAACTCAACGATGGGTTCGCGGAAACTCAACGATGGGTTCGCGGAAACTCAACGATGGGTTCCGCGGAACTCAAAATGAGTCCGGTGGAACTCAACGACGGGTTCGCGGAAACTCAACGATGGGTTCCGCGGAACTCAAAATGAGTCCGGCGGAACTCAAATTGAGTCCGGTGGAACTCAAATTGAGTCCGTGGAACTCAATGACGAGCTCGCGCGATACCCGCCCTCCGCCGCCTGCGGCGGCTGCGGCAGCTCGCTACTC
This sequence comes from Thermoanaerobaculia bacterium, assembly GCA_035629865.1. Classification (GTDB taxonomy): domain Bacteria; phylum Acidobacteriota; class Thermoanaerobaculia; order Gp7-AA8; family Gp7-AA8; genus QHVT01. Next base: position 21,911 of record DASPHC010000125.1, on the reverse strand, counting down.
ACCACTTATGGCTTCTTCAGATCATCCACGACGTCGTCCGCGACCTCATTGATCTTCCGCGCCACCTTGCCGACGCCGGCCTGAAAACTGCCGGCCGTCTTCTCGGCTGCGCCCTGCTCCTCGAGATCTCGGTTTCCGACCGCGCGTCCAATCGTCTCTTTCACCTCACCGACCGCCTTACGGCCCTTGCCGGCCAATTCTTCGCTGTTAGGCATCTGGATCTCCTTCGAAGAGGAGATATCGCAAGGGAGGTGCCGAAGGATCGAAGCAGGAGGGCATTCAGAAGGCCCTACGCTTCTCTGCTGCCGTAGGCAGCTAAAGAACTGTAGGCCCGGCCTTTAGGCCGGGTACACCCGGCAGCGGCAGGTTAGCCCGCGTAGCGGGCGACAGAAAAGAAAGTCTCTCGTCTTTCGCCCGCTACGCGGGCTTGAAGAACCATCCACCTTTTACCCGGCCTGAAGGCCGGGCCTACAGTTCTTTAGCTGCCTACGGCAGCGGAGAGGCACCCGGGAGCGCGCTACCCCAACCTCTCTACCAGCGCCGCAAACCGGGAATCCCCCCGCAGAACGTCGAACCTCGGCTCGGTGTGGAGGTAGACGAGCCAGCCGGAGCGGGAGTCGGCGGCGCGGGTGAGCCAGTCGAGGGCGGCGTCGGTCTCGCCGAGGGCGGTGTGGATGGTGGCGAAGTGGACGGGGGAGACGTCGCGGGTGAGGGAGAGTTCGGCGAGCTCGCTGAGACGGGCGGGATCGCGCTCGAGATTGCCGAGGGCGGCGACGGCGTGGGGCTCGCCGCGGGAGATGGAGAGGGCTTTGGTGAGGGAGGCATGGGCGTCGGCGGTGCGGCCGAGCTGCTGCTGCACGAGTCCGAGGGTGAAGTGGGCGGGCTCGTGGTGCGGGTTGATCTCCAGGGCGCGGTGGCAGGACTCTTCGGCCTGTTCGTACGACCGCGCGAGGTAGTGGATCACGGCGAGATTGCCGTTGAGCAGGAACGACAGCGGGTCGGCGTCGACCGCCGCCTGCATCTGTACGAGCGCCTCGGCGAAGCGGGCGCGGTGGGCGAGGGCGAGGGCGTACCACTGGCGGGCGGTGACGTACGCGGGATTGAGCCGCAGCGCGGTGATGTACTCCTCCCGGGCACGCTCCCACTCCCAGTGAAAGACTTCGTGGATCGCACCCATCGACGCGTGGGCCTCGGCCAGCTCGGCGTCGAGCTCCAATGCCCGCCGTGCCGCGGCCTCTGCCTTCGGCATGAGCTGCCGGGGCGGATAGAGGTCGCGGCTGGCGAGGGCGATGTAGCAGTCGGCGAGGCCGGAGTAGGCCGGCGCATACGCGGCGTCGGCGTCGATGGCGGACTCGAAGAAGAAGATGGCCCGCTCGATCCCTTCGGCGGTGCGGCGGTTCCAGTGATGGCGTCCCTTCAGGTAGAGCTGGTACGCCTGCGCGCTCTCGGTGTAGCGCTTGCGCAGGCGGCGGTCGGTCTCGCCGGAAACGCGGAGCCTGAGGGCGGCGACGATCTCGCGCGACAGCTCTTCTTCGAGCGCGAAGATGCCGGCAATCGGTGCCTGGAACTGGCGTCCCCACAACTGCGCGTCTTTGGCGAGGTCGTTCAGCTCGACCTGCAGGTTGACGATGTCGCCCGCGACGCGGACGCGTCCCGTGAGCGCGGCGCGGACGTTGAGCTCGCGGCGGACGGCGGCGAGGTCGTCCTCGCGCCCGCGGTAGCGAAAGGACGAGGCCCGCGGCGCGACGCGCAGGTCTTCGACGGAGGCGAGGGTGTTGATCAGCGACTCGGCGATGCCGTCGGCGAGGTAGTCGAGATCGGCGTGGCCGCTGCGGTTGGCGAACGGCAGGACGGCGATGGAGTCGATACCGCCGTTCCGTTCCGGTGTCTCCGTCACCGGGCCGCTGAAGGCGTAGCCGAAGCGGTGGACGGTGCGGACGTACTTCGGCGCACGGGCGTCGTCGCCGATGGCGGCGCGGATCTCTTTGACGAGGCTGGCGAGGTTGGCCTCGGAGACGAAGGTGTCGGGCCAGAGGCGGGCGAAGAGGTCGGTCTTCCCGATCGGGTTGGGACGGGCGGTGAGGAGGAGCTCGAGGAGCTGGAAGGCCTTGCCGGAGAGGCGCACGCTCTCGCCACCGCGCTGCAGGGTGCGCGCGTCGGAGTCGAACGTACAGTCGCCGAAGAGAAGCCTCATCCCAGAATTTTCCCAGAACTCTCGCAGAGCCGCTTCAAGACTCCCGCCGCTTCCGGACCGATCCTGCATGTGTGCGAGGGGAACCTCGCCGCAGACGCAAAAAGGAGATCGAGAAAATGAAGAAGCTGACCCAGTTCCTTGCCATCACCCTGCTGGTCGCCGGCACGGTTGCCTGCACCAAAGAAGATCCGGCTCCGGTCAACGAGCCCGCCGCCGCCACCGCCCCCGCGGAAACGACGAGCGAGGCCACGGTGACGACGGAGACGAGCACGACCACCGCCGAAGTTCCCACGGCAACGACGGAGACGTCGGTGACGACGGAAACCACGGCGACCGACGCCCCGGCGAAGCAGTAAGCGGTTCGCGGAGGGCCTTCCCCCGGAGGGGGGAGGCCTTTTCGCGGGGTGACGGGACTTATGGGACCCTCACGCCAGCGGCAGCGCCACCGTGAACACCGTGCCCTCCCCCACCTTGCTCGCCACCGTGAGGTCGCCGTCCATGGCGCGGGCGAGGTCGTGGCTGATGGCGAGGCCGAGGCCTACGCCGCGTTGGGCGGGGGCGACGGTTTCGGCGTCGACCTGGACGAAGGGGTCGAAGATGCGCTGCAGATGATCTTCGGGGATGCCGCGGCCGGTGTCTTTGACGTGGATGAATGCCCGCTCCCCGTCGTGGTCGCACGACACGGTCACGCCGCCGCTCTCCGTGAACTTGATGGCATTGGTCAGCAGGTTGAGGAGAATTTGCTGCAGGCGGTCGCTGTCAGCGAGAATGGCCAGGTCGGGATCGCACTCGCGCGTGTAACTCAGGCCCGCCTCTTCGAACCGCAGCGCGACGAGCGCCTCGGCGCGCGTCAGGACAGTCGGCAGGAGCAGGTTCTGGATGCGGATCTCCACCCTCCCGGTGTCGATCTGCGCGAAATCGAGGATGTCGTTGATGAGGCGGAGCAGGTGGGCGCTGGCGGACTTGATCCTGGAAAGGTGCTCCAACTGCATCTGCGAGACCTCGCCGCTGATGCCGAGGGCCAGGACGTCGGCGTAGCCGCTGATGGCCTGCAGCGGCGTGCGCAGGTCGTGCGACATCATCGACAGGAACTTCGCCTTCGCCTGGTTGGCCTGTTCGGCGACCCGCTTGGCGTTGAGGATCTCGTCCTCGTACCGGCTGCGCTGGGTGACGCGCATGAACACGCAGTCATTGAGCGTCTCGCCGCCGCGCTCGCGGCGGATGCCGTTGGCGAGCATCGGCACGTCTTCGCCGCTCTTGGTGCGGAGGGAGAGGTAGATCTCGTCGACCCGGCCGTTCAGCTTCAGCAGCGGGTAGAAGTGGGTCTGGTAGAAGACGCGGCCGCCCGGGGAGAGGATGGCCTGGATATGCCACCCCTCGAGCTCGAAGCGCCCGTAGCCGAGGAGCTCGAGCAGGGTGGCATTCACGGCGCGGACGGTGCCGTCATCCGCGAACGCCAGGAAGCCGCAGGGAGCGGTGTTCAGCAGTGAGTCCATCAGGCGGCGCCGAGGTACTCCCGGATGCTTGCGATCGTCTCTTCCGGGTGGCTGACGTGCGGACAGTGGCCGGTCGCCTTCAGCACGGTCATCGTGCTTCCCGGCAGTCTCCGGCGGAGGTACTCCCCCACTTCCCGCGGCGCAACCGCATCCTCGGAGCATTGCATGATGAGCGACGGAACCCGGACGGCGGCAAGGTCGGCGCGGTTGTCGGAGAAGAACGTGACCTGGGCGAACTGGCGGGCGATGGTCGGATCGGTCGAGCAGAAACTCCCCTCCAGTTCCGCCGCCAGTTCCGGACGCTCCTCGTTCTTCATGATCACCGGGGCGAGGAACTGCGCCCAGCCGAGATAATTCTTGTCCATCATCTCCAGCAGGCCCTCGATGTCGGCGCGCTCGAAGCCGCCGACGTAATCGGGCGCTTCATTGATATAGCGCGGCGACGGCCCGACCATGATCAGCCGGGCGAAACGCTCCGGCGCCCGGTTCGCGGCCAGGATGCCGATCATGCTGCTGACCGAGTGGCCGACGAAGATCACGTCGCGGAGATCGAGGCCCTCCACGACGTCCAGCACGTCCTGCGCGTAGCCGTCGAGAGAGCTGTAACGCTGCGGGTCGTACGCGCCGAGGTCCGACTTCCCGGCGCCGACGTAGTCGAAGAGGACGATCCGGTAGTCGTCCTCGAATGCGGGCGCAAGGTAGCGCCACATGTTCTGGTCACAGCCGAATCCGTGGGCGAAGAGCATCGGCTGGGTGCCGCGGCCGAAGACTTTGACGTTGTTTCGCGCGATTACTTGTGGGGTAGGCATCGGCGCAGGAAGTTAGCACAGTCTCCTGCTACCATCGCGGCCGCCCCTCGTTATGCCTCTCGTCCCAGGCTCTCGTCTCGGTCCGTACCGCATCGATGCCGAGATCGGCGCCGGCGGGATGGGGCACGTCTTCCGGGCCACCGATACCCGCCTCGACCGCGCCGTGGCGATCAAAATCCTGCCCGAGCATCGCTGGAGCGACGCCCGCCTGCGGCAGCGTTTCGAGCGTGAGGCGCGCGCGCTGTCGTCCCTCAGCCACCCGAACCTCTGCGCGCTTTATGACGTCGGCGAGCTACCCGAGTCGGGTGCTCCCTATCTGGTCATGGAGCTCCTGCAGGGCGAAACGCTGCGCGAGCGGCTGGAGTCTCGGTTGATCGGGATGCGCAAGGCGCTGAGCTGGGGGGCCCAGATCGCGTCGGGGCTGTCGGCGGCGCACCAGAAGGGTGTCGTCCACCGCGACCTGAAGCCGGAGAACATCTTCATCACCGCCGGGGAGCTGGTGAAGATCCTCGATTTCGGGCTGGCGACGAAGACGGAGTCGTCCGACCGGACGACCACGCAGTTGCGCACCGAGCCCGGCATGGTCATGGGCACCGCGCACTACATGTCGCCCGAGCAGGTGCGCGGCACGACGCTCGACGCCCGCTCCGACATCTTCGCCCTCGGCATCGTGCTGTTCGAGATGCTCACCGGCCGCGTGCCGTTCCACGCCCGCTCGGCGGTCGAGACGATGAACTCGATCCTGGTCGACGACCCGCCCGAACTGGCTGCCATCGTCCCGACGATCCCGGAGGCGGTCGAGTCGCTGGTGCGGCGCTGCCTGGAGAAGGATCCGGCGCAGCGATTCGCCTCCGCGAGCGATCTGGCGTTCGCGCTCGAGTCGGCCGCAAAGTCGCTGTCGACCGCCACGCCGACGCCGGTCCCGCGCCGCTCGTCCGCCCCCGCTCCGGCGCCGTCCGGCAATCGAGCGCGGCTGACGCTCCTCGGCGTGTTCCTGCTGGCGGTCGTCGCCGCGGCGTTGCTGGCCCGGCGGCCGTTCGAGCGGGTGCCGTTCGAGCCGCCGGCGATGCGGATGCTGACCTACTCCGGCCGCGACAGCGCGCCGGCCGCTTCGCCGGACGGCCGGCTGCTGGCCTACGTCTCGGCGCGCGACGGCACGCGGCGGATCTGGCTCAAGCAGCTCGCCGACGCGACGGAGGTCGCGGTGACGCGCGGGCCGGAAGATTCGGCGCCCCGCTTCGCGCCCGACGGCGCCGTACTGCTGTTCACGCGCGTGGAGAACGGCGCCGGCGCGCTCTACCGCGTGGCCGTCGTCGGCGGCGAGCCGCGCAAGCTGGTCGACAACGCCTTCGACGGCGACTGGTCGCCGGACGGAAAGCGGATCGCATTCATCCGCTACCGGGTCAACCGGGACCGGCTTTCGACGCTCTGCATCGTCCCCCTGGGAGGCGGCGAGGTACAGGAGGTCGCGGCGGTGCTGTCCGAGGAGCTCAGCGCGCCGCGCTGGTCGCCGGACGGCAAGTCGATCGCCGTGACGCTCAATCCGCGGGGCACGTCGGCCGGCTCGCTGCTGGTGATCGACCTGGAGTCGAACGAGCGGCGCACGATCACACGCGACGGGTCGCATGGTCTGCTCTCCGGCTCGGCATGGGTGAACGGCGGCCAGGCACTGATCTACGCGGAGCTGGACGCGCTCGCCAGCACTCCGCTCACCCGCCGCCGCGGCAGCAGCGTGATCATCGTCCACGACCTCTCCAGCAACCGCGCGCGGGTGTTGCTGCGCAATCCTCACAGCGCGGCCGACACGGTCGACGTCGTGGGTGCCGGCCGGATCGTCTTCTCCGAAGATGTGACGCGGCACAGCTTGCAGGAGGTGGCGCTCGACGGGAGCGGCGCCCGCTGGCTGTCGCGCGGGATGAGCGTCGATCGCCAGCCGTCGTACGCGCGCGGCGGAAAGAGCGTCGTCTTTGCGTCGGACCGCGGCGGGAACGTCGACCTCTGGGAAGTGATGCTCGACAGCGGAGCGGTGCGCCATCTCACCGACAGCGAGGCGGTCGACTGGGACCCGCATCCGACCGCCGACGGCAAGTCGCTGTTCTTCAGCTCGAACCGCGGCGGGCACTTCGAAGTGTGGACGTCGGCCATCGACGGCGCGAATCCGCGGCAGGTCACGCGCGACGGAGTCGACGCGGAGAACCCGTCGCTTCCCGCGAGCGGTGACTGGGTGTTCTACGACTCGACGAATCCGAAGACGGACGGTCTCTGGCGCATCCCGCCGGGCGGCGGAACCGCGAAGCTCGTCGTAGCCGGCGAGACCATCCACCCGGAGGTCTCGGCCGATGGAGAATTCGTCGCGTACCAGCGTCCCGAGGCCGGCGGCTCCGCCGCGATCGACGTGGTGCGCGTCGCCGACGGCACCGTGACGCCGCTCGTCAGCGGGATCAGCGGCGTCTTCGGCGTGCGCGCTCGCTGGATCGGCACGAGCCACGTGGTCGCCTTCCGCGCTCTCGACGAGCGCGGACGGATCACCCTCTTCGCCCAGGACCTGGCCGGCGGGTCCCGCCGCAAGCTGATCGACCTCGACGCGGAGCCCGAAACGTACGCGATCTCGCCGGACGGAAAACGGGCCATCCTGTCGGTGATCGACGAAGGCTCGGGGCTGATGATGGCGGAGGGAGTCGAAGGCGTCGGGCGATAGCGGTGCGGTGTACTCTTCGTTGCGGTCAACGTTGTCAGTTGTCCGTTGTCAGTTATCTGCCAGTCCTCGGCTTCGGGTTGAGGTTCGTGAGTGCCGTCCAGGCGAGAAATGGCAGACAACTGACAACTGACAACGTCAACGCGACACCGGGAATCTATACTTAGCGCCATCGCCCTCATGAACCCTCTCCTTCGGACGCTGCTGGCTTTGGCGTTCGCGGCCGCAGCGGCCGCTGACGATGCGCGCGATTTCGAGCGCGGCTTTCCGCCGGTCGACGTGCATCCGATGAAGCGGCACGACGGCGGGTCGCAGATCTTCTCGGCGGCCCAGGGGACGGACGGCATCCTCTACTTCGGCGGGCTGCGCGGGCTGACGAGCTACGACGGCGCGTGGTGGCAGAACGCCGAGCTGCCGAACGACTCGGCGGTCTTCGCGGTTGCCATCGGACGCGGTCCGGAGATCGCCGTGGGCGCGGTGGGCGAGGTCGGCTGGTTCGTCCGCGACCCGAACGGCAAGCTCGTTTACCGCTCGCTCCTCGGCCTGCTCCCGGCCGCGCAGCGGGACGTCGGCGACGTGCGCAGTGTCTGCGCGACACAGAACGGCTTCTTGTACGCGGCCGAGTACGCAGTGATCGCCTGGAACGGCGGAGCACCGCGTGTGCTGGCCGATCTCCGGTCACGCACCGAGATGCCGCGCTGCTTCGAGACGCCTCATGGCACGTACGTCGCCCTCAGCGACGGCCTGCACCGGGTGGATGGCTCGACGCTGGTCCGGGCCGGCTTCGACGGGAAGCAGGTCGAGCTCGTGCTCCCGTTCGACGACCGGCGCATCCTGGCGGTGGTGGCGGGAGAAGGGGTCTTCCTCAGCGACGAGACGGAGACGACGCCGTTCGCGCCCGACGCGACGGAGTGGCTGCGCGGCAAGAGCGTGCGCGCCGGCCGCCGGCTGCAGGACGGCCGGTTCGTCATCGGCACGCGGCAGCACGGCGTCCTGATCCTCGACCAGTCGGGCTCGGTGCAGTTGCGGCTGACGGCCGCCGCCGGACTGCCGGACGATGTGCTCTCGAGCGTTCTCCAGGACCGCGAAGGAGCGCTCTGGCTCACGTACTACGGCCCGATCGCGCGCGTCGACCTGGCCACGCCGGTGACGCGCATCGATTCGCGCCGCGGCCTGGCCGGCACGCCGAACGACGTCACACGCCACAGGAACGCGCTCTACGTCGCCACCTCGCACGGCCTCTTCAAGACCGACCGCCGCAGCGCAGCCGGCGATCCGGGCCATGCCTTCCGTCCCGTCGACGGCATTCCCGCTCCCGGCTGGCGAACGCTCTCGCTCGGCAACGAGCTCCTGGTCGGGACCTCCAACGGCATCTACTCCGTCGATGAGAACGATGTCCCGCGCCTCGTGCCGGCCACCGCACAGTTGGTCGTCTACTTCGCGCTGCCGTCGCAGCAGGATCCCTCCCGCGTCTGGCTCGCCACGAAGACCGGCATCGGCTCGATTCGCCGCGAGGGACGCGAGTGGCGGTTCGAATCGCTGATCGCCGGATCGCCGCGTCACGGCCGGCAGATCCGCGAGATGGACGGGATTCTCTGGATCTCGACGACGTTCGACGGGATCGTGCGCATCGACCCGCGCGCCGCGCCGGCGCGCATCGACCGTTTCGGCAGGGAGGAGGCCAAGGCGGTCGTGATCGGCGGCCGCGTCGGGGCCATCGGCTCCGGGAGGATCCTCCGCATCGCCGGTGACCGGCTCGAGCCCGATCCGCGCTTTGCGTCGATCGGCGGTCCGTTCTTCCTCGGCGAGGAGGATTCGCGCGGGAACCTCTGGATCAACAACACCCCGCCGGCGATGATCCGGAAGCTGCCGGACGGCGGATACGCGCGCGAGGCGCTGCCGATTCCGCTCGTCGACGCGTCGCACTCCGGGATGATGAACCTCGAGGAAGACGTGCTCTGGTTCGGAGGCTCCGAGGGGCTGTTCCGGTACGACTTCCGCGACGTCCGCACTGCAGCGCCGCAGCCGAGGCCGCGCATCCATCGTGTGGTGACGGGCGACGGAACCGAAGTCACCGCGCCGCTGCGGCACGCGTTCGGCCGCCTTCATTTCGAATTTGCGCCGGCGTCGTTCCGCCCCGGGACGCTCTACCAGTACCGGCTCGAGCCGGAGGACGCCGGGTGGAGCGCCTGGAGCAGCGAGCCTGCCGTCGATTACACGAACCTCGGCCACGGCAACTACACGCTGCGCGTCCGCGCGCGCGGAGTGTCGGGGGCGGTGAGCGAGGAGACGAGTTGGTCGTTCCGCGTGCTGCCACCGTGGTATCGCACGCGGCCGGCGATCGCCTTCTGGATCTTCCTCGGGGCGCTGCTCGTCGCGGCCATCGTCCGCCTGCGCACCGCCGCGCTGCGGCGGCAGGCGGAGCGGCTGCGGTTGCTCGTCGACGAGCGGACGGAGGAACTGCGGCAGGCGAACGCGCATCTGGAGCGGCTCTCGCTGCTCGACGAGCTGACCGGCATCGCCAACCGCCGCTACTTCCAGCGCGCCCTCGCCGAGGACTGGCGCAACGCGCTGGAGCACCGGCAACCGCTCGCGCTGATCCTGCTCGACCTCGACAAGTTCAAGCTGATCAACGACCGCCACGGCCATCCGGCCGGCGATGCCGCGCTGGTGCAGGTCGGCCGGACCCTCAACCGCCAGATCCGCCGCAGCGGCGAGCTCACCGCGCGGGCAAACGACATCGTCGCGCGCATCGGCGGCGAAGAATTCGCGGTGCTGCTCACCCGCACCGGCGAAGAAGAAGCGCTGCGCGTCGCCGAACAGCTGCGCAACATCATCGCCGACGTCCCGCTCGAGCTCGGCGAAGAAACGCTCCGGATCACCGCCAGCTGCGGCGTCGCCGCCGTCATCCCCACCGAAAACGACGGCTGGCACGTCCTCCTCGGCGAAGCCGACCGCGCGCTGTACGCCGCGAAGGCGGACGGCCGGAACTGCGTGCGAACCGCGCCACCGGCGTCGGATGTGGCACAGGTGTCGTGAGGATGTTGTCAGTTGTCGGTTGTCTGGGCTGTGTCGCCTGGACGACATCCCTGGAAGCCGCACAAGTGGCTGGCGCTCACTTCAGGCAAGTGGCACGGCCCCTCACCCCGTCCGGCGCCTGGTCTGCTAACCAACTCGCTCCGAGCTGGATGGCCAAACGCGGCTGCTGCTCGCAGGCGCCGAACATCCCTCTCCCCGGCTCGGCGGGGAGAGGGGCAACAAACCATCCATTCGCCTGAAAATTGAACCGGGACGGGTGGTGTGTTGCCCCTCTCCCCTCTCGTAGGGGAGAGGGATGTTCGGCGCCTGCGCGTGGCAAATGCTTTGACCATCCAACCCGGAGCGTGTCTGTTAGAAGACCAGGCGCCGGACGGGGTGAGGGGTCATGCCACTTGCGCTGAGCTACCGCTCGGAGCCCCCCGCTAATTCACCGCATCGCGCAGCGTCACGACATCGAGCCGCCGCACCGGTGTCTCGCCCGGGGTGACGGGCGTGACGGGGATGGCGCCGAGGCCGAGGGTGGCGCGAGCCTGGTCGGCGGCGGTGCGCAGCTCGGTGAAGTGAACGCCTTTGATGATCATGCTGGCGCTGAGGGTGGCGTCGGTGAACGTCGCCGGCGCGAGGCCGGCGGCGGTCCGGAACGCCTGGACGGCGGTGCGCAACTCGCTCATGTGGGCTGCCTTCACCTTCGTCCCGGTTGGAATCCCAGCGTCGGAAAACGCGACCGTCGTCGCTGCGTCGAGCGCGCTGATCGGGCCGGGCGAATCGTCGTACTGGACCGCCTGGACTTTGTAGAGATAGGTCGTTCCCGCGGCGACGCTCCCGTCGGTATACGAGCCGCCCTCGACTTGGACACGGAAGGCGAACCCGCCGATCGTCGTGGCGCGGAGGACGTCATACTGGACGCCGCTCAGCGGCGTCCAGGTGACGGAGATGCTGGAGGTGCCGGTCGCCGTTGCAACGATGACCGGCGCAACGACAGCACCATGGTGCGTGTGCTCGGCAGGACCGCTCGGGGCGTATTCGTCGTCCCCCTCGAACGATGCAGTGAGGTCCGAAGCGCCGAGATTGAGATCGTTGCGCACGAGGGTCGCGCTATAGGTGTTCCCGGCTCCGGCGACGAGACTCGCCGTCCCGTAGGCGACGCCGTTGCGCGTGAAAGAGACGGCGCCGTCGGGCGGCGCGGCACCGGCCGTGTCTACGGTGAGGGTGGCGGTGACGGTCACGGCCTGCTGGCCGCTCGACGGATTCGGGCTGGAGGTCAGCGCGATCGAAGTCGGGATGCGGTTCGGGGAGACCGTGGTCCGCTCCAGCTCATAGACGTCGCCGAGGCCTTCGACGCTGTAGAAGAGATAGGTCTTGTCCGCCTGCTCGACGATCCTGACGTCCGACTGGGCAATGTACACCAGGGGGAAGTTGCTGGGGGTCGTGTATCCGGCCGGCGGCACATGGTAGTAGCGGGTGAAGAATTCGTCGGTGGCGACGATCTGCGGCGTGCCGCCGATGACGCGCAACAGGCGAAGCTCGGGCGCGTTCTGGGCGTTCCGGCCCATGACGGCGAGATACCCGGCGCCGGCGGCGATGACCGTGGGCTTGAAGGCGGAGCCGTAGACGTCGAGACCACTGCTCGTGTAGCCGCCGCCGGACGGGACCGCTCTGCGCAGCAGCTCCGTGGCCGCGCCTCCCCCGGTATTGCTCTCGGTGTACCAGAGCGTCCCGTTCTCATCGAACGCCAGTCCCTTGAACGACTTCGAAACCGTGGGGGTGAGATCGGCCAGGGCTGCGCCGCCGGCGATGAACGCCGCGTAGTCGTAGATCCGCAGATGACCGTCGCCGTTGATCACAGCCAGCCGCTGGCCGGCGTCGTAACGTGCCCACTGCCGGATCGAGGTCGCATTCCCTGAACGTGTGGCCAGAATCACCGGCGTAGCCGGCGTGGTGACGTCGTAGATTTTCGTGCGGGCGGCGGACGCGCTGGTCAGAGCGTTCGAAATCACCGAGTAATACTGATCGCCTGATTTCAGCGCAATGACGCTGTTGGTCTCAATCCCTGCGTCCAGGACCTGCGACACGAACGTCATGTGCTTCGTATTCGTGACATCGACGTCGCGGACGATGCCCCAGCCCCAATAGACCGTTCCGGCGTACACATAGCCGCGGTCATCAGCGTCAAAATCCGTCAGCGTCACCTGCGCATCGAGCCACTCCGTCATCCAGCCGGACTGCATTGCTTCCGGGTAAAGGAACGATCCCGGTCTGGCGACCTTCTCCAGCGGCCAGCTGTACCGTTGATAGGGGGAGCCCGTGAGCATGACGCTCACCAGCGACATCGGCTGGCGGAGGATGGTCGTGAAGAACTGATCGAGCGGGTAACCTCCGACAGTCTCGCCGAGCTGCAGATAGACGCGGCCCGTGGCCGGCGACACTCTCACACGGCGGGCGCGAACCGTACGCATACCGGCGTTCTGCACGTTCCCGGTCTGCGCCGAATCGACATACCGGCCGGCGTGATCGACGATCGGATCGTCGTACGGCCAGGTAAGCAAGCCGTTACTGTCGCCCGGACATCCGGTACACGGTACCGGCGTCTCCTTCCCCGGATAAGGATAGTTGTTCTCCGCGGAGACTGCGAAGGCGGAGAGCAGGCAGACGACGAGCACGACAGACGAGCGCAGTTTGTTCATGGACCCCGGGTTGTGCGGACTTATTCGGACAACTGGGGGGATGATACGCGATCGGTCGATGCGCGGCCACCCCACTGGTTGCTGGTTCCCTGAGATTCCCGCCTGCTCCCCCAGGCGCTGCTTCACAAGCAACCAGCAACCAGCAACCAGCAACCAGCAACCAGCAACCACTACCACACGAGCGGCAGCATCCCCGCCTCCGCCCACATTAGCAAAAGGTCGAAATAGCTCAGCTCCTCGGCGCTCCGGACCCCGATCGGCGGATTGATCCGTGCATCCAGCGGACCGGACGGCAGTTCGTCCTCCGCAAACGCTGCCGGAACCATGAGGACGAGCAGCAGGGCGACCACGGCCGCGGCCCGGAAGACTCTCTCGAATACACCTCGCATAACCCCTCCTTGAGCCGGCCTTTGCGGCCGGCGATTAGGGAGGGCGCCCTCATGTATGGAGAGTGACCGCTCTCAGCAAATCCTTAACGGAAATCGGAAGGAGGTGGGGCGAAGAGGAGCTCGGGCTGCCGCTCGGCGCGCCGCAGGAACGTCCGCACGGTCTGCAGAACGACCGGCGTGAGGGTCCCGCCCGCGGCCGCTTCCTTGAGGTAGGCCATCGCCGTCAGCGTCCCGGTGACCATCCCCGCGTCCTGGAAGACGCGGAAGAGGCGCGCGGTGAGCTCGACGATCTCGGCCGTGTCGCCGGTGACCAATAGCGCATCGGCGATGTCGAGTCCGGCCAGGGCCGCGTCGGTGATCATGCCCCGGGTCTCATACTCCGAAACGACGCCGCGCAGCCGCCGCGCCGCCTCGGCGTGCCTGCCGCTCTGCAGCAGCACGCGCGCGAGCCCCCACTCGGTCCGCACGCGATCGGTCGACGGGCCGACCTCGCGGAACAGCACCAGGGCCTGATGGAAGTGCATCGCCGCCTCGGCGACGTTGCCGAGATCGACTTCGCAGTTCCCGAGGGCGTACGCCGCCCGGGCGATCCAGCGCGTGTCGTGCACCAGCTCGCCGTAATCGAGGATCTGGCGATAGAGCGCCACCGCACCGGCAGGATCCTGCGCCTCGTACTTGATGCTGGCGTGGAGATAGAGCGCCGACATGCGGCGCCGGTCGTCGCCCAGATGGGCAAAGCCGCGCTCCGCCAGCTCCGCCGTTGCAGTCGCTTCCTGAAGGCGCTGCTGCTGATACAACACCGTGGCTCGCACGAAGGCGACGATCGACAGGCCGAGAGCCGAGGAAGGGATGCTGCGGTACGCCTGCTCGGCGCGCGAGAGGGAATCGAGCGCGTCATTGAACTGTCCGAGGAGCAGGAGTGCGTTCGCCCGCTCCTTCCACGCCGTTCCGCGCAGGTCGTAGACCGCCTTCGCCGGATACGTGTCGTCGGCCAGCGACTCCGCCACCGACACCGCCGCCTCGGCCAGCGCCAGCGCCTGGAGCGGTTCTCCCTCGCAGACCTCGTGTGCCTGGGCGGTCAGGCGGCGGACCACGCCGCCCGTCAGAAACTCAGGCTGCAGCTGGATGTTCGTCCATGCCGCCGCCATCGTCGCGGCGAGCAACGGCGCCAGCAGTTCCTCCGCTTCCGCATCCTCCGCGGCCACCCGCTCGGCGTGAACCCGCAGCGATTCGAGCGTCCCGGAGCCGGCGATCGGCTCCCAGACGTCGGCGTCCGCCAGGTCCTCCTCGGCGATCGAGTAGAAATCGAGCGTCGAGAGGCAGTTCGGGCAATCGGCCGTATGGCGCCGGATCTCCGCGCTTCGGGCCGACCCGACTTCAGCGGGGTCGAAGGCATAGAGGGCGATCTCGTTTTCAGGGATGTGGCTCACTCAGCTTCTCTCCGTCATCGAACGATAGGCGTCGAGGGCGCGCCTGCGGCACTTGTGCAGAAAGACCAGGATGGTGGCGGGCGTCGACTGCAGTCCGTCGGCGATGGCCCGGGTGGTCTCGCCGTTCACGTAGTAACGCTGCATCAGGTCGCGGCATCGCCCGCCGACGCGGGACAGCAGCCGCGACAGAAGCAGCTTCCGCTCCACCTCGTGCAGCAGCGACTCGCCGGGCGTGGCGGCGCAGGGGTTCTCGCCGCAGAACAGCGCATCGGCGGCATTCGAGCGGCGGAGGTAATGCCGCGAGGCATTGCAGATCGCGCCGACCAGGTACGGCTCGAGCGCGTTCACGGCGGAAGCGTGCATGAAGTAGGAAGCGAAGACGTCGTGGACCAGCGTCTCGGCGTCAGCCGGGGGGATGCCGAATTTCCTGATCGCGATCTTCCTGAGCCTGGGAGCGAACTGCAGATAAGCCTCCTCAAATGCTGCGGGGCCGACTCCGGGCGGCGGCGGAAGTGCCGTCCCGTGTGGTCTCGCTTGCTTCGCCTCACTTCGGGGCTCCTGCATCTCTCCCGTCAAAGGAGTGTCCCGCGAGCGAACTTCCCTACCCATCTCAAGGTAGAAAGAGAAGATAGAAGGCAGAAAGTGGCGAAATGGAACGTAGAGGTTGCTCTTTTCACCTTTCCTTCTGCCTTCTGCCTTCCCCCTTCTGCCTTACGATGCCCCCGTGCTCGCCACCCTGGTCGTCCTCTTCGCCGGCGTTGCGGCCGGCGCGATCAACGCCATCGCAGGCGGCGGGACGCTGATCTCCTTCCCTGCCCTCCTCTGGCTCGGCCGCGACCCGATCATGGCCAACGCCACCAGCACCGTGGCCATCTGGCCGGGCTCGCTTTCCGCCGCGATCGGTTTCCGGCGGGAGCTGAAGTCCGTCAAAGGCTGGCTGCTCCTCCTGATCCTCCCCTCGCTCGCCGGGGGCGCGCTCGGAAGCTGGCTGCTGCTGCGCACGCCGACCTCGACCTTCGAGCGCCTGATCCCCTTCCTCATCCTCGGCGCCACGCTTCTCCTGGCCGCACAGGAGATGATCACTCGCCACCTCGGCGTGCTGGCTCACGCGCACGAGAACCCGACGGCCGGCTGGGTGACGTTCGTCTTCGTCTTCCAGTTCATCGTGGGCGTTTACGGCGGTTACTTCGGCGCCGGGATGGGCATCCTGATGCTGGCCGCCCTCGGCCTGATCGGTCTGACCGACCTCCATCAGATGAACGGCCTGAAGAACGTCCTGGCCGTCTGCATCAACGGCATCGCCGCCATCTACTTCGCCACCGCGAACGCGGTGGTCTGGGGCGACGTCTTCGTCATGATGATTGGCTCCATCGCCGGCGGCTTCCTCGGCGCCCGCCTCGCCCGCCGCCTCGGCAGGAAGTTCGTGCGAGGGGCGGTGGTGGCGATTGGGGTCATTCTGAGCGTGGCACTACTGTTCAAGTAACGACTTTGTCATCCTGAGCCCGCAACCTGGTCCCAAGAAGTGAGAGCACGGCGGCGAAGGACCTGGGGGGCGGGGGAGCGATCCACGCTCATCCCACCCCCTCCCCCCAGGTCCTTCGCCGCCATGCTTCCTGCTCATCGGATAAAACCTGCGGCTCAGGATGACAAACAACCAGTAACCAGCACCACCGATAATGCCCCATGCACCTGCTGTACACCTACCTCCTCCGCTACAAACACCTCCTGGTCGCCGCGCTCGTGCTGGCCACCGTCAACCAAGTCTTCTCGCTGCTCGACCCGCAGGTATTCCGGCTGATCGTCGACCGCTATGCGACCAGGGCCGGGGAGATGCCGCAGGACGAGTTCGTGCGCGGCGTGCTGCTCCTCCTCTTCGCCTACGTCGGCGTGGCGCTGGTGTCGCGGATCGCGAAGAACTTCCAGGACTACTACGTCAACGTCATCGCCCAGCGCACCGGCGCGAATCTCTACGAGAAGAGCGTCTCCCACTCCTTCTCCCTTCCCTACGCCGTCTTCGAAGACCAGCGCTCCGGCGAGATCCTGCAGAAGATGCACAAGGCGCGGGCCGACGCGCAGTCGCTGATCACGAACTTCGTCAACATGATGTTCGTCTCGATGGTCGGGCTGGTGTTCGTCACCATCTATGCCTTCACCGTCCACTGGTCGATCGGCACCGCCTACCTCCTCCTCGCGCCGGCCATCGGCACGTTGATGTTCTTCATCAGCCGCCGGATCAAGACCCAGCAGCGGGTCATCGTCACCCAGACCGCCGAACTGGCCGGCTCGACGACCGAGACGCTCCGCAACGTCGAGCTGGTGAAGTCGCTCGGCCTCGAATCGCAGGAGATCACGCGCCTCAACAAGGTCAACGCCGGCATCCTCGACCTCGAGCTGAAGAAAGTCCGCTTCCTCCGCTTCTACTCGTTCCTGCAAGGGACGCTGATCAACACCACCCGCGCCGGGCTGCTGTTCCTCATGCTCTGGCTGCTCTTCCGCCGCGTCATCACCCTCGGCGAGTTCTACGCCCTCTTCTTCTACTCCTTCGCCATCTTCTCCCCCCTCGCCGAGCTCGGGGCGATCATCGCCCAGTACCAGGAAGCGCGGGCGAGCATGGAGAAGCTCGACGAGGTCCTGGCCATCGCCCCCGCGCCGAAGCCGGAGCATCCGGTCGCCGTCGGTGCCCTCAAACGCATCGCCTTCGAAGACGTCTCCTTCACCTATCCCTCGGCGTCCGAGCCGTCGCTCGAAAACGTCGACCTGTCGGTCAGTGAAGGCGAGACCGTCGCCTTCGTCGGCCCGTCCGGCTCCGGCAAGACGTCGCTGGTCAAGCTGCTGGTCGGTCTCTACCGCCCGACCTCGGGGCGCCTCGCCGTGAACGGCGTCGACGTGACCGAACTCGACTCCGACGCCTTCCGCGCCCGGGTCGGCCTGGTCACGCAGGACACGCAGCTCTTCGCCGGCACCATCCGCGACAACCTTCTCTTCGTCAACCCGCACGCCACCGACGCCCAGTGCGTGGAAGTCCTCCGACAGGCCGCCGCCCTCCCGATCATCGAGCGCGGCGGCAAAGGGCTCGACACCAAGATCGGCGAAGGGGGGATCAAGATCAGCGGCGGCGAAAGACAGCGCCTCGCCATCGCCCGCGCCCTCCTCCGCCAGCCCGAGCTGATCATCTTCGACGAAGCCACCTCCAGCCTCGACTCCATCACCGAGCGCTCCATCACCGAGACCATCCGCGCCCTCACCCTCGACGCCGGCAGCGGCGCCCACCGCCGCATGACCGTCCTCGTCGCCCACCGCCTCTCCACCATCGCCCACGCCCAGCGCATCCACGTGCTGGCCAAAGGAAAGGTCGTCGAGACCGGAACCCACGACAGTCTGCTGGCCGTCAATGGGTTGTACGCCGCGTTGTGGCGGGAACAGAGCGCCCGTAGAGAAGAGGCAGCGTAATGGGACCAATAGGACTCATAGGACAGATGGGCGGTGGTGGCGTCCTATCAGTCCCATAGGTCCTATAGGTCCTATCCGTCCTATCCTCACTTCACCGTCTCCAGAAACAGCTCCATGTTCCGGCGCGCGACATCCATCCGCAGCTTCGGCTCGCGCGGGATGTGCGGGGTGCGCGGGTAGACGACCATCTGCACGTCGGCCCCCAGCTCGTCGAGGGCGCGGTAGAGCATCGTCCCCTGTGAGAGGGGGACGCGGTCGTCGGCCTCGCCGTGCTGAATCAGCACCTTCGTCTTCGTCTTCTTCAATTGCAGGAGCGGGCTCTGCGCGCGGAGGAGCTCGAGCGGCATGCCTGCGTAGTACGACGGGATGAAGTCGCGGATGTCGGTCGTGCCGTGGAAGCTGACGAAGTCGACCACCGGCGCGCCGATGCTGATGGCCCGGAAGCGGTCGCTGTGGCCGAGCGCCCAGGTGGCGACGTAGCCGCCGTAACTCCAGCCCATCAGGCCGAGGCGGGCGGGGTCGGCGATCCCGGCGGCGATGACGTGGTCGATGCCGGCCTCGATGTCCCGCCACGGCATCTCCGCCCAGTCCTTCAGATTCGCCTGGCGGAACGCCTCCCCATAGCCGCCGGTGCCGCGCGGATTCGGCCGCAGCACGGCATACCCGCGCGCGGCGAGCGCCTGCGGCGTGTAGAGCGTGCCGAGATAGCCGAGGAACCCCCGGTCGAAGCGAGAGGCAGGGCCGCCGTGGACGAACGTCAGGAGCGGCACGCTGCCGCCCTTGTACCCGGCCGGCAGCGTGAGCAGCCCTTCGATCTCCAGCCCGTCTTTCGGATTCTTCCAGCGGAGGACGCGCGTCTCGCCGAGCTCGCGGCCGCGGAACGCGGCGTTGTGGTTCGTGATCGCCTTCCCGTCGACGTACAGTTCCGGCGGCGCCGTCAGCGACTGGGCAACGTACGCGACACGGTTCCGGTGCTCCGTCGCATCCGCCACGACCCCATCGTGGCGGGTGATGTCGGTGAAGCCGCCGTCGAGAGGCGCGCGATAGAGCTGCGTGCTCATCCCGATCGGCCCTTCGATCAGCACCGCCGAGGAGTCGTGGCTCCACGAGATCCCCTCGGGGCTCCTGCCGTACGACGCCCCGACCTCGCGCGGCGTGCCTCCGGCCGGCGAGACGACATACACACGCTGGTCGACGATCCAGTTCGCGTTCCCGCGGTTGCTCGTGAAGGCGATCCACTTCCCGTCCGGCGAGAACTGCGCGTGCCGGTCCCACCCCGGCTGCACGACCAGCGGCCGGGTCTCGCCGCTGCTCACCGAGACGAGATGAACGTCCGTTCGATAGAGATCGTCGAGCCCCGTGCCGGGGGCGCGGTCGACTGCGACCGTCGTCCCGTCCGGCGACCATGAAAAGCCGAGGATCGAAAAATCGCCGCGAGTGACCCGCCGCACCTCGCCGCTCTCGATATTCGCTACGTAGAGGTGGAAATGCTTCGTCCCCTCCCCCACCACCCGCGCGTCGTCCCGCTCCTTCGCCCTCTTCTCCTCCTCGGCGGCCGGCTCGTCGGGGCGCGTGAAGGCGATCGACTTCCCATCCGGCGCCCATTCGAAATCGCGCACGGCCGTCGGCTCGCTCGAAAGCTGCCGCGCCTCCCCGCCGCCGAGGTCCATCACGTAAACCGCATTCTTCCCGCCGCGGTCCGAAAGGAACGCCAGCCGTTTCCCATCCGGCGACCAGTGCGGACGCGTGTCGGAGGTATTCGAGAACGTGAGCCGCCGGTCGTTCGCCCCATCCGCGTCGATCACCCAGACATCGGAGTCATACACGCTGCGGGTCAGGTCGGCTTTCGTCAGCACATACGCGATCCGCTTCCCATCCGGCGACCACTGCGGCGCGGAGAGGGTGGGCATGGTGGCGTAGTCCTGGATGGAGAGGGTGGCGGCGAGGAGAAGGGAGAGGATCATCGGTTCGGATTATTAACGACACTGTAATCCTGAGCCGCAGGAATTACTCCACGAGGGGAAAGCGTGGCGGGTCGGGTAGGCCGGAGGATTACTCCTCCCGGCCCCCCTCAGATCCGGACGTGCAGATTTCCCGCATCCGGCTCCTCGAACCATGGTTTCGCTGCGAGAGGTCAGACCCAGGTATGAACGATTTTCGGCTCAGGCAGGGGAAGTTCCTGCAACAGCTCGAGGAACCGATTCCAAGGCATTCGGCCGTGTTGTGACCGCCGGTTGAGCCAGTACCGCCAGCTCTTCAGGGTCTCCCGATAGAGTTGCGCGATGGCCTCGTAGTTACACCTGATCCCATGGTAGTTGTAGTACCCGTTCAGGCGACTGCGCCCAGTAGTGGGTGAACCCAAGAAAGTCGAACGTTCGCGGTTCGTCTCCGCCGGAGTCTCGGCCCGGTGGCTCATACCGCAGCAGTCGTGTCTTGTCGGGATGGAGTTGCAGACCATACTTGGCGAATCGCTTCGGCAGCACCTCGGCGATCTTCCGTGCATCGTCTTCCCTCTGAAAGCAGATCACGAAGTCGTCGGCATAGCGGATCAGACAGGTTCGGCCTTTCATGCGAGGCCGAACCTCGGTCTCGAACCACACATCCAGCACTTCGTGAAGGTAGATGTTGGCCAGCAGCGGCGAGATCACCCCTCCTTGCGGCGTTCCATCTTCCGGGTACCACACCCTTCCCTCTTCCATCACTCCTGCTTTGAGCCACTTGTCGATCATTCGACGGATCACTCCGTCTCGCACCCTCTTGTCGAGGAAGCTGCGCAGGTGCACGTGCTCGATCGTGTCGAAGAACGACCGGATGTCGACCTCCAACACCCACCCCCCTCCCATCGTCATCAACTCTTCTCGCAGGTCGCGCAGCGCGTGCAGGGCACCCCGTTTGGGTCGGTACGCGTACGAGGTCGGCAGAAAGTCCTGCTCGTAGATCGCTCCGAGTACCATCGCCACCGCTTTCTGCAACACCTTGTCTTCCAGGGTCGGGACTCCCAGCCCTCGCTGGCCGCCGTCGGCTTTCGGTATGTAGCTCCGCTTCACTGGTGGCGCGTAGTACGTTCCGCTTTTGAACCGTCCAAGCAGATCGTTCAGATTCGTCTCCAGTTCCGCTTTGTACTCCTCGGCCGTGACTCCGTCGATTCCGGGCGCTCCGTCCTTTCGGACTCGCGCAAACGCTTCTCGCAACAGGTTGATGTCAACGTGCTGGGCTACCGTGGTGAGCGCTTGTCCACGCATCCTCCTCGCCAGTTCCGCTATCCGAGTCAGTCTCGTTGACACGCTTTCCGAGCTCGGTCTCTCGTTCGTGTTTCCCATCTTCGGCTCCATGACCCGGCACTTCGCCTCGATCCAGAGGGTCCTCCGGGGTTGAGTTCCCCCCCTTCTTTTCTACTATCGAAGTGCTCCGACTCCTGATGCTCGTCCGGGCCGCTATCGTCTCCGTCGCGCTCCCGTACCACGTGTGTGCCCTTTCTTTTTCGTGTCCGCTCACATGCTTCGAGCCTCCCTTGGCTGGCCGGCACCTCCAGCTTCCGGGCCGGGAGTTTGTTCCGGCGGCCTCTCCTTCCCGCCTTTCCCACATGGAAGTCATCAGGTCTCTCAAGTTCCTCGGAGATCCCCAGTGTGAACATGCCCCGCTCTTCGACCCCGGCCTTGCTGTTTGCAATCAGGCTCTCTGCATTCAGCTGCTGCCTTCCACTCCCTTCGACGGTGTCGGCTTCC
>DASPHC010000124.1:0-11493 GCA_035629865.1 Thermoanaerobaculia bacterium | reverse complement strand
GGCCAGCGGAAATACCGTAGTCAGCGCATCGAGATCGAGATGGAGCTCTTCCCGTCTGGGTCTTCCCATCACACCCTCCCACCTACAAGTTTGCGCCTCGAATGGCCTTAAGTTAAGGCCATTGGGCGGACCGGCCGACGGGAACGTCGGCGGTCCGCCTGGCCGCCTGACGGCGGCCTAAAAAAGGGTTAAAACAGCGTCAACCGCGGCAAACCGAACCTCTCGCGCACCAGCCTCCTCAAGTGCGCCGCCTCGGCCCGGGCCCGCGTCTTCTCATCCGCGCCGGCGCTCAGCGCCCGCGCCTCTGTCCGCAGTTCCTCGGCGGAGGGCAGCAGAGACTCGAGCAGCTCCTCCTCGAGCTCCATCAACCGCTCCTCGATCCGGGGGACGCTCTTCTCCCCCACCAGCTCCCGCACCCGAGCGGCGAACTCCATCGACACCGGCTCCACGGTCACCGCCAGCGCCTCCAGCAAAGGTCCGACATTTTCTTCCGGTGCAATCTCGCCGGCACCGATCTGCAGCTCGCGGCGTTCCTGCCAGAGCTCCTTCACCGCGTGCTTGCAGTAGCTCAGGCTACTGATCACCTTCTTCGCGCCTCTTGCCTCGTTTTTGTCGAAACAGGAGTCGATGGCCTCGATCACCACCGGCAGGGGGATGCCGCCGTCGCTCCACTCCTTCATCAATGCCCAGTCCTTCGCGTTCAGGATGAACGGCGTGCCGCGGCGGGCGGCGAAGTGCGATTCGATCTCCAGGAAGTAGTCGGCGGCCACGCTGAATAACCCCTATGATCGGCTACAATCGCCCGTCAACCACGGAGCCCCCTGCATGGATTCGGTCACGCCCCGCGCGGAAGTCACTGTCTATTCACCGCTCTTCTCCCCCTTCCGCCAGCCGCTGCAGGGGGATGCGGTGTCGATTGGCCGCGCATCCGACTGCTCGATCCCGATCAAGGATCGTTACCTCTCCCGCAAACATGCCGAGATCATCGCCGCAGGAAACTCCTGGGTCCTCAAGGACCTCGGCAGCGCCAACGGGACGTACCTCAACGGCACCCGCGTCGAGCGCGACGAGCCGCTGAAGACCGGCGACCGGATCCGCCTCGGCGACACCGAGATCGTATTCGAAGCGTCCGAGCGAAGCACCGACAAGTTCATCGCCGTCGCCGAATCGCACGTCAGCGCCACCATCGCCATCCCGGTCAACGACATCTCCGACCGTCCCGAGGCGCAGGACGTCTCCCGCCTGCAGACCCTTACCCTCCTCGCCCGCGAGCTGATCGAAGACCGCCCGATGTCCGAGCTGTTCGGCTTCATCGTCGACCGGGTCATGGAGCACCTCCATCCCTCCCGCGCCGCGATCGCCCTCCTCGGGCACGACGGCCGTTCGTTCACCAAGGTCGAAGTCCGCCGCGCCGACCAGACCGACGCCGGCGAGCTGACCATCAGCCACACCCTCCTCAACGAGATCGTCGTCGAGAAGAAGGCCCTCGCCTTCGTCGACGTCGGTGCCGACGAGAAGCTCCGCAGCGCGCAGTCGATCGTCATGCAGGGCATCCACTCGATCCTTTGCGCGCCTCTGATGATCGGCAACTCCGTCGTGGGCGTGCTCTACGTCGATTACCTCTTCACCCAGCGGTCCCTCTCCGAAGAAGACGTGCGGCTCGTCGCCCAGATCGGCCGCTTTGCCGCCAGCAAGCTCGAAACGACGCGCCTCCGCGAGGAAGCGATCCAGAAGCGGATCATGGACGAGGAGCTCAAGACCGCGTCCAGCATCCAGCGCCGGCTCCTGCCGCCCGCGCCGAGCAACGTCCCCGGCTTCACCTTCGTCGGCCGCAACCAGCCGTGCCGCACCGTCAGCGGCGACTACTACGACTTCGCCGTCCGTCCCGACGGGCGGGTCTACTTCGTCATCGGCGACGTCAGCGGCAAGGGCGTCACCGCCGGCCTGATGATGGCCGGCCTCCAGGTCGCCTTCCGGATCTTCTCCAAGACCGATCCCGATCCGGCGACGCTGGTCACGCAGCTCAACGTCACCCTGAAGGAAAACCTCCCGCAGTCGAAGTTCGTGACGCTCTTCCTCGGCTGCCTCGACACCAAGAGCGGCAAGGTCGAATACGTCAACGCCGGCCACACGCCGCCGCTCTGGCTCCGCAAAGACGGCGCGACCGAGCTCACCGAAAGCGACCTCCTCCTCGGCGTCGTCTCCCGCGCCGAATTCGTCAACCGCCAGCTCCAGCTCGAGCCCGGCGACTCACTCGTCCTCTTCACCGACGGCGTCACCGAAGCCCGCAGCCCCGAAGGCATCGACCTCGGCTCCATGACCATCGGCGCCGCCCTCGCCAAACTCCACGGCGCGGACGCCGAAGCGATCGTCACCTCAGTGAACGAAACCGTCATCAATCACGTCGGCGACGCCGAGTGTCTGGATGACGACGTGACGTTTCTCGTGGTGAGCAGAGCGTAGCGGGCAGAACCAACACTGTCATCCTGACAGCTACCGCGCCGCCGTAGGCGGCGGAAGATCTGTAGGCCCGCCCTTTTAGGGCGGGTATCGTGCGGCCCCGCGAAGGCGAGTCCGCGAAGCGGGCGACAGAACAGGGGATACGTGAAAGACCTACGCTGTCGCCCGCTTCGCGGACTTGCCTTGTCTCTCGACCTTTACCCGGCCTGAAGGCCGGGCCTACAGATCTTTCGCCGCCTACGGCGGCTGCGCCGGATCACCGCAGGGGGTCCTTCGGCGCCATGTTTTGCTCGATCGGGGAGTTCCTGCGCCTCAGGATGACAAATCTGGCGCGCTACTCGATCCCCTCTTCCCTCAGCCACTCCTCGATCGCCCGGGTCGCCTGGTCGTTCTTGAAGTTGAAGAACTGGCGCTCCGTCTTGCGGTCTTCGACCAGCACGCGCCGGAAGCCGTTGTGATCCTCGAGCAAAGCCGCGAGCTGGTCGCGCATCAAAGAAGGCCCCATGTGCTCGACGAACAGCCGGCGGTCCTCCTCCTCGCTTTCCGGGGTCCGGGTGGGGATGCGGCGGAAGCGGGAGGCGTCTCCGGGCGGCTCGGCTTCCAGGGGGAGGTCGATGATGTCGCCCGTCTCCATGTCGAGGTAATGGGCCAGGGCTACGCCGAGGTAAGCGACTTGCAACCCGTCGAGATCGAGCATTTGCCGATGATAAGCTCCTGTCCGCTGAGAGAGCTGAATTGAGATGAGCCAGGACCGGCTCGAGACGAGCCTCGACATCGACCGCCGGCCGACGATCGAGATCGTCCGGATCATTCAGGAGCAGGACGCGCTGGTCGCGGGCGCCGTCGCGAAGCAGGCCGAGCGGATTGCCCACGCCATCGACGAGATCGCCGAACGCCTCCGCCACGGCGGCCGCCTCTTTTACGCCGGCGCCGGCACGAGCGGCCGCATCGCCATGCTTGACGCCTCCGAGATCCCGCCGACTTACGGCGTCGACCCTTCGCTCGTGCGCGTCCTCATGGCCGGCGGCGAACGCGCCTATTACGCAGCGGCCGAAGGCGCCGAGGACGACGAGGAGGCGGCCATCGAGACCGTCGACCGCGAAGTCACCGCCGAGGACGCCGTCGTCGGGATCGCCGCCTCCGGGACCACGCCCTACACCGTCGCCGCGGTGCGGAAAGCGAACATGCTCGGCGCGCTGACCGTCGGGATCACCAACGTCCCGAGCTCGCCGCTGGCGCAGCATGTCGACATCCCGATCGTCCTCGAGACCGGCCCCGAGGTCATCATGGGGTCGTCGCGGATGAAGAGTGGCACCGCCCAGAAGCTGGTGCTCAACCAGATCTCGACCGGCGTGATGATCCGCCTCGGACATGTCTATTCGAACCTGATGATCGACATGCCAGCCACCAACGAAAAGCTCCGCAACCGCGCCGTCCGGATGGTGGAGCTGGCCGCCGGCGTCACCCGGCCGATGGCCGTGCAGGCCATTCGCGACGCCGATGGAGATGTGAAAGTCGCCACCGTCATCGCCCGGCGGAAGGTGAACGCGGACGAAGCACGGCGTCTCCTGGAAGAGAAGCCGTTGCGCGAGGTGCTTTCGCCGTGAGCCGTCTCGAACGGCTGATGCACGTCGCCACCAAGTACTCGCGGCGGATCATCGGCCTCATGTCCGGCACCTCGCTCGACGCCATCGACGTCGCCATGGTGCGCATCCAGAAGCACGGGCTCAACGCCGTCGTGAAGCTGGAGCACTTCCGCGAATTCCCCTACCCGCCGAAGATCCGCGCGGTCGTGCGCGAGCTGTTCGACCCGAAGCGCGCCCGCATCGACGACATCTGCCGCTACGACTTCATCCTCGGCGAAGTCTTCGCCGAGGCCGTCCTGCGCATCCTGAAGGAAACAAAAATCAAGGCCGACACCGTCGACCTCATCGCCTCGGCCGGACAGACCATCTGGCACGATCCGGAGATCGCGCTGGTGAATGCCGACGTCGACTGGATCGACCATCCGATCGCCACCCGCTCCACCTTCGCCATCGGCCAGTCCGCCGTCATCGCCGAGCGCACCGGCATCATCACCGTCGGCGACCTCCGCGTGCGCGACGTCGCGGCCGGCGGCCAAGGGGCGCCGCTCGTCCCCTACTTCGACTGGGTCCTGCTCCGCCACAAACAGCGCGGCCGCTGTATCCAGAACATCGGCGGCATCGGCAACGTCACCTACATCCCGCCGAAAGCGACCTGGGACGACGTCATCGCCTTCGACACCGGGCCGGGCAACATGATCATCGACGAGCTGGCGTGGGTGGCGACCAACGGCCGCCAGACGTACGACGTCGACGGCGCGCTCGCCGAGGCGGGGAACGTGCGCCACGACCTGCTGGAGCGCTGGATGTCCGACTCCTACTTCACCAAGGCGCCGCCGAAGACGACCGGCCGCGAGCTGTTCGGCGCCCAGTTCGCGCGGCGCATCATGAGCGAGTCGCCCGACACCGACATCCACGACCTCATCGCCACCGCCACGGCGCTGACGGCGGAGAGCATCGCCCGCGCCTACCGCGATTTCATCCACCCCCTCGGTCCCGTCCACGAGGTCATGCTCGCCGGCGGCGGCGCGAAGAACCCGACGCTCGTGAAAATGCTCGCGGGGCGGATGCCGAAGCAGACCATGAAGATCTACAAAGCGAGCGAGGCAAAGGAAGCGATGGCCATGGCCATGATTGCGAACGATTCCGTCGTCGGCCTGGTCACGAACGTGGCGGGAGCCACCGGGGGCCGGCCGACCGTGCTGGGAAAGATCTGCCTGTGAGACACCTCCTGTGAGACACATTTACGGCCGCGCGTTCGTCGACGGCATGCTCCGCGACGACATCCTGATCACCCTCGACGAGCAGGTCATCGCGGACGTCGCCCAGACCACCCACATCCCCGCGAAAGCGGAACAGGTGAGCGGCGTCATCGTGCCGGGCTTCATCGACGTCCACGTCCACGGCGGCGACGGCGCCGACTTCATGGACGCGCACGAGGAGGCGACCGCGCGCATCCTCCGCTTCCACGCCATGCACGGCACCACCGCGCTCGCGGCGACGACCCTCTCGGCCGCGCGCGGCGACCTGCAGAGCGCCGTCGAGACCATCGCCCGCGTCTCCGGCGACCGCCCCGAGGGGGCGGAGATTGTCGCCGTCCACCTCGAAGGACCGTTCATCAACGCCACCCGCGCCGGCGCGCAGGACCGCGCCTCCATCCGCATCGCCGACATCCACGAAGTCGCCGCCCTGATCGCCGAAGCGCCGAGGCTGCGGTGGATCGTCACGGTGGCGCCGGAGATCGAAGGGGCGCAGGGGCTGGTCGAACACTTTCGCGACCGCGTCCTCTTCTCCATCGGACACACCGCCGCCGACCACGCCACCGCCGCAGCCGCCATCGAATGGGGAGCGTGTCATTTCACCCACCTCTTCAACGCCATGACCCCGCTGCATCACCGCGACCCCGGCGTCGTCGGCGCGGCCATGACTTCGACCAACGCCACCGCGGAGCTGATCGCCGACGGCGTGCACGTCCACCCGGCTGCGCTCCGCATCGCCGTGACCACCATGCCGCACCGCATCGCCCTCATCACCGACGCCATCCGCGCCTGCGGTCTTTCCGACGGCACGTACAAGCTGTACGACTACGAAGTCACCGTCGCCGACGGCGCCGCCCGCCTCGCCGACGGCACCCTGGCGGGGAGCGTGCTCACCATGGCCGGTGCGGTGAAGAACATGATCGAGCTGGCCGGCTTCCCGCTCGAGACCGTCCTGCCCCTCGCCACAGAAGTCCCGGCCCGCATCGCCGCGGTCGCCGATAGGAAGGGAAAGATCGAGCGCCGCTACGATGCCGACTTGGTGGTGATGAACGAACGCTTCGAGGTGGAGCGGGTATGGGCGAGGGGCCATGATCTGGGAAACGGTTGACTCCCCCGAGGCGCTCTCCGCGCGCGGCGCCGACATCCTCCTGACCGCGATCCGCGAAAACCCGCGCGCCGTGCTCGGCCTCCCAACCGGGCGGACGCCGATCGGCATGTACGACCGCGTAGTACAGGAGTGCTCGCGTGAATACCGCTGCTTCACCGGCGTCACCACGTTCAACCTCGACGAATACGCCGGCGTCCAGCGCGACCATCCCGGCAGCTACTTCGCCTACATGAAGCAGCACCTCTTCAACCACGTCGACATCGACCCCGCCAACGCCCACATCCCCGACGGAATGGCTTCCGACCTGGCCGCGGAGTGCATCCGCTACGAAGGCGAGATCCGCGACGCCGGAGGCCTTGACCTCACCTTCCTCGGCCTCGGCCGCAACGGTCACATCGGCTTCAACGAGCCCGGTACGCCGTTCGACGCCCGCACGAGAGTCGTCGAGCTCACCCAATCCACCCGCCACGCCAACGCCGACCTATTCCCCGAAGGCCACGTCCCCACCCACGCCATCACCATGGGCATTGGGACGATCCTGGAGTCCCGGGCGATCGTGCTGCTGGTCGCGGGGAGGGGGAAGGAAGAGGCGGTGGAACGGCTGCGCAGCGGGGTGGTGGACGAGGCGTTTCCGGCCTCGGCGCTGTGGAAGCATGGGGATGTGCGGGTGTTAGTGGTGGTGTAACGGAGCGCCGGTCGCCGGCGGCGAGACGCCGGCGCTCCACGCACGGACCACGTTTTCGGCAGAAGCGCGTCAGGGGACTCCGGCGAGCGGTCACGGCCCGCACCACGGATTTGGCAAGAACCGAACACGCGCCTTCACACCGAACGTGGTCCAAGCCAAACAAACGCCGCGGGCCGTACCCGCCCGCCGGAGGCCCCCTCGTCGTCCCCCGGGCGGGCGGCGCAGACGCTCGGCTCGCCCCTTGCTCCAACCGACCCCAACATGCGCCGGCGCCGTATCTCCCGAGTCCTTTTGATCATCCTCGGCATCTTTGCTGCGATGGCCGCCTACCGCGTTCTCGGCGTGTACGAATTCCGTTCCGGCGAGTGCAGCGCACACCAGCCGCGGCGCTTCGCCAGCACCTACCCCAAACACCTCACCGTCATGACCTTCAACATCGAAGGCCACGCCTCCCTGCTCCGCAACGACCACATCGAAGAAATCGCCGCCGTCATCCGCAAATACAACCCCGACATCGTCGGGCTCAACGAAGCCCACCGCGGCACCTGGCAGGCCCGCTTCGGCGACCACGTCCAACAACTCCGCCTCCTGACCGGCCTCAACGTCGTCTTCGGCCGCAGCTACACCTTCCTCGGCGGCGACTTCGGCAACGCCGTCCTGACCCGCGGCGACATCGTCGCCAGCGACGTCCACAAACTCCCCGGCACCGGCGAGCCGCGCTCGCTGCTCGAGAGCCTGATCCGCATCAACGGCGGCACCATCCAGTTCTACGTCACCCACACCACCGCCTGGGCGTCCCTCGGACGCGAGGCGCGCGGGGGCCAGTTGAAGTGCATCAATGCGCACGTGCAGGCCAGCTCCTATCCCTACATCCTCACCGGTGACCTGAACGCGCCGCCCGAGACGCCGGAGATGACCGCCTTCCTCGGCGCCAACACCCTCCGGTTCGCGGGCGATCCGAAAGTCGCGACCCACCGGGTCATGGAGCAGCGCCTCGACTACATCCTCGCCGATCCGGGCTGGGTGGTCCGCAGCGCGCGCGTCCTCGACGACGGCCCCTCCGACCACCGACCCGTCCTCGCGGAGCTGACCCACCCATGAAAAGCGAAAAGAAGAGCGAAAAGAAGACAGAGACAGACCCGGACCACTTCCGGATCACCCAGCACCGCGGCGCCACCTACGTCCGGATGCCGCTCATCGCCTTCATCGGCGGCCTGCTGACGCTGATCGTCATGATCATCCTGTTCTGGTCGGTGAAGCGCGACAACGGCACGATCCTCCGCGTCGAACAGCCGGGCGAGCTCGGAGCGCTGCTCCCCTCCATCGCCGGCCTCACGCACTCGGTACTGGAAGACGGCAACAACGTCGAAGTCCTGCAGAACGGCGACGCCTTCTTCCCGCCCCTCCTCCGCGACATCGCCGCCGCGCGCAAGAGCGTCCACGTCGAGAACTTCATCTGGTACGACGGCAAGCTCGCCACCGAGCTCGCCAACCTGCTGGCGAAAAAGGCGCGCGAAGGCGTCCAGGTCCGCCTCCTCGTCGATGGCTCCGGCGGCCGGCAGCTCGACGGCGAAGAGCGGGAGATGCTCGACGCCGCCGGCGTGAAGGTCGCCCATTTCCATCCCTTCCGCCTCAGCAACCTCGGCCGCCTCAACAACCGCGACCACCGCAAGCTGATGGTCATCGACGGCACCATCGGCTACGTCGGCGGCTTCTGCATCGCCGACGAGTGGCTCGGCAACGCCCAGGACAAGAAGCACTTCCGCGATACCGGCCTGCGCGTCGTCGGCCCGGTCGTGAACCGCCTCCAGGCCGTCTTCGCCGAGAACTGGATCGAAGAGACCGGAGAAGTGATGGCCGGCGACGACTTCTTCCCGAAACCGCAGCCCGCGGGAACGAGCACCGCCCACGTCGCCTACACCTCGCCCGACGGCGGCGTGTCGGCGGTACAGCTCCTCTATTACATGGCCATCAAGGCGGCCCGGAAAGAGATCCTCATCCAGAACCCGTATCTCCTCCCCGAGGACGAGGCCATCGAAGCGCTGGAAGAAGCGGTCCAGCGGGGGGTCGACGTCCGGATCATGGTCCCCTCCGACGACGCCACCGACAGCGCGATCGTGCAGCACGCCAGCCACCACCACTTCGGCACGCTGCTCAAGCGGGGCGTGAAGATCTGGGAGTACGAGCGCACTCTGCTGCACCAGAAAGTGATCGTCGTCGACGGCGTCTGGTCGTGCGTCGGCTCCACGAACTTCGACGAGCGCTCCTTCGAGCTGAACGACGAAGTGAGCGTCGGCATCCTCGACCCGGCCATCGCAACGCAGCTCCGCACCGCCTTCGCGGACGATCTCCGGCACGCGAAAAAGATGGACTTCGAGTCGTGGAAGAACCGCTCCTGGTGGCACAAGACCGTCGACGGGGTGGCATACTTGGGACGCTCACAGCTCTGACAATCGATCGATGGCCACACTACCGGCGGAGGGACGCTGGTCGCTTCGCCTGCTGGCGGAGGACGACTTCAAGGGTGCGCTGGAGTTCCTGCAGCGCGACCCGCTGATCAACGTCTACCTGATCTCCCGCCTGCTCGAAGAGCGTACCCTCGCCGCCTCGCAGATCGCCGTGGTCCGCTTCAACGGCGCGATCGTGCTCGTGGCCTCGCTGGCGACGAACATCGTCATCGCCGGCGATCCGTCGATCTCCAGCGACATCACCGACTCGGCCGTCTCCCTGATCGGGGATCGCATCCTCACCCGCATGCTCCCCGTGCGCGCCATCATCTCGCCGGCGCATCTCGTGGAACGGCTCTGGACCGATCTCCGGCTGCGCATCGATCCGCCGACGGTCGTGCGGATGAACCAGCCGATCTACGCCATCCGCAAACGCCTCGACTTCCCCGACCTCACCACCTCCCGCTACTCCATCCCCCGCGACCTCGACCAGCTCGTCCCCGCCTGCGCGGCCATGCACCGCGAAGAAGTCGGCATCGACCCCCTCGAGCGCGACGCCACCGGCTACCGCGAGCGCATCCGCGAGCTGGTGGAGAAGAAGCGCTCCGTCATCCGCACCGCCGGCGACACGATCGTCTCGAAGTGCGAGTTCTCCGCCGTCACCCCCGAATCGGTCCAGCTGATGGGCGTCTGGACCCACCCCCGCCACCGCCGCCAGGGTCTGTCGTCCGAGCTGCTCCGCGAGGTCTGCGGTCATCTGTTCCGAAAGGGAAAAACGGTGACGCTCTTCGTCAACGATTTCAACACCCCGGCGATCGCACTGTACGAGGCTCTAGGCTTCGAACGCATAGGCCTCAACCGCGCGTTGATCTGGTAAAGGGAGACGACGGGAGGCCTCCGGCGGGCGGGCCCGGCCCGCAGCGTTGGTTGCCATAGGCTGAACGCGCGCGTCTGGCATGGAACGCGGTCCGGGCGAAAACAAACGCCGCGGGCCGGGCCCGCCCGCCGGAGGCCCCTGGTCGTCTCTCTTTGCCTCATACGCGGGCGCGGGCATTGCACAAATCCTGAATAACCGCGACATGCGGTGATCCGTGCAGGGCGCTCCGGGCAGAGCTTCACGGCAGCGTCGGAGGTAGAAATGCCTGAGACTGGTGTAGTGAAGTGGTTCAACAACGACAAAGGGTACGGCTTCCTCAAACGCAGCACCGGTGAGGACGTCTTCGTCCATCACTCATCCATCCAGGCGTCGGGATATCGCACGCTCAATGAAGGAGAGCGCGTCGAATTCGACGTCAAGCAAGGGCCGAAAGGCCTGCAGGCCGAAAACGTCCGCCGAATGGAAGGCGGCGGACACCATCAGCAGGAAGAAGCCGTATAGCGAGACGTGGGAGACCGGCAGGACGCCGTCTCCCACAGCACCCCGGCGAGCCGGCTACTCCTGTTGCGGCTGCGCCTTCGCAGCGAAGAACGCCCCGATCGCCCCGCCGATCGCCACCCCCGGCAGAGCTTCTCCATAACCTTTCATGGCGAGAAGCAACGCCGCGACACCTCCGGCGACGAGAAAAAGCGTACGAAGAGCGACATCCTGGGAGTCGTATTTCATGGTCTGGACCTTTTGCGGCTTGGACGACCGCGCCGGTTATTGTAACAGACGTGCGCGACCGCAGGTCTGTATGTAAGGCATGCGAACCGCCGCGTGCGCCGCCCTCTTCCTGCGCGCGGCAAACATCGTGGAACGTCGCGCGGCGTGCATCGATCACTCCCCGCGAGAGCGGCCCGCGCGACGCGGGCGGACCGGCCGACGGAGGACGTCGGCGGTCCGCGGACGGCGGCTTCGCCGCCGCAGTGTTCTCAGGGTAGTTTTCCGGTTCCCCCCGGACCGCCGACGTCGCGTCGGCCGGTCCGCCCAATGGCCTTAACTTAAGAGCTCCGGAGGCGCAAACTTGTAGGT
>DASPHC010000123.1:0-17580 GCA_035629865.1 Thermoanaerobaculia bacterium | reverse complement strand
GGCCAGCGGAAATACCGTAGTCAGCGCATCGAGATCGAGATGGAGCTCTTCCCGTCTGGGTCTTCCCATCACACCCTCCCACCTACAAGTTTGCGCCTCGAATGGCCTTAAGTTAAGGCCATTGGGCGGACCGGCCGACGGTGACGTCGGCGGTCCGGGGAACGCCTTCGGCGGCTTCTCACCTGTAACACCAAACTACGTAACCTCCCTACTTCCGGAACGTAAACCATCCGATGCCCACCGCACTCGTAGTGCTCATTCTCGCCGCCACCTTCACCAACCCTTCGCCGGCCGTCACTCAAACCAACCCCGGCTCTCCGTCGCTCGTCGTGCAGATGCGCGCCGGGGAGAAGATCGAGGTGCCGGTGCCGCGGCCTCTGGCAGCGACGCGTACCTACATCGTCGAGTTCAACGATCCGCCGCTCCTTGCGCGCAAGGGCCGCGGGCCGGTTGCGAATGCGGCCAGTTCGTATCGCGAGAACTTCGGGCGCTTCCGCGCCGACGTCGCCGGCATCCGCGCAGGCAAGACCGCGGTCAGCGCGGCGGTCGGGCATGAGTACTTCCGCACGTTCCACGGCGTCAGCGTGACGCTCGACGCAGCGGGCGTCGAGGCGGTGCGGCGGTTCGGCTACGTCAGGCGCGTGCACGAAGACACGCCGGTGAAAGCGTTTGCCTCCGAGGACAAAAACCGGCTCGAGCGTCTCGGCGTGGAGCGCCTCCGCTCGGAGCTGAACCTGCGCGGTGACGGCATCGTCGTGGCCGTCCTCGACACCGGCATCGACTACAACCATCCCGCCCTCGGCGGCGGCATCGGGCCGTCCTACAAAGTCATCGGCGGCTACGACTTCGTCGACGGCGACGACGATCCGATGGACGAGGAAGGGCACGGCACGCACGTTTCCGGGATCATCGCAGGCACGACCGCCGACGTTCCCGGCGTCGCGCCGAACGCGCGGCTGATCGGGTACCGCGTGCTCAACGAGTACGGCGAGGGGAGCACCAGCAACATCCTCATGGCCATCGAGTGGACCGTCGACCCGAACTCCGACGGCGACCCCTCCGATCGCGCTGACGTGGCGAACATGAGCCTCGGCGGCTACGGCGATGCCGACTCGCCGCTGTCGCTCGCCGTCGACCGCGCGGTCGAAGCAGGCGTCGTCTTCGCTCTCGCCGCCGGCAACACGCCGGGCGAGCAGACGATCGGCGCACCGGCTGCCTCGCGCCTCGGCATTACCGTCGGCAGCAGCGATTCGGACGACCTGGTCCCGTACTGGTCCTCGCGCGGTCCGGCCGCTCCCGCGTGGGAGTTGAAGCCGGAAGTGCTCGCGCCGGGCTCATTGATCCGTTCCGCGAAGATGGGCGGCGGGACGCTGCTCGCGAGCGGCACGTCGATGGCCGCGCCGCACGTCGCGGGCGCGGTGGCGCTGCTGCTCCAGTTGCATCCCGGCTGGACGCCGGCCGATGTGAAGGCCGCGCTGGTCGGCAGCGCCCACGCGGTCGAAGAGGATGTGATGGGACAGGGCGGCGGACGCATCGACGTCTACGGCGCGGCGAAGGCGGCGAGCGCGATCGCCCCCGCGGTCGTGAACTTCGGTCGCCATGCCCGGATCGGCGCCTGGACGGCGACGCGTACCGTGCGCGTGACGAATCGGGCCGCGACGGCGGAGACGTTCACGGCATCCTTCGACAGTCCCGCGGATATCGTCGTTCTCGCCGAGCCGGCGTTGTTCACGCTGGAGCCGGGCGCCTCGCGCGATGTGGTGTTGACCGCGGCGATCGGCGAGAAGGCTGCCGACGAACTGGCGAGACTCTCCCACGGCGGCCGGGTGACGTTCGCCTCGGACGACACGACCGTGCAGGTGCCGTGGGTTGCCGTCGACGCGGCGCACGTGGTCCTCACGCACCAGTTGCCGTCGAACGTGTTGTGGGATTGCGATCGCGGCCCGGGGATGTCGCCGCAGTACGGGAACTTCGAGCACCGGCTCCTGATGCCGAACCGGCGTTGCGACGTGGTGTCGTACTCGTCCGCCGACGAGGGCGCCGGGCCGACGCTGATCTCGAAGGCGGTGCAGATCGCCGACGACATGACGCTCGCGTTCACCATCGCCGATGCGATGTACGAGGTCCGGCTCGCGGGGACCGACCGGAACGGCAACGCCATCGGCCAGGACCGCTACGGCTACAGTGCGAACACGCCGTACGTGGCTTGGTACGACCTGGAGTTCCCGACGGCGTCGAAGTTCCGCAATGTCATGTTCAACACCGTTTCCTCCGCGCCGCTGCAGGCGAGCGCCTTCGACGAAGGCTTCACGCTCTCGGCCGCGGAGATGCTGTACGACTTTAAGAATCACCGGATCTATTCGATCTTCCACCAGCCGCTGCACGGCATTCGCGCTTCGGCGACGCTGACGACGCTCCCGTCCGACCTGAGGCATGCGCGGGTGAACGTCTTGCCGCAGCGTGCGGGGACGACGCTCAGCGGCGGCGGTTACGGCGACGTGAACGTGGAGCAGGGCTGGAGTGGCGATGTGTACATCACGCCCGATGTGAGCCGGAACGGCTGGGGGGGCGCGAGCCTGCAGACCGCGAACCGCCCCGAGCGCGTCTGGGGGGACATCTTCACTCCGTTCTTTCACGCCATCGATGGCCGGATCGTGCTGTCGTACGGCAATCGACCGTCGCCGGCCGCGTACAGGGTGGCCGAAGGGGGCACGATCACGATCGGGGAAACGCCGGTCTGGCCGGGGACGTTCGTCGACATCCGCGACACCGCCTTCGCCGTCTTCCCGAGCTTCACGGGCCCGGTCAACGAGTCCATGAGCGGCCTGCTGTACGGCCTGCACTACGAATTCCGCGACGACAGCGGCACGCTGCTGAGCGAGGGAACGAAGGACGGGTACGCGAGCGCGGACTTCGGACGGCGCGGCGCGTTTCGCGCGACGTACCGCGCGAAGAACGGCACCGAGGTCGCGGTGCGGTTCGACACCTCGCTCCCCGATTACAACCCGCCGTCGGTCTCGTCGCTGCGCATCGTCGGCGGCGACGCGCTGGTCGTCTCGCGCGTCCAGCCGGGCGCGCCGGCCGCGCTGGCGTTCTCGGTCGTCGACATCAATGTCGGTGCGGACCTTGTCGCCCGCGACTCGCGGCAACTCCGCAGCACGCGCGTGTCGTGGCGCAGCGGCAACGGCGCATGGCAGGAACTGCCGCTCACGGTGACGCTCGACGATCGCGGCGACCCGCTGGAGCTGAAGCGGCTCGAGACCGGTATCCATTACCGCGCCGATCTCGCCGCCATCACCGGCAGCATCGCCGGCCCCATCGACCTTCGCATCGAGCTCGAAGACGCGAGCGGCAACACCTCGGCCTCGGTGATCAAGGACGCGTTGATCGTTGGGCCGGCGCGGCGGAGGGCGGTGCGGTAGTTGGTCGCTTCAGGCCTGAGGCACGGCCCCGGCACGGCCCCTCACCCCGTCCGGCGCCTGAGCTTCTAACAAAGCGCGCTCAGAGTTGGGCGGTCGCGTACATGCGACACGCAGGCGCCGAACATCCCTCTCCCCGGCCCCGCGGGGAGAGGGGCAACAAACCTTTGTTTCTTGGAAGAAGTTCGCGGGGACGCTGCCTCGTTGCCCCTCTCCCCGCGGGGCCGGGGAGAGGGATGCTTGGCACCTGCGCGTGGCGGAGCCGCGGGGTTCCTATGCATCGCGGTGAAGGTTAGAAGACCAGGTGCCGAGCGGGGTGAGGGGCCGTGCCACCTGAGACAGAGCAACGCTCTTGCGTCACTGCCCGTACCTAAGTCCAGCGCCGATCTGTAACTAGCAAAACAGGGCGCGAAGTGCACAATGCGCAAATCCATGCATCCCGTTCTTGGCGTCCTCCTCTTTGCCACCAGTGTCGCTGCCGCGAATACAAACCAGACTCCTGGTCCCGCTCGCTCGATCGTCCGCACCAACACCGGCAAGACAATCGAGCTCTCCGCGCCGCAGAGAACGACAGGCCCCCAGCGCCGCATCGTCGAGTTCCGCGAAGCGCCGCTTGCCCGGCGTACGGCAGTCTCCGCGGCATCCACGTCCACCTATCGCGCCACCTTCGACCGCTTCCGCCGCGACCTCGCGGCTGCCTCGCCGCCGTACGGCAAGCAGGCGGTCGAGAGCCGCGTGCGGCATGAGCTCTTCCGCAGCTTCCACGGCGTGAGCGTGACCCTCGACGACGCCGAGGCCGCGGCGGTGCGGCGGTTGCCGTACGTCAAGGCGGTGCACGAAGACCGGCCGGTGAAAGCGTTCGCCGAGGACACCACGCGCATCGAGCGCATCCGCGCGGATCGGGTCTGGTCCGAGTTGCAGACGCGCGGCGACGGCATCCGCATCGCCGTCCTCGACACCGGCGTCGACTACCACCATCCGGCGCTGGCCGGCAACGTCTCTCCCGGCTACGACTTCATCGCGGGCGACGACGATCCGATGGACGAGCACGGCCACGGGACTCACGTCGCCGGGATCATCGTCGGCGAGACTGACGACGTGCGCGGCGTCGCGCCCGGCGTGCGGATCCTCGCCTACCGCGTCCTCAACGCCGACGGACAGGGATACATGTCCGACGTCGTCGCGGCCATCGATCATGTTCTCGATCCCGACGGCGACGGCGATTTCGGCGACCGCGCGGAGATCATCAACCTGAGCCTCGGCAGCCACCTCGGCGACGCCGACGATCCGTCGTCGCTCGCCGTCGATGCCGCGGTCATGGCGGGCATCGTCGTCTGCGTCGCCTCGGGGAACGAGGGGATGAGCCAGTCGGTCGGCGCCCCGGCGTCGTCGCGGCTGGCGATCACGGTCGGCAACTCCGACGTGAACGACCTGGTCGACTTCTCGTCGTCCTACGGTCCGACGTTTCCTGACTACGACCCGAAGCCGGAGCTCGTCGCGCCCGGGACGGAGATCCGTTCCGCGGCTCTCGGCGGCGGGTCGCGCGTCGCCACCGGCACGTCGATGGCCGCGCCGCACGTGGCCGGCGCCGCGGCGCTGCTGCTCGCGCTGCATCCGGAGTGGACCCCGGAGGAGGTCAAAGGGGCGCTCACCAGCAGCGCGGAGTTGATGTTCAGCGACGTGATGCAGCAGGGAGCGGGGCGCCTCGATGCCTATGGTGCCGCGACGATGCACAGCATGATCGCTCCCGCACTGGTGTCGATCGGCCGCAGCCCGTCCAGTCACGATTGGACGGCGACGCGCACGGTGCGCGTCACCAACCGGGGCGCGGCGGCGCGGACGTACACCGCGAACGTCGTCGCACCCGAGAATGTGAGCCTCACCGTCGAGCCGGCCGAGTTCACGCTCGAAGCGGGCGCGTCGCGCGACGTGGTCGTGAATACGGACGTCCAGTCGAACGTCGCCGCGTCAGCGATGACCATGGCCTTCGGCGGACGGGTCGACTTCGAATCGGCGGGTGCGGTGGCCGTGCGCGTGCCGTGGGTCGGCCTGCGCGCCGCGCGCACGACCGTCAATTACGACGGTGTGTTCCCCAGCATCATGTGGTCGTGCTCACCGGGGCCGAATTCCTTTTTCGGGCACAACCGCGCGGCCGGGTACGAGACCCTGCTGCCGTACGGCGCCTGCACGCTGCTCGTGTACGCCGACGGCGCGAACGGGGAGCCGACCCTGGTGGTCAAGCCCGAGCTGGTCACCGCCGACCTGGACTTCAATCTCGGCCCGGGCGATGCCCCGCATCGCGTCCGGCTCGCGGGCGTCGACCGTTCCGGCAAGCTGCTCTCCGAAGGAGCCGCGACGGGGGCGGCGTATTTCGCGCACTACTACGTCGACCTGCCTGGACTCGCGTTCCAGAAGTTCCTCATCACGACGTACATCAGCGAGCCGTTCCGCGTCAGCTCCCTCGCCTCGAACTGGACAGTGACTCCGGGCGAGCTGCTGCTCGACCTGCCGGGCGGGCGGATCGTGTCGGCGCGCTATCCGGAGACGCGCGGCCTGCACGCCGACCTCACCCGGTCGACGCTGCCGTCCGATCTCCATCACGCGCGCGTGCAGATTGCGCCGCAGCGCGACACCGTGCTCGGCGGGATGGTCGTGATCCAGGGCCCGAACGGGCGGGAGTTCGTCGCCGGCGCCGGCGCCCCGTTCCCGCTCGAGAACGGCTGGGCCGGCGACGTCTTCGTCACCGCCGACGCCGATGCGAGAACCTCCCTCGGCGGCGGTCTCCTGACCATCCATCCTCCCTCCCCGCAGTGGGACATGTACACGGAGACCTTCCGCGCGATCGACGGGCGGGTCGGCCTCTCCGACGAGCCGGTGCCCGCGCCCGACACGTATACCGTCCCTGACGGCGGGACGCTGCCGCTCGGCAAACGCCCGCTCGTGCCGCACACGCGGGTCGACCGGTGGCACGACTCATTCACCCTCGTCTTCGGCTTCAGTGGCATGGCCGGCGAGTTGTACGGCGACGCGGCGAAGGGCGTGGCCTTCACGATCCGCGACGCCAGCGGCACGCTGCTCGACCAGGGAATCGTGAACCACTCGTTCACCCGCGACTACGGCCGCCGCGGCCTCTACGGCATCGACCTGCAGGGCCAGCACGCGCGGGTCCAGCTCTCATTCGACACCAGCCGCGAAGACTACAACCCGCCCCTCCTCAACTCACTGCGCATCGAGAACGGAACCGTGCGCTTCGCCGTCGGCGACTGGCAGCCCATCGGCGGCGGCTACCTCGACGACAGCGGCGACGTCCGCTTCGTCACCGTCACCTGGCGCGGCTCCGACGGCCTCTGGCACCCCGTCCCCCTCACCAAACTCCTCGAAGACCGCGGCCCCCAGTCCGAGCTTGGCCACTTCCCCACCGGAATCCACTACCAGGGCCCCTTCCCCACGACCGGCTACGTCGACCTGCGCGTAGAGATGGAAGACGGCACCGGCAACAAGTCCGTGGCCCTGCTGGACGACGTGTTCGGGGCTGGGGTGGCGAGGAGAAGGGCGGTCGGGAAGTAGCGGCAGGAGCGTTTGGTACGATTAGCTTTGCTGCCGTAGGCAGCTAAAGATCTGTAGGCCCGGCCTTTAGGCCGGGTACAACCGGAACCAACGGTGAGCCCGCGGAGCGGGCGACAGACGAGAAAAGGCGCGAACATTCTTTTCTGTCGCCCGCTACGCGGGCTCACCTGGCACTACCTGCTGTACCCGGCCTAAAGGCCGGGCCTACAGTTCTTTAGCTGCCTACGGCAGCAGAGAGGCATGCGGTTTCCTGGTTTTCTGAATGCGTCCTCTTAGCCGCTCACACGGAGGCGGCAGGAGGTACGATTGCGGGCGTGGTGGCGATTGCCGAAGCGTCCATGGATCAGCGCGATATCGTGCTCGCGCTGCCCGAAGGCCACTTCCACGACCTTAAGTCCAAGGACGTCGCTCCTGCGAAGTTGACACGAACGATCTCCGCGTTCGCAAACGCGTCGGGCGGAGAGGTCTACGTCGGCATCGACGAGATTGCCGGTCCTGCCGGCGCAAAGATCCGAAAGTGGCGTGGGTTCGCCGATCCCGAAGAAGCCAACGGCCACCTGCAGGCATTCGAGCAGGTCTTTCCGCTCGGCACGTACTACACCGCGACGTTTCTCTCCTGCCCGGAAGAGACGGGTCTCGTCCTGCAACGCCAGATCTTTAAGAGCAAAGATATCTGTTCCGCGCTCGATGGCCGGGTCTATGTCCGGAGGGGAGCGCAGAACCTCCCGCTCACGACCTCCGAACAGCTCGCGCGCCTGCGCCTGGACAAAGGCATTGCCTCGTTCGAGACAGAAACGATCGCAGTCGACGAGTCGATCGTCGCCCGCTCCACGGTGCTCTTGCGATTCATGCTCTCCGTGGTCCCAACCGCAGAGCCGGATGCGTGGCTGCGAAAGCAGCTTCTCGTCACCAACGGGAAGCCGACCGTTGCTGCGATCCTGCTGTTCGCGGAGGAGCCTCAGGCGGTTCTGCCGAAGCGTTGCGCCATCAAGATCCTTCGATACAAGACGACCGATCGAGCCGGTTCCCGCGAGACGCTCGCATTCGACCCGCTCACCATCGAAGGATGTCTCTACGAGCAGATCGGTGCGGCGGTCGGCGAGACGGTACGGGTCGTCGAGGACGTCCAGGTCCTCGGGCCGTCCGGTCTCGAAAGCATCAAGTACCCGCACGAGACGCTTCACGAGATCATCACGAAGGCGGTGCTTCACCGGGACTACAGCATCGCGTCCGACATTCAGATTCGCGTATTCGACAACAGGATCGAAGTGGAAAGTCCGGGGCGCCTGCCGGGTCACATCACGCCCGACAACATCCTGACGGAGCAGTTCGCGCGCAACGGCACCATCGTCCGTCTGATCAATAAGTTCCCCGACCCGCCGAACAAGGATGTCGGCGAAGGGCTGGTCACGGCGTTTCGCGCAATGCACGCGCTACGTCTGAAAGACCCTGTCATTCGGGAAAACGGCGCGAGCGTCACCGTCGAGATCCGGCACGAGCGGCTCGCCTCGCCCGAGGAAGCCATCCTCGCGTATCTCGCGCAGAACGCCGAGATCAATAACGCGGTCGCCAGGCGCATCACAGGTATCTCCTCGGAGAACAAGGTGAAGGACGTCTTCTACCGGCTGCGCGACGCGGGGAAACTCGAGCGCGTGCCGGAGCGTAGAGGATCGGCGTCAGCGTGGCGGCGCCCTGCGAAGAACGGTGGTCGCAAGAACGGCGGCGGCTGACGCCAGACGTGCGAGCTGCACGACAGAGTTCAGCGAACCCCTTACGGCAGGACGCCGTGCGCCGGCGGGACGCCGCGCCAGCCCGCGCGACGCGGGCGCTCCGGGCGCGGACGGTCGGTTTGCGATGACCGTGAACACATGTCGCTCCGATACTCGGACGCTCGGCTCACGAGGACCGTGGTCATGCGTGGAGCGCCGACGTCGCGTCGGCTGGACCGGCGGCGTCCCGCCGGCGGACGGCGTCTCGCCGTAGGGGTGGTGCAAACCCTCACTCCAACGCCAGTTCCACCGCCTCCGCCACATCGAATGGCGACATCCCGACCACTTCGATATCTGCCTGCAACTGTTCGTGCTCGACCGGTGGGACGGGGGTGCCGAGGCGGGCGCGCAATGTGGCGGCGGCGCCGAGGAGGCGGGGGTCGCGGCGGAGGCCGCCGAGGGCTTCGAGGACGCTGGAGCTGCGCCAGCGGTCGCCGAGCTCCCAGTGGAGGCGGAGGCTGTCCTGGAGGATGGTTTCGGCGCGCCAGGTGTCGTTGCGGACGCGGAGGACGTAGCCGAGGAGGTTGAGGGACCAGGCGATGCCTTCTTTGAACTTGCCGGCGCGCGACCAGGCGAGGCATTCGTCGAGACGGTCTTCGGCGCGATCGAGCTTATCGGTGTAGAGAGCGGCGGCGGCGAGGTTCAGGAGGGACCAGGCGACGCCTTCGGTGTCGCGGCGCTCGCGGAAGAGATGGAGCGTTCCTTCGCAGAGCTCGACGGTCCGGACGAAGTCGCGGTTGAGCCAGGAGGCGAAGGCGATGTAGTTGACGGAGCGGCCGACGTTGGCGCGGTCTTCGAGCTCGGTCCAGATCGTCCGCGAGAGCAAGTGGAGGTCGATGGCGTGCTCGTACTCGCCGCGCTCGCGGGCGATGGAGCCGCGGAATTGCAGCGAGCGGGCGAGGCTGACCGGATCGCCGTTCGCGCGGGCCAGGTCGATCGCGGAGTCGAGCAGCTCGATGGCCCGCTCGTATTCGCATTGCAGGAAGGCCATGCCGCCCGCGCCGGTCTGCACCTTGGCGCGGCTCGCGTGCTGTTCGCCGCCGGGGATGGAGAGGATGGCGTCGAGCGCGTGCCGCCCTTCGGCGTAATGGCCGCGCACGTACCAGGACCACCAAAGCGACGCGCCGAGGCGGAGCGCCAGCTCGCCGTCGCGGGAGTACGACGCCCAGTCGATGGCGGTGCGGAAGTTGTCGTCGTT
Organism: Thermoanaerobaculia bacterium; assembly: GCA_035629865.1. Lineage (GTDB taxonomy): Bacteria > Acidobacteriota > Thermoanaerobaculia > Gp7-AA8 > Gp7-AA8 > QHVT01. The sequence goes on along the minus strand of DASPHC010000123.1, from coordinate 7,627 downwards.
CAAGGCGAGACGGTCGACGTCGAGCTCGTTCTCCTCCGCGATGGCCGCCATGAGCGTCGCATGGGCGCGCCGCACCTCGACGTCGCGGGTCCGTTCCTTGAGGCACTCCAGGCCGTAGTCGCGGATCGTCCCGAGCATCGTGAAGCGGGGAGCGTCATCGGGCGAGCCGGCATCGCGGCGCAGGAAGGCTTTGTCGATGAGCGAGCCGATGCCGTCGAGGACGTCCTCGGGTCCCGGCGGCCGGCCGCCTGAAATCTGTTCGATGAGCCGCTCCGCCTGCTCGATGTCGAAGCCGCCGCCGAAGACCGACAGGAAGGAGAAGAGGGTCTTGTCGGATTCGTCGAGCAGGTTGTAGCCCCACGAGATCGCCGCCCGCATGGTCTGCTGGCGCTGCGGAAGGTCGCGCGAGCCGCCGCTGAGCAGCTTCAGGCGATCCTCGACGCGGGAGAGCATCGCCTGCGGCGGGAGGACTTTCACGCGCGCGGCGGCGAGCTCGATGGCGAGGGGAAGCCCGTCGAGCCGCACGCAGAGCTCGGCGATGGCGCGCGCGTTCTCGGACGTCAACGCGAAATCGCTCTTCACCGACGACGCGCGCTCGATGAACAGCGCCACCGAGGCGTAGCTGGCCAGCGCCTCGGGCGCGAGCGGGAGCTCGAGCGGCGGCGTCGTCAGCGGCGGCACCGCGTACTCGCGCTCCCCGCCGATGTGCAGCGGCGAACGGCTCGTGACCAGGATCTTCACGCGCGGCGCCGCCTTGAGGATCTCGCCGGCTACCGGCGCCGCATCGAGCACCTGCTCGAAGTTGTCGAGGATCAGCAGGAGGGTCTTCTCGCGGAGCGCGGTCTTGAGTGCGGTCAGGAGCGGCGCGCCTCCTTCGTGGACGTCGAACAGCGCCGCGATCTCGGCGGTGACGAGGCGCGCGTCGTGGATCGGTGCGAGCGAGACCCACCAGACACCATCCTCCATGTCGTGCAGCAACTCCTCGCCGACGGCGATGCTGAGACGGGTCTTGCCGGTGCCGCCCGGACCGGTGAGCGTGACCATCCGCACCTCGTCGCGGCGGAGGAGGGAGAGGACGTCGTCGCGCTCGGTGTCGCGCCCGACCAGCGGCGTCAGCTTGTGCGGCAGGTTCGTCGGCGGCGCGGCCTCGATCGACACCTGCTCGGTGGTCCGCATCTTCGACGCGGAGGTGCCGGCGACGGTGGAGGCGTCGCGCTCGACGTCTCCCTTGAGACTCTGCAGGTCCTCGAGCAGCTCCCCCGCGGTCTGGTAGCGGCGAGTGCGGTCTTTCGTCATGGCCCGGTCGACGATGGAGGCGAGGCGCGGCGGGACGGTCGCGCCGTTCGAACGGATCAGCGGCGGCGGATCGCTGCGGAGGATGCTCGCCGCGACGTCCGACGTGCTCGCCCCTTCGAACGGCAGGCGGCCGCTGATCAACTCGTACAGCACGATGCCGGTGCTCCAGATGTCGCTGCGGGTGTCGAGCGGCCGTCCGCGCAGTTGTTCGGGCGACATGTAGAAGACGGTGCCGCGGACGACGTACGGATCGGTCTTCGGCAGGCTGGTCTCGGAGGCCGTGACCGTTCGGGCCAGTCCGAAGTCGAGCAATTTCACGTATCCGTCGCGGCGCAGCATGATGTTGTCCGGCTTCACGTCGCGGTGCACCAGCCCCGCGGCCTCCGCGGCGGCGAGCGCCGAGGCGATCTGCGTCCCGATGTCGAGCACTTCGCTGAGCGGCGCCTCCGCCCGGAGCATCCGTTGACGCAGGGTCACTCCATCGACGAACTCCGTGGCGATGAAGTGGTCGTCGCCTTCCTGTCCGACGTCGTAGACGGTGAGGATGTTCGGATGGTTCAGCGCCGACGCCGCCCGCGCCTCGTGCTCGAGCCGCTTCCGGAGCTCCGTGTCGGCGCGGGCCGACTCGCCGAGGACCTTCAACGCTACCGGACGCTGCAACTGCCCGTCGTGGGCGAGATAGACCTCTCCCATCCCGCCGGCTCCGATGAGCGAACGGATCTCATAACGGCCGAGAAAGGAGCCAGGTACGAGCATGCGGAGGTGGGGATTGTACTGGGGGAGAGGGCCGAGGGCTGAGGGCCGAGGGCCGAGGGCCGCCCGCCCAGGGACGGTAGGGTGGGCTCTCGGCCCTCGGCCCTTTGCCCTCGGCCCTGTTCCCGGCAACGAAAACGTCACAACTGACCCCGCCGTCCTTGCTACTGACCTGAAATTCTGATTCACTGACCGTGCGTTCAGTGAGCTGAATATGGCCGCCAAGTCCAAAGAAGAAGTGGTGCAGGAGTACCGGATCGAGTCGATCCAGGAAGCGACCATGCGCGTCATCGGCCGCAAGGGGATGGCTGCGGCGACGATGCAGGAGATCGCCGACGAAGCCGGCGTGGCGAAGGGGACGATCTACCTCTACTTCCGCGACCGCGAGGAGCTGGTCGAAAAGACGTTCGAGAGCGCCATTCTGCGGCTCATGGACCGTGTCGACGCCGCGCTCGACCAGGAGATCGGCATCGACGCAAAGATCCGGGCCGTGATGGCGGCTCATGTCGGCTTTTTCGGGGAGAATCGCGAATTCTTCCGCCTGTATCTTTCGCTCCGCATGCCCGAAGGGCCCGCGACGCGCCAGCGGAGGCAGAAGCAGCACTGCCAGCCGCACTATCGCGTGCGGGCTGAGAAGTTTGCGAAGGCTCTCGAAGACGCCATGGATCGCGGCGAGGTTCGCCGCGGTGACGCTTACAAGCTCGCCCTGTTCATCATCGAAGGAAGTACTGCCATCATTCTGGAGCGCCTCAACGAAGACGCCCCGCCGTCCGAGGAGGTGGATCTCGACCTCATTACCGGACTGATCCTCGACGGCATTCGGAAACGGAGCTGAAGTTTGAAACGAGTCGTTACTGCAGTCGTGGTCCTGTGCTGCGCCCTGACCGCGGGCGCGCAGACGAAGCTGACGTTCGACGGCGCGATGCGCCGCGCCCTCGAAGTGAACAACATCGTGGAGCGCGCGCGGTACGGCGTCGACGTGGCCGAGGCCAACAAGAACTACATCCTCTCCGCGGTGTTGCCCCGGATCACCCTGAGCGGTGACCTGACCCGCAACAGCATCGAGCAGTCGTTCGGCGAGGGCGAGGAAGCAATCGCCATCCTGCCGCGCAACGACTGGGCGTACCGCATCACGCTCTCGCAGCCGATCTACGCCGGCCGCCGCGAGCTGCGCGCCTATTCGCAGGCGAAGATCGGGATCGAGAACGCCCGCGAAGGGACGCTGGCCGCTGAAGACGCGGCGCTGCTCCGCGTGGCCTCGAACTATCTCGCCGTCCTGAACGCCGACCGCCGCGTCGACGTCGAGCGCCGCAACATCGAGCTGGCCGAGCGTCGCCTGGCCCAGTCACAGGCGTTCTACGAAGCGGGTGAGGTGACCAGGGTCGACGTGCTCCGCGCCGAGACGGCGATGAAGGCCGCCCAGCGCCTGATGGCCGCAGCCGCGGCGCAGCGCGAGCATGCCGCCGGGCAGTTGCGCACCGAGCTCGATCTCGACGGCGCCATCGAAGTGACGCCGGCCGAACGCACCCTCCCACCGCTCCCCGCCGAGGAGAACCTCGTCGCCCGCGCCACCTCGGAGCGCCCGGACGTCGACATCGCCGAGAACAACCTCCGTGTCGCGAAGCTCGAGGTGCAGAAGCAGCGCGGCTTCTGGCTGCCGACCGTCCGTTTCGACGGCGGCTACATCCAGCAGCGGACGCCATTCCCCGCGAACAGTTACGCGTACGGCGCGCTCCGCTTCGACGTCCCGCTGTTCCAGTCGGGCGAAGTGATCGCCCGCGTGGCCGGCGCGAAGAGCCAGGAGAAGCAGGCCGAGCTCGCGCTCGAAGAAGCGAAGACCGAGGCGCGTGAGGACGTCCGCCGCGCGCTGGCCGACCTCCGCTCCGCCGAGATCGGACTGCAGCTCGCCACCGAGCAGTTGGAAGCCGCGCAGGCGGAGTACGAACAGGCGTTCGACCTCTACCGCGCCCAGGAAGCGACGTCGCTCGACGTCGCGTCGTCGGAGACCTCGCTGGCCGATGCCCGCCGCGCGGTCGCCGAAGAAACCCTCAACCGTGAACTTGCCGAGCTGCGTGTCTGGTACGCCGCCGGTTCGCTGAAAGATGCTGTCGGAGTGACGAAATGACGAAGCGCCCTCTCATCCTCATCCTCATTCTTTCCATCCTCTCCCTCGGCGCGATCGCGTGCTCGAGCGACGAGTCGAGCGCCGCGACCACCGATTCGGCCGCGACTACGACCACCCAGGCTCCGGCGCTTCCGGCCGACGTGCAGGCGATCTCCGATGCGACGACCGCCGCGACGAGCACCGAAGCCACGGCAGCGGCGGCCGCGCAGAGCGCGAACGTCCTCGAGGCCACCGGCGAGTTCGTCTCTCCGGTCCGCTCCGAGCTCTCGCCGAAGATGCCGGGCCGCGTGTCCCGGATCTACGTCGACGAAGGGACGCGCGTCCGCCGCGGACAGCCGGTGCTGCTGCTCGAGAGCGACTACGCGCGCATCCATCTCCAGTCCGCCGAGGCGGAAGCGGCGCGTGCGCGTGCCGTCCGTGACGAGGCCTCGCGCGACCTGGAGCGGAAGAAGGAGCTGGTCGGAAAGAACTCGATCCCCCGCGCGACGTACGACCGCTCGCAGGCCGCCTTCGAGCAGTCCACCGCGGCCGTGGCCGGCGCGAATGCGCAGGTGGCGCTTCTGCGTCAGCAGATCGGCGACTCGACGCTCCGCGCGCCGGTGGACGGCATCGTGGCCGAGAAGCGCACTGACGTCGGCGCGCACCTCGGGGACGGCGGTGTGGCGTTCGTGTTCGTGCAGCTCTCGCCCCTCCGCCTCCGTTTCCAGGTTCCGGAGCGTTACCTCGGCCGCATCAACACCGGCGACAAGGTCACGGCCCAGGTCGACCCGTATCCCAACGAGAATTTCGTAGGGACCATCAAGACCGTCGGCGGCATCATCGACCCGAAGACCCGGACCATGTTCGCCGAGGCGGAGTTCGCCAACCGCGACGGCAGGCTGCGGCCCGGCCTGTTCGCGCGGGTTACCACGAATCTCGAATAGCTGGCAGCTCGCAGCTCGCAGCTCTCAGGAGAGGGCGGCGGGGCCTGCGAGCTGAGAGCTGAAAGCTGAGAGCTACTCATGCAGAAACTTGCTGAAATCTGTGTAAGGCGTCCCGTCTTCGCGACGGTGATCATCCTCGCGCTGGTCGTGATCGGCGCGTTCTCGTACCTCAAGCTCGGCGTCGACCGCTTCCCGAACGTCGAGTTCCCGTTCGTCATCGTGACGACGGTGCTCCCCGGCGCGGCGCCGGAAGAGATCGAGACCGAGCTCACCGACAAGATCGAAGAAGCGGTCAACACCATCAGCGGCATCAACGAGCTGACGTCGTTCTCCTCGGAGAACGTCTCGGTGGTCATGATCTCGTTCGACCTCGAGAAGAACCGCGAGGTCGCCACGCAGGAAGTGCGCGACAAGATCTCGACCATCGTGGCCGACCTTCCGACCGACGCCGACCCGCCGATCGTGCAGAACTTCGATCCGGGCGCGATCCCGGTCGTGACCATCGCCGTCTCCGGTCCCGGCTCGCAGCGCGACATCTCCGAATACGTCGACAAGAACCTCCGCCGCCGTCTCGAGACCGTGACCGGCGTCGGCCAGGTGCTCGTCATCGGTGCCCGTCCGCGGCAGATCAACGTCATCGTCGACAACGCCAAGCTCACCGCGCAGGGCCTCACCGCCGCGCAGGTCGTGGCTGCGCTGCAGGCGCAGAACATCCAGATCCCCGGGGGCAAGGTCGAGCAGGGCGTGCGCGATCTCACCCTCCGCACGTACGGCCGCGTCAGCTCGCCTGAGGAGTTCGGGAACATCCCCGTGGCGAACATGGGCGGCACGCCGATCCGCATCCGCGACATCGGGCGCGTCGAAGACAGCATGTCCGACGTCGAGTCGGCCGCCACGGTCGGCGGCAAGTCGGCGGTCGTGCTGCAGGTCCGCAAGCAGTCCGGCACGAACGCCATCGCGGTCGTCGACGGCATCAAGGAGCGCGTCGAAGAGATCCGTCCGCAGATCCCCACCGGCTACAAGCTCGACATCATCCGCGACCAGTCGGAGTTCGTCCTGGCCGCGGTCGGCGCGGTGAAAGAGCACCTCATCCTCGGTTCCATCTTCGCAGCGCTCATCGTGTGGCTCTTCCTTTCGAGCCCGCGCCCGTGGGTCGTGCTGCTGATGGTCGGCGCGACGCTGCTGCTGTACACACTCGTGTGGGGCCACACCATTCCGGTGCCGAGGTCGGTCGCAATTCCGCTGGCCGCGATCATCGGCATAGGAATGTTCGTCTACTTCGCCCGCAACTCGCGGCCGACGCTCATCGCCGCAGTGGCGATTCCGAGCTCGCTCATCGCCACGTTCGCGGCGATGGCGTACATGGGCTTCACTCTGAACGTCATCACCCTGCTCGCGCTCACGCTGGCGGTCGGCATCGTCATCGACGACGCGGTGGTCGTGCTGGAGAACATCTTCCGGCACATGGAAGAGAAGAAGATGTCGCCCGCCGAAGCCGCGGTGGCGGGCACGAAGGAAGTCGGCCTGGCGGTCATGGCCACCTCGATGTCGCTGATCGTCGTCTTCCTGCCGGTCGCGTTCATGGCCGGCATCGTCGGACGTTTCATGTTCTCGTTCGGCGTGACGATGGCCTTCGCCATCGCCGTCTCGCTGCTCGTCTCGTTCACGCTGACGCCGATGATGGCCGCGCGTTACCTGCGCCGCGAAGACCTCCACCACGCCGAAGGCGAGAGCACCCGGAGCAAGGGGCTGTACGCGGTCGTCGAGGGCATCTACATGAAGCTCCTCGACTTCTCGATGGCCCATCGCTGGGTGATCGTCCTGGCCATGGCGGCGGTGTTCCTGTCGATGTTCCCGCTGTTCAGCGTCGTCGACAGCAACTTCCTCCCGTACGACGACGAAGGGCAGTTCGCCATCACCGTCCGCGCGCCGGAAGGGGCCAGCGTCGACACGACGATGACCATCCTCGAGTCGATCGCCTCGCGTGCGCGCCAGCTCGAGGGCGTCACCAACACGGTCGTGACCATCGGTGACGATCCGCAGCAGACGCTGAACCTCGGGACGATCTACGTGAAGCTCGGCGAGGCCTCGAAGCGCGACGACCAGTACGTGATCATGGACCGCGTCCGCACGCAGATCCTGCCGCAGTACAAGCGGCTGCATCTCGTCACGCAGGTCGCGCCGGTCAACGAGTTCGGCGGCGGCACGGACGCGGAAGTCATGTTCTGGCTCGGCGGTCCGGATCTGGACGCGCTCGACAAGTACTCGCGCCAGCTCACGGAATCGATCAAGGATCCGAAGCTCGGCACGACCGACGTGCAGACGAACTTCATCGTCGGCAAGCCGGAGCTGGCCGTGCGCATCGACCGCGACAAGTCGACCGACCTCGGCGTGCGCGTGCAGGATCTCGCCTCGACGTTGAACGTGCTGGTTGGCGGGCAGAAGGCAACGAGTTACTACGAAGGTGGCGAGGAGTACGAAGTCCACGTTCGTGCGGACCTCGGGGCTCGACAGGATGTAGGCGGAATCT
>DASPHC010000122.1:0-15350 GCA_035629865.1 Thermoanaerobaculia bacterium | reverse complement strand
AGCGATCCGTTACTTCACGAGCTCCGGCCCGACGCGGAACAGCGCGGTTGCGTTGATGCGCAGGGTCGGGACGCTCGAGCCGTACCAGCGGGACGCGGCGAGGCGGCGCATTCCGCGGCGCTGTCCGGCGAGTACGTAGCGGCGTACTGGGCGGAGATCCACACTCACTGGCTGTCGGGTTGCAACTCTTGTCATCCTGAGCCGCAGGGATTGCCGCATGAATGCGGAGCATGGCGGCGAAGGACCTGGGCGGGAGGGGGAGCGATGCACGCGCATCCCCCCGGGTCCTTCGCCGCCATGCTTTCCGCTTGGTGGGAAGGTTTTGCGGCTCAGGATGACAGCTACCGTGCCTTGAACCGTATCGTCGCGCTGTTCTCGCCGGTCAGTACCTTGACCGAGATCGGCGCGGCGATCTCCGCGGAGACTTCGTAGATCATCTGCCCCTCGGATGCAGTCCGGTAGGGCCAGAACTCGTAGGTTCCCGGCGGGATGCGCGCGAGCGCGATGCTCCCCTCGCCATCGGTCATGAGCGGGAAGCCGCGGTTGGCGAGCAACCGGGCGATCTCGGGCGGCACGACCGTGCCGTCGATGCGCATGAGCAGCCTCAGGTCGGGGAACGCCGCTCCCGCCTCGGATTTCAACGCGAGGTGCAGCGATGACGATCCGTCGGGAACGCGGATCAAGAGCTGTTGCGGACCTTCGAAGCGACCGGCTGCAATCGAGCCCTCCTTCGGCAGCACGTAGATCGTGCAGGACGCAGCGGCCGGCACTGCGACGTCCGCGCGGCCTTCGGCGTTGGTGACGGCTGTCGACTTGACGTGGCCGTCGCAGGAGGTGAGCAACGTAGCGCCGGCGATCGCGGCGTCGCTCGCGTCGACGACGCGAACGGTGCGCGGCTCGCCGCGCGCCAGCACGAGGTCGGCGGAATGCCTGGTGGAGCCGCGGAGCTCGAACCTGGCGGCGTCGCTGTCGAGCCAGGAAGGGGCGCGTGCGGCCAGGGTGTGGGCTCCTTCGCGCACTCCGAAGAACTCGAAGTGGCCGTCGGGGGCGGACTTCGTGCGCGTGGTCAGCGTCGATACGGTGGTCTCGGAGCGCAGGGTGACCTGGGCGTCCGCGAGGGGTTTCCCTTCGCCGGTGAGGACGCGGCCGGTGACATGCCGGTCGGGCACGTTGATGGTCAGTGGTGTGGACGAGAGTCTGACGTCGACGAAATGCGGCGCGGAGCTGCGGTCGCGAGTCACGCCGGCGGAGTAGACGCCCGGCTCCCAGAACGGCCCCGCGAAATGCCCGTCTTCATCGGTCTCGACGTCCATGCGCCAGCGCAGTTCGTCATGGGTGAGTGAGATGCCGGCGCGGGCGAGCGGTTCGTCCGCGAGCGTCACGCTCAGTGCCGTTTGCGTCTTCGGAACGACGAGGCGGAGCGTACTGCCCGCAGCGCCGAGGTTCGCTTTCGCGCTGAGACGCTGCAGCGGCTGCTGTCCGCTGGCCAGGACGAGATACAGCCCTTCCGCCAAGTGCGGGAACGTCACCACCGACTTGCCGGCGGCGAGCGTTTTCGCGGCCGACCACTCGGGAGGCCTTCCCTCGACGCGCGGAGCTACCGCGATTTCGATTGGGCCGGTGAAGCCGTTGCGGTTCACCTCCACTTTCAGGGTGGCGGCGGAAGCGGAGAGGGTGAGCAGCAGGGCGAACGAGGGAACAGCGAACGTGCGCATGGTCATGATCTCCGGAGGGGGGCGATCTCTCCCGCCATTCGCGATGGGGGTGAGTTACTTCTGTTCGGTGGATTCGGTCGTGTGGACTTCGTCCACGTCGGCCGGAGTCGTGACGATTTCCGTGTCCAGCGCCGGACGGCTGACCTCGATGGACGCGACGGTCCAGTCGGCGAGTACCGGCTCGGGGGCGAGGCTGCTGCAGTTGGAGAAGTAGATCTCGCAGCAGCCCGCGGAGTTGTACCTGCACGGCGTGCCGCTATACGGGCTATAGACGCATTCATTGCTTACACATTCCCCGCACTGAGGCAGGGCAAACGCCGGGAAAGAGGCCAGCAGCAACAGCGTACAGATGAGGATGAGTCTGGTGAGCTTCATCTTTTTCTCCTTTGAAACGGGAAAGATCGCTGGACGGCATCATTCAGTGACGTCTTTAAGGAAGCTAGAGACATTCCTTGCAGACGCTGCCGCGTACCGTCTGCCCTGTCATCCTGAGCCGCAGGATTGATCCGATTGAGCTGAAAGCATGACGGCGAAGGACCCCCCGCGGGTTGAACGAGACGCGCTCGGCCGGAGGGGGTCCTTCGCCGCCATGCTCTTGCTGTATCGGGAGATCCTGCGGCTCAGGATGACAGGGTTGGGGCGGTTCCCTGCGGCTTACGCCAGCAACCTCTCCGAATACCCTCTTGTCATTCGCAACACCTTCCCGTTCGCGAGCAGTACGTCGAAATCCCCGTGCGCATCGGAGCGGATCTCGGCGACGCGGTCGACGTTGACGATGGTGGAGCGGTGGATGCGGGTGAAGCGGCGGGGGTCGAGTTTTTGTTCGAGGCTGGAGATCGTGGTACGGACGAGGAACGACTTGCCGCGCGCGTGGACCTCGACGTAGTTCGCGGCGGCTTCCATCCAGTCGATCTCCTCGACCTTGAGCAGCACGTAGCGGTCGCGATTGCGGACGACAAGGCGCGTCAGGGGGTCGCTGACCAGGTCGGCGACGCGGGAGCTGCCGCCGTCTTCTTCGCGATGGGCGAGCTCGCGGCGGGCGCGGTGCAGAGCTTCGTCGAATCGCTCTTTGGTGAACGGCTTGAGCAGGTAGTCGATGGCCCGGACGTCGAAGGCGCGGATCGCGTACTGGTCGTAGGCGGTGACGAAGACGATCACCGGCAGGTGCTCGCCGGCGATGGCTGCGAGCACGTCGAAGCCGGTCATCCCCGGCATCTGCACGTCGAGGAATACCAGGTCCGGCAGTTCTTCGCGGATGAGGGCCACCGCGGCCGCGCCGTCCGCCGCTTCGCCGATCACGTCGATGTCGCGCTCGCCGGCGAGCCGGAGGCGGATGCCGTCGCGGGCCAGCGGCTCGTCGTCGACGATGACCGTCCGGATCACGCGCCGCGCCTCAGCGGAATCGCGATCGTCACCTGTGCGCCGGCGGCGGGGAGCGACTGCAACTCCATCGTGTGCGCGCCGCCGTAGAGCGTCGCCAGGCGCTCGCGCGTGTTGGCCAGGCCGATGCCGTTGCTCTTGCCGTTGCCGGTCGCGGGGAATCCGTCGCCGGAGTCGCTGACGGCGAGCACGAGCTGGCCGTCCGCCGAGCGGGTCTCGATCTTCACCCAGCCGTCGCCCGGCTTCGCGCCGACGCCGTGGACGATGGCGTTCTCGATCAGCGGCTGCAGGAGCATGCTCGGCACCAGCGCATCGAGCGACCGCGGGTCGATCTGCCGCTCCACCCGCAGCCGGTCGCCGAAGCGGATCCGCTGGAGGGCGAGGTATTTGTCGGTGAGGTCGAGCTCGCGCGCGAGCGGGATCTCCTGCGGCAGGGTGTCGTCGAGCGTGGCCCGGAGCATGTCGCCGAGCAGGCCGAGGGACTGGGTGACGCGCTCGTGGTCGCGCTGCAGCGCCATCGTGGAGATCGCGTTCAGGGTGTTGAACAGAAAGTGCGGATTGAGCTTGCTGCGCAGCACTTCCAGCCGCTCGCGGACCAGCCGCTCCTCGCGCGCCTGCGTCTCGCCGTAGTAATGCGCGGCGTGAATGGCGCCGGCGATGGCCCAGTAGATCGCAAAGTAGAAGAGGACGTAGAAGGTGCCGAGCTTCCACGCCATGAGCTCGAACTGCAGGTCGGGCTTGCGGACGACGACCAGCGCCGCGATGGCACAGACCGCACCGATCGCGAATGCGAGTCCCGCCAGCGCGTGCAGCAGCAGCCGTTGCCGCAGGACCCGGCGTCCGAGGCGGAAGCGGCGGCTCATGAAGAAGGCGATCGGCGTGAGCGCCGCGAGGACGAACGACGTCAGCACGTTCTCCGAGAGGCTGCCGGCCAGCGAGAACGGGTAGCCCCACAAGCGCGAGCGGAGGTAGTACTGCAGCGTCTCGCCGATGCCGAACAGGGTCGCGCACGCAGCGACCAGGCCGGCGGTCAGAAACGATTTGCGCGCATTCACTTCCGCTTTCACTGGGCTGTACTGTAAACCGTCCCCGTTTCGTCCCTCGGATACCCGTTCCATCCCGCCATGATTCCGGGCGCCGCCGCCGGGTGGCACCCTGCATCCCATGCGAAAGCTCGTCACCTTGCTGCTGTTCGTCGTCACCGCCGCTTCGGCCGCCGCGCAGGACCGTTTCTTCTATCCGAAGGCCGATCCTTCGGCGATCTCCATCCGCAAAGATCTCGAATACCGAAGCGGCTTGAAGTTCGATCTGTACCGCCCCGCGAACGACAGCGTCGTGCCGGTGGTCATCTTCGCGAACGTCGGCTCGGCGACGTACACGACCTGGCCGTTTTACATCGGCTGGGGGGAAGCGACGGCCGGTGCGGGGCTCGCGGCGGTGGTCTACCAGGCGACGCAGCCGAATGCGCTGGCCGACTTCGACGCGCTCGTCGCCGATCTGCGCACGCGCGCGGCCGAGCTGAAGATCGATCCGTCGCGCATCGTGGTCTGGTCGGCGTCCGCGAACGTCAACGTCGGTTTGCCGGTGGCGATGGACCGGAGCCGCGACTATCTCCGCGGCGCGGTCGTCTATTACGGCGACGCCGAGGTGGGGGAGTTGCGGACCGACCTGCCGGTGCTCTTCGTCCGTGCGGGGCTCGACGGTCCCGTGCTGACGCCGCGGATCGACAAGCTGCTCGCCCGCGCGATCGCCGCCAACGCGCCGTGGACGATCGAGAACTACAGCGGCGGGCTGCACGGCTTCGAGGTGCTCAACGACACCGAGATCACCCGCGCGCTGATCCACCGCACGCTGTCGTTCATGAAGCTGGTGACGCGCCCCGAGATCCACCGCGCGTATGCCGACGCCTCGTTCGACGCGACCCTCGGCGGCGCCTTCACCCGCGGCGACTGGCCCGTTGCGGTCGAGGGGTATCGCCGCAAGGTGAGCGCGAATCCCGCCGACGCCGAGGCAAACCTGCGCCTCGGCGTGTCGCTCCTGCGCTCGAAGGAATTCGCCGCGGCGCTGACGTCGCTCGAGAAGGCATGGGAGCTCGGCCGCCGCGGCCCGCGCGACACCGCGTGGCCCGCCGCCGAGGCCGCGGCCGGTGCGAACAATCTCGAACGTGCCGTGCACTGGCTCGACGTCCTTCTCAGCACGCCGTTCGGACCGCCGCTCGCCGAGGTGCGCACGCTGGAGGCCTTCGCGCCGATTCGCACCGCGCCGGCATTCATCGAATTGCTGGCGGGACTCGAAGAGCAGCAGCGCGCCGTGCAACTGCTCGAAAGCGACCGTGCCGCGGACGGACTCAAGCTGCTGCGCGACGCAAAGTCGGGCCGCCTCGTGCGGGACAACGTGCTGACCGGCATCGGTTACCGCCTCCTCCAGCGCGGCCGCCGTTCCGAGGCAGTGTCGGTGTTCACCCTCGCGACGGAGCGTCACCCGCGGTCGGCAAACGCGTGGGACAGCCTGAGCGAAGCGCTCGAAGCGTCCGGTGACCACACCGCCGCGCTGCAGGCCTCGCGGAAGGCGCTGGAGTTGCTGCCTGCCGACACTGCGCTGAGTGCGGCGACACGCGAGTCGCTCCAACGCGCGTCGACGCAGCGCGTCGAGCGGCTGAGCGGGAAGGGATGACCATGCGCGCACTGATCCTTTGCGTTCTTCTCGCTGCCACGTCGCCGCTCGCCGCTTCCACGCTTTGGGGTGACCTGAAGCCGGGGCCGCACGCCGTCGGCTTCAAAGGCTTTCCGCTGCGCGATGCGACACGCACGGCGCGGCCGGGCAGCGATGCCGGCGATCGCTCGCAGACGCTGATGGTGTCGGTCTGGTATCCGGCGCAACGCGTCGCCGGGGCAACACCGATGACCTTCGACGATTACGGCCGTTTCGAGCGCTACGACCCGGTCACGCTCGTGGACGCCAGCCTCGCCACCCTCGGCTGGCGCCTCATCAACGACCGCAATCTCGACGCCGCCAAAGCGGTCGCCCGCCTCGTCGCCGCACAAGCCGCCGGCACCGTCTACGAGCACAACCTCGCCGGCAACATCGACATGGCCGAAGGCCGCACCGCCGAAGCCGTCACCCGCTTTGAAAAGGCACTCGCCGCCCTCCCGGACGCCACACGCATGACCCCCGCGGAACGGGAGCAATCGCGCGTGAACATTCAGGCGAAGATCGATCGGTTGCGGGGGAGCGCGTCGCGGTAGAGGGAGCACCATCCCTGTCATCCTGAGCCACAGAAACCTCCCTACGAAGCGGAAGCATGGCGGCGAAGGACCTGGGCGGGGAGGGGGAGCGAATCACGCTCCTCCCACCTCCACCCGCCCGGGTCCTTCGCCTTCATGCTTTCTGATCGTCGGAAGATTCCTGCGGCTCAGGATGACAGGAAGGGGAGACCATTGACGATGCGCAAGCGTCATCGCGATGGAGCGCCGGCTTTCAGCCGGCCGGTCCGCCGGCATTCTGCCGGCAGTCTCTCGGGATACCTTTGCGCACACTGCCGACCGAAGGTCGGCGGACCGGCCGGCTGAAAGCCGGCGCTCCATCGCGACGAACGTCCGTCCTCCTTCAACCTCCCCATCCCCACCTTCGTCCCTGAATTCCGGGCGTTCGTCCCAAAACATCCGCCACTCCGCTTTTCCAGGACGAGCATGGAAGCCGTCGTGACCCGCTTCTTATCGAGTCTCGTTCCGATCTTTCAAGGAGGTTTGTTGTGAAACTGCGCACGGTTCCGCTGGCGTCTCTCGCTACCTTCCTGGTCGTCTTCCAGGCGTTTTCGCAGGTCGATCCCGGCCCTCGAGGCGGGCCGCCGGGTGCGGGCGGTCCGCTCGCTTCCGTGGCCGCCAACAATCCGACGACGATCCTCACGTTCTTCAATGACGCGGAAGATCGGTTCGAGGAGGTCAACTCCGTCTTCGGCACGATCCCGGGCGAGCCGGACGGCGGGCTCGGGCCGCGCTTCAACTCGCGAAGCTGTGTGGCCTGCCATTCCCAGCCGGCCGTGGGCGGCACGAGTCCCGCGGTCAATCCTCAGGTGGCCGACGCCACCGCGCACGGTGCGACCAACACCATCCCGTCCTTCATCACCGTCAGCGGACCGGTGCGCGAGGCGCGCTTCAAATTCTTCGTCGACGGTGCCGGCAATCCGATCACCACCGCGCCGGACGGCGGCGTGCACGCGCTCTTCACCATCGCCGGGCGCAGCGACGCCAGCACCTGCACGGCGTCCGTGATCTCGCAGCCGAACTTCGCCAACGCCGTCACCAAGAACAACGTCATCTTCCGCATCCCGACGCCGCTGTTCGGCACCGGCCTGATGGAGAACATCGACGACTCGACCCTCCTGGCGTACCAGGCCTCGCTGGCCGGCAATCCGCTCGGCATCGCCGGAACGTTCAACCGCGCCGGCGGCGCCGGCACGATCAGCCGCTTCGGCTGGAAGGCGTCGGTCAGCTCGCTGGAAGCGTTTTCCGGCGGTGCCTACAACATCGAGATGGGCGTGAGCAACGAACTGGCGAACCAGGAGCGGCCATCGCCGAACGAAGACCGCGCGGCGGGACTCCCGGCGGCGTGCCGGCTCAACGCCACGCCGGAGGACCACACCAACTTCAACACCACTGCGGTCGGCACGCCGAGCGACGTGGTGATGTTCGCCATGTTCATGCGCCTCCTGAAGCCGCCCGTGAAATCATCCACCACGCCGGGCGGCGCGATGTCGATCATCAACGGCGAGGCTCTATTCACCGAAGTCGGCTGCGCGAGCTGTCATAAAGCGACGTTCACGACCGCGCCCTCGAGCATCACCCCCGATCTCGGCAATGCGACCGTGCGCTTGTGGAGCGATCTCCAGATCCACCGCATGGGGACCGGGCTGGCCGACAACATCCAGGAAGGCGCCGCGGGAGGCGACCAGTTCCGCACCGCGCCGCTGTGGGGTATGGGGCAGCGCCTCTTCTTCCTGCACGACGGCCGGACTTCGAACGTACTGACGGCCATCTCCGCGCATTCCTCGACCGGCTCGGAGGCCAACGCCGTAGTGCTCAACTTCAACGCCCTGACCACGACGCAGAAGCAGGACATCGTGAACTTCCTCCGATCTCTGTAGGCGAGAAAACCATGTCGCTCCTCTTGATGCTGTGGCTCTCCGTGGTCCCCCAGGGCGAGCTCCTGGTCAAGGGAGCGATGCCCAGTGCGAGCGACGCGTCGACGCCGGTCCCCGAACAGGGGAGCGTCGCGGCGGGCCGCTATCGCAATGCCTATTTCGGTCTCACGTATCCGATTCCCGCCGGCTGGACGGAGCAGCCGGCGGGGCCGCCTCCCTCGGACGGCGGCGCCTACGTCCTGACGCAGTTCGCGCTGTACGGCCCCGACCGGCGTCTTCGGGCGCACGTGCTGGTCACGGCGCAGGATCTCTTTTTCACTCTCCTCGAGGCGGCCGATGCGAAGGAGCTCCTCGCCGCGGCCCGCCGCGGAGCCGAGTCGCAATATGTGATCGAGAGCGGCCCCGCCGAGGTCACGATCGCCGGCCGCACGTTCCACCGCCTCGGATATCGCGCTCCGCGCTCGGGCCTCCAATGGCGCGTCCTCTCGACCGACACTCGCTGTCACGCCCTGACCTTCACCTTCACCGGCACCGACCCGGCGCTGCTCGACGCGGCCGAGCGCGGCCTGAGCGCAATCTCGCTCGCGGACACAGCCCCGGCCTGCGTGAACGGCTACGCGCTCGGCGACAACGTCGTCGAGAGGACCGACCCGATGTTCGCGACCAATCGCTACAACACCATTCCGGTCCGCCTGCTCGTCGACGCGAAAGGCCGCGTAAAGCACATCCATCTCCTCAGCGCCTTCCCCGAACAATCGCAGGCGATCCTCGCCGCCCTCCGCACCTGGCGCTTCAAGCCGTACCGGGTGGGTGGGAAGGCAGTGGAGGTCGAGACCGGGATGCTGTTTGGGAATCCACGGCCGGCAATTCACTGAGGCGGACCGATCAACGGTGGTGCCGGTTGGAGCGGAGTCTCGAGGAAGTTGTCTCCGCCACGCTGGAATTGCGGAGTGCAGTTTGGAATCGTCGGTTTCGCGATTGCGATTGCATCCCGGAGCTTCCCGATCGACTTCGCGCCGCCCCTGGCTGCGTCGACAAACTTCCGCGTGTAGACGCTCAACTCACCGGCGACCTTGCCGTCGAACGTGCGCTCGTCGTGGCGGCACGCCTGGAACACTCCCACGTTCGCATTCAGCGTCAGGCTGTCGGAGTCGTTGAACTGGTTCTGAAGGTCGACGGCCAATTGGGGAGGACCGGCGGCCGGCTTGGGGGCGGCCTTGGCGATGCCGAGCTGCGGTCGCGATGGCCTGAGGAGGGCCCAAAAATCGTCGAACGCCGCTTTCACACCCAGCAGAATGCCTGAATTCGGCGATGTCGCGCCGGAATGGCAGCAGTCGAGCACCAGAAGAACGTTTACTCCTTTTTTGAAGCCTCCGAGAAGGCCGCTCAGAACGTCATCCCGCATCGGGAAATCGAAGAGGCAGACCGCCTCATCGAACTGGCCGTCCGGTCCTCCGTCGGGATTATCGAGCTGTGTCCCGTGGCTCGAGAACGTGATGAGACAGCCATCTCCTTGGTTCGCGAGCAACGCCGCGGCGTCCTGAAAAAAACCGACTACGGCGGCATAGTTGGCCTCGGCGTTCGTCTTGACGTTCGGCGGCTTCGGGCCGGTTCCGTCCCATTGGCCACGCGGCACCAAATCGAGAGCGGTGTAGCCGAGAGAGTCGGCGAGGTTGTACATCTCCCGCGCATCGTCGGAGGCCGATACGAGCGGCTTGGCCGTTGGATAGATCGTCGAATCGAAGGTTCCTACACCCACATGAAATGACACTCGGATTGGGTCAGCCATAAGAGCCTCCTCCGGCTATCCGCCGCCTGTGGAACCGCCACTGAATCGAATCGGAACGCACCCTCCTGCGCCGAGCGGCTTGCCCTCTCCGATCCCCGGCGCTGGATCGATCGACTTCGGAAGAGCAACTTCCGCATCGGACACCTGACCCTCCGCCAGTGCATAGACGAGCTGGAAGTGCAGATCGACCCCGAACTTGTCGCCATCCAAGCGTAGCTGCAAGGCATCCTCGAGAGAAGTGCAGGCGAAGACCATCCATGGCTCGGCCACGCCCTCTTTAAACGTAATGTCGAAACTATCGCCGCCGTTATAGCCGCGGCATTTCACGGTGAACGCCGCGCCTGAAACGTCAAACCTGCATACCACGAGCTGTGCGACGGCTTGGTCCAGGATGCCGGCCGGTTTGGCGTCGAGTGCATTGACGGAGACAAATTTAAATTGCGGCGCGAACGCCGTCGAAATACGGCCGTTTGGAAAGCGGATATAAGCGGCGACGTCCGTCGGATTCTCGACGATATGTCTGGGGTCGATCGTCTTTGCCGTTGTTCCGAGACTTTCCATCGAAGCGAGCCAACGCACTGACGTTTTATCGGCTGGAGTCGGAATTCCGGTGGCGGTGAGCGCAGCCTCGTCGAGAGTAGCCGGTGTTTCACTATCGGGTAAGATCACCTCCTGGAACCGGAGAAATTTGACGAGCGTCTGACGGACCATGTCATTTGCGAGCGGAGGGTTATCAGCCCGGAAAACGCCTGGAACCTCCGCGACGTTCCAGTCGTGCATGATGGGAAAGAGTGTCTGAGTCGCCGCATCGACATCGTTGAGCGGCACGCGAACATGTGCAAAGTGAGCCGGGATCGTTGCATAGTCGCTATGCCGCCGTCCTTCACGAATCTTCACGCTGACAGGCCGTGGCGCATGGACGGCCAGGGCCCGCCGGTAGTCTTCGACGAACGCCGCGATTCCTGTCACGAATACCGAGAATTCCCGCATGACTCTTCATCCTCCCTGTAACGGGACCGCAGCTTTCGGTCCGAGAGTAAACGTTGCTGCCGGATTTCCGACGATGACCAGGTCGCTCCACGGCCGCCCTTCCCGGGCGAATTTCAACTGAATCTCGCGTACGGCACGCCCGACCTGCACCCCGCGGCTGAGACGGTCGTGCAGCAGGAGCGAGAAATGGCGCGCGTGCGCATCCTCGATCGGTTCGGATGACGCAATGACGGCAGACGCGCCGGCGGTGAGAAAGGCGTCTGCAAGAGTTGGAGCGCGGCGGCGTCGCGAGCCGGCGGTCGCTGCACCGGAGCATACCGAAAGCACCACGATCGGACGGTGCGTCAATCGAAGCGCTTCGACTTCGTGCGCGTAGAGGACCTTGTTTCCCTCGCCGAGGACGATGCTGGACAGGCGCTCATTGGTCCGGTCGACGACCGCATGTGCCGCGAAATGAATGAGGCCGGCTTTTTCCAGAGCGGCCGGAAGCGCTGCAGCCGGATGAGCGTCCGCCCTCCACACCCCTGCCGAAGGATAAAGCCGCTGCAAGGCGTTGATTTCACGAGTGGCGGCCTGCAAGCGTGGCAGGTCGTCCGACTCTGCTCCTTCGACGAGGAGCGGTGGCGCCGCGGCCGGTACGTCGGGGTTTGCTGCACTGCGGAGATAGCCGGCAACGGTATGACTTTCGGCGACGACATACCGTTCGAGCAGAGGCTTGCCCGTGGCTGGATCGATCAATGCGCCGAAATGTACGGTCGCGACAGCCGCGTCCGGAACGATCACCAGCGTATCGATGCCCGGGCCGAGCAGTTCCGGCGAGACGATCATCCTGCCGAGACGGTATGCAGATCGCGCGGTGGAGCCTTCGGCCATGTCATCCGATGCGGCGCGGACCGCGTCGAGGGGTATGGAAACCTGACGAGTGCTCACTCCTCGGGCAGTCATCGTCCAGACCACCATCCGGTCCGGGAGGCACACGATTTTGATGATCGCCACATTCGCCGGGACGGATGGAAGCGCGGCCAGCTCCGCGTCGCGGAAAGCGGCACCAGCGCTCTGCTCGGACACGAGAAAGGCGGCGTCATGATCGCCCCTGCGGATGGCCAAAGACGTTGCGCGCTCGGTCACGTCAATGAGAGAGACACGGTTGAGCAATTCATACCGCATCAGGCTTGTCTTGCGCCGCTGATCGAGAATTTCGTCGATGGTCGCGACATACCCGCGGATCGCATCGGCATAGGCGCCTTGCTGCGCCAGGACGTCGGCCTGCAGCCGGAGCAACCTCGGAAGTGCCCAGCGGTTGCGGCTGCTCCGGGCGAACGCGACGGCCTTCTCCATGTCGGCCGTAGTGACGCCGCGTTCGACCGTGAGGGCGCGTGTCAGCGTGACGTTGTTGAGCGCCCGATCGCGGACGCCAGCCGCCGGAATCCCGTTTGCCACGATGGCCGCTTGTTTCCACGCGGTTTCTGCCTCCGCTCCGCGGCCGAGCTGGTGCAGTGCCACCGCCTGCCACGAGATCGTGTCCGCGAAGAACAATGGATCGGCCAGGGCGGCGGGAAGCTTCAGAGTGCGATCCAGAAGGATCTTGGCCACGGCCGGCTCCTGACTTGCCAGGAGAAGTTGTGCGCTTCCGTGGAGCAATTGCACCCATTGCGTGGATGACGGTCCGACCCTGCTCACCAGTTCCAGTGCGCGCTCGCGATGCATCCATGCGTCGTCGGGACTGTCGAGATAGTCGTAGGCTTCCGCCAGCAGATTGTGAACGGCTGCCACATAGTCGGATTCGCCGAGGCTTCTGAATGCCGCCAGTGCCGCCTGATAGTGTTGCAGGGCCTGATCCGGTTTTCCGACGGACATCTCACCGAGGCCGAGGATCCAGCGTGTCTGGGCGTGCAACGCACGGTACCGCGTCGGGATGTCGCCGAGTCTCGCCGCCTCACGACGCAGGGAAGCGTAGTCGTTGTCGAAATAGTAAGAGGACGCCACATAGAAGCGAGCGTAGTGCACCAGCGGGGATTGGGACCGAAGCAGGTCCGGGATGACCGCACGCAGGCCGTTCCGGCATTCCAATCCGTTGCCTTTGTCGTATGCCTTCTTCGCGTCGGCAATGGCCATGACCGTGCGAGCCACTCCGGCTGACGCAACCGGGTCGCCGGCCGAGGCCTGTAAACGTGATGACACATCGGACAGAAGCGCCTCGCCCGACCGCCGCTCGAGCGTCGTCCCGATGACCGCCAGTTTTTGCAGGCACGTGGCTGCTCGATCACGGTCTCCACTCAGAACCGCGGTAGCCCAGGCCGGCAGAATTTCCTTTTCGACCGCCTTGCGAACCTGCAGCGGAAACAGAAGCGCCAGGCGTACTACCTGCGAGTCAGGAAGGTCGAGCAGGCGCGCTCCGTCGCGAAGCCACAACTTTGATTCCGCGGACGCTTCGGTCTTCCTGAGCCGCTTGCGTGCTTCGCCGGACCATTCCGACGACGGGTCGATCGCCAGATAGCTTTGCCACGATTCTCTGGCGTCGTCATTCAAATACAGGCGCTGCAACGACACCGCGCGGTTCCATTGCGTCTCCGGCGTCTGCCGTAGACGCCACGCACGATCTGCACATTTCAGTGCTCTGATGTAGTCCGACGCCCGCCCCTGCGCCGCCCCGCGTTCCAGATAGGCCGTGCTCAGGTTCGTCAACAGTGCGTAATCGGTCGAAATATCGGCTGCGCGCTGCACATCGCGAACGCCTGTAGCAGTGACGAGCGAGCGTTCCAACGCCTCGACCGCCGCGGTACTCGCTCCGGCCATGAGACGGGAGACACCGACAAGATGATGTTCCGCCGGCGAGCTCTTCGCCGCGCTGACGACGCGCTTGTGCAGCGCGAAAAACGCGAGACTCTGCGCATCGTTTGCAGTCAGCGCCGCGGCCACGCTCATGCTGTTGTGAGCCAGGGGGCGATACGGTAATCCCACGATGCGACCTTCGAACCGGCGCTGCGGAGGGGCGGCGGAAGCCAGAGTCGCGATCGTTGGCAGTTCCGGCCGGGATTGCCGCTGGTACAGTACCGAGCCCAGAACCACACAGCCGAGCGAGGTAACGACGATGAGCGCTTTCCCTGCTGTCTGTCCGTTCGCGATCAGGCGAAGGAGCAGTTGGCGAACATCGAGATTCGATTCCATCGACACGGGGTGCCAGACCGAACTACGGTTCAAGACAAATTTTTCGGGAGTTCTGTTGGGAAGTGTAGCAGCAGCGGCAGAGACATGACAATGACAGCCGGATCGTGATCTCTCCTACCCGATCATTCGCCGGTTGCTTCCCCACGCAGGGTTATGGCCGCTCTCAGACCACGGAGTACGGGAATCTCTGGAGGCTGGTCGAGCAGTATGCCGCCGCCGGTGGCGCATACAGCGATGCATTGCCGAAGTACGTCGGCAGGTCGGAAACGAGCCGCTCACCGATGACAAGGTCTTTCGCGCACTCCTGCGGGACGCCAGCATCCCGTCATGCAGCGGGTTCAGGACGACTTTTTCGAGCAGACCTACTTCCATCCTGCGATGGCCTGGGCTGACGAACACGACTTGACGCTCGGCCTCTCGGCTCGGGTGATTTACGACTCCTACATCCACAGCGGAAGCATTCTCCGGATCATCCGCAGCAAGTTCCCGGAGAAGGTGCCGTCGAAGGGCGGCGCCGAGCGGGCGTGGGTGACCGCCTACGTCAAGGCCCGCCATCGTTTTCTTGCGAATCATTCGACCCTCGAGGTTCGCTCGACGGTCTACCGGACCCGATGCTTCAGCCGCGAGATCGACCACGGCAACCGGGATCTGTCGCAGTTGCCCATCGATGCCCATGGGGTGAAGGTGTCGGCGGCGTTACGCTCTCGACCTGACTCGAGGTCACGACTGTGCGTCGAGCTCCTCGGTCAACGGGCCGCCGATCCCCTCCAGTACCGAGCGCGCATCCGTCTCGTCGTCGCTTGAGACCCATAATTGCACCGGCGTGAGCTCCGACGCCAGGCGGGAGATGCGGCGGTGCACCGCGTCCGCGCCCGCCATGAACGGGATCTCTGCCTCCTCGAGAGCCGACTGCGCCAGGACGGCCACCGTCGGGTCGGTGGTCTCGAACAGGAGCACCAGTTCCAGGTCCTCATTTCCCTGCGGCGTGGCGGGACGCGCCGGATCGCGCGGCTCGACGTACCGCGGATCGGATTCCGCCACCAGCGCCACGTCGCAGTCGGCACAGCGATAAAACCCGTCGCGGTACTCGCTCCCGCATTCAGGACAGATCACGGCCCGCTCTCCGTCGGGAGGTTCGCACTGAGCCACCCGCTGATTCCGGCCGACA
>DASPHC010000121.1:0-2775 GCA_035629865.1 Thermoanaerobaculia bacterium | reverse complement strand
TGTCGGCCGGAATCAGCGGGTGGCTCAGTGCGAACCTCCCGACGGAGAGCGGGCCGTGATCTGTCCTGAATGCGGGAGCGAGTACCGCGACGGGTTTTATCGCTGTGCCGACTGCGACGTGGCGCTGGTGGCGGAATCCGAGCCGCGGTACGTCGAGCCGCGCGATCCGGCGCGTCCCGCCACGCCGCAGGGAAATGAGGACCTGGAGCTGGTGCTCCTGTTCGAGACCACCGACCCGACGGTGGCCGTCCTGGCGCAGTCGGCTCTCGAAGAGGCGGAGATCCCGTTCATGGCCGGCGCGGACGCGGTTCACCGCCGCATCTCCCGCCTGGCGTCGGAGCTCACGCCGGTGCAGTTATGGGTCTCGAGCGACGACGAGACGGATGCAAGGGCAGTGCTGGAGGGGATCGGAGGACCGTTGACCGAGGACGACGATGAGGGGTTCGACGAGGAGGCCTGACCCTCATCGATCCGAGCCTGATTACTTCTTCCGTTCGCCCTGGTCGCCCTGCCCGGCCTGGGACGTTGTTTTCGCCGAGCGGTGCGGGAACCCGCGAAAGAGTCTTTTTGACGGAAGAATGGAGGTAGCCGCCGGGTTACGGTGATTGTTCCTCACACCTGGGCAGCGAGCGCTTCTGATGAAGCCGCCATCTCGGCAAGCCCGAAAATCGCGACAACATAGGAGCTTCTTTGAAGACGCTAATCGTGCTCGCTGCCTGGATTGTCACGATCGGAGCCACTTCGGCCGACGCGGGGAAACATTCCAAAGCTGCATGGGAGTGGACCACCGAGGAGCGGCTGGCCGCCCGCTTCGACCTCGTGCGGAACGACGAGCGCCGCTCGGCGTATGCGGAGAACGCCACGAAACGCGGCGATCGACATCCGTCGGTCAAACCGGAGCACCTCGTCATCGAAGGGGGACGCAATCCCGAGCTCTTCCTTCCTTTCGAAATTTTCGATGTCCTCGCCGGACAGATCGCATCGGGAATCGACGCTGCCACCCTGGAGGCGTATCACCCGACGGACACGTTCGCGCTGGAGGCTCCGATGTTCTGGCGCGAGCTCGACGCCACGGTCGCTCCTTATCTGGAGCTCCTCAGACGAAAAGCCATCCTCGAACAGCGCGTCGCGTCGGGTGACGAGCAGGCGCGGAACGATCTTCACGCGCTCGCTCCGGCGGCCTGCACGGCTCGCATCGAAGCACTGGAACGCGCCCGGGCCTCCTTCGGGACGACGAACTTCGACCGCTTCCTCTACCTCCGCATCGCGCCCTCGATGGGATCGACCAGCATCAACGCCCCGCATGTCCGTTCCACGCTGCAGCGGCTCAATGCAGGGTGCAAATGAGAATCGCAACAATCCTCGCACTTCTGCTGGCGGCGCTTCCCGCGTTCCCAATCACAACTGCACGAACCCGACTGAAAGCGTCATCACGACCGTGGACATCGGCATATCCGGCTACACCCTGTCCTCCTCGGCGACGGCGAGGGCGGTGTACTACTCCAGCGGCCACGAAGTCATCTCCTGCGAACACCTTTCGGGTCAGCACCTCATCACCAGCGACGCCGGGACGATCACGGAGTCGACGCCGTTCCGCATCGACAGCCGGACCTATAGCGGGACGATCTATTCATCGTCTGAAGCCGGGGCCTGTTACCAGGCACGCATCGATGCCACGACCGAGTCCACCGGAATCAACCAGGGTGCCGGGTCCTCATCACGCTGCCGGCCGTCGGGTTCGGGTGGCCAGGCGATCAGCCAGCTCTGCCCCCTCCTGCTCGACCTGAACGGAAATGGGATCGCCACGACCGGTCTGACGAATCCGGTTCGTTTCTGGGACTACGACGGCGACGGCATCAACGATCCCAGCGGCTGGACGGGAGCCGGCGGGGACGACGCATTTGTCTGGATCGACCTCGACGACAACCACCGCGTGGCGCAGAACGAATTGTTCGGCAGCGCGATGACGGCGCCGGGTGGCGAGTACTACCGGAACGGTTTCCAGGCGCTGGCCGCGTATGACCTTCCCGAGAACGGCGGAAATGGCGACAACCGCATCGACCACTCCGACACGGTCTGGGGACGCTTGCGCCTCTGGGTAGACGCAGATCACGACGCCGTTTCCCGGCCGACTGAGATCTCGCCGCTACCCCGTCACGCCATCGTGAGCCTCGGCCTGACACGCGTTCACGACCATAGCGTAGATCCGGCCGGGAACTCTCTGATGCTCGTCGGCTCGTGCCTGCAGCGCCAACACGGCACCGGGACGGTCGAGCGACCGCTCGTCGACATCGCATTCGCCTTCTGAACCTTCAGCAACGAACGCTTGTCGCCGGCAGCCGGCTCGATCAGTTCACGCTCTCTGCTGGCATGTCTTGGCTCTTGTCGCCCTCAAACATTCCGTGGCCGGACTCGTAGTCATGGAGATCGAGGTAAAGAAGATGTTCGCTCTGCTCATGGGTCTGAAGTCGATCTCGCCCGAAGGGCTGCATCAGCTGATCGGCGGCGCGCATCCGACCGTCGTCGACGTCAATTCGCCGCAAAGCTGGTCGACGCATCATGTTCCGGGGGCGGTTCATCTCGACCCTGTGGCATTCCGCGAAGGGGATTTGCCGGCGGACAAGGACGCGACGATCGTGTTCTATTGCTCGAACTTCCTCTGCCGGAAGGCGCCGAATGCCGCCAGTAAAGCGAAGAAGATGGGGTATCGCAACGTGCACGTCATGTCGGCCGGAATCAGCGGGTGGCTCAGTGCGAACCTCCCGACGGAGAGCG
>DASPHC010000120.1:0-25510 GCA_035629865.1 Thermoanaerobaculia bacterium | reverse complement strand
GACCCGGTCAACGGATGCCCGGGCTCCGGAACCCGGGAGGAAACCGGACGACGCATGCAGCACGGCGCCGGTACGAACGGGAGGCGGCAGGTGCTGAAGGAGCCTCCGCTCAAAACTCCACGTGGGTCACGACGGCTATTTCCCAGCCCCTCATCGTGCTCGCCTGAGGCGAAGCCTCTGCCGCACCTGTCGCGCCGGGCTTCGACCGAGCTGTGTCGGGCCGCGACCACGCCGTGTCAGGCCTCGACCGCATCGTGCGCGGCCTCGCTCCCCTTTTTCGACGATCTCTTCGCAGACTCGCCGCTGCTCGTCCCGGTTCCGCGCAGCAGTCTGCCGGTTCAGGGAGGTATCTGGCCCGCCTACAACATCGCCTCCGCGCTCGTGCAGCACGCGATCGGAGCCTCGGTCCTCCCATGTCTGGAGAGATCTCGGTCAAGCGGTCAGGCGTTCAACTGATCGTGTTCTGCCAAACCAGAGTGCCTGTTGGAGACGCCTGCGCAAGAGTTAGGTAACAACGCGCCAAATTGGGTAATGAATTAGGTAACAACGGTCACGTCGTACGCGCGCTCTGCGCGAGAGCTGCCCACGAGGACGTGAGCGGACCGGCCCACGGGGACGTGGGCGGTCCGATTCGTCCTGCTACCTTAGGCAGCGGGGAGTTCGTAACGACGACCCCATGGTAGCCTTCGGCAACTATTTCTTCCTGGGGGGTCGTCCAGCTCCGGGATGGTCGTGACGAGTGCTAACCTCGGCAACTATGGGTCTTGGAGGGGGATCTCTCCATCGAAACTGGAGCCGCGTGAAGGAACGGATCTTCGTCAGCAGCGTGCAGAAAGAGCTCGCGGCCGAGCGGCAGGCCCTTCGCGACTATGTCCGTGGCGACAAGCTCCTGAGCCGGTATTTCGAGGTATTTCTGTTCGAGGACGTCCCTGCCGCCGACCGTCACGTCGGCGCGGTCTATCTCGGTGAAGTGGCGCGGGCGGCGATCTACGCGCCGGGAGGACGGGGGTCAGAGCTTCGTTCTTCGCAGAAAAGCGAAGCCCTGACCCCATGCTCGCGATCCGGTACCGTAACCCATTGTGCGGCTTGTATTTCAGGCGGACGCTCAACCGCACATTAGGTCTAAGCGACGGCTATGCTCATATCCTGTGTCGACGACCTTTTCAACCAGGTGAACAGCAAGTCGGGCACGTTGAACTGGGCTTTATATTTAGCCGCACAGTCCTCCAGAGCCGCCAGGAACCCGTAAATTGCGAATGGATATCCGGGCGCCGTCTCAAGTTCTTTAATCCAGTCGTTCCAGCCGCTCTCGCTCCGCAGGTGATCTATCCAGTACATGGCGGCAAGGTACTCAGCAACTGGATCCAGGTTAAATCGCACAAAGGTGGTACCCAAAGGTTTATCCTCGTCGAGGACGCCGTTGGAGATAAGAAGCCGAATTACATCTGCCTTGCCCAAGTCGAGACTCGCGTTCGTTACCGCCGCACGCGCATCTTTCAAGGCGATTTTCCCGGGCGCATACGCAGTGCCTAGACAGCACTTCGCGAGGACGCGTGCGGCAGCGATCATCGCGTCGTCTTCGACCCTGTCGAGCGCGTTCTCGTCCTTGGGATTCAGGCGACGCAGGTACGACAGGATCGCGTCGGCCGCTGACCCGGAGAGGCCAGCGACCGAACCCGTGCGTCGCCAGAGGTCTACGGCTTGGTCTGCGATGAGGGTCACGATCAACGGTGTAACCGTGGGCCAATCGTCCCGATCCTTGAAGACGGCAATCACTCCCTTGCGCACCTCCTGCGCTTGCTTCAGTGATAAGTCCTCTTGGACGTCGGGCCTGAGGAAATATTCGGCAACGAAGTCTGAAAGTCCTTCGCCGTCGATACCGCGCGGCATGAGCTTCGTGACCGGTTTCGTACCGAAATCATGAGAATATCTCGTCGTGATAACGAGGGCATTCACCTCTACGTTCTGAAAGACCTTGCCGACGGCAGCCCGGGTCTTAGCCGAGCGCTCCGATAAGCCGTCGCAAATGACGAAGATACGCCTGCGACGTAATAACTCCCTGACGAGGTCTTCATCCAAATCGTCGCCACTTCCCAACATCTCGCGCAACTTACCCTTGACCTTTGCAAACAGGTCTTCAGCCTCCTCATCGACGAAGACCGGGATCATGTAGTAGGTGGCCAGCCGCGCCTCCGGGTGTGGGTCGAGAGCCCACTTAGCGAGTTGGCCAGCAAGCGTGGACTTTCCGCTTCCTCCACGGCCGACGATCTCGATAAGCGTTCCCCCATCGCGCTCAAAAAGGTAGCCGAACTCCTTCGACCCCGGCTGCGTGATGAGCTGCCTGCCGGGCTCGACCTCGAAGGGCAGAGGGATGAATAGCTTCCTCTGCTTTAGGAATGCAATCCGACTCAAGGCCTCCGCGGCCCGGTCCCTGTGCTTGAGTGTCCATACGTCGAGCGTGTCGTCGTGTTCGATGTACTCCTTTTTGATGGAGGGTGGCAACTCTTCAAGTTTGACCTTCTCATTCCTAAAATCCTCCAGCCATGCCTGGCGCGTTCGGCTGTGCTTGGCAAAGAAATCGACACCGACTAAGCCGAGGAGAAGTTTCGCCAACCTGACATAACCGCTCGGCTCCGGCAGGTCCATCGCTTTCTCTAACGAGAGACGCTCGTATAGCCTCAGAATCCAAAGCGGCGCCGTGAACAGCAGAATTACGCAGGCGAACACATATGTCGCCACTACGACCGCGACGGCGATGGCCGCGACTAGCCCCCACGAGGGCTCTTTCTTCTTGGGCGGAGTCGTCAGCACCTGCGTCAGGGTGTTCAGCGTTTTGGTCTTCTCTTCCAACTCGTTTGTCTTGCGAACGAGCAGACTTTGCATCTGCTTTAACTGCTCATCCTTCTTCGCTAACAGACCGGTCAGCTCGTTGATCTTGGCGTTATCAGCGGCAGCCGCTTTACTGAGTTCGGCGATCTGTGACCGCAAAAGGGTTTCGCGCTCCCCTTGTCCCGTAGTCGACATTTCGTCGCGCAGCTTGGCTAGTTGAGCGTCCAGCTGTGCTACCTGGTGCTGAGCTTCTCTCACTCGTGCTTCTAGACCGGCCGCGTCTGCGCGGTATACAGCAGCTTGCCGACGCACCATTTCTAGTTCAACTTGAGCTCTTTCAGCGCGTATAAATGCCATCTCCATCTGGCGTTTAGAGAGCAACGCTATGAACGCTGCCACCCCGACGACAAGAAGAACGAATGCGAGTGACGTGGCGGCGAACCGCTTCCGCCTCGTCGTGTGCTTTGTGAATTGAATCGCGCGCTCTACTCGATAGAGAATTGACTCCGAGGGCTTCCCAGATTGCAATGCATCGTATTGTTCGTAGTCGAGGGCAACTCCTGGTACCAGATGCGCCCAATCCGTCAGAGTGAGTGAGTCCTCGAAATTGATCAGGATGATCGGCCGATTAAGCCTTGAGAACACTTCGATCTCATACCGAACGTGGATTGACTTTGCAGAGCCCGGGGTTACAAGCACGACCATCGCGGAAGCATCCTCGAGAGCTCTCCGTAGGCGGTGTGCCATGCTAGAGCCAGGAGGCGAAGTAGACCTGTCAAGAGCGGCGATATAGCCCCTTTCGGCAAGCTGGTTTGCGAGTGCAACCGCGTAGTCCTCGCTGTCTAGCCGTGAGTAGCTGATGTAGATGTCGCTGCCGAACACGAGGCGGCGAAATGCTGAGTTGATTCGTCGTAACATATCGTGGAACTGCTACTTGCTCCTGCCGGAGCGTTCGAAAGAGATAGCACCAAACGCTGAAGGTCTAGCCGAAGTGTATTACTGCGCACACCGGATGTTCAACGAGCCTGGGGCATCCTGCTGTTTTTGATGGCATCGGAGGCGCCGCTGGAGCACCTGGCCACCACACGCTTGCCGCACTTGCCGACCATCTCCCTTTCGAACTTAAATAGGTAACAACGCGCCAAATTAGGTAATGAATTAGGTAACAACGGTCACGTCGTACGCACGCTCTTCGCGAGAGCGGCCCACGAGGACCTGCAGGGACCGGCCCACGGGGGACGTGGGCGGTCCGATTCGTACTGCGGCCTTCGGCGGCCGGGCCGTTCGTAGCGACGACCCCATGGTAGCCTTCGGCAACTGATTTCTTCCTGGGGGTCGTCCTTGCGAACTGGATCTCGTGTGATGTGTGTGGTGGCTGTGCTTTCGGTGGCCACGTTCCTGTCTGGCGCTGAAAAACTTCCGATCGAGAAGCACATCCGTACCCTCGCGGCCGATCAGATGGAGGGGCGCGGTCTCGGGACGAAGGGGCTGGACAAGGCGGCCGATTACATCGAGAAGGAGCTGCGGGCCGCGAAGCTGGAGCCGGCGTTCGGGAAGTCGTTCCGGCAGACGTTTCCGGTGAAGACCGGGGTGGCTCTCGGGGGCGGGAACGTGCTGCAAGGGGTGGCGAACAGCGACTGGACGCCGCTCGGGTTCTCCAGCCCCGGCAAGTTCTCGGGGCCGGTGGCGTTCGTCGGGTATGGGATCGATGCTCCTCCTTTGAATTACCGGGAGTTTGAGGGGATCAATCTGAAGGGGAAGGTGGCGGTGATGCTGCGGTATGAGCCGCAGGAGCGGGACGACGCATCTCCGTTCGACGGAAAGAAACCGAGCCGGTGGTCGGCGATGCGGTACAAGGCGATGAAGGCGCGCGATCTGGGCGCGGTGGCGGTGATCTTCGTGACCGGGCCGGTGCAGGATGAGGGGCTGGATAAGCTGCCGGCGCTGGCGAATGACGGGCCGGAGAGTCCGGCGGGGTTGCCGGTGCTGCAGGTGAAGACGTCGGTGGCGCAGAAGTGGGTCGATCTGGCGGCGTTCCAGAAGGAGGTCGACGCCGATCTGAAGCCTCGGTCGCGCGTGCTCGACCGGATGCTCTCCGGGACGGTGGACGTGAAAGCTTCGTTCGCCGAGGCGCAGAATGTTGCCGGGATCCTCCGGGGCCGAGGGAAGCTGGCGAGCGAGGTGGTGGTCCTCGGCGCGCACTACGATCACCTCGGCCATGGCGGCAGGGGGTCGATGCGGCCGAACGATACGGCCATCCACAACGGGGCCGACGACAACGCCTCGGGCACGGCGGCCGTGCTCGTCGCGGCGAAGCGGCTCAGCGAGTTGCTGCGCGATGCGAAGGACCGCCGCACGGTGGTGGTCGCGCTCTTCTCCGCGGAGGAGGTGGGGCTGGGCGGCTCGGCGCACTTTGTGGCCAACTCGCCGCGGCCGGTCGAGAAGATGGTGGCGATGGTCAATCTCGACATGGTCGGCGCTCTGCGCGACGACAAGCTGGTGGCTCTCGGCAGCGAGTCGGCGCCGGAGTGGCGGGCGATGCTCGACCGCACCGGCACCGAGACGAAGCTGACCGTGAGCTCGGGGGGCGACGGCTATGGTCCCTCCGACCAGACCAGCTTCTACGCGAGACAGATCCCGGTGCTGCACTTCTTCACCGGCACGCATGACCGTTATCACACGCCCGACGACGACGCGGACGCGGTCAATTTCGCCGGCGCAGGGAAGGTCGCGGAGCTCACCGCCCGGGTCGTGGCCACGGTCGCGCGCGGCGAGGTGAATCCGACGTACGTGCGCGCGTCCGCCGCCCCGGCGATGCAGGGTGACAGCCGCGGCTACGGCGCGTGGCTCGGTACCGTTCCCGATTTCAGCGCCATGGAGTCGTCCGGCGGCGGTGTGAAGCTTGCCGACGTCCGCGCCGGCAGCCCCGGCGACAAGGCGGGGCTCAAGGCGGGCGACGTGCTGGTGGCGATGGCCGGTACGCGCATCGAGAACCTCTACGACATGACGTACGCGCTGCAGGACCACAAGCCGGGCGAGACGGTGGACGTGGTGGTGCTGCGCGGAGCGGAGCGCGTCACGCTGCGCGCCACCCTCGGCAGCCGCGCCGCGATGGGGGGGCCGCCGGCCGGCGCGCACGGTGCCACGCCGCCGCCGCTCGACATCAAGGCCGGCAAGCCGTTCGAGAAGGTGTTCGACGGCGAGAAGCATCTGAAGGACATCCGCCAGCTCACATTCGGCGGCGAAAACGCCGAGGCGTACTTCAGCCCCGACGGGAAGAAGCTGATCTACCAGTCGACCGCGGAGCGCGGCGGCTGCGACCAGCAGTACGTGCTCGACATCACCAGCGGCGAGACGAAGATGGTCTCGAGCGGGAAGGGACGGACGACCTGCGGCTACTTCCGCTATCCGCAGGGCGACCGCATCCTCTATGCGTCCACCGAGGCGGCCGGCGCGGGCTGCCCGCCGCCGCCGGATCGCAGCCGCGGATACATCTGGGGCGTCTACCCGTCGTTCGACATCTACACCGCGAATGCGGACGGCAGCGGTGCGAAGCGCATCACCGAGACGCCGGGCTACGACGCCGAGGCGACCTGGTGCCACAAGGGAGGGAAGGTCATCTTCACCTCCGTGCGCGACGGCGATCTCGATCTGTACGAGATGGACGAAAACGGCGGCAACGTGAAGCGCCTCACCAGCACGCCCGGCTACGACGGCGGCGCGTTCTACAACGCCGACTGCACGGAGATCGTCTGGCGCGCCTCGCGGTTCACCGATCCGGCGCAACTGGCGGAGTACCAGACGCTGCTCCGGGAGGGCTTCGTCCGCCCGTCGAAGATGGAGCTGTACGTCGCGAAGGCCGACGGCAGCGGGGCGAAGCAGATCACCAGCAACGGCGCAGCGAACTTCGCGCCCTTCTTCACGCCGGACGGGAAGCGGATTCTCTATTCGTCGAATGTGCTGGACCCGCGCGGGAGGGAGTTCGACATCTTCCTGGTGAACAAGGACGGGAGCGGGGAGGCGGAGCGTGTGACCACCGCCCCGGCGTTCGACGGGTTTCCGATGTTCAGCCCCGACGGCAAGTGGCTGGTGTGGGCCTCGAACCGGGCCAACCCGGAAGGGCGGGAGACGAATTTGTTCGTGGCGCGCTGGGTGGAGTAGCGCGGGGGCAGATGGGACCGATAGGACCTATGGGACCTATGGGACTGATAGGACAGATGGGGTGCGCAGTCCCATTGGTCTCATTCGTCCCATAGGTCCCATAGGTCCTATCGGTCCTATTTCTTCCACCGCCCCTTGACAACCTCGCCTCACCGACTTACTGTACTAGTCATCTAATACAGTGAGTCAGAGGCCATGCACGACACCAACACACGCACCGCGGTAAACGCCGCTCTCGTCATCGCCGCCCGGGAGTTGCGGGAGAGGTCACGGCTCTTTCTCGTGGCCGGGGCGATGGCGCTCATTCCATTTGCTACAGCCTTCGTTCCGGGAGCGGGTGGCGAACGGGGGACGGTCATTGCCACCGTGGCGGGCGCGCTCGCCGTGGCGTACGCCTGCAGCATCGCCCTGATGCAGGGCGTGACCATCATCGGGCGCGACTTGTCGGAGAAGCGGCTCACCTTCTTCTTCTCCAAGCCCGTCCCGCCGTGGACGATCTGGGCCGGAAAGGCGGCGGCGGCGTTGCTGACGACCGCCGTGGCCGGCGCGATGGTGGCCATCCCGGCGTTTCTCCTGTCGCCGTCGCGGTGGGCGGAGGTGTGGGCGGTGAACGGCAGGACGGTCCTGCTCCTCACGATCGTGCTCTGCCTGGCGGTGTTCTTTGCCGGGCACGCGGTCTCGACGATGTTTCGCTCCCGCTCGATCCTGATCGCGGTCGACGCGGTCCTGGGTGCGGCCACGCTCGGCGCGATGTTCCTGATCGTCCGTCCGCTCTTCGTCTACCACGCCACCTGGCTGTGGGGCGGGATGCTGGCGGCGATGGGCGGCGTAATCCTGGCGATCCTCGCCATCGTCCCGGCCGGACAGCTTGCGCGGGGACGCGCCGACGCGCGGCGCAGCCACGTCGCGCTTTCCCGCCTGCTGTGGCCGGCCGTCGCCGTGGTGCTGGCACTCGGCGCGGGGGCCACGCTCTGGCTGACCTCCGCGACCATCGCCAGCTTCGACGGCTGGGGGCAATTCGACCATTCCCCCTCGGGCCGGTGGGTTTTCGTGAGTGGCTCCGACAGGATGCGCGGGAGTCTCGGGGCGAGTTTTCTGGTCAACACTGCCACGCGCAAGGCCGAGCGCCTGGACGCCCCGTCGGTGGATGCCGCGTTCTCGCGCGACGGCCAAGTCGCCGCGTGGCACCGGGAGATGCCGGAACTGCCACAGTGGCGCCGGAACGAGGCGGACCGGCGGACATGGCATCGCGAAGGACGGATCGTCGTCCGGAGCCTGGAACCGGGCGCGAAGGCGACGCTGCTGCCGGCGCAGCTCGACTGGAGCGAGCGAGAGCCATTGTTGAGCGATGACGGATCGCGGGTCCTGGTCGTCGGTTCATCCCGGATGCGCACATTCGACGCGGCGAGCGGGAAACTGCTCGGGGCCGCGCAGCGACACCAGAATTCGAGGATCCTGGCGGCGTGGTTCGCGACACCGTCGCGAATCCGGCTGCTCGAGCAAAGTTCGGGCGCCAAAGCCGTCGATCTCTTCGAGTGGAACCTCGGGACGCGCACCATCACGCGGACAGGCCAGGTGCCGGTCGCGGAGCCGATCGATCGCCGCGACGTCAGTGTGACGGCCGACGGCACGCTGCTGTATCTGAGCCGCGACGCGAAGCTCGTGGACGCGGTCACCGGGACGGTGCGTGCGACACTGCCGCTTCCGGTGACGCGCGCAAGCCGGGCACGGATGCTCGCCGACGGCACGATCGTGGTCATGCAGGGCTCGAAGCTGCACATCTTCGACCGCGCCGGCCGTTCGGTGAGGGAGATCGCGCTGCCGCGGCTCGCCTTCGCGGTCGTGACGGGGCAGCTCGGGGATGACAGGGCGCTGCTCTTCGGGGGGCCGGACGAGAAGCGATTCGGCGGTTCGATGTACGTCGTCAACGTCCGCACCGGAATCATCGAAAAGACGATGCCAAGGCTCGTCGGTCCCCGGGTCGAGTGGACCCTCGACCCTCGCCTGACGCGGTACCCGGCCGATGCCACCTTCGCCTCCACCGACTATCGAAAGCTCATCTACTGGAGCCTGAAGCAGGACTAGAAATGTTCGACATCAACCCAACCACCGCCGCTCCGATCTGGCGCCAGATCGAAGAAGGAATGCGGCGCATGATCTCTCTCGGGACCCTCACGCCGGGCGCCGCCGTGCCGTCGGTGCGCGAGCTCGCTCAGCATCTGCGCGTGAATCCCAACACCGTTGCCCGCGCCTACCAGAGGCTGACCGATGCGGGCGTATTCGCGGTCCGGCGCGGCGAAGGGACGTTCGTCGCCGAGACGCCGGTCGCACTCAAGAAATCAGAGCGCAACGAGACCCTGCGGGACGCGGCGGCCACCTATGCCGGCACCGCAGTCGCCGTCGGTGCGTCGCTCGAACAGGCCGCGGCGGAGCTCGAGTCGAGCTACGAACGCCTCGTGCGCGAACACAGGAGGAAAGCATGACATCCGCGATTCAAGCCTCGGACGTGACCGTCCGCTATGGCAAAAAGACCGCCGCCGAAGGCGTGACCCTTTCCGTCGAGCCGGGCTCCGTCTACGCGCTCCTCGGCCGCAACGGTTCCGGCAAGTCGTCCCTGGTCCGGGCCATCCTCGGCCAGCTTCCGGTCGACGGCGGCAAGGTTGAGCTCTTCGGCGAAGACGTCTGGCGCCACCGGGCCCGGCTCATGGAGCGCATCGGCGTCGTCCCCGAGGATGCCGACGCGCCGCCCGACATGCGCGTGCGCGAGCTGGCGTGGTTCTCGTCGCGTCTCTACTCGCGCTGGAACCAGGGCGCGTTCGACGCGCGCGTCTCCCGCTTCGGCATCGACCGCAATGCCCGCGCCGGCGACCTCTCGAAGGGGCAGAAGAAGCAGGTCTCGCTGGCGCTGGCGCTGGCGACCTCGCCCGAGCTGCTGATCCTCGACGACCCGACCCTCGGTCTCGACGTCGTGGCGAAGAAGTCGCTCTTCGAGGAAGTCATCGCCGACATGGCCGACCGCGGGATCACCGTGCTGATCACCACGCACGACCTCGCGCCGGTCGAGGCGATCGCCGACCGCGTCGGCATCCTCAAGAACGGCCGCCTCGTGCTCGACGAGGAAGTGGAGACCATCAAGTCGCGCTTCCGGCGGGTCCGCTTCGCCAGCCAGCCGATGGCGCTGCAGAGCGCGAACCTCGTCGCCGCGTACGTGCGGCAGTGGGGGAGCGGCACCGAGGCGGTGGTGTCGAACTACGACGACGACCAGTTCGCGCGGCTGCGCGACGAAGCGAAGCTGACCGCGGCGGACGTCTCGCCGATGTCGCTCGAGGAGATCTTCATCGCCGTCGCCGGCGAGGATCAGATGGGAGGCAGATCGTGAACACGGCAATCACCATCGGCATGCGCGAGCTGAGAGAGCGCTCGCGCCTCTTCGTCATCGCCGGCGCGCTGGCGATCCTGCCGTTCCTCGTGGCCGCCATGCCGAACCTCAGCGGGAATCGCCGCCTGGCCATTGCCACGGTCTCAGGAATCGGGGCGCTCAACTATGCCTTCGCGCTGGCGATCCTGCTGGGCGTGTCGATCGTGGGACGCGAGCTGTCGGAAAAACGGCTGTCGTTCTATTTCGCCAGGCCGGTGGAGGCGTGGGCGATCTGGGCCGGCAAGGCCGGCGCGGCGCTGCTGACGCTCATCACCGTTGCAGCACTCATCGCCATTCCCGGCTGGCTCGCCGCGCCGTCGCAATGGCAGACCGTCTGGGCCCGCGACAACTGGATCATCTGGAGAGCCTCGGCCGTGGCCTGCCTGTTCTTCTTCCTCGGCGGCCACGTCCTCGGGACGATGATGCGCTCGCGCTCGGTCCTGATCGTGATCGACTTCGTTCTCGGAGTGCTTGCGGCGGCGGCGGCGTTCCTGGTGATCCGTCCGCTCCTGTTCAGCGGCGCCTTTCAGCTCGCCGCAGGGGTGCAGATCGCGATGGGGACGGCCTTGCTGGCGGTCCTGGCGATCGTACCGGTATGGCAGCTCTCGCGCGGCCGCGCCGACGTCCGCCGCAGCCACAGCGCGCTTTCACGCGCGCTGTGGCCGGCCATCGGCGCCATCATTCTGATCGCCGGCGCGTACAGCGCGTGGATGACCTCGACGACCTTCGCGAGCATCGACGAGGTCCAGCACCTCGAACAGTCGCCCTCGGGCGAGTGGGTCTTCGTCACCGGCGGCGACGACGCGCGGCGGAACATTCCGGCCTCGTTCCTCCTGCACACCGCGACCGGAAAGAGCGAGCGGCTGAACATCTCGCCATGGACCGGCGTCGAGTTCTCGCGCGACGGCAGGGTGTTGGCGTGGACCGAGCCGGCGGAGCTGATCCCGCGGTATGGCGGCATCCGCGTCTATACGCGCGCGCTCACGCCGGGCGCGAAGTCGCACGACACCCAGATCACGGGAAGTCTCACGGACCGGCTCGCGCTGAGCGCCGACGGGTCGCGGCTGGCCATGCTCGATCACAAACAGCTTCGCATCCACGATCTGGCCACCGGCAGGCTCGTGGCGGCGGCGTCCGGGATCAAGGGGACGATCATGTCGCTGTTCTTTCCGAGCCCGGACGTAGTGCGGATGGTGGTGCATCCCCGCTCCTCCGCCAATGCGGAGATCTTCGAATTCGACGTGGCCCGGAAGAAGCTCGAGAAGACGGGAGAGATCGACGTGCCGACCGGCTTCACCTGGAGCTCGCTGACGGCCAGCGAGGACGGCCGGTGGTTCTACCTCAACAAGAACGCGGCGGTGCTGGACGGCCGCACCGGCGCCGTCCGGACCCAACTGCCGATTCAGCCGGAGTCGCACCGTGCCAGCGTGATGCTCGGCGACGGGCGTATCGCCTGGACGTCGCGCGGAGTGCTGCGGCTGTACGACCGGAGCGGGGCGCCGATCCGCGAGATCCGCCTGCCGATCGTGCGCGGAAGCGTCGTCGGACAGGCCGGTACCTCGAAGCTCGTGCTGGCGGGCCGCATGACCGAGAAGCACGAAGCGTCCATCCAGGGAAGGCACATGCTGATCGTCGACCTCGAAAAGGGCGTGGTGGAGAAGGTCGTGAAGGACGTCTACGGCCCGGCGATGGATTACAGCATCGACCCCCGCCTGCAACAGTACACGGCGGACGCGACGTACGCAGGCATGGATGCGAACAGGAAGTTCACCAGGTGGAAGTAAGAGGCATCACGCAAAGCAAAAACGGCGGGCTTTCGGCCCGCCGTTTCTTCACATCAGCAGCAGTGGATTACGCGTTCTTCGCCTTCTCGAGCCCGCTCTTCGCGCTCTCGGCGAGTGCGGTAAAGGAGGCGGCGTCACGGACGGCCAGGTCGGCCAGGACCTTGCGGTCCAGCGTGTTGCCGGCGGCCTTCAGGCCGGAGATGAACTGCGAGTAGGACAGTCCATTCAGGCGGGCGGCGGCGTTGATGCGGGTGATCCACAGCTTGCGGAAATCGCCCTTGCGATCCTTGCGGCCGGTAAAGGCGGAATTGAGCGCCTTGTCGACGGCCTGCTGCGCGATGCGATGTCCGCGCGACCTCATCCCGTAGAAGCCCTTGGCGAGCTTCAGGACTTTGGCGCGGCGGTTCTTTCTCTTGGGACCTCTTTTGACTCTCGGCATCTTTCTCCTCGTTTTCCTTTCGTTTCGAGCGGCCGGGTCAGGAGTGGTGACACACCCGGGCGCGCTCCGTTGAAGCTCTCAGTCAGCAGCTCTCAGCTCTTAGCAGAAACCGCTGCGAGCTGCGAGCTTAGAGCTGCGAGCTACTTGTACGGGATCATGCGAGCAACAGTCTTCGCATTCGCAGGCGACACTTCGACCTCACCGGCCAGCCTGGACTTCCGGCCCGGCGACTTCTTGGTCAGGATGTGCGAATGGAAGGCATGATTCCGCTGCAGTTTGCCGCTGCCGGTCTTCTTGAACCGCTTGGCAGCACCACGGTGCGTTTTCATCTTAGGCATAGCTATCCCCTTAGAGCTCAGCTGGTAACGACGTCCGCGGGAACTTGATTCCCGAGATCCTTCGTTGCACTCAGGATGACCCGCTCACGCGGGTCATTTATTGGGCGCGATCACCACCGACATGCGGTTGCCCTGCACGTCCGGGTGCTGGTTCTCGGAGGCCCCGTGTTCCTTGACCTCGACCAGCAGCCGGTCGAGGACGGCTTTCCCGAGCTCCATGTGCGTCATCTCACGTCCGCGGAAGCGGACGATGCACTTGACCTTGTCGCCGTGCTCGAGGAAGCGGATCACGTTGTTCTTCTTGAAGTCGAAGTCGTGCTCGTCGATGCGGGGGCGGAACTGCACCTCCTTGACGACGATCACCTTCTGCTTCTTCTTCGCCTCGGCCTGTTTCTTCTTCTGCTCGAACAGGTACTTACCGTAGTCCATGATCTTGCAGACCGGCGGCGTGGCGGAGGCGGAGATCTCGACCAGGTCGAGGTCCTTCTCACGGGCCATCTCCTGGGCCTGGGCGATCGGTACGATACCGACCTGCTGCCCCTCCGAGTCGATGAGGCGAACCTCCGGCACTCGGATCAGGTCATTGATGCGGTTCTCAGGTTCTACGGGTCTACGGTCGAATCGCGGATTACGGCGTGGTGGGAAAATACGAATCTCCTCCTAGGTTTTCGGGTGGACCAAAATACGGGCAAGCCCGTCACAAGTCAAACGAACCATCACAACTTCCGCGAGGAGATCAGCTCTTTCGCCTGGCCGATCAGCTCCTCGACCGGCACGGCCCCCTGGTCGCCGCCGGCGCGGGTACGGAGGCTGACCGTGCCGGCGGATGCTTCTTTCTCGCCGACGACCAGCATCCAGGGGATCTTCCGGAGCTGGGCGTTCCGGATCTTGGCCCCCAGCTTGTCGTTGCTCTTGTCGATCTCCACCCGGACCCCGGCGGCGCGCAGCTTCTCGAACGTCGCGTCCGCATAGTCGACGAACTTCTCCGAAAGCGACAGCACGGTGGCCTGGACCGGGGCCAGCCAGAATGGGAATGCCCCGGCGAAGTGCTCGATGAGGATGGCGATGAAGCGCTCGAACGAGCCGTAGATGGCGCGGTGCAGCACGGCCGGCCGGTGCTCCGAGTTGTCCGCGCCGATGTAGGTCAGGTCGAAGCGCTCCGGAGCGTTGTAATCGAGCTGGATGGTGCCGAGCTGCCACTTCCGGCCGATGCTGTCGGAGACGTCGAAGTCGATCTTCGGACCGTAGAAGGCGCCTTCCCCTTCCTTGATCTCGAACGGCCGGCCGAGGCTCTCCAGCGCGCTCCTGAGGAGACTCTCGGCGCGGTCCCACAGCGCGTCGTCACCGATGCGCTGCGGCGGGCGGGTCGAGAACTTGGCGGTGTACTCGAGGCCGACGGTCCCGTAGACCCGGTCGAGCAGGGCCACGAAGCGCCGTACCTCCTCCGGCACGTCGTCCTCGACGCAGTAGATGTGGGCATCGTCCTGGGCGAACTGCCGGACGCGGGTGAGCCCGCCGAGACTGCCGGTCAGCTCGTTGCGGTGCAGCACGTCCTGCGTGTGCAGCCGCAGCGGCAGGTCGCGGTAGCTGTGCTTCTTCATCCCGAAGTACAGGTGATGCGACGGGCAGTTCATCGGCTTCATCGAGAAGTCGTGCTCCTTCGTCTCGTTGTCGAGGACGAGGAACATGTTCTCCTTGTACTTCCCCCAGTGGCCGCTGATCTCCCAGAGGCCCTTGTTGAAGAGCAGGGGAGTCTTGATCTCGACGTAGCCGTTGTCGAGCAGCAGCTCGCGCATGAACTCGGACAGAGTCTGATAGAGGGTGGTGCCCTGCGGGGTCCAGAACGCCGCCCCGGGCGCGAAGGGATGGAAGTGGAAGAGGTCGAGCTCCTTGCCGAGCTTGCGGTGATCGCGCGCCTTCGCTTCCTCGACCTGCTTCAGGTACGCCTCGAGCTGCTCCTTGTCGCCCCAGGCGGTGCCGTAGATGCGCTGGAGCATCGCGTTCTTCTCGTCGCCGCGCCAGTAAGCGCCGGCAACCGAAGTGAGCTTGAACGCGCCGAGCTTCCCGGTGGAAGGGACGTGCGGTCCGCGGCAGAGGTCGAACCAGTCCCCCTGGCGGTAGACCGACAGCGCCTCGTCGCCCGGGATGGCCTCGATGATCTGCACCTTGTACTTCTCGCCGAGCTTGTCGAAGGTGGCGATGGCCTCCTCGCGGCTCCACTCCTCGCGGCGGACCGGGAGGTCGCGCTTGACGATCTCCTGCATCTTCTCCTCTACGCGGCGGAGGTCGTCGTCGCCGAAGGTGCGGTCGGTGCCGAAGTCGTAGAAGAAGCCGTTCTCGATGACCGGCCCGATGGTGACCTGGGTCCCGGGGAAGAGCTCCTGCACCGCCATCGCCATCAGGTGGGCGGTGGAGTGGCGGATGGTGTCGATGCCGCCCTCGGACTTCGCGGTAATGATCTCCACCTTCGCACCGTCGGGCACGGGCGTGTAGACGTCGACGACCTTGCCGTTGACCTTGCCGGCCACGGCGTCTTTGGCCAGGCGTTTTCCGATAGCCGCGGCCACGTCGGCCACGGTGGCGTTCTCGGGCACTTCGCGGATGGACCCGTCGGGGAGCTGTACGTTCATTCGAAACCTCGCACAAAACACAAAAGACAGGGCAGTGAGCCCTGTCTTCGATCGATATTCAAGTGAATGGAGATCAACGACAGGGAGCGAGCGGAGGAGTCGTGCTCGTTCGCGTGCTGCTCGTCGTTGTCGTCGTCCGGAACATAGGGGCGCGAAGTATAGCAGAAGGCAGAAGGCAGAAGGCAGAAGGCAGAAGGCTGAAGGCTGAGGGGCCTCTCCGTCTTCCCTCTGCCTTCTGCCCTCTGCCTTCTCTCCGGCCTTTCATGTTATAACCGCATAGGTGCGCACCCCGGTTCCCCTGCTCCTGGTTCTCCTCGCCTTCGTCCCGGCCCCGCTGTTCGCCCTGTCGGTGGGCCCCGAGATCCTCCTCTCGCCGCCGGCGATCGAGCCGCTGGCGTTCTGGCGAACCTCGCCGGGCGTTGCTTCCAATGGCAGCGGGTTCCTCGTTGTGTGGATGGAGGAGTCGTCGGAGGTGCGGGCGGCGCGGGTCGACCAGTACGGCGCGCTCACCGACGTGAAGTCGTTCCCCGTTGGGATCGCATCGGGGATCTCTCTCTCGGTTGCCTCGGACGGCCGCGACTACATCGTGGCGTACAACTGCAGGTCGCAGACGGAGACCAGCGTCTGCCTCTCCCGAGTCGAAGCGGTCACCGGGACCGTGTTCCAGACCGGACGCCTCACCAACGGGTACGAGGCTTCCGTCGCCTCCAACGGCGACGGCTACCTCGTCGCCTACCGCGCGACCAGGGCGCCGTTCCAGCAGTCGTCCTTCGTCGACGCGGTCGCGCTCCATGGCGACGGCAGCGTTGCGGGCGCACCGTTCCACGTCACGAATGCCCTCTACCAGCCGGGGATCGCCTCGAACGGCGACCGCTACCTCGTCCTGGTCAATAACTACGCGACGCTCAAGACCGTCCTCGTCGACGAGACCGGCACCGTCGGGCCGATCCGGACGCTGACCGATGGGGGAGCGCCGGGAGTCGGACCGTCCGCTTTCGGCTGGTGGGTCGCCTCCGATGGTGAGGATTTCATGGTGGCGTGGCAGCAGAACACGGGGGTCGTGGACTACCGCTACACCACCGACCTGCGCCTGCAGCCCATCTCCGCGGAGGGAATCGCGGGAGAAAGGCGGACGATCGGGGTAGCGAACGGCTGGGCTCCAAGCGTGACCTGGATGGGCTCGCGGTATCTGGTGATGTTCTCGTACGGCGAAGAACGATCGGGCGCGCCGTATCCGGGCTCGCAGGATCTCGACGTGCGCGCCGTTACAGTGACGAAGTCGGGCGACGATGCGATGCCGCTCGTCCTCTCTGCCGCCGAGACCACCGAGACCACCGGCGCGGCCGCGTTCAACGGCACGGCGACGCTGGTGGTGTGGTCCCACTTGTATCGCGATGGTGCCGCGGAGATCGAGGGGCGCCTTTTGCGCAACGGGCAGATCGCGGCCGATTCCGCGCCGGCGGTCTATTCGCGCGGCCTTACGCATCAGGATTCGCTCGTCGCGGCGCGGATCGGCGGACGGACGGTCACGGCGTGGTCGGAAAACCGCGGCACGCAGCAGATCCGGAAGGTATTCGTGCAGCGTCTCGACGAGCGCGGCTTCCCTCCGGCCGGCGCAGCCATCCCGGCCGCCGACTCCGGCCGCGACCAGATCCACCCGGCCCTCGGCGGCTCCGCCCTCGCCTGGATCGACGCCGACCCAGAGCCGTTCTCTCCGTCGGCCGCCACGGTCTACATCCGCTTCTTCGACGCGGACGGTCGGCTCCAGCCGCCGGTTCCGCTCGGCCCGGCGATGCCGCGAAGCCGCGTCTCCGTCGCGGCGGCGGGCTCCGTTCATCTGGTGACGTGGGAGCTCGCGGGGAACATCGTGGCGATGCGGGTCTCTCCCTCGAGCGGACCGCTCGACGCGGAGCCGTTCGTCGTCGCCGATTTACCGCGAATTGCCCGAAACCCGGTCGTCGCCAGCGACGGCTCCGATTTCTTCGTCGCCTGGAACGTCGAAGGGGACGGCTGCGACATCTGCTACGTCTTCTACTCCGTCCACGCCGCCGCGGTGAGCCGCTTCGGGGTGGTCACGCGGGCGCCGTTCGAGGTCGCAGATAGCGGCTCGGACCCGAAGGTCGCCTGGAACGGCTCCGAGTACGCCCTCTTCTGGGCCCGCTCCGGCGGCGGTGCCTTCGCGCAGGCGTTCAGTGAGGACGGCGATGCCCTCGGCGTACCTCGCGAGCTCCCGACGGAGCTCACGCCTCACGCCGTGACTTCGCTCGGCGGCGAGTACCTCGTTGCCTTCGACCATCCCGAATCTCCGCGCTGGATCTCGCTCCTCCGGCTCGACCGGAATTTCGGCGCGCTCGAGACGCTGCCGGTGTATTCGGCGTTTCGCCCGGAGAGCTCGATCATCGCCCTCGCCGCCCAGCGCGACGGAAGCGCGATCCTCGCCTACCTGAGCGGCACGAATGAGGACCGGAACGCCTCCCGTGCCGTGGCCCGGCGGGTTGCCGCCGGCGATGCGTTCGTCCCGAGGCGGCGGGCGGTGCGGTAGTGCGATTTGCGACACACCACACCAGGAACCGAAGCAGAGGCTGACATCGGTGGAGTGGCATGGTATAACCACATACGTGCGAGCTACCGTCAAGTCCCTGCTCCTCTCCTTCCTCGCCCTCGTCTCGACCCCGCTCTTCGGCCTGACCGTCGGGCCTGAGATTCCGCTCACGCAGCGGCGCATCGAACCGGCTCCGTTCCTGCGCAACACGCCTCGCGTGGCGTCGAATGGGGCTGGCTTCCTCGTCGTCTGGAACGACGTTCGCGGCCTGGCTTCCGAAGTGCGCGGAACGCGGGTCGGCCCCACCGGAGAGGTGCTCGACGCATCGCTGGTGATCGGCAGCCGCGGCAGCGGGGCGGTGGTGGCGTCCGACGGCAGCGACTACGCGGTTGCCTACAACTGCACGAGCCAGATGCTCGGGGGCGTCTGCCTGGCGCGGATCGACGCCGAGTCGGGCGCGGTGTTTTCCGCCGGCCGCATCGAGCGGGCCATGAACCCGGCCATCGCCTCGAATGGCTCCGGATACGTGATCGTCTATCAAACCAGCCGCTCCGAGACCGCGTTGGTGACGGACACGGTGCGCGGCATCGCCGTCCGGCCCGACGGTTCTCTCGGAGCTCCGTTCACGATCGCGGACGCGCTGTACGCGCCCTCCATCGCCTCGAACGGCGCCTCGAACGGTACCGGCTACTACGTCATCACCAGCACGTTCACCCACCTCAGCGGCGTGGCCGTCTCGGAGGAAGGGGTGGCCGGGCCGCATCAGCAGCTGGCAGGACCCGCGGGCTTCGGGCCGGCGGTGTTTGGCTGGTCCATCGCTTCGAACGGCGATGGGTACCTGGTGGCCTTCCAGAAGAACACCGGCGTAGTGGAGCAGGCGTACACCACCGCGCTGCAGGCGGTCAGCATCAATGCCGGCGGAACGGCCGGAGCGACGCATACGCTGCTGAGCACCGGCCACGC
Source organism: Thermoanaerobaculia bacterium (assembly GCA_035629865.1). Lineage (GTDB taxonomy): Bacteria > Acidobacteriota > Thermoanaerobaculia > Gp7-AA8 > Gp7-AA8 > QHVT01. The sequence goes on along the minus strand of DASPHC010000120.1, from coordinate 6,406 downwards.
GTGGCACCCCGAGGCGACGTGGACCGGGTCGCAATACCTCATCAGCTATACCCACAGCGACGCTCGCGCCATCGCTCCCTATCTGCTGCCTGATGCTGACGGCGACGTGCGCGCCATTCCGTACAACGCGTTCGGTGCCGCCTCCGCGGTCTATCCGGTGGCGGAGAACGAAGGACGCGAGGCCTCTTCCTCGGGCGCAAGCAACGACGGCAGCGCGACCCTGATCGTGTGGGAGCACGTGCACCGGCCCGGCGCGGCGCAGATCGAAGGCCGCCTGATGGGCAGGGGCGAGATTCCGGGCAGCCTCCGGCCGTTCGTGGTGTCGCAAAGCATTACGTGGCAGGAGTCGGTGACCGCGGCGAGGATCGGCGAGTCGGCCATGGCGGCGTGGTCCGAAAACAGCGGCGAACGGCAGAAGCGGGTCGTGAAGACGACGCGTCTCTCCGCGATTCCGGATGCGTCCCCGCGTGCGGGGCTGGCCGCCCCCACGTCGTCTCGCGATCAGGTCCGGCCGGCGCTCGGCGGCTCCGCGCTTGCGTGGGTCGAAGAGGACCTCGGCGCCCCGGCGGCGGGAAGCGTGAAACTCAGTTTCTTCGACACTTCATCCCTCGGCGGGCCGCTCGATCTCGGAGCGTCCGCGCCCGGTTCGCGCGTGTCGGTTGCCGCGGCAGGGAACACGCACTTCGTCGTCTGGGAGTCGCCGGAGCGCCAGATCGTCGGCATCCGCCTCACCCCGAACGGGGTGATCGACGTCGAGCCGCTGGTCCTCTCGAAAGAAGGGGTGGCGTTGGCCCCGGTCGTCGTCAGTAACGGAGAGAACTTCTTCATCGCCTGGAACGTCGAGGTGTTCGGCGAAGGGTGCGGCGTGTGTCTCCCGCTCCATGAGCTGCACGCGGCCGTGGTGAGTGCGTCCGGCGCGATCGCCCGTCCCGATTTCGAGATCGAATCGGCCGACGTCTCGATGCCGCGGCTCGTCTCCGACGGTTCGGATTACACCGTGCTCTGGGCCGGCCACGACACCGAAGGCATCCACTATCGCGCGGCCCAGACGTTCACCGCCAACGGCCAGCTTGCCGGACAGCGCGTGGCGCTTCCGGTCGCCGGAATCCCGATGGCGGTGACGAAGGTGGAAGCCGGCTACCTGGTGGCCGTGGCGAACGGGAGCCAGCTCGAAGTGGCGCGCTTCGACGAAGACTTTCAACTCGTGGAGCGCGTCCCCGTGATCGGTGCTTCGCTCACCGGTGCCGACGCCGGCTTTGCGCGCGGGGTTCCGGGGGCGTACTTCCTCGCCTATCAGAATCGGGGCTTGAGCGACGGAGCGTCGTCCCGTGCCGTCAGCCGGGAGATCTCCGAGCGTCCGGCGCCGACGCGGCGGAGATCGGCGGGAGGCCGCTGAACCGCGGCCGGCGCCCGCGCGAGACGCTGGCGCCGGATCGCCGCTATTCCTCCTCGTCGTCCGACTCTTCGGCGACCCGCGTCGTACGGCGTACGCGTCCCGGAGAGGACGTGACGACCGGGGCGCGGCGTTCCGCCCCGTCCCACTCGCGGCGGTTGTTGAGCCAGACCAGCAGTCCGGTCGCGACCGTCACGGCGCCGAGCGACACCACCAGGACCTCGGGGTTGCGGCGCATGTAATCCGTCACCTCTTCCATCAGCTCGTCGAGGTCGGTCTCTTCGATGCGCGACTTCACCCGTCCGAGCAGCACGTCGACCAAACCGAGACCCTCGACCAGGCCGATCAGCGGGTCGACGGTCGCGGAGCCCGTGACGTTGTTCAGGATCCCTGCCGCGCCGCCCTTGCTCCCGCTGCTCCTCTTCTTCGAGGATCTTGTTGTTGCCATAGACGCAAACCCTCCTGCGGCAGGCATTGCAATGGTGTGACCAAAGAAGGCAGAGGGCAGAAGGCCTTCTGATTACAATCCCGCATGTCCTCGTCATGGATTGCGCTCGTCGTCGCCGGCCTGCTCGAGGTCTGCTGGGCCGTCGGCCTGAAGTACACGGACGGCTTCCGCCGCCCCATCCCCTCGGTGCTGGTGATCGCCGCCATCGCCGTGAGCATGTTCCTGCTCTCATGGGCGGCGCGGACGCTCCCGATCGGCACCGCCTACGCCGTCTGGGTCGGCATCGGCGCCCTCGGCGCCGCCATCCTCGGCATCGTGCTTTTCAAAGAGCCGCTGACGCTGGCGAGGATGGGGTTTCTGGTGATGCTGCTCGTGTCGATCGCGGGGTTGAAGGCGACGTCGTAAGGCAGAAGTCAGAAGGCAGAAGGCGAACGTTTGTCCTTCTGCCTTCTGACTTCTGCTTTCTGCCTTCTTCACCCCAGCCCCCACTTCGACTCCCTCACCCAAACCCGGAACGCCTCCACCGCCAATGGCCGGCTCACGTAATATCCCTGGCCCATGTCGCAGCCGAGGTCGCGGAGGATGTTCCAGGCTTCCTCGCTCTCGACCCCCTCGGCGATGACGCGGAGGCCCATGTTGTGCCCGAGCTCGATCGTCGAGCGGACGATCACCAGGTCGTCCGTGGCGGAGGCCTGGAGGTTCAGGACGAACGACTTGTCGATCTTCAGCTCGTCCACCGGCAGGCGCTTCAGGTGGGCGAGGGAGGAATAGCCGGTGCCGTAGTCGTCGATCGCCAGCGTCATGCCGCGCGTCTTGAGATCGCGGAGGATGCGCAGCGCGTACGCCGGGTCCTTCATCACCGCGCTCTCGGTGATCTCCAGCACGAGCTTCGACGGCGGCAGTCCAACCTCGGAGAGCAGGCCTCCGATGTACGTCGGGAGCTCCGCGTCGAAGAGGTCGAGCACGGAGAGGTTCACCGCCACGGTGAGGTCGAGTCCGGCCGCATTCCACTCGCCGCAGTCGGTGATGGCCCGCCGCAGCACCCACTTCGTGATCGCGCCGATGTTTCCCGACTGCTCGGCCAGCGGCACGAACTCGTCGGGCGAGAGCAACCCGTGGACCGGATGGCGCCAGCGCACCAGCGCCTCTGCATGTGCGACCTTCTCGAGGCGGAAGTCGATCTTCGGCTGGTAATGCAGCACCAGCTCCTCGCGGGCGATGGAGTGCCGGAGGTCGGAGAGGATGGCCAGCCGCCGCAGCGAATGCTCGTCGCGGCCCGGCTCGTATGTCGCGAACGCGGAGTGGTCGCGCTTTGCCTCGTACATGGCGATGTCGGCGCGCTTCATCAGCGTCTCGGCGTCGTTGGCGTGCAGCGGGTAGAGGGCGATGCCCATGCTGGCGTCGACGTCGACCGAGACTCCGGCCAGCGCGAACGGAGTCTCGAGGGCGGTGCTGATGCGCTGGGCCACGTCCACGGCCCGCCGGCCGTAGCGGACGTAGAACGTGACCGCGAACTCGTCGCCGCCGAGGCGGGCCACCGTGTCGCTCTCGCGCAGCGTCTGCGTCAGGCGGCGCCCGATCTCGATCAGCAGCTCATCGCCGAACGGATGGCCGAGCGTGTCGTTGATGTCCTTGAAGCGGTCGAGGTCCATCATGATCATCCCGACGATCTCGCCGGTCCGCCGCGCCTTCAGGATGGCCTGCTCGAGACGGTCGAGGAAGAGCGTGCGGTTCGGAAGGCCGGTCAGGCTGTCGTGCGTGGCCTGATAGCGGATCTGCTCCTCGCGCTCCGCGATGCCGGTACGCATCTCGTTGAACGCCGTCGCCAGCCGGCCGATCTCGTCGTTCTGGTGGACGTCGACCGGGGTGCCATAGTCGCCGTGCTCGATCCGCTGCGCTCCCTCGGCCAGCGTCTCCAGCGGCCGGCTCACGCCGCGCGCGAAGAGCGTCGCCACCACCAGCGCCGCCAGCAGCGCGAGACTGGACAGCGCGAAGATCTGCAGCTCGAGAAGGAGGTAGGGACGCGCCGCTTCTTCGATCGATCGCTGCAGCAGTGTCTGGATGCGCGAGCCGTCGGCGGTCCGGATCGGATGCACGATGGCCTGGTAGCGGGTCGAACCGATCTCCAGCTCTTCGTCTGCGTCCCTCCGCCCGCGGTCGAACGCCCTTCTCCGCTCCAGCAATTCGCCGCGCGCCTGCTGCGGCAACGTGGAGAGAAGCTCGGGGCGCCGCGCGGAAGCGTTCCAGAGCGAGACGTCGAGCTTGGTCACGGCTGCCACGTCGTCGAGCACCCGCTCGTCGATCGCGAAGCCCATGCAGACCCAGGCGATCCGTCGCGGCGCGAGCATCGGCACGACCACGAGCTGATGGGGACGGTCGTCGAGCGCCACCTGCGCCGCCGACTCGCCGCGAGCTTCCGCTTCGCGCAGCAGCGACGGCAGCGGGAATGGGCGGCCGGCGTAACGGCCCTCGAGCGTGTCGGCGACCACCAGGCCGTCGAGCGAGATCACGAACGCCGCGTCGGCGTCGATGCGCTCGCTGTGATTCGCCAGCGCCGAGGCGATCGTCGCCCGATCGGCCGACGCCACCGTGTCCCGGAAGGCGAAATCGGCGGCGATCACCGTGGCCTTGTCGGCGAGCTGCCGCGACCGTCCTTCGAGGATGCGCTCCAGGATGCGCACGCCGACCCGCAGCTCCTCGGTGACGCTTTTGCGCATGGTCCGCTGCCCGAACACGTGGACGGCGATCAGCGTCACGGCCAGCAACAGCACCAGGACGCTCACCAGCAGGTAGAGAAGCTTCGCCTGGAAGCTGCGCATCGGCATCTCGCGCTAGCGTGCCACGAATGACACCTCGGTGCGCTCGTTTCCGGTGACCGTCACGGCAATTGGTGACGGTTCGGTCTTCATTTCCGGATACCAGACCCGCACCGCGTACTTGCCCCCGGCGAGGTTCGGGAGGGTGACCTTTCCGTCCCTGCCGCTCGTTCCGAAGTGCGGCGTGTCGACCACCACGATGTACGCGGTCATCCGGTCGTGGATGTTGCAGCCGAGCGTCGCCACCCCCGCCTTGTCGAACACGATCGCGTTCGCCGGAGTCCCTTTGTAGAGCGGCAACTGGAAGGTCTTGGCGGGGGAGAAGGAGTAGACCTGATGCCGGACGTCGTCGCTGTTCGGGAAATTCACCGCCGTCCCGCTCTGCACCACCAGGACGTGGGGGATGAACTCGCGGTTGCGCTGGTCCATGACCGCGGTCTTCCTCGCCGGCGGCAGCTCCCGCCCCTCGGGGACCGCGTAGACCACCGCCTCCGCGACCCCCCGCCCCCGAGCATCGCGCACGACCGCGTCGATCGTAGCGGCGCCGGCAGGCAGGGCAAGGGCAAGGAGAACCAGGGCAAGGGGGCGGAGCATGCCGTTGCAAGCACGAAGAACGGCTCCGGGATTCCCGGGAGGGTGATAGGTCCCCATAGGTCCCATAGGTCCTATCGGTCCCATCACCCTCCCGAAAAACTGTACCGAACCTCCAGCAGCACCCGCTGCTCGCCCCCGGCGGTGGTCACCTCGATCGCCGGGCGAATCTTCCCCGGCGGCGTCCAGAGAAACGCGGCCGTGAGGGCGCGCCGGTGGTCGTCATCGACGTCGAACCAGTCTGCGCGAAACGTAGCCCTTCCGTGCCGCCACCAGCGCGAGACCATCAGGTAGCTGGCCGCGAGCTCGTTGCCGAACTTCCGGCCGTCATCCAGCACCAAAAACGTCGGTCCCCAGCCGTATTCGCCGGCGACCGTCCAGTCGCCCCGCGAATACTCGACCGCGGCGATGTCGAAGCGAGTGTTCCAGTTGAAGAGGTCCCCGTACTTGCGGCCGTCGGAGCGGTTGTCGATGTGCGTGAGCTGCACCAGCAGATCCTCGCCGTTCCAGGCACCGCGCGCCGACCAGCCGAGGCGGCCGTCGGTCTCGGCGGAGACGGAAGTAAAGTCCGTCGCGTCGACCGCGACCCACTCGCCGAGGGTGATCCAGTGATCGCTGAGCTGCCAGCCGCGCGCTACGGGCACCGCGCCGAACGTGTCATTGCCGCGGAAGAGCGTTGCCCCGACGACCGCACGCCCGCGAAAGTAGGCCGCGTCGACCCCGATCGGCCGGAGCTCTTCGCCCAGCCAGGAATTCAGCGCCGAAGGCGTGAGCGTATACGCCGGCTCCCAGAGAGCGTCGACGTTCTCCCGCGAAGTCGGCAGGAAGAACGCCCCGCCGCGCAGCCGCAGGCGATCCCCGTTCGGGACGAAGTTCGCGTCGAAGTAGGCCTCGGCGATCCCGAACGTCCCCCTCCGCGTATCCGCGTTGTCGCTCCGCCCGAGCAGATGCAGATGCGCGCCGTACATCGGCGAGGGGAGCCAGTCGATCCCCACCTGCACCTGCGCCTCCAGCGTTTCGCTGTCCAGCGGCTCGTTCTCCGACGGGTCCCTTCCCAGCGGACCGCTCACCGGCGCCGAAGCGGCCCGCATCAGCGCAAACCCGCTGACCTGCCACACCTCCTGCGCCGTCGCCGGCAGGGCGAGCATCGCGACGAAC
>DASPHC010000119.1:0-3128 GCA_035629865.1 Thermoanaerobaculia bacterium | reverse complement strand
GCGCATGGAAGCACCGGCGACGCTCGACGGCGGCGACGTCCTCGTCCTCAACGAGCGGATCTACGTCGGCCGCTCCGAACGCTCCAACGACGCCGGCATCGAGCAGCTCGGAAGGCTCAGCGGGCGCGAAGTGATCGGCGTAGATGTGCACGGAGCGTTGCATTTGAAGACTGCGATCACACGCGTGTCCGAGGACGCTCTGCTCGTGAATCGCGAGTGGGTGGACGTCGCGCCGTTCGGGGGATGGACGTTGATCGACGTCGACCCTTCCGAGCCGTTCGGCGGGAACGCGTTGCTGGTAGGAGAGACGGTGGTGTATCCGACGGCGTTTACAAGAACGGCTGCGCGGCTTCGGGAGCACGGCTTGTCGTTGCGGACGGTCGATGCGGACGAGCTGGCGAAAGCCGAGGGTGGCGTGACCTGCTGCTGCCTGTATTTGTCATCCTGAGCCCGAGGAATTTCCCCAGGAAGAGCAAGCATGGCGGCGAAGGATCTGAGTGGGCGGGGGTGGGATGAGCGTGCATCGCTCCCCCTCCCGCCAGGTCCTTCGCCGCCATGCTCTCCGCTTCGTGGGCGATTCCTGCGGGCTCAGGATGACAGTGAGGATGACAGGGAGAACCGATCCGGCCGCAGCGCCTCGATGTCCATCAACGTCCTCCCGTCCACTACCAGCTCCGCCACCAGTTGCCCGATCGCCGGTGCGTGCATGACGCCGTGACCGGAGCAGCCGGTGGCGAGGTAGACATTCGAGAGTGCGGGGGAGCGGCCGACGATGGCCCGTCCGTCGGGCGACATCTCGTACATCCCGCTCCACGTCTCCGCGATCGGCAGCGCTGCCACCGACGGAACGCGGGCCTGCGTCTTCGCCTGCACCTGTTCGATCCAATCGTTCACCGGAGGGTCGTCGGGCCAGAGGAGGAGGACGCGGCCGTCGCGGACGCGGAAGTGATACCAGTCACCGCTCCAGATCGTCATCGGCATCGACTCAGGGAGTAGGTCTGTCGCGACCGTCGCGGCGACGTTCCGGCGCAGTGCCATCACCGGCGCGCCCGACCACGCTCCCATGGCGTTGACGAACACCCGTGCGGCCATCTCCCCGCGCGACGTGCGTGCCGCAACCACGCGATCGCCCTCCGTGCGGAAGCCGAGGTGCTCCACGCCGAGCTCGAACCGCACCCCGAGCCGCTGAGCCGCGCTCACGTAGCCGCGAAGGATGTTCATCGGCCGGATGAAGCCATCCGTCGGACAAAACGCCGCGCCGGCGATCGAGTCATCCGAGATTGCAGGACTGAGCTCCCGCGCCTCTCCCGCGGAGATCATCCGCGCCTCGGACACGCCGCACGCATGCTGCACCGCCTGCGCCGCCCGCAGCGTATCCAGCTCGACGTCATTGCAGGCGAGAAAGAGATACCCATGCGGCCGATACCCCGAATCGACGCCAATCTCCTCCTCGAACGCCCGCAGCTTCGCACGCGCAAGCAGCGAGAGCCGCACCTCGGTCTCATTGTCGAACTGCACCCGGAACCCGCCGGTCGCCTTCGCCGTACTCCCGCCGCCAAAATCCTCCGCCCGGTCGATCACCACGATGTCGCGCACACCGCGAGCGGCAAGGTGATACGCGACGCTCGCACCGATAACGCCCGCACCGAGGATGAGGACTTCCATAGGATGGCAGTTTAGCCGGGCAGTTCAATAGGACAGATTGGACCAATAGGACTGATAGGACGAATGAGGGTCGGTTGTCCTATTCGTCCCATAGGTCCTATCTGTCCTATTGCCCGGGCGATAAACTCTGTCCCATGCGCCACCTCGCCGCCGTTCTCCTTCTCACCGCGTGCGCCACCACCGCGCCGCAAACACAAGCACCGACGGCGAGCACCGCCCCACCCGCCCCGCCCATGTCCCCCGCCATTCGCGAGGCGCGCATCCAGGAACTGGCCATCGCGCAGGCGGCGTATGACAAGAGTCCCAGCGACGCCGACGCCATCATCTGGCTCGGCCGCCGGACGGCGTATCTGGGCGAGTACCAGAAAGCCATCGACATCTTCACCGAGGGGGTGAAGAAACATCCGAAGGATGCGCGGATGCTGCGGCATCGCGGGCATCGTTGGATCACCTTGCGCCAGTTCGACCGCGCCATCGCCGATCTCACGAAGGCGGCGGAGCTGGAGCGTGGAAAGAAGGACGAGATCGAGCCGGACGGACTACCGAACGACCGCAACATCCCGCTGACCACGCTGCAGTCGAACATCTGGTATCACCTCGGCCTGGCGCACTATCTGCGCGGCGAATTCGACCAGGCCTTGGCCGCGTACCGCACCTGCATGGAGCTCTCGAAGAATCCCGACGGCGTCGTCTCCGCCTCGCACTGGCTCTACATGACCCTGCGCCGCCTCGGCCGTCCGGAAGAGGCCGAGCGCGTGCTCGAGCCGATCAGCAGCGACATGGAAGTCATCGAGAACGCGGCGTATCACAAGCTCCTGCTCATGTATCGCGGCGAGATCGCCCCGGAGGAGTTCGCGGGTGAGGACCCGTCGTCGGTCGACGGCGCGACCATTCTTTACGGCGTTGGCAACTGGCACCTCTACAACGGGCAGGCGGAGCGGGCCCGGCCGGTGTTCGAGCGCGTGACCTCGGGGAAGCAATGGGCGTCGTTCGGATTCATCGCTGCTGAAAGCGACTTGCATCGCCTACAATGACGCGGGCTCTCTCCCCCTAAGATCACCATGTCCGCGTTCATGTCCGCGGTGTACGCGTTTTCGCCGGCTGCAATCCCGGTTGCGTTGACGGCCGTGCTGATCCTTGCGTTCGGCGTACGGCTGCTTCTGCGGAGGCTGACCAGCGCGACTGCCGCGTTCTTCACCATGACCGTCGCCGTCGGTATCTGGATGACGGCCTTCGCGGCGATGTACTCCACGAACGACGCCGCCGTGGCGCTGACCTGGGCGCGCCGCGCGTACTTTGGCGTCCCCTTCATCCCCGCGGCGATCTACTGGTTCACCGTCGAGATCCTTCGCATCGACCGCCGCCGCCGCGGCGCGACGGTTGCCGCCTGGACCGCCGCCGCATTCTTCAGCGCGGTTGCGACGACGACCGAGCTGCTGATCCCGAACGTACAGCAGTACTGG
>DASPHC010000118.1:0-40662 GCA_035629865.1 Thermoanaerobaculia bacterium | reverse complement strand
TCTTCCCGGCCAGCTCCTCGGTGGTGGGCGGCGCCACGGCTTCCGCGGGAACCTCGTCGGAAGCCTGCACGGCCGGCTGCTGCGGTACGGCAACCTGCTGCCGCAGCTCCGCCATCTGCCGCTGCAACTCGGCAATCTGCTGCTGCAACACGATCAACTGCTGCTGCTCCGCAGTAACCGGCGCATCCTCCGCAAACGCAGACGCGCACACCACCAACGTCAGCGCCGCGATCAGAGACTTCAATTTCATGGACCCAATCTCCTTCTGCAGCGCAGTGTGGAGACCGGGTGAGGAGGGGAAGGGAGATGGAGGTGAAGAGCGTGTGAAGGGAAGTTGAAGAACGCGCCCCCTTGTCATCCTGAGCCGCAGGCATGGTCCCACGAAGCAGAAAGCATGACGGCGAAGGACCTGGGCGGGAGCGGGTGGGAAGAGCGTGCCTCGCTCCCCCTCCCCCCAGGTCCTTCGCCGCCGTGCTTTCCGTCCTTGCGGCAATTCCTGTGGCTCAGGATGACAACGAGGCGCCTACTGCTCCGACAGCGGCAGCTTCATGGTGAACGTCGAGCCGGTGCCTTCTTCGCTCTCCACAGTGATGAAGCCTCCGTGGGCTTCGACGATCGCGCGGGCGATGTAGAGGCCGAGGCCGAGGCCGCCGTAGTAGCGGCTGGAGACGTTGCGGGCGCGGTGGAAGCGCTCGAAGAGCTGGGGGATCTCGTCACGCGGGATGCCGATGCCGTGGTCGGTGACGGACGTGGCGACGTAGCCGTTCTCCCGGACCACGCGCACGTCGATGTCCGTTCCCTCGGCGGAGTATTTGAGGGCGTTGGAGAGAAGGTTGTCGACGACCTGGCGCATCCGGTCGGGATCGGCGACGACGCTGGTCTCAGTGGCGTTGACGTCGAAGCGGATGTCGCGGCTGGGGTGCTGGACGCGGAATGCGGAGATGCGCCCTTCGATGAACTGCAGCCAGCGGATCGGCTGCGGGTGGATCTGCAGGCGGTTGGTCTCGATGCGGGAGACATCGAGGAGCTCGGAGATGAGGCCCATCATCCGCTCGATCTCGCCCAGCACCGCGTTGATGTAGGTGGCCCGCTCCTCGGGCTGAAGGTCGTCGACGGTCTGCGCCAGGAGCTGGGTGTAGCCCTTGATGGTGGTGAGCGGCGTGCGCAGCTCGTGCGAGGCGACGGAGAGGAACTCGTCTTTCTTGCGGTCGAGCTCCTGCAGGGCGGTGATGTCGCGGATGACCAGGACGGCGCCGACGATGCCGCGGCTCTCGATCGGCGCGGCGGCGATGGAGAGGTCGAGATCGCGACCGGTGATGAGGTGCTTGGCCTGGGCGAGGTAGTCGGGGACGGTCTGCCCGGAGAGAGCACGCGCGTACGGCATGTCGGAGGGCCCGACCGGCCGCCCTTCGGCGTCGCGGAGGTTGAGCTTCGCGAACGACCCGTGCTCCTCCGCCTCGGCGCGCGAGGAGAGGCCGAACATGTTCAGCGCGGCCTGGTTGACGTCGACCACGCCGCCGTTGGCGTCGTAGACCCAGAGACCGTCCGTCATCGAGCCGAGGATCGAGTCGAGACGGGCGGAGCGCTCGGCCATCATGTTGGCGAGGTTTTCGATCTCGCGGCGGGCGCGCACCTGGTCGGTGACGTCCTGCACCAGGACGGTCAGGCTCTGGGTGATACCCGAGAAACGCCCGCGCGCGGCGGAGATGATGCGGTTGATGTAGAGATCGCCGATCCGCAGCTCTTCGTCGATGCGCGGCTCGCCGGAGTCGGCGACCTGCTTGAGGATCTGCTCGATGCCCGGCAGCACCTCGGCGGCGCGCAGGCCGATGACTTTGGTGTCGAGGGAGACGCGGCCGAACTGCGCGGCGTAGTCGAGGTAGCGGGCGTTCGCGAGCTCGAAGCGGAGCTCGTCGGCGGAGAAGACGGCGATGCCGATCGGCGCCGATTCGAGGACGCCCTCGAAGCGGACACGCGCGTCGACCTCGCGGCGCGCGAGCTCCTCGGCTGCGCGGTGGCCGTCCTGCGCGATGGTGGTCAGGCGATGGATGTGGCTCGCCGCGCCGATTCGCTCGGCGACGGAACGGGCGAACTCGAGGTCCTCGGCGTCGAAGTTCCGGCGCGGGTCGGACTGCGAAATGATCACCGCGCCGATTCGTTCTCCATAGGACTCGATCGGATAGGCGATGAGACTCTGCTCGTGCAGCGCCGCCTTGACCGCGCGTTCTTCCGGGTCGCGCGCGAAGTCGACCAGCGCGTCGCCGCGGACTTCGTAGAAGAGCAGCGGCCGGCCGATCTGGAAGACGGTGCCGGGGAGTCCTTCACCGGGGCGATAGGGGTGGCTCTCGAAGTATTCGCGATACTTCGCCAGCGACGGATCGACGGTCGACTGACCGACCAGGTCGAGCCAGCCGGTGAGGGAGTGGTAGAGATAGATGCGCACCGAGCCGGCGACGGCCTGGGCGATGCGTTCAGCAGGCTCGTCGAGGTTGTCGAAGCTCGGCGCCATCGCGACCATCTCCAGGCCGAGATTGGCGAGACACTCGGCGCGGCGGCGGCGCCAGGATTCGCGCTCCGCGCTCTGCCGCTCGTCGGTGACGTCGCGGGAAAGGACGACCGAGCCGATGATGCGCGTGGCGTCGTCGCGGATCGGCGCGGCCTTGAGGTTCACGACCCGGTCGTCGTTGTTGCGCGCGTCGCGGATCAGGTAATCGGACTTGACCACCTCGCCGTGAATGGCGCGCATCGACGGCAGCTCTTCGACCGACAGCGGACTGCCGTCGATGTAGCGGTGCTGCAGGCTGCGGCCGCGCGCGTCGGGCTCGGCCGAGAAGATCATGGCGGGATCGCGCTGCGCGGAGGCGTTCATCCGCTCCAGCTTCCCCTGCGCGTCGTAGATCGCGGCAGACTCGGGGATCTGGTCGAGGATCGCGTTGACCTTGGCCATCTCGCGGACGGCGCGGTTGTGGAGCAGCGTGTTGTTGAGCGCGAGGGTGGCGTAGCGGCCGATCTCGCCGAAGAGCGACAGCTCTTCCTCGGTCCAGTCGCGCTCTTCGGTCTGGTGGAGGCCGAACGCCCACGGCTCCTCCTCGCGCGGCCGCAGCACCTGAATCATTGCCGACCGGATTCCAAAACGCTCGGCCAGCTCCGGATCGAGGTCTGCGTCGCCTTGCATCACCACGACCGGCTTCGCCGACTCCATTGCCCGGCGAATCAGCCCCTGCGAGTGGACGAGCGGCACCGGCCCTTTGTCGGAAAGGTCCGCCTGCACGCCGCTGGCGGCAGTCGTGAACGCGACCTTCGCGTATTCGGCCTGCTCGTGAACGGGGTGGAGGAGCCAGGCCCGGTCGGCGCCGAACTCCTCGCGCGTCACCGCGACGATCCGCCGCAGCACTTCGCGCAGCTCGAGCGTGCCGGTGAAGGACTCCAGGATGCTCGACAGGAAGCGATACCGCTCCTCGGTGGTGAACCGCGCGCGATCCGAGGACGCCGGGGCGAGGTAGCGGACCATCAGCCGGCGGATGACGTCGTCGTCGGCCGCGATCTCCGGCAATTCCAGGACGCGCGCCATCGGCTGCTTGCTTTCGGCGACGGCCCGCAGGCGCTGCCACGCTGCATTTCCACTGATGGCAATGAGGCGGAACCGCTCGCGGCCGAGCAGCGCCACCGCCTCTTCCTCGGACCCGGTGATCACCGGCGTGAACCGGAGCGAGCGGGCCACTTCGGCCGGCGTGTGCGCTGCGCTTTCGCCGGCAACGATGAGCACCTGGTTGAACATGAACTGGCCGGGCAATGCTAACAGACCAAAGTGCACGGCAAACTAGAATGCGCGCATGGCGAAGCGAACCTTTGACGACCTCGTGCGACTGATGACACGCCTCCGCGGGCCGGACGGCTGTCCGTGGGACCGGAAGCAGACGCTTCCCGACCTGAAACCCTACGTGATCGAGGAAGCATACGAGGTCGTGGACGCCATCGACCGCGACGATCGCGCCGCACTGGCCGAGGAAGTAGGCGACATGCTGCTGGAAGCGGTGTTCATCGCCGAGGTCACCCGTGAGGAAGGGACGTTCGACATCTACGACTCCGTCACCGCCGTGCACGACAAGCTCGTGCGCCGCCACCCACACGTCTTCGGCGACGTCGAGGCCGGCGACGCCGAGCAGGTACTGGTGAACTGGGAGAAGCTGAAGAACGAGGAAAAGAAGGCGGAGAACAAGAGCGTCCTGTCCGGCGTCCCGCGATCGATGCCGGCGCTGCTGAAGGCGTCACGGCTGACGGAAAAGGCGGCCCGGGTCGGCTTCGACTGGCGCCGCACGGACGACGTCTTCGACAAAGTCGACGAGGAGATCCAGGAGCTCCGCGAGGCTGTGGCATCCAGCAACACCGCGCACGTGCACGAAGAGATCGGCGACCTCCTCTTCACCATCGCCAACATCGCCCGCAAAGTGAACGTGAACCCGGAGGAGGCCCTGCAGTCGACGAACCGGAAGTTCCTGAGCAGGTTCGAGTCGATGGAAGCGCAGGTCCGCGAGCGGGGGCAGAATCTGGATCAGTTGGAGTTGGAGGAGATGGACCAGTTGTGGGATGAGGCAAAGGCGGCGGAGAGGGCGTGAGGATCTCTGTCATCCTGAGCCACAGGACCTTTCCTGGAAACGAAACCATGGCGGCGAAGGATGACAGCTCATTTTTGTGAGACGCCATGCGACTCAAGCTCCGTAAAACTCTGACCTTCGCGATCCTCATCGCGCTCGTTATCGCCCTGCACGATTTCACCGTGCCCCACGGCCGCGGGCTCGCCGCGCGCGGCGCGATCTTTCTGATCGACGAGTACCGGGCCCACATCTCCCCCCGGCTGAGCGGGAAGGTTACGTGCCGCTTTACCCCTTCGTGCTCGGCTTACGGGCGCGAGGCGATCCGGAAGCACGGGTTCGGGGTGGGGTCGGCGAAGGCGGCCTGGCGGATCGCGCGCTGCGGCCCCTGGACGAAGATGGGGACTTCGGATCCCCCTTAGCCGGGGCAGCTCCGAGGACGCAGGCGCTCCACGCGCGGACCCTGCGCCTCGCGAGAATCAGGGTCCGCGCCCGGAGCGCCGTCCGTCTTCGGCGGCTGGTTTGGCGGCGTCCCGCGCCGGCAACCTTTCGCCGCTCGCGGCGCGTATGCGATGGACCCGAGCGCAAGCAAACCGGCTGTATATTGGCCATCATGAAACCGGCTCGCGTCTCGTTCCTCCTCCTCGCTGCGCTCTGCATCGGCACTCTGGCCGTGGCGGCCGAGGAGCCCTCCTTCGATCCCGAGCTGGCGAAAAGACTCGGGGCCGATGAGCGCGGGATGAAGATGTACGTGCTGTGCATTCTCAAGACCGGCCCGAAGGATGGGGAGGTCCAGGGAGAGGCGCGGAAGGAGATCTTCGCCGGTCATTTCGCGAATATCGGGCGGCTCGCCGATGAAGGGAAGCTCGCCGTCGCCGGTCCCTTCGGAAAGAACGAGAAGGCGTACCGCGGCCTCTACATCTTCAATGTCAGCACGATCGAAGAGGCCGAGAAGCTGGTCATGCTCGATCCGGCCGTCAAGGCCGGGGTGTTTGTCCCGGACCTGACGCTCTGGTACGGCTCCGCCGCGATGATGGTCGTGAGCGACACGCACAAGAAGATCGAGAAGCCGAAAAGCTAATGAGCCGGCCGAGGGGAGGACTTTCGACCCCTCTTCGCGGGCCGCTTCTTCGGCACGTTCTCGCGGTCGAGATCCGCGCTCGGGCAGAGCTCGTTCACGACGCAGTTCGGGCAGTCGGGTTTGCGCGCGATGCACACCCGGCGTCCGTGCAGGATCAGCCGGTTTGCGAACGCCGTCCATTCGTCGCGCGGGACGATCTTCATCAGGTCCCGCTCGATGTCGACGGGGTCCGCCTGTTTCGTGAAGCCGAGCCGGCCGGAGAGGCGGGTCACGTGCGTATCGACGATCACCCCCGCGTTGATCCCGTAGGCGTTGCCGAGGATCACGTTCGCGGTCTTGCGTCCGACACCGGGCAGTTCGACCAGCTCCTCGATCGTTCGCGGCACCTCGCCGCCGTGCTTCTCCACGAGCGCCTTCGAACAGTTGATGACCGCTCTGGCCTTGTTGCGGAAGAAGCCCGTCTGCTTGACCGCCGTCTCCATCTCCACGATGTCCGCTTCAGCGAATGCACGCGGGTCGGGATACTTGCGGAACAGCGACTTCGTGACGATGTTCACCCGCACGTCAGTCGATTGAGCGGCGAGAATGGTCGCGATCAGCAGCTCGAAGGCGTTGTTGAAGTCGAGCTCGACCTTCGCGTCGGGATACGCCGTTTTCAGGCGGTTGTTGGTTTCGGCGGCGCGCGCTTTGAGATCGGGGCGGGGCATCGACATAGAATCCTCTCATGACCACCACGATTCACGAGCCCAGAACCATCCGCGCCGCCCGCGGCACCGAGTTGTCCTGCCTCGGCTGGCAGCAGGAAGCGGCGCTGCGGATGCTGATGAACAACCTCGACCCCGAGGTCGCGGAGAGGCCGGAACAGCTCATCGTCTACGGCGGCATCGGCAAGGCGGCGCGGAACTGGGAGTGCTACGACGCCATCGTGGCCACGCTCAAGCGGCTGAAGAACGACGAGACGCTGCTCGTGCAGTCGGGGAAGCCGGTGGGGGTCTTCCGCACGCACGAGAACGCGCCTCGCGTGCTCATCGCGAACTCGAATCTCGTCCCGCACTGGGCCACCTGGGACGAGTTTCGCCGTCTCGACGCTCTCGGCCTGACGATGTACGGCCAGATGACCGCCGGCTCGTGGATCTACATCGGCACGCAGGGCATCCTTCAGGGCACCTACGAATGCTTCGCCGCCGTGGCGAAGAAGCACTTCAACGACTCGCTGCGCGGGAAGCTCGTCGTCACCGCAGGCCTCGGCGGCATGGGGGGCGCCCAGCCGCTTGCGGCGACGATGAATGAAGCGACGGCGCTGGTGGCCGAGGTCGATCGGACGCGCATCCAGCGCCGGCTCGAGAAGCGCTACCTGGACGAGGAGGCGCCGTCGCTCAACGCGGCCATCAGCCGTGCGCTCGAAGCGCGCGACAACGGCGAAGCGGTCTCGATCGGCGTGGTGGCGAATGCGGTCGAGTTGCTCGAGGCGCTCATCTCCCGCGGCATCGTCCCGGACGTCCTCACCGACCAGACCTCGGCGCACGACGAGCTGACCGGCTACGTCCCGGCCGGCATGTCGTTCGAGTCGGCGGTCGCGCTGCGGGAGACCAGCCCGGAGATGTACATCGACCTCTCGTACGACACGATGGCCCGCCACATGCGCGCCATGATCGAGCTGCAGAAGCGCGGCTCCATCACCTTCGACTACGGCAACAACCTCCGCGGGCAGGCCATCAAGCGAGGGGTGACCAACGCGTTCGACGTCGAGGGCTTCGTGCCGCTGTTCATCCGGCCGCTGTTCTGCGAAGGACGCGGACCGTTCCGCTGGGCCGTGCTGTCCGGCGATCCGAACGACCTCCTGGTGACGGACGAGGCCATTCTCGAGCTCTTTCCCCATGACGCCGCACTCCACCGCTGGGTGCGGATGGCACAGGAGCGGGTGGAGTTCCAGGGACTGCCGGCACGGATCTGCTGGCTCGGCTACGGCGAGCGCGACAAGGCGGGGGCGCTGTTCAACCGTCTCGTGGCGGAGAAGAAGGTCTCGGCTCCGATCGTCATCGGCCGCGACCATCTGGACGCCGGCTCGGTCGCCTCGCCGAATCGGGAGACCGAGGCGATGAAGGACGGGAGCGACGCCATCGCCGACTGGCCGATCCTGAACGCGCTCCTCAACACCGCCGCCGGGGCAACCTGGGTGTCGCTCCATCACGGCGGCGGCGTCGGTATCGGCTATTCCCTACATGCCGGGATGGTCGTCGTGGCGGACGGTACGGACGACGCAGCGGCGCGGCTGCAGCGCGTGCTCACGACCGACCCCGGAACGGGCGTAATGCGCCACGCCGACGCGGGTTACGGCGAGGCAATCGAGGTCGCGCGGGAGCGCGGAGTCGATATTCCAATGTTGTGACGCCTCATGCGGCGCAATAGTGGGCGGCGGGCGGGCGTTCTCTGATCACCCGAACGCGCGTATGCTACGCGTCCGGGTATTTCGGGAGGTGTCGTATCGAAGCTCAAGCGAAGATGAAAAAAGACTGGGTGAACATCGCTTTCCTCACCCTCACGCCCGTGATCGGCATCGTGGGCACCGCCGCGTACACCTGGTACGTCGGCTTCTCTCTCTGGATGCCGTTGCTCATGGTTGGTCTGTACCTCGCGGTCGGCATGTCGATCTGCGCCGGGTACCACCGTTTCTTCTCGCACAAGAGCTACGAGGCGCACCCGATCGTCCAGTCGTTCTTCGCGTTCTTCGGGGCCATGGCCGCGCAGAACTCGATCCTCTGGTGGTCGTCCGCGCACCGCGTGCACCACAAGTACGCCGACAAGGACTGGGATCCGTACAACATCCAGCGCGGCTTCTGGTGGGCGCACATCCTCTGGATCTTCCACCGGAACGAGCAGCGCGACGACACGTTCGCCAACTCTCCCGACCTGCTGGCGAACCCGATCGTGATGTGGCAGCACCGCTGGCACAAGGTCATCCTGATCGTGGGCGGCTTCGGCCTGCCGACGCTGATCGGCGCCGCGTTCGGCGACCCGATCGCCGGCCTGCTGTGGGGCGGCTTCACCCGCATCGTGATCATCCACCATACGACCTTCTTCGTGAACTCTCTCGCGCACACGCTCGGCAAGCCGGCTTTCAACGGCGAGGCCTCGGCGCGCGATAACTGGTTCGTCGCCCTGATGACCCTCGGCGAGGGCTACCACTCGTTCCACCACCGCTTCCCCGCCGACTTCCGTAACGGCATCCGTTGGTACCAGTGGGATCCGGCGAAGTGGTTCATCGGCGCCTGCCGCGGCCTCGGCCTGGCCAAGGGCCTGCTGAGCACGCCGCTGCCGCAGATCGAGCAGGCCCGCATGCGCGCCGCGCTGCGGGTCGTCGAGCCGACCATGGCCACCGCCACCGGCACCATGGCCGAGGAAGCCCGCCGCCGCCTCCGTGTGGCAACGAATCACCTCGAAAAGGCGATCGCCCTCTGGCGCCGCGCCGTCGAGGAGAAGGCCCAGAAGGGCCGCGAATGGCGCAAGATCCGGAAGCTGTCCACCCGCCACGTCCGCCGCTCGCGCAGACAGTGGAAGATGGCGGTGAGGATGCTGCAGACCGCCGCCGGCTGAGCAAACTGAGTGCTTTAGAGGAAGGCCCGGGCCGAAAGGTTCGGGCCTTTTTGCGTTTTGGCGGTTACTTCCTGGCCAGTTTCTTCAGCGCCCGCTTCGCGTGCCGCCCCTGGCGGGGGCACACGCAACGCGCCTCCCAGACGGACTCGTAAATCGTGATGGCCGCGGCGGTGTCGTGGTCTTCCGCCCGCTCGCGCGCCCGGTCGAGCAGCGCCTCGGCCTCGGCGGCCCTGCGGTCCAGCTCCTCGCGCACCAGCTCTTCGACTTCGGCGATCGAGACCGCCCCCTCCTCCCCTTCCACCCGGCCGACCACCTGGCAGCTGCGGTCGGCGAGCACGACTGCCGGCAGCTCGCCGTCGACCCCGAGCTTCTCCAGACGGCTCTCGTCATCGAGCCGGACCACCCGCATGGCTACGCAGCGGGAGGAGAAGAGCGTTAACTCCCGTGAGGTCAGCAGTTCCGAGCGGCGGAGCTCCTCGGGCGAGCCGGGGATCCAATAAAGGATCAGCGGGGCGTCGACGGACTCCCCCGCCTCGACGAGCTGCCACGGGACGAGAGAGACATGCAGCTCATCCGCCGCGAGCCCGGCCGCGGAGGCGAGGAAGACGGCAATCGTCGCGGCTGTGCGCGCCAACCTGCACATGCGTTGAAACCTCTCTCGGGAGCCCGCGAATTATACGTCGCACAGTTCCGGCCCCGCCGGTAGAATCCGCGCGAGTCCCCGGTCAAATTCGATGTCGGTTCACAAAACGCTCGGCCACTACGAAATCCTCCGTCCCATCGGTGCCGGCGGGATGGGCGAGGTGTACATCGCCCACGACCCGAAGCTGGGACGCAAAGTCGCGATCAAGATGCTGCCGGTCCGCCTGACCACGGACCGCGAGACGCTCACCCGTTTTACGCAGGAAGCGCGGTCCGCGTCGGCCCTGAACCACCCGAACATCGTCACCATCCACGAAGTCGGCGCCTCCGAGGGGACCCCGTACATCGTGATGGAGTACATCGAAGGGGAAGACTTCCGGACCATCATCCAGCGCGGCCCCCTCCCGATCCTCCCGGTGCTCGACCTGGCCACCCAGATCGCCGACGGCCTCGCCGCCGCGCACGAACGGGGGATCGTCCACCGCGACCTCAAGCCTGAGAACATCATGGTCACCCGCGACGGGTTCGTGAAGATTCTCGACTTCGGGCTGGCGAAGGTCATCGCCCCCGCCGGCGACGAGACCGAGAACACGCTGCAGCTCGAGCTGCCGGGAACGACTCCCGGGACGATCCTCGGCACGGTCGGGTACATGTCCCCCGAACAGGCGACCGGCCGGCGGCTCGATTTCCGTTCGGACCAGTTCGCGTTCGGCGCCATCCTCTACGAGCTGATCACCGGAAAGCCGGCCTTCGAGGGGGAGACCGCGATCGACACCCTCTCGGCGATCCTGCACAACGAGCCGCCGCCGGTGCTGCGTACGGCCGTCCGGATGCCGGTCCAGCTTTCCGACATGGTCAAGCGGCTGCTGTCGAAAGCGGCGGACGAGCGCTACTCCTCGCCGCGCGACCTCGCTCGCGAGCTGCACCTGCTGCGCGACCGCGTGTCGGCGGAGGAGAGCGGGTACCATCAGTCGGGCGCGTCGCTGGTGAAGCCGGAGCGCTTTCCGCGCGTCGCCGTCATCGCCGCCGTCGCGCTCACGGTGTTGCTCGCCGCGCTGATCTTCATCGTCCGCGAGACGACCCGCCCCACCCACCCAACTGTCGAGACGGTCGCTCCGACGCCTCCCGACACGAAGTTCCTGGCGGTCACGCACTTCAAGGACCTCACCGGCGACGCCACCGGGCAACTCGTCGTGGACGGCTTCGCCGAGACGTTGACGGCCCGCCTGGCGAACTATCCGGCGGTGCAGGTGGTGCGTCCCAGTGCCGCCCAGGCGGAAATCGGCGACGTCCGCAAGGTCGCCCGCCAGCTCGGCGCGAACATGGTCCTCAGCGGCTCGATGATGCGCGAGGGGGAACGGATCCGCGTCACCTACTCGATCCTCCAGCCCGCCTCCGGGAAGGAGGAGAGAGGTCTGGTCGAGGGAAGCGTGTCCAACCTCTTCGGCGTCCAGGACGACGTCGCCGACGATGTCGCCCGCAAGCTGAACCTCGGCCGCAGCACTGTCCGCGTGGCGCTCGACCCGGCGGTGTCGCAGAGAAAGTACCTGGAGGCGCTCGGACATCTGCGGCGACAGGACCGGACCGCGTCGCTGGATGCCGCGATTACGATCCTCGAGGGACTGGGACCATCCCCGACAGTCCAGGCGGCACTGGCGCGGGCGTATCTCAGCAAGTTCCTGGCGACACGGGAGCCGCAGCTTGCGGCATCCGCAAATGCGGCGGCCGACCGCGCCCTCGCGGCAGACCCGCAGAGCATCGACGTCAACATCACGCTCGGCGACCTCCATCGCGAGACCGGCCGCTTCAAGGAAGCGATCGACGCGTTTCTGCGCGTTCTGTCGCAGCAGCCGGCCAACGTCGATGCCGTCCTCGGACTGGCGGCGACCTACGACGCCGCGGGCGACATCATGAACGCCGAGAACACCTACAAACGCGCGATCGCACTGCAGCCGAATTACTGGAGCAGCTATAACCGCCTCGGCGCGTTCTACTCGGGCCAGTCGCGCTATGAGGACGCTATCCCGCAGTTCCAGAAAGTCGCTCAGCTCGTGCCCGACAATGAGTGGGCCTACAACAATCTCGGTGCAACGTATCAGCTCCTGGGCCGGTACGACCAGGCGCTGAGCGTGTTCACGGCATCCGTGCAGCGGAACCCGACCAGCCAGGGATTCTCCAATCTCGGCACCTGCTATTACTTCCTCAATCGCTTTCCGGAAGCAGCAGCAGCCTTCGCAAAAGCCGCCGAGCTGACCCCGCTCGCCTCCAGGTACTGGCGCAATCTCGGCGACGCCTACCGGTGGATACCCGGGCGGGAGGCGGACGCGAAACGCGCCTTTCTCCGCGCGATCGACTTATGCGATGAAGCGATCCGCATCAACGCGACCGATTTCATGGCCCATCGCACGCGAGCGGTCGCATTGGCGAAGCTGGGCCGCGACCGGGAAGCGCGCGCCGCGATTCTGCGCGCGCTGGAGCTCAAGCCCCAGAACCAGTCGAACGCTTATGAGGCGGCGGTCATCGCCAACATCGACGGCTCCGAGGACGAGGCGGTGGCGCGCATCGAACAGGCACTCCGTCTTCGTTGCATTCCCGATGACTTCCGCCGCGACCCCGAATTTGCCAACTTGCGAAAAAGCGGTAGGCTTGACGCAATCATCCGGGAATTCGGGTCCTCGGTTCAGAACAAATGAATTGCAGTCCGGCGCGCGAGGTGGCGTGCCGTCCAATCCCAACAAGAGGAGCTTCAGCTATGGCAAACGATGAAAAAGTTGTTCAGATTCGTCTCGACGAGCGGGGTTGGCCCGTTCCCGATACAGATCCGGTTGAGGTCTGGCGGAACAAGGACAAGGTGAAATGGACGGCGCCGTTCGAGTTCAAGATCTCGATCGACGGCTATGACGACGTCACCCATTCGAAGGGCGGCAACGGAAGCGCCGAACACTTCTGCAAGACCGGTTTCTTCGACGACGCCGCGAAGAGCAAGTACAAGTACACCATCAGCGCCAACGGCGTCGACAACGATCCGGATCTCGAGATCAAGCCGTAATAAAGTCGCGCGTTCCGTGCTCGCGTACGGGCACGGAACGCTTCAGCCGCCTACTCCAGGTTCTCGGGGTACACCGTGACCTTGCCGGTGTTCCGCAGTTCGGTCGTGGTCCGGTTCACCGACTCCAGCACCTTCTGCGCGTTCGCGCCCATGAGGTACTCGCGGATCGTGCCGCGGGCGTCTTCGTAGCTGACCGTCTGGGCCGGCTGGTGATCCTCGACCAGCACAACGTGCAGGCCGGCGTCCGATTCGATCACGCCGCTCATCATCCCGCGCTTCATCGAGAAGACCGCGTCGGCGATCTTCCGGTCGAGCATCGAGCGGTCGACCCAGCCGAGGTCCCCACCCTGCGCGTTGCTCGGGTGATCCGAATGCGCGGCGGCGGTCTTCGTGAACGCGTCGGCCAGCCCGGCCGGGTTCGCCCGGAGCGGGAAGAGCTCCTGAAGGAGCGTCGAGACCACCTCCTGCGCTTCGCTGCGGGGACGGTTCTCGGTGCCGACCAGGATCAATCGCACCTTCGCGCGCGCCGGCTGGGCGAAGTTGTTCGGGTTCTCGTCGTAAAACTTGCGGATCGCCGCCTCGTCGATGACCGTGGCGGACACGACATCGCGGACGTAGAGATCGAACAGCGCCGATTCCCGGGCCGCCTCCAGCTCCGCCTGCACCTCGGGCGACTTGTCGTATCCCGCCGCCACCGCCTTCTGGAGCAGCAGCCGCTTGCGCAGGTAGTTGTCGAGAAAAGCGCGCTTCCCTCCCGTCTTCTCGTAGTTCCCGCGCATCTTCGCCGACATCCGGTTCCAGAGCCGGTCGACGTGGGCCTTGGTGATCGCCTCACCGTTCACGGTGGCGACGACCTTCTCCCCGTCCGACGCCGGCGCCACCCCCTGCCCGAACAGCGGCACAGCGGCAACGGCAGCGAGAGCGAGGCTGATGAGAGTTCGTTTCATGAAGAGTCCTCCGGCAATGAAAACCGCAGATGAGACGCGAGCGGCGCGAGAAGGTTCCGCGCACGAAGGGCGTCAGGTGAGGGGAACAGGTCCCGCCGGATGGCGATTCCGGACTCTACGGGCTGTGGAGTGATCTTGGCGGCCGCGGTTTGCGGAAGCTGTCAACTGTGAAGATGCAGTTTTCCACACTGTGGAAAACTAAAGGGTTACGCCGATCCGAAAGCCTGCCTGCGCGACGTGCGATGCGAACCTCCGCATCGCACGATGTGGAGGTTCTGCGGAGGGCGTCGTACACTCACTTTACCGACCCTAGACTCACCGGCGTCGTCCATGTCTATTGCGCCGCTGAATGTCTCTCTCGACGAGCCCTTGCCACACAACGTGGAGGCGGAGCGTGCCGTCCTCGGTGCCGTCCTGATCAACAACAACACGTTTTACCGTGTCATCGGGACCATCGACGTCGAATCGTTCTTCAAAGATGCGCATCGCAAGATTTTCGCGGCGATGCGTCGCCTGGCGGAGCAAAGCCGACCCATCGACGTCATCACGCTGCGTGAAGAGCTCATGCACGGCGGAGACCTGAAGGACATCGGCGGCGCGGCCTATCTTTCGTCGCTCCTCGACGTTGTTCCGGACATTGCCAACGTTGAGTGGTACGCCTCGCTCGTCAAGGAAAAGGCGGTTTTGCGGCGCCTGATCCTGATGAGCAGCAGTGTCATGCGTGCAGCCACCGACACGGCGAGCACGCCGGGCGAGGTCCTGAACATCGCGGAGAAGTCGCTCTACGACATCGCCGAAGGGACGACCGAGAAAGGCTTCGTCAGTCTCGAGAAAATTACTCGCACCAACATGGCGGCCATCGAGCAGATCCACGCGAATCCGGGCCGTCTCGTCACCGGTCTCCCTACGGGTTATGACCGTTTTAACGAGATGACCTCCGGCTTTCAGCCGGGTGATCTGATCATCCTCGCGGCAAGGCCGAGCATGGGTAAGACCAGCCTTATGATGAACATAGCGGAGACCATTGCCTTGCCAGGCAAGGATGGGCTTCCCCGTGCGGGTGACCGACTTTACAGTGTGGGTGTCTTCTCGCTCGAAATGTCGAAGGAGCAGATCGGGCTACGCATTCTCTCGTCCGAGTCGGGTGTATCGAACCATTTGATCCGCTCCGGAATGCTGTCCGAGCGCAACTGGCGCGAGATGGCCGAGGCGTCGGCGCGGCTGGCCAAGGGGAAGATTTACATCGACGATACGGCAGGCATGGACCCGCTGGAGATGCGCGCGAAGGCGCGGCGGCTGAAGATGGAGGCCGGGCTCGACCTCATCATGGTCGACTACCTTCAGCTCATGGCGATCAAAGGAAAGATCGAGTCGCGCCAGCAGGAGGTCTCGCAAATCTCCCGTAGTCTCAAAGGGATCGCCAAGGAACTCGGTGTACCGCTGCTCTCTCTTTCCCAGCTCTCCCGCCGCTCCGAGCAACGCACCGGCGACCATCGCCCCCAGCTCTCCGACCTCCGTGAATCGGGTTCCATCGAGCAGGATGCGGATCTCGTCGCCTTCATCTACCGCGACGAGGTGTACAACCGGGAGACCGAGGAGAAGGGCATCGCCGAGATCATCATCGCCAAGCAGCGCAACGGCCCGATCGGCGACTTCAAGCTCGTCTTCCGCAACGACATCACCAAGTTCTTCAACTACGAGCCGCAGCCGGAGTATCTGCCGCCGGGACCCTAAGAAAGCACGAATGTCCCTGAAAGAGCGCGCAGTTGAAGTCCACAAGCACATTCCTCCTCGGATCGGTGCTTTGGCCACACCAATCGTCAGATCCGGAAGTGAGTTAAAACGGCTTGTCGGTCTCCCGGGCGACGATGCTCGTCTCATCCGGTTTGACATGCATCACGCGAGCAGTGGCGATTGGACCCATGTCGGTGACTTGGCGATTTTAGCTCTCGAGGAACTCGTAATCCCTAAGGTCGTTCAGCCGCGGCCGACATGGTCATCACCGCGCGACCATGCTTCGCTTAGCGCGGCCATCGCAAGCGGCACGGTTCCAGATCGCAGATCAGAAGCTTACGTGCGGGAAGCATTCCATCGTCTGTCACAGTCGGACAGCGCAGCCGCCGCGCGGCTCAACGACGCACGCACCTTGAGAACGCTTGCCGACATGGCTACCGCGGCGGACTACCAGATCGAGCGGCGAACCCTGCCGACGCTGCTAACGGTACTTCCTGGCTTCGTAATACCTGACGTTCTGGCACCAAATGAGTTCACCTACGTCGTTGATCAACTCTGGGTGGTCGATGCTGATGGGGATGGTCGACATGTACGTCTTCTCGCGCTCGATCTTCATGATGATGTCGAAGCAGCACTCCGCTATCGCCGGACCGGAGTGCTGGCAGCGATGGGATATGAGCCATTCATTGCTCAGGAATACTGGGCGCGTGTTGACCCACAACGTGTGCTCCACGAGTTCTTCAAAGTAGCGGATGTTTCCGCCCGTAACATTCGTGAGTTGCTTGATCCAGGACCTAGGATCAACGACTACCGGTGCGCATGGTGCCGAGTGGTCATGATTCGTGATGAGCAAGGCTACGGAATCGTGTCTCGGCGTGGGCTTTTCGTACACGAGGAATGCTTCAATCGGGCACTAAACGACGGAACATTCGAACACGGCGATAGCGAAACTGAACATTCATTCAGCGTCATGAACTTCCGCTAACGAAACTGCGACAATAAGGCTGAGGAATCCATCATGAGACTCGCCCTCGCGCTGTTTCTGGTCGCAAGCTCGTTCACCGCCCGCGCCGCCGTTCTCCGCGTGGTCGTGGACGACATGATCCATCCCATCTCCGACGAGTTCATCGGACGGGCTCTCGACGAAGCGGCGGCGAAGAATGCTTCGGTGGTGATTCTGGAGCTGCGGACGCCCGGCGGCCTCGAGACTTCGATGCGGGGGATCGTGGAGAAGATCATCCGGTCGCGGGTGCCGGTGATCGTCTGGGTGGGGCCGAGCGGGTCGCGGGCGGCTTCGGCGGGTTTCTTCATCCTCGAAGCGGCGGACGTGGCGGCGATGGCGCCGGGGACGAATACCGGGGCGGCGCATCCGGTGCTGTTCGGCGAGAAGCTCGACGACATCATGAAGATGAAGATGCAGAACGACGCTGCGGCGTTCATCCGGACGCTGGCGCAGCGGCGGGGGCGCAATGTCGCGGCGGCCGAGAGCGGGGTGCGGGAGGCGAAGTCGTTCACCGAGGACGAGGCGCTGGCGTTGAAGCTGATCGACGTCGTCGCCGCGGACGTGCCGTCGCTCCTGAAGTGGGCGGACGGGAAGACGGTGAAGCGCTTCAACGGCTCGACCACCGTCCTTCGCACCGCGAACCAGCCGGTCACCAACTACGAGATGTCGCTCAAGCAGCGGCTCCTCTCCTGGATCATGGATCCGAACATCGCCTTCATCCTGATGTCCCTCGGCATGATGGCGCTCTGGGCGGAGTTCAATCATCCGGGGGCGATCCTGCCGGGCGTGGTCGGGTTGATCGCGATCCTGCTGGCCGTCTTCGCGCTGAACCTCCTCCCGACGCGCTACGCGGCGTTCGCGCTGATCCTCGTCGCCTTCGCGCTGTTTGCGCTGGAGGCGAAGTTCACCTCCTACGGGATCCTCGGCACGGGCGGCGTGATCTGCATGGTCTTCGGCGGGCTGTTGCTCGTCGACGGGCCGATCCCGGAGATGCGCGTCCATCTCCTGACGGCGCTCGTGGTGAGCGTACCGCTGGGAGCGATCGCGGTCTTCCTCATGACCCTCGTCGTGCGAGCGCACAAGAACCGCGTCGTCACCGGCACCGAGGCGATGGTCGGCGAGATCGGCGTCGCCCGTACGCCCCTCGGCCCGCACGGCAAGGTGTTCGTCCACGGGGAGCTGTGGAACGCGACCGCGCAGGGAGAGATCGCTGAGGGGGCGCGGGTGCGGGTGCGGTCGGTGGAAGGGTTGCGGGTGGTGGTCGAAGCGGAGTGAGGGCGATTCCCTCGGCCCTCAGCCCTCAGCCCTCGGCCCTCGGTCTTTCATCCACGGCAGTTCCCATCTCCCCTCCTCCTCGTCGAGAGAAGGCAGCGGGACCGGCTTGCCGAGGCGCTTGAGCTGGTTGAGCTCCCAGAGCTTCGCGTACTTCCAGAACGTGTAGTAGACGTGCATCCCGACCGAGATCACGCCGCGCGCGCCGTCGAGGAAGCCGAGGTTGAGGATGTAGTCGCGCACGAACTTGCCGAACGTGTGGCCGAGGATGTCGGCGGCGCCGGTGGTCTTCCCGTCGATGTACATCTGCGCGGCGCCCCAGTTCGCGTAGCGGGTCATCTTCGCGATCATGTGGTCGAACGAGCGGATGTAGTAGTGCAGCATCTTGTGCCGCAGGTCGAACGTCGGGCCGTCGACGAGTAGGTCTGCGTGGACGCGCTTGTTCGGGTAGCGGGCGTGCTCGCGATGGAAGAGACGGGTCACGCGATCGCGCTGGAGGCCGCTGTACTTCACTTCTTTGCCGAGCATGAAGTTGCGGCGGCCAACCGAGTACGCCCAATGATTCAGTGGCCCTTCGAGCGTGCGCAGCAGCTCGTCGCGCAGCTCGGGCGTGACCCGCTCGTCGGCGTCGATGACGAAGATCCAGTCGTGCGACGCCCGGTCGATGGCGTAGTTCTTCGTCGACGCCGCGCCGAGGTACTCGCGCTGCTCGACGCGGGCCTTGGGAAACTTCTCGCGGACGCGCTCGACCGTTCCGTCGTTCGAGATCGAGTCGACGAGGTAGATCTCATCCGCCCATTCGATCGAGCGGAGGCACTCCTCGATCTGCTCGACCTCGTTGAGGGTGTGGACGATCGCGGTGACGGGGGGACGCGCCATGGCAGCCGCGCATTCTAGAATCTGCAGCCATGGCACACAAACGACCCCTGCTTCTGCTCTTCGCCTTCCTCGCCGCCTGCACCCACCAGCCGGCGCAGGCACCGCAGCCGTCCGCCACCCCCGCTGCGACGCCGGCGGCGGAACAAACCCTTCGCTACACCGTGCTGATGAGCACGAATACGGCCGGGTCGCAGGTCGTCACCACGCGTGGCGACGAGATCACGGTCGATTTCGAGTTCAACGACCGCGGCCGCGGACCGAAGACGCACACCGTGCTGCGTGTCGACGGGCGCGGCGTGCCGGTGTCGATGCACACCACCGGCAACGACTACTACAAGCAGCAGATCGAAGAGCGCTTCTCGATCGACGGCCCGAAGGCGAAGTGGGTGAATACCGCCGAGACGAGCGAAGGGCCGGCGGGCGGCTTCTACTCCAGCATGTATGGCCCGCCCGAAGAAGGCGCCGTGCTGGCGCGGGCGCTGTTGAAGAACGGCGGGCGGATGGCGGCGCTGCCGGGCGGCCAGGCCTCGATCCGAAAAGTGGACGAGACCACGATCCGCCGCACGCACATCACCGCCTACGAGATCGCCGGCCTCGGGTTCACGCCATTCGAGATCTGGCTCGATGACAGCCTCAATCTCTTCGGCTCCGTCTCCTCCTGGTCATCGACCATCCGCGAAGGCTTCGAGGCGGATGCCAAACCGCTGATCGACGCCCAGGACGCGCGGTCGCGCACGAGAATCGAGGAGATCGCCAAGCGGCTGACGCACCAGCCGACCATGGGCCGCCTCTCGATCATGAACGCGCGCATCTTCGACCCGCGCACCGGCACGCTCTCCGCGCCGACCAGCATCCACGTCGAAGGCAACCGCATTGCCGCCATCGGCGGCGTCCAGGAGCGGAGTGCCGCGGATGTCTGGGACGCCGGCGGCCGGATCGTGCTGCCGGGGCTGTGGGACATGCACACGCATCTCAGCGATGTCGACGGCCTGCTGAACATCGCCGCCGGCATCACTTCAGCCCGCGACCTCGGCAACGACAGCGACTTCATCACCGCCTTCAAAGAGAAGATCGACAGCGGCGCGGCGATCGGCCCGCGCATCGTGCTGGCGGGGCTCGTCGACGGCCCCGGTCCGTTCAAGGGACCGACGAACATTCTCGCGGAGAACGAGGAAGAGGCTCGGAAGGCGGTCGACTTCTTCGCCGGCCGCAAGTACGAGGGGCTGAAGATCTACAGCTCGATCAAGCCGGAGCTCGTCCCGGTACTGACCCGATACGCACACGAGCGCGGCCTGCGCGTCAGCGGCCACATTCCCGCCGGCATGCGCGCCGAGCAGGCCGTCGACGCCGGCTACGACGAGATCCAGCACGCGAACATGATCTTCCTCAACTTCATGCCGGACGTCACCGACACGCGCACCCCGGCGCGTTTCACCGAGGTCGGAAAACGGGGCGCCGACCTCGACCTGCAGTCGCCGGACGTGCGCGCGTTCATCGCCAAGCTCCGCGACAAAAGGATCGTCGTCGACCCGACCCTGACCGTCTTCGAGAACCTCTTCACGGCGCGCGCCGGACAGATCTCACCGAGCTACGCCACCGTCGCCCATCGCTTTCCGGCCGAAGTGCGGCGCTTCTTTCTCACGGGCGGACTGCCGGTTCCGGAGGGGATGGACGAAAAATACCGCGCCTCTTACCGCCGGATGATCGACCTCGTCGGTGAGCTGCACCGCTCCGGCGTCCGCATCGTCGCCGGCACCGATGCCCTGGCCGGCTTCGCCCTCCATCGCGAGCTCGAGCTCTACGCCGACGCCGGCATTCCGAACGCGGACGTCCTCCGCATCGCCACCCTGTACCCCGCGGAGATCCTGAAGCGTGATAAGGACCTCGGCAGCGTCGAAGCCGGAAAACTTGCCGACTTCATCGTCGTCGACGGCGACCCGCTCGCCAACATCAGCGACATCAGGAAGGTGGTGCGGGTGGTCAAGGACGGAAAGGTGTTCGAGCCGTCGGAGCTGTACCGGGAGGTGGGGGTTCAGTGAGGCGAGAGATGCGAGATGAGCGATGAGAGATGAACCGGGTGGGATGAACGTTCATCGTTCATCTCTCATCGCTCATCTCTCGCCTCACTACAGCGTGTAATTCTTCTCCAGCAGCACCCTCGCCCTTCGGTCGCGCAGGTTGCGGATCTGCGACTCGATGTCGCGCTCGAAGGGGATCTTGCGGTGGCTGGCGTAGACGGGGGCGTCGACGGTGATCTTCTTGAGCTCTTCGCCGAACGAGTGCGGGGTGAGGTGGGCGGTCTCGTCGGCGAGCTGCTGCTGGTCGTTCGGGAACGAGGCCTCGGTGATCACGGCGACGACGTTCTCCATCTTGTTCGTCCGCTTCCAGATCTCCGAGGTCGGGCCGGTGTCGCCGGTGAAGACGATCGACTGGCCGTTCATCTCCAGCAGCACGCCCGACGCGGCGATCTGGTGGTCGACCGGCACCGGAGTGATGCCGACGTCGTTGTAGATGATCCGCTTTCCCGCCGACAGCGCGCGATAGACCACAGCCGGCTTGCCGGTCTGCGGGGTGATGATCTCGGAGAAATCGGGCCAGACGCTGCCGTTGAAGACGTCGCGGTTGAGCAACTCCATCACGTCCTTCGCCGCGAAGATCGTCAGCGGGCCGGTCGGTTGGGAGAAGCGGTTGTGGATCAGGTGCGGGAGGTCGCGGATGTGGTCGGCGTGCGGATGGGTGATGAACACAGCCTGAATCCGGGCCTGCTGCGCGAACGACAGCTTCGACGTCAGGGTCCCGGCGTCCACCGCGAACCAGTCGTCGATCAGGTACCCGGTCAGATTATGTTCTGCATCTGACGCCCCGTAGGCGCCGAGCACCTTCAGCCGCATCTCCCGTCCTTCACTTCACCTTCAGCCTTCAGCGTGGGGGGACTGGCTACTATTCTTGCAGTCGTTCCACGGGAAGTCCAGCGACGTGATGCTGGTCACAATGACGACAGCACCAATTACCGACAATGCCCTCGCCCCTTTCCATCCTGCCGTGCAGGAATGGTTTGCGGCTTCCTTCCCCGCGCCGACGAAGGCCCAGCAACTCGGCTGGCCGACCATCGCGAAGGGGGATTGGACACTGATCTTCGCCCCCACGGGAAGCGGCAAAACGCTGACGGCTTTCCTCTGGGCGCTCGATCGGTTGATGTTCACGCCGCGCCCGCCGAAAGAGCAGCGCTGCCGCGTCCTCTACGTCTCGCCGCTCAAAGCGCTGGCGGTCGACGTGGAGCGGAACCTTCGCGCTCCTCTGATCGGCATCGCCAACGTCGCCCAGGCGCGCGGCGACCAGTACGTCATCCCCGAGATCGCCATCCGCACCGGCGACACGCCGCAGTCCGAGCGGGCCCGCTTCCTCCGCGACCCGGCCGACATCCTCATCACTACTCCCGAATCGCTCTACCTGATGGCCACCTCGAACGCGCGCGACGTCCTGCGCGGCGTCGAGACGGTGATCATCGACGAGATCCACGCCCTCGTCCCCAACAAGCGCGGCGCACACATGATGCTGTCGCTGGAGCGGCTGGCCATGCGCTGCGAGCGCCCGCCGCAGCGGATCGGCCTCTCGGCAACACAGCGGCCGCTCGAGGAGGTGGCGCGTTTCATGGGGGGAGCCGATCCTTCCGCCGGCGTGGCGCGCAAACCACGCGCGGACGAAGGGGAGCAGGAAGTCCACGACGAGTTCACCGACCGTACCAAACCGCGCTTCCGCCCCGTCACTATCGTCAACACCGGAGAGAAGAAGAAGATCACCCTCCGCGTCGAAGTGCCGGTCGAGGACATGGCCAAGGTCGGCGAGACGCTGGAGATCGCCAGCGGCCCGGCCTCGGCCGGGCCAAAGTCGGCGTCGATCTGGCCGGCCATCCACCCGCGCCTGCTGGAGCTGATCCGCGAGCACACCTCCACATTGATCTTCGTCAACTCCCGCCGCCTCGCCGAACGGCTGGCGGCGGCGCTGAACGAGCTGGCCGGCGAGACGCTCGTGCAGGCGCACCACGGCTCGATCGCGCGGGCGCAACGGGTGGAGATCGAGGACGCGCTGAAGTCCGGCCGCCTTCCCGCTCTCGTCGCCACCTCCTCCCTCGAGCTCGGCATCGACATGGGCGCGATCGACCTCGTGATCCAGATCGAGGCGCCGCCGTCGATCGCCTCGGGGATGCAGCGCATCGGGCGGGCCAGCCACCAGGTCGGCGCCGAGTCGAGCGGCATCATCTTCCCGAAGTTCCGCGGAGACCTGATCGCCTGCGCCGCCGTCGCCGAGGCAATGCATGAGGGGGCCATCGAACCGACGCGCTATCCGCGCAACCCGCTGGATGTGCTCTCGCAGCAGGTCGTGGCCATGGTTGCGGTGGACGACTGGAACGCTGACGAGCTGTACGCCGCGGTCCGCTCCGCCGCGCCGTTCGCGGAGCTGTCCCGCACCGCGTTCGACGGCGTGCTCGACATGCTGTCGGGTCTCTATCCGTCCGACGAGTTCGCGGAGCTCCGTCCGCGGCTGACGTGGGACCGCGTGACGAACGGCATCACCGCGCGGCAGGGAGCAAAACGGATCGCCATCACCAGCGGCGGGACGATTCCCGACCGCGGTCTCTACGGCGTCTTCCTCGCCGGAACAGAGAAGAACCAGTCGGCGCGCGTCGGGGAGCTCGACGAGGAGATGGTCTTCGAGCTCTCGTCCGGCGAGACATTCATCCTCGGCGCCTCGACGTGGCGCATCGAGGACGTCACGCACGACAAGGTCATCGTCACGCCGGCACCCGGACAGCCGGGGAAGATGCCGTTCTGGAAGGCCGATGCCGCCGAGCGCACGGTCCCGTTCGGCGAAGCGATCGGCAAGCTGGTGCGCGAGATCCGCGAGTCGAAACGGAGCGACGCCATCCGCCGCCTGACCACGAGGCACGACCTCGACAAGCTCGCGGCGGAGAACTTCCTCCAGTACCTTGCCGACCAGGAAGAAGCCACCGGCGCGGTGCCGGACGACCGAACCATCGTCATCGAGCGCGTGCTCGACGAGCTGGGCGACTGGCGCGTCTGCGTCCTCACCCCGTTCGGCGGCAAGATCCACGCGCCGTGGGCGATGGCAGTGACGGCGAAGGTGCGGCAGGAGCTGGCCATCGACGTCGAGTCGATGTGGAGCGACGACGGCTTCATCGTCCGCTTCCCGGAGACCGAGCATCCGCCGTCCGCCGAGCTGGTGATCCCCGATCCGGACGAGGTCGAGCAACTGCTGCTGCGGCAGCTCGGCGCCAGCTCGATGTTCGCCGCCAAGTTCCGCGAGGCCGCGGCACGCGCGCTGCTGTTGCCGCGCACGCGCATCCAGGGACGCACGCCGCTCTGGCAGCAGCGGAAGCGCGCCTACGACCTGCTGCAGGTGGCGTCTCGATTCGGTTCGTTCCCGATCATCCTGGAGGCGTATCGCGAGACGCTGCGCGACGTTTTCGACGTGCCGGCGCTGGTGGAGCTGACCCGGAAGGTCCGTGCCCGGACGATCCGCGTCCACACCGTCGACACGATCAAGCCCTCCCCCTTCGCCGCCTCGGTGCTCTTCCGCTACGTCGCCAACTTCCTCTACGACGGCGACGCGCCGCTGGCCGAGCGCCGCGCCCAGGCGCTGGCCATCGACCAGTCGCAGCTCCGCGAGCTGCTCGGCGAGCCGGAGCTGCGCGAACTGCTCGACCCCGAGGCGCTCGCGCAGACCGAGCTCGAGCTGCAGCACCTCGACGACCGGCACAAGGCGAAGAGCATCGACGCGATCCACGACCTGCTGCTGCGGCTCGGCGACCTGTCGCTGACGGAAGTGGCGGCCCGCTCGCTCATCGACGCCGAATCGGCGCTGCGCGAGCTGGTGAAGCAGCGCCGCCTACTCGAGGTGACGATCGCCCGCGACCGCCGCTTCATCGCCGTCGAAGACGCTTCCCGTTTCCGTGATGCCCTCGGCACGCCGATCCCGCACGGCGTCGCGGAGCGCTATCTGGAACCGGTCGCCGATCCGGTCGGCGATCTCGTGCTCCGCTTCGCCCGCACCCACGGACCCTTCACGCCGCAGGACGTGGCGAACCGCTACGGCCTCGGCATCGCCGTCATCCAGTACGCGCTCTCCCGCTTCGTCGAGCGCGGCCGGATCATCGAAGGAGAGTTCCGCCCCGGCGGGACGCAGCGCGAGTGGTGCGAGTCGGAAGTGCTGCGCACCATCCGCCGCCGGTCGCTCGCGAAGTTGCGCAAGGAAGCGGAGCCGGTCGACCAGCCGGTGCTGGCTCGCCTCTTCACCACCTGGCAGGGGGTGATCAAGAAACGCCGCGGGCTCGACGCGCTGCTGGAGGTCATCGAATCGCTGCAGGGCTTCCCGATGGCGGCCTCGATCTTCGAGAGCGAGATCCTCGCCGCGCGCATCGTCGACTACCGGCCGTCCGACCTCGACACCTTGAGCGCCGCCGGCGAGATCGTCTGGGTCGGCGTGGAGCCGCTCGGCGAGCGCGACGGCCGGATCGCCCTCTATCTGACGGACCACCTGCCGTTGCTGCATCAGCCGCGCGAGGCGGACGACTCGCCAATCTTCGACTTCCTCCTCACCCACGGTGCGTCGTTCTTCACCCAGATCCATGTATCGCTCGGCGGCTTCCCCGGCGACATGATCGACTCGCTGTGGGACCTGGTCTGGAAGGGCGTGGTCACGAACGACACCTTCCACGCGCTCCGCGCCTTCACGAAGCCGAAGACCCCGCGCTCCTCGGGCGGCAGCAGCCGGTTCCGCTCGCGCCGCGTGGCGCCGCCGTCGACGCAGGGGCGCTGGTCGATCGTGCCGACGGCGACCGGCAACGACACCCAGCGCGCGAACGCGCTCGCGCAACAACTCCTCACCCGCTACGGCCTGGTGACCCGCGAAGCGCCGGCGCTCGAGAACATCTTCGGCGGCTTTTCCGCCGTCTATCCGGTGCTCCGGGCGATGGAGGACGCGGGCCGGATCCGCCGCGGCTACTTCGTGGCCGGCCTCGGCGCGACGCAGTTCGCCGGCGCAGGAGCGATCGATCTCCTCCGGTCACTGCGCGACGAGCCGGAGAAGCCGGAGACGGTGATGCTCGCCGCCACCGATCCCGCCAACCCGTACGGCGCGATCGTGAAGTGGCCGGAATCACCGTTCACGATGTCGCGCAGCGTCGGCGCGAACGTGATCCTGGTGAACGGCCTGATGGCCTGCTACATCTCGCGAGGTGAGAAACAGCTTCTCCTCTTCCTCCCGGAAGACGAGCCGCTGCGCACCCTCGTCGCCCGCGCCGTGGCCCACACCCTGGCGTCGCTCGTCCACGACGGCACCCGCCGCGCACTGCTGATCGCGGAGATCAACAACGAGCCAGCCTCCCGCTCGCCGCTGGCGCCGTTCCTAGTGGAGGAGGGGTTTACGGCGACGGGGCTGGGCTATCAGTTGCGGGCGCTTCCGGCCCGGTCCTCCGGTCGATGATGGGACCATGAACAAGAGTCCCCATGCCTGAAGGCGACACCATCTACCGCGCCGCGCGCACCCTGCACGCGGCGCTGGCGGGACGGCAGGTCACCCGCTTCGAGACCGTGTTCCCGCAGCTCGCCCGCATCGACGCCGAAGCGCCGCTCGCGGGGCGGGCCATCGAGCGCGTCGTCTCCGAGGGGAAACATCTGATCATCGACTTCTCGGGCGACCTGCACCTGCGGACCCACATGCGGATGCACGGCTCGTGGCACATCTACAAGCCGGGCGAGCGATGGCGGAAGCGGCGGAGCGACATGCGCATCGTCGTCGAGACCGATACCTGGGTGGCGGTCGCGTTCAACGTCCCGGTAGCCGAGTTTCACACCGCCCGCTCCCTCGAACGGCAGGAAGACCTCCGAAAGATCGGACCCGACTTTCTGGCGGAGGAGTTCGACTTCGACGAAGCGTTCCGGCGGATGCGCGCCCGGCCGGACGCCGACATCGCCGACGTCCTCCTGAACCAGCGCGTCGTCGCCGGCGTCGGGAACGAATACAAAAGCGAGGTCCTGTTCATCGCCCGCATCACCCCCTTCGCCCTGGTGCGCAACCTGACGGACGAACAGCTCATGGAGGTGCTCCGGATCTCCCGGAAGCTGATGGTAGCCAACGTGAAGATGCGGACCCCCGCGCGGATCACCACCGGCCGGAGCGGTCCCTCCCAGCGTACCTATGTCTACGGCCGGGGAGGCAAGCCGTGCCGCAAGTGCGGGACGCCGGTCGAGTTCGCCCGCCAGGGAAGAGACGCAAGAGTGACGTACTGGTGTCCGCGCTGTCAGTCGTGACGGACTCGAATTCAGCCCAGCGCCCTCTGCCTCTATAATCCCCGCATGCCGATCATTCTCCCGAACGGACTGACAACGCAGGAGATCCGGGTTCTGCAGGAGTTCCGGCTCCGGAATACCGAGTCCTTCTCCCTCGACGCCATCAAGGCCATCAAGCACCCTTTCGGCGGCGGCGACGCTCCGGCGCTCTCCCTGGCCGGGAAGGGCTACCTCGAAGCGACCGGCGAGGGATTCGCCATCACACAAAAAGGGAAGGACTTCATCGCCGTCGATGCCAAACCGATGTTCGAAGAGAGCAGCGACACGGCCGCGCAGACTGTGGAAAACCCGGAGGCGGACACGGTTTGATGCACAGGTTTCAGTGCATCTTGCAATTCGGGTAAAAGGCTTCCTTTCAGCGACTTACACGGCAGAGCCGAGTTCCGTATTTGATGGGTCAAACGCTGACTTGGGCGTAACCCACATTGACTCAGTCACTTAACGGAAGGTACAATCGTGGCCCTGAGGACTGAAATGACGCATGGCGACAAAGCAAAAGCCAAAGCAGGCAAAACCAGTCAAGCCTCAGCAGAAAAAACCAGTAGCGGCGGCAAAGCCGGCGAAAACGGCAAAAGCGGCGCCCCAAAAACCGCAGCCCAAACCGGCGAAGCCGGCGCCAAAAAGCAGCAAGCCAAAGCCGCAGCCGACGCCAAAAGCAGCCCCAAAAAAGAGTCCTCCGCTCCCGACAAAGACGGAGCCAAAACCGGCGCCAAAACCGACAGCAAGCCGAAAGGCCGCGCCGCAGCCGGCAACGGCGACTCCGGCGGCTTCGGCAACCCCGCCATCGCCAACGCCTTCAAGCACGCCCTCAAAAAGTACCCCAACGCCCTCCGCAAGCTCACCGACTGACGGCGTGCGCTACCTCACCGTCCAGGACGTGGTCGACCTGCATAAGGCGGTCTCCACCGAGTTCGGCGGCAACCAGGCGCACCCCGGCGTGATCGAGTCGCAGTTCGGTCTGGTCAGCGCCGTCCAGCGTCCGCAGATCACGACCCTCGGCCGCGAGGCCTACCCGAACTTCCCGGACAAGGTGGCCGCGCTGGTGTTCGCCCTCCTGATGGCGCGGCCGTTCCGCGGCGGCAACCGGCGGGTGGCGCTGGCGTCGCTGGTCGCGTTCTGCGAGCTCAACAACCGCGCCATCGACGCGCGTATCTTCGACGAAAAGACAGCGGAAAACATCCTCAAGCGAGCCGCCTCCTGCCGCGAGCTCGGGATCCCGCCCGAGAATGTGTTCCGCGAGCTGCGCGACGTGATGAACCGCTCGATCGTCGCGCAGTAACCGCCTCCTACTGCTTTTTTTCCAGGTTGCTGCGGTGCAGCTCGGCGTTGACTCTGCCGAGGAGAATCCGCACGACCCGCAGGTCATGACCGGCGTCGATGAGCAGCAGTGTCAGGTCGCCGCCACCCCACATCAGGCCGGTCAGGACCAGCATCTGCGTCACCCGGCCGATGAGCTCCGCCATCACCCAGCCTTCGGTGCTGATCGTCGCGATGATCTCGAAGATCAGCATCAGGACCAGCAGCACGGCCAGGACCTTGAACAGGCGGGCGATGTACACCAGCGCGATGTACGGCTCGAGGTCTGCGGAGCGTACCTCCTCCTCGGTCGCCCGATGGTCCCCGTCGCGCACCGGCGGCGCCCCGCAGGTCTGGCAGACCGCCGAACTGTCGGCGCGTTTGGTGTGGCATTCGGGGCAATGAATCTCTGTAGTCACCTCAGTTACCTCCTCTGAACAACTAACCGCTTCCCGACCCGCGCCAGCGGGCCTGGACGCCGCGTACATCGACGTGTGTGAAAGGACCGTGCCCGCAGCACGCGACGTAGATTCCGATTCCGCCGATGAGCGAGCGATGTTTCTTCTCCACGCGCTCGGCCGCGCGCGCGAATTTCTCCGCATCCGCCACCGTCACGCGCCCGTCGCCGGTGATGTCGTCCGGCTGCCCGTCGCGATTGTTGTCGACGTAGACGTCCGCTCCGTCGCCGTACATGTGCCGGCTCAGGTTGGCCCGTCCCGCGGTGTTGCCGCCGCCGGAGTTGTAGCGCGGCGTGCGGAATCCGCTCATCACGTGCACGTGCTCGACGCGTACGCCCTGACTTCGCAGTTCCTGGATCGTGAGCTCG
Source organism: Thermoanaerobaculia bacterium (assembly GCA_035629865.1). Taxonomy (GTDB): domain Bacteria; phylum Acidobacteriota; class Thermoanaerobaculia; order Gp7-AA8; family Gp7-AA8; genus QHVT01. Next base: position 11,378 of record DASPHC010000118.1, on the reverse strand, counting down.
AGCTTGTCGATGAGCAGCGGGTCGAGGGCGAGATACTTCGGCCAGACGCTCTGCTGGTCTTTGGTCAGGAACTGGCGCAGGCGGAAGTGCTCGGAGACGCGGAAATCCTGGTTCTCGCGCGTGACCTGGATGAAGCCGGCCGGAGCGGCATAGCGCGGCGTGCGCGGCTTTCCGCCTCCCTCGAACGGCCACGTGCCGAGCTGGTACGTGCCCACCTTCCCGCGCTGTTTCTCCGACCGCGGGACGAGGGTGACGATGCTGATGTCCTCGACCGGCCGCCGCTGCGCGTTCATCTCGACGGTCAACGGGTAGATTCCCGCCTGGCGGGGCGCGCGGAAGTCCGTCGGCACGCCCCCCACCACGGCCGCGATGCCGCCCGGCGTCGTCTGAACCACCCGCGAGCCCGGCAGCGCCGGCGCGTAGCGCAGCTCGCCGCTCTGCCCGCGCAGAGGGTGCAGGAAGCCGAGCATCGCGTCGGTGAGGGCAGGCGTCACGCTCGTGGGGGCCGGGGGACCGAAGATCGAGGTGGTGATGCTCTTCCCTGGCGTCTGCGGCGCTTCTGCCGGCTCCGTGTGTTCTCCGCCGGTCACCGGGACCGGGGTGTTGCGAATCGTCTGGTTCTGCTGGATCGCCGCCACCCATGCCGTCGCATAGAGCAGCATGAAGATGACCGCCATCCACGTGAAGATGTGCTCCTGCCGCTCGGTCTGCAGACCGCCATGGATGCGATGCCGCTGCGGCGGCTCCGGAAAAAGAGGAGAACTCTTGTGCACTCCGCCGTACGAAGTTCACGGCGCGTGCCGGGGTGGGTATTTTCCGTAGGGGGGCTTGCAGCCGGGCCGCACAAGGGAACGACCGGGGGCCTCCGGCGGGCGGGCCCGGTCCGCAGCGTTTGTTTTCGCCCGGACCGCGTTCGGAGCGAGAGGCGTCCGTTCAGCCTATGGCAACCAACGCTGCGGGCCGGGCCCGCCCGCCGGAGGCCCTTCGTCGTCCCCTCATGCGGCCGGCTGCAAGCGCCCTACGGAAAATACCCGCGCGGGATCCGCAGGTTGTGCCCGCCGCTGGAGACGATCTTCAGCGACCTCCACTGGTCGGCTGTCTCGGCCTCCGAGTGAAAGACGATCTGGTACTGCTGGCGCAGCTCCGCGGCGATACGGGCATAGACACCGTCCAGCTCGCGCTCGCTCTGGATGATGAAGTACGTCGCTCCCGTATCCTCGGCGATGTTGGCCAGACGGCGCGCCTGCAGGCGTCCCACGCCGAGCTTCATCCAGCGGGAGAGCGACTTGTTCTTCACAATCGGGTAGACCGGCACTCCGGCGTAGCGCGCATAGTGCGTGAGGTGGCCGAGCTTGAACGTGCTCCCCTGATCGACGCCGTCGGTCAGCACCACCAGCGCGTGCCGGCCCGGCGTCTTCTGCAGCTCGTACAGCATCTCGATGACGCTGTCGTAAAGGTGCGTCTCGCCGATCGGCTGCACCCGGTCCACCGCCTGGGCGACCGAATTCCAGTCGTTCGTATAGCCGGTCAGCCAGAACGTCCGCTGGTTGAACCCCGCTACCGCCAGGCGGTCCTGCGGCCGGAGCAGCGACCGCGCGAACTGCTTCGCGGCCGCCTTCACCACCGGCAGCTCTTCGAGCATGCTCTCCGAATAGTCGATCAGCAGGATGACGTGCAGTGGCTGGTCGCCGGCAGCGGCGAGACTCTCGATCCGGCGCGGCGCACCGTTGTCGATCAGCGTCACGTCCTCGGCGCGCAGCGGCGCCTTCCCTCCTGCAACCGACACCGGGATCTGCTGCACCACCACGTCCGTCGACGCATGCGCACGATCGCCGAAGAAGAGGACGTCGTTCGCTTCCTGCGCGTTCGTCCCTCGCGCCACCACGCGCGCGTAGATCGCGCCCGGGAAGCGCGCCGCGTCGACGGCCGCCGTGTACGGCGGAGCATCATCGGTGGCGATCTTCTCCTCGCCGACGTAGAAGTCGACGCCGCCGATCCGCACCTCGGCCGGCCGCAGCACGTTCGCGAACAGCTCCGCGTTCCCGCTCTCCGGCCACTGCGAAGGTCCCTGCAGGCGGACGCGGAACGGCGGACGGGGGTCGTTCACCACCATCTCGTCCTCGGCGACGACTTTCCCTTCGGCGTCGTAGCCCACCGCGCGCATGCGCAGCCGGCGGAGGTAGTGGCCGACGTTCACCCGCACCGTCGCCGCCTGTCCGATCGCCTCGCTGTACGGAACGCCGTTGATGAGCAGAGCCAGCCGCGTCACCGGATCGGTGGCCACGATCGGGACCTCCAGCGTCCCGGAGACGAGACCGGAGGGCTTTTCGGTGATGCGGACGGCCTGCGCACTGAGGCTCGCGGTCAGCAGGAGAAGCGCGATGAGAGATGGGAGATGAGAGATGAGCCTGGTCACGAGACCTAGAACATCGATTGACCGTTCAGCGTTCCGCAACGTGGCGCGGGTTGCCAGCCCGCGCGCTCTCGCCGCGAGCTGGCAACCCAATCGCGAACTATTGCACCGCCGTCCGCAGATCCATGATGTGCGCCCGCTTGATGATCGTCGCGCCGGCGGTGATGGACGGGTCGGTGTACACCGGAGCCGTCATACCCACCGCCGCCCGCGCGGCGTCGATCGCCGTCCGGATCTCGAGGAGCCGCGGCCGCTGCACGGTCTGCCCTGCCGCGATCGCGCCGAAGGCGATCGGCGACAGGCCCGCCGCCGTGCGCGCCGCGTTCGCGGCGAGGCGGAGGTCGGTGAAGTGCGCCAGCTTCACTCTGGTGGAAGCAGCGGTAATCGTCGGATCCGTGTAGTTGAACGGCACCGCCAGATCGAGCCGGCTATAGGCGATGACGTTCCCGTCCTCGTCCTTCGCGTGAACACGGTAGAGATAGCCGTATCCCGCCGACACGGTCTGATCCAAGTGCGAGGTCGTGACCACCTCCGCGATCGGAATGAAGGCGCCGCCGCGGCTGCTCCGGTGGACGTCGTACGACACGGCGCCGTTCACCGCCGGCCAGCTCACCGTAACGAAAGTCGGCGAACCGAGGGCGCTCACCGGGAACGGTCCCAGCCCGCCAGCGTTCTGGGTCACTTCCACCGAGCGTCCGGCCACGGTCAGGATCGTCGTCCGCCCTTCGGCGCCGCCATTCGGCGCGACCGTATACGTCACCGTCCCGTTGCCCGAGCCGCTCGCGCCGCCGGTAATCGTGACGAAGCTCCCCGCGGGCGCCGTCGCCGTCCAACTGCAGCCGGCAGGTGCCGCGATCGTGATCGTCCCCGGCCCTCCTGCGCCCCCGTAGCTCGCGCTTCCGGGCGTGATCGACGTGACGCAGTCGGCCAGCGGCAAGGTGATCTCCATCAGCCCGCCCCGTCCTCCCAGCACCAGACGATTGCGGTTCGCCGGGTCGACCGCAATCGACCATGCGGCGATGATGTCGAGACCATCGTTCGTCACCGCGTTCCAGGTGTCGCCGCCGTCCTGCGACCGGTACACCCACGGATTGCGGCCGGTGGGTGCGCCGGTTCCGACGGCATAGATGGTCGACGGACTGGTCGGGTCCAGAGCCAGAAGGTTCGGCGTGTTGGGGAACGAGACGTTGAGATGGTTCCACGTTGCTCCCGAGTCGAGACTGCGGAACAGTTCGAAGCCGGCAATGACGAGGACCCGCTGCGGCGCGAGCGGGCTCACCAGGGCCTGCCGGGTGCTCAGAAACGTCGCCGCCTCCAGCCGGTTCCAGCTCGCGGCGCCGTCGACCGTCTTGTACAGACCGCGGCTCGACGTGACGTACATCGTCGTTCCGCTGTTATCGGCCGCGGCAATGTTCTCGTAAATCGTGATCGGCGTGCGCGGCGGCAGTCCGGTGTTCGCGGGCACGAAGTTGACGCCGCCGTCGGTGCTCTTGAACACTCCCTCGGTCGAGGTCATGACGAAGAACGTCGTCGGGCTCGTCGGAACCGAGACGAAACCCCACGGCTGAATGAAGAAATAGTCGCTCGGCAGACCGGGATTCGCGACTGGGCTCCATGTCCCTCCGCCGTTCGTGCTCCGGACCATGTACGCGGCATATTGATCGTCCGTCAGCGACTCTTTCGTCGCTCCCGCGGCGAGCAGGATTTGCGGGTTCGTCGGATCGACCGCGATCGCACCGTTGCCGGCCTGGACGAGATTCCCGTTCGCCGGCGACATTGACGCGCCGCCGTTGGTCGTCCCGAACACCCCTCCCTGCGACCAGTTGACGTACCAGGTCGCCGGTGAAGAGGCGGAGAAAGAGACCGGCAGGCTGGCGTCGAACGCACGCAATCCGCCGTTCATCGCCACCCAGCTCGCGCCGCCGTCCGTGCTCTTCGCGAGCCCGGCGCCGATCGCGGCCCAAAGCGCGGGCGCCACTCCTCCCTGCGCAGCCAGCGGCACGGCCACGCCCGGGAAGGGAGGGGTCGTGTTCGAGACCATCGCGAAGTGGACCCCGCCGTCGACGCTTTTGAAGATGACGTTCCGGTATGTCGCCCCGGCTCCCGTCGTGTCCTGCCCGCCGGCGTAGATCGTCAGGCCGTCGCCCGGCGCTACCAGCAGCGATGAGACCCGGTCGAGCGCGAGCTCCGAGCGCACGCTCCACGACGCACCGCCGTTCGCCGTCGTATAGAGATTGCTGTCGACGTTTGAGACCGCGTACAGGTTCGCCGGTGTGGAGGGGTCCTGCGCGAAGGCGCGGATCGGAACGTTCACGCCGGACACCGGCAGCCCGGTGTTCGCCGGGTCCCACGACCCCCCGCTGTTCGTGCTCTTGTAGACACCCTTGTTGACGAGGGCCAGATAGACGACGTCCGGCGTCGCCGGGTCGACCGCAATGCCGGCGATGGCCTGCAGGTTGACCGCGCCGGAGTCGCTCGGCGCCCAGGACTCACCGCCGTCGGTGCTCTTGAACAGGCCGCGCGACCAAGCGTAGTAGATCACCAACGGATCGCCCGGCTTGAAGGCGAAGCGCCCGAAGATGCTTCCCGTCGGTGGAACGAAGATCCCGCTGTTGCTCAACTCGAACGTGAGCCCGCCGTCGATGCTCCTCCACACCTCGCCGGCGCGGTTCGCCGCGAAGACGACCAGGCTGCTCGCCGGATGGATGGCAAAGACCGGGCACTCGACGTCGAGAACCCTGGTCCAGGTGGCGCCGCCGTCCGTTGACCGGAACCCGCCGCCGAGGGTCGCCGCGAACACCGTCGACGGATTCGCCGGGTCGATGGTCACCCCGTAGACCGGCCCGCCCTCGGGCCCGAACGGCGTCCAGGCGTTCAGACCCGCCCGCAGCTCCCATGTGCACAGCATCACTGCCATCACTGCGACTGCCCGGATCGTTCGCATACGCCTCTCCCGCGTTTTTGGATGGGATGACGGAAGGATACGTTAATTTCGGAGCGCTCGAACCAGAAAAACCCGACGTCAACTCGTCAGGATGACGGGGGGAACAGCGCCCTCGGAACCCTACTTCTTCGGCCGGGCGGCCTCGAAGATCCCGTGGAGGTCGAAGCGCTTCGTCTTCGCCACCACCGGCTTCCAGAGATCGCCCGCCTCCTCGAGCCGCGCGGCGGCGTTGTCGATGCGGAAGTCCTCGACCTTCACGCCCTCTTCGACCTCTTCCCACGTCACCGGCATCGACGCCCCTGCGAACGGCGTGGGGCGGACCGAATAAATCGACGCCAGCGTGCGTCCCCAGGCGTTCTGGTTGTAATCGACCAGCACGCGGCCGTGGGGGCGCTTGGCCTTCATGTACTCGGCGGTGAGGATCTTGGGATGGCGTTTCTCCAGCTCGAGAGCGATGGCTTTGGCGAACGTCCAGACATCCTTCTGCGTCGGGCCGCGCTGGATCGGGATATAGACGTGGATGCCCTTCGACCCGGTGGTCTTCGCGTACGTCGGCATCTTCAGCGCGCCGAGGATGTCGCGCACGCGGAGCGCCACCTCGCGCACTTTCTTGAAATCGGCCCCGGGACCGGGATCGAGGTCGAAGTGAAGAAAGTCGGGACGGTCCGTATCGTCGCAGCGCGCGTACCAGGGGTTCAGGTCGATGCAGCCGAGGTTGATCAGCCAGAGGAGAGAGGGGAGATCCTGCACGATCGGGAAGTTGATGACCCCCGCCGAGCCGTGGTTGATGTCGCAGATCTCGATCCACTCCGGCCGCGGCTCCGGCGCCCGCTTCATGTAGAAGAAGTCCCCCTCCGCGCCGTTCGGATATCGCTTCATCACCATGGCCCGGCCGGCGAGATGCGGCAACAGCCACTTCGACACGTCCGCGTAGTACTGCAGCAGATCGCGCTTCGTGATCCCGAGCTTCTTCCAGAACGGCTTCCGCAGATTCGTCAGCCGCACCTCGCGCGAGCCAAATTGGAGGATCAGCTCTCTCTCATCCGGAATGACCAGCCGCTTCACAGGCATCGCGAAGGAGCTTAGCAGGAGGGCTCCGCGGTCTCCACGGAGCGCCGGTCTTCGACCGGCCGGTCCGCCGACCTTCGGTCGGCAGTGTGCGGAACGGCCAGCCGCGGAGCGGCGGAAGAATGTAGCCCCGGGCGATAGCCCGGGGAAAAAACGCGTCTCTCCGAGTCAGCCGCGGAGCGGCGAAAGAACGAAGCGCGCATTCTTTCGCCGCTCCGCGGCTCACCACCTGCTCCATCAAATCCCAGGGCTATCGCCCTGGGCTACATTCTGCCGCCGCTCCGCGGCTCATACCGGACGTCACAATGGCGGCATCTTCCCCGTCGCTCCGGGCAACCGCTTCCGGTTCGCGTCGAGGGTCGTGTACTCCAGCTCCTTCCCCTCGCGCGCCGCACGCAGCATCAACCCGCCGCGCGCCATGTCGCCGAGGCCGGCAAACGCAGAAGGAAAGCGGAGACGGTTCCCGAGAATCGGCCAGAGCACGTCCACATACTTCCCCGTCGCAACGCTGCCGAGCAGGATCACCTGCGCATCCTCATGGCCTTCCGAATCGAGCGCCCGCGCAATCAGCGTCGCATGCTCTTTGAGCGGCTTCACGTAGCTGCGGGTCGACATGTCGATGTCGATCTTCTGCATCCGCTTCATCCGCTCCTCGGTGATCCGCCAGTCCGGCGGTACCAGCCCATACCCCGAGGTGATGACGAAGATCCCATCTCCCCCGATCACCGGCGACGGCACGGCAAAGCGCCGCGCATACGCGATCTTCCCGCGGAAATAGAGCGCGCTCATGAACGCGAACGCATCCCCGATCTCCACTCCCCGCTCCGACCGGTACCGCAACGCCAGCTCGAACTTCGCCCGCAGCGACATGAGCTGCTTCGCCCGCAAGCCGTTCAAGGTCGCGGGAGAGAGCAGAAACAGTTTGGCGCTCATCGGGCCGCGTGAACCGAGGGGGTAAGTAACATTGTTCCCTTTGGGACAAAAGACGTTGCCACCTGGCCGGAAGCGCGGGAAAATGGACTTCCACCTACATAGGGAGTTCAGCCCATGCGCCTACGAAAGCTGCGGATTCTTGTCATCGCATTGGTTCTCCTGCTCACCGCGTCGAATCTTCCGGCACCGCTTCAGCCGGACTGCAACAACCAGCCGCATCTGGAGTGCGGTTACACCTGCACCAGATACGGCGGCTGCATCATCGTTGTGACCGGCGATGGAAGATACGACAACGACTTCTGCTATCGGATCGGCACAGGAACGGGCTGCATGGGCGGCTCGTTTCACAAGTGCTGCGTGTGATGCCGCATGCGACGTGCGCCTCTGCTGATCCTGACTCTTCTCACCGCCGCGGTGACGGCGGAGGAATTGAAGCTTCCTGATCCGGCAACCGGTGTCATCAACGGCAAACCAGCAGTGTCCATCTGGCCTGCGACGCTACGCGCTGACGGTCATCCCGGTGCGCTTCTTCCGCTTGCCGGATGTCAGGTGCATCACGCGCTGTGGGACGACCCGACAAAGAAGCTGCTCTACCCGTGTGGAAAGTGGTTCGTTCCTCCGAAGGGCCGATACTACGAGTGGATGGAGCAGGGTGACACCATCGCCGCGGCGCAATCGCAATTGCTCGCAACCGGTATTGGCTCGCTAGGGTTCGTCGGAACGGTTCCGATGGTTCCTGCCGGCTACATCGCTCTGACTGATGGCCACGGTCTGACCGATGAACTCACCGTCCGCTACATCCATCTCACCCGCTCCTGGCGCGCCTTCACACGGTTCGAGCGCGGAAGCGTGGCGGGAACGCCGGTGCGGATGCAGCACGGCCCAGTCTTCGGCGCAATCCTCGACCGGAAGACAAATGACGCGGTAGCGCTGATCCGCCGAGTGGAAATCGCCGGTGGAAAGACCACACGCGTCGCCGCCGAGAAGCCAAAAGCGGGCCTTTCCGCTGTCTTCGTGGAACTGAGCAGCGCGATGCGTCGCGAGGACATCACCCTCACGCTGCAGATCGACGGACAGGCACATCCCCCCGACATCTTCATGGACGTCGGTCGCCGCGTTTACGGTGTGTGGTACGGCGTCCAAGGTCGCACCGGGCAGCTTGCCGTCGGCAGTAAGACCGTGATGCTCCAGGCGAATCCAGTCGCGTTGAGGCCCGGCAAGGTCACCACCGTTCGCGGCGAGCTCGTGCCCCGTCCTGCGATCGGCGTCTCCGTGAACATGCACGGGGAGGCGACGCCGCCCGAAATGTACGTCGACGTGTACCCGGCTGGCGGAACAGAGCGCCTGAACCGTGCGCCAGTGCAGCCGGCGGAGCCGCTGCGCATCGACGGTCTCGACCCCTCGGCGTATCGCGTCGTGCTCGAGATAAACCGGTGGCGCTTCCGCGCCAACGCCGACCTTACCAACGGCGAGGACGCACAGATCACGTGGGACTTGGCGCCGCTGCACATCGAGGGAACAATTCATGTCGGGGACCATCCCACTCCCGCGCGCGTCACCTTCATGGACGACGAATACGAATGGATCGAGACAAGGTCCGACGAGCTTGGCCGATACCGTACGCTGCTCTGGCTCCCGCGCGATTACATCGTGCGCGTCCACGCCGAAGGACAAGCCGCACCATTCACGGAATTGATCGAGGTGCTCGACAGTGGGACGTTCGACTTCACACTCCCGGCAACCCGTTACGCTGCCCGTGTACGGAATGCGACCACTGGCGAGCCGATCGCCGGCGCCGAGGTCGTCCTGAACAACACGTGGGAGTCGGACGCGTTCGGACGGCGCAACGTGGTGCAGGATGTCCGGACGGGCGAGACAGGCGAGGCAACCCTGCCGCCGTTGCGCACCGGAATCCTCGAGTTCTCCGTACGCGCGAAAGGTTTTCGTCCCTCCGGTGATGTGACTCACGCGGTCAGGGACGGAAGCAGCGAGACCTTTGAGGTCGCACTGCAGCCGGACGAGGAGACGCGCAGCCTCCGCCTCCTGCTGCCCGACGGCGTGCCGGCCGCGAAGGCGGAGGTGCTCGCCACGTCGCCGACGGGCGACGAGATCGTTTGGCGCTCCGAGGCTGGCGACGACGGGACCGTCGAAGTGCCGCGACTGAACCCCGGCACACTCGTCGTGGCACGGCACCCGTCCGCAGCCGGAATCGCACGCGTCTGGAACCAGGGCGCCGAGACGACATGGAGCCTCGCCCCCTCCGGTGGATCCGTCACCCTGCGCGTCGAGCGCGCCGCGGGCGAGCCTGCCGCGTCCGCGCAGATCCTCATGTTCGTCGGCGAGACTCGCGTCCGCGGCAATGCCCTGGCCTTCCTCGCCTGGGCCGCGCCCGTCGCCGACCGGAACGGCCTCTGGACCGCACGCAACCTCCCGCGCGAGCCGCTGCGCGTCCTCGCCGCCCGCAGAGGCGATCCCGCCGCGATGGTCTCCGGAACATTCGACGCCCTCGCCATCGATGCCCCCGACCCGCTTCCCACGCACTGGACCGTGCGCACCATCGATTGAGCGTCCCTGCGGCTCGCAGAACGCATTCAGGCGACCAACGTTCCAATCCCGGACGATTCGGTGGTGTTGGCTTTCTATCCAACGTCTGGCTTTGCAAACCGACAGCGAGACGCGGGAAAATTTGCCCCATGTCGAGCGACCTGCCCGCATCGGTGGATCTTGCGAAGCTCACCGACGAGTTGGAAAGCGTCTACGACGGCGCGACGGTGTACGTGAATGGCCGGACGGGCGAGATCGTCATGCTCTCCGACGAGGACGTGGGCGCAGTCGAAGATGGAGAGACGGACTTTGAGCCCGAGGGTGGGGACGAGGAGCTCGCGCTTCTTCATGCAGTCGTCGAGTCGGATGACTGGGTCGCCATGCCGGACAAGTTCGAGATCCATGAGTGGCAGATCATGAGCGACTTCGCCGACGAGATGCCCGATCTCATCGGCGAGACACTTGCCGGTGCGATTCGCGGTCGAGGAGCGTTTCGGATGTTCAGGGATGCCGTCGACCGCCTCGGCATTCACGAGGAGTGGTTCGACTTCAAACGCAAAGCCATCGAACGGCTCGCGATCCGCGCGCTCGAATCGGAAAACATCCCGTACCATCGCGGCCGAAAATCACCGCCACGTCGATCGGATCTCTAGCTAGAGACGATCGGCAGCGCGCGGGGTGCCGGCGTTCCGCTCAGGAGCTGAGCTTCTTCGCCGCCTCCGCCACCGCCCGGGCACGGGTGCGTTTCATCGGAGCCAGCTTCTCCAGCACCCGCGTCCGCACTTCTTCACTCGACTCGGCCCAGTTCCCGTATTCGATGGCGAGCTGGATCTCGTCGGCGATGCGGCGGGTGGTGATGCGGGCGGCGAGCTCGAGGGCGATGTCGATGCCGGCGGTGACGCCTCCGCCGGTGAGGCGGTTGCCGCTGACCACGACGCGCTGCGCGACCGGCCAGGCGCCGAAGGGCTCGAGAAACTCCATCGACGCCCAGTGCGTGGCAGCCTGGAAGCCGGCCAGGAGTCCGGCCGCGCCGAGGAGGAGGGCGCCGGTGCAGGCGGAGGTGACCCAGGCGGCGCGCTCGCCCTGGCGGCGGAGGAACGCGATCAGGTCGTCGTCCAGCATCGCCTCGTTGACTCCGGTACCGCCGGGGACGAAGAGGACGTCCGCCTGCGGCGCGTCCTGGAACGTGAGCGTTGGGACGATGGCCAGTCCCCCTTCGCTCATCACCGGCTCGAGCGACGCCGCGACGAGGTGGACTTCCGCGCCGGGAAGGCGATGGAAGACTTCGTACGGCCCGGTGAGGTCGAGCTGCGTCAGGTCGGGAAAGAGGATGCAGACGATCTGCATGGCGCCAGCCTACGCCAAGCCGGCCCACGGAAGGAAAACCGACGGGAGGCCTCCGGCGGGCCGGCACGGCCGGCAGCGTTGGTTTTGGCGCAAATCGCATTCCGTTCGACAGGCGTGCGTTCAGCCTTG
>DASPHC010000117.1:0-29373 GCA_035629865.1 Thermoanaerobaculia bacterium | reverse complement strand
GCCGCGGCGCTTGGAACATTCCGGCACCTTCGAAGCGCACTGCGTCGGGCTGACTCCTCCAAATCCCCAGGAAGCAGGGTCAGGACATATGCCCATTGATCGTCCGAAACGATGTCCGGAGTGTGCATGCCTCAGCTTACCCCAATCTCCGCCTGCCCCTAATTCTTTATTTTAACGCCTATGGGGGGTGGGGGTGGGATGAACGTGCGGCGCTCCCCCACCCCCCAGGTCCTTCGCCGCCATGCTCTCCGCTTCGTGGGCGATTCCTGCGGGCTCAGGATGACAGATCAGTCACTCCGGCGTGAACAACATCGCCGACCCCACCGTCGGCATCGTCCAACGCTCCGTCCGCACACCGCACACCTCGTTCGTAGGCCCTGCGTTCCCGTCGACGCCGTCATTCACGGCCGCCAGGAACCGTTCGGCGCTGCGATTGGACATCAAAGGGACGAACCTCGACGTCCCTTCGGCCTTGCTGAAGAAATCGTCCCAGTGCGAGACGACGACGTGTTTCGGTTGCAGGGCGCCGAGGAGGGCGACCGGGTACTCGCGGGCCCAGCTCCACTGGGCCATGCAGAGAATGGCCAGGTCGGCCTTGCCGGTGACGCGCGTGGCGCCGTCCGAGGCGGCGTCGTTGTAGTAGATGCGATAGCGGAGGCGGTGCTCGTCCCACAGCTCGATCTCGAACGCCAGCGGCTCGCCGCCTCGGAACGACTGCAGGAAATGATCGGTCCACTTGCCGCTCCACTCCTTCTCGACGTCCCCGGCGGCGTAGACGCACGGCCAGCGGCGCCAGCGGCAGAGCTGCGGCGCGTGGGTGCTGAGCAGCGCCCGGACGCGAATCGACTGCCCGACGTCGACTGCCGTGCCGTGCGCGAGCTTCTCCGCCCGAGCCAGCAATTGCGGCTCGGAGTGGAGCATGTTCATCCCGGAGGCGTTCACGTAGATCGGCACCTTTGTGAGGCGGGGATGCGTGGCGACGACCGGAAGGTCACCGATGTGATCGTAATGCGAGTGGGCGGCGAGAATTGCGCGCACCTTCGTCAGATCGAGCACCCCGAGCGCGCGGGCGATGCGTCCCTCATCGAACTTCGCCTGGCCGAAGGCGGCGCGCAGCAGCGACGGATTGGAGAACGACGGCCCGATCAGGATCGCGTCGCCGCGCCACTCGACGTACACCCCACCCGACCCGAGGTACCGCACCTCCACCTGCCCGGGCGCCGGCTGGGCCGCGACGCACTCGTGCTTCTGCGCAAAGTCAAACGCGTCGCCGCCCGTCAGGGCGCCGGAGATGACGTGCCCGCACCCACTCAGGAGCAAGACCGCCAGAGCGGCCGCCAACACCTCTCGCCGACACGTCACGCGCATGAGTCAACCTGGATGATGAGGGTGCGGGAAGTATAGCCCCGCGGATGCCTTAGGACGCGGGGACGCGGAAGGAGTACGTACCCAGCTGCTGCTCGCGGCCGCCGTCGACGCCGTAGAGGACGAATTGGTATCTGCCGCCGGGCGTGAGGTCCTTCCAGTCGACGATCGCCAGCACGGCGACGTCTTCGGTCATCCGGACCGTAGTGGTGTCGTACACGAGCCGCGGCTCAGGTCCACTGACGTCGAGAAGCTCCAGCCGATACCCTGCAAACTCCGGCTGTCGAATGAGCGGCAACTTCAGGGCAACTTTCTCGCCGCGCACGGTCAGCGGGACGAACTCATCGCCAGCGCCTCTCGCTCCGCCAAGGATGAGCTCCTGCTCCTCCCATGCGACTGCATTCACCGGCTGCCGCACGCCCGAGCGCGCATTCCAGAGGAGGGCACCAACAACTACTGCCAGCACAGCGGCGGCGAAAGCTCCCCACATCGGTCTGAACTGCAGCCAACGTGGACCCTGGGGCTCGTCTCGTCCAATGCGTTTCCGGAACGACTGCCAGCTTCGATTGACATCGCTTGGGGAGAGGTAACCCGGCTCCCCCGGCTTCGGGTCGTCGGCCGGAAACGGCGCGGCGACGACGCGTGCAAGCTCCGGGTAGCAGACGAGCAATGCACGCACCCGCGCCTCTTCCTCAGGTGAGAGCTCCCCACCCATATAGGCAAGGATCTCGTCGTCGGTCGGAGGTTCGCCGAGTCGCTGCCGGTTCTCGGCGATCAACTCGTCGTGAACATCCTGCCAGTCGGATTTCGTAATCATGATTTACCTCCAAGCCGCGTCCGCAGGTATCGCTTGGCGTCGCGCAGCCGTGATCGCACCGCGTCGAGGCTGATCTTGAGGATCGACGCGATTTCGTTGTATTTGAAGCCGAGAATCGAAAGCCGTAAACACTCCTGCTGTGCCGGCGAAAGCTCGGCGAACGCCTCCGCCAACGCTGCGCGCCGAAGGTCGGCCAGCTGCCGGTCGGCAGCGTCGGGACCTTCCGGAGCAGGAAGGTCGAAAAAGATCTCCGGATCATCAATCTCGACGACCTCACCGCTTCGCTTTGCCGCATGGGCTTTACGAATCCAATTCAGCAGCACCCGCGTGGCCGTGACCTTCAAAAACCCCCATTCGGCTTCACCGCGGTAGCTGTCGAAGCTCTCGTACACACGGACGAACGTCTCCTGGGCAAGATCCTGAGCCTCGTCATCTGTGATGTGGTGCTCGAAATAGAAGAAACGATAGACCCGCGCGAAGTACTTTCGGTACATCGTTTCAAAACGTGCGTCGCGGTTCATCGCTCCGACCTGTCTCGCCAGCCAGCGTATCTTATGAGTTGCGTGAAACCTCTCACCCTCATCGCCACCACCTTCTGTGTCGTTGCCATTGCTGCCTGTACAGACCCCGAATCGCCAGTTTTGGGGCGTCGGGTGATGGAGGCACGGCTGATCGGAGCGCCAAGGGGACGGTGCGAGCAGCTGCCGCTCCGCCCGGGTGAGGTCGTTCCCAGGGTGCAGTGTGGGGTACCGGTGGTGAAAACGAACGACCCCTGCGATGATCCTCTGACTCACGCGAGAGCACGCCGGATGCTCGTTTCGTCGCCGCAGTGTATCGATATCGCAATCCTCACCCTGAAACGATTGGCTCCGACCAGCGCCGAGGCAAGGAACGATCTCGCTGCTGCCTACTACACGCGTGCTCACCGGGACGATCAGCCAATCGATTTCCTGCGCTCACTGGACGCAGCGGAACAGGCGGTTGCTGCGGGACCAGAGTCGCCGGAAGCACGGTTCAATCAGGCGTTGGCGCAGCAGGCTCTCGGGTTATCCGAAAAGGCGATTCGCTCGTGGGACGTACTCATCAACAGCACGGCAGCCGATGAATGGGTGGCCGAAGCAACCAGCCATCGCGATCAGCTTATCGCGGTGCAACAGCGGGATGCGATCGAGCAATGGAAGAGTAGCAGGGCCGAGTTGCACCAAGCGTTACGTGCCCGGGATCAGGTACGCGTGGACCGTCTCATTGCGCCTTTGCCATCGGCCGCCCAGAAGTGGTTCGAAGAGACGCTGCTCCCTCTCTGGGCTGACGAGCCTTCGGCAGAGATGATGGAGGACGTACGGATACTTGGGGCCGCGTTGTCACGGCGCACGGGCGATCGTTTCCCGCTCGACGTCGCCGAAGCGCTCGCGCGCGTCACACCGGCCAGCCGTGAGGCATTGAAGCAGGGACACACTCTGTTCGCGCAGGCCAGAGCTGCTCACGCAGCGTTCCAATGGGGAGAGGCTGCCGCGAACTATCGGAAAGCGTCAGGTCTGTTCCGCCGCGGTGGCAGCCCGCTACACCTTCTCGCCGATCTCGGCGAGGCGGTGGCGGCGTCGTTCGAGCCAAACGGAAGCAAACTCGCATCCGCGCGGCTGGACATGCTCGAAGCGGAGGTGGGAGCACGCCACTATTCCAGCCTGCTCCCACGGATTCAGTCGAATCGCGCGAACGCATGGGTCGACCAGGGGCGATACATCGAAGCCTACGCCATCTATGAACGCGCTCTCGCCGAATACGTTCGGCGTAACGATATCGAAGGGCTGGCCTCAATCCACACCCGCAGGCTGGGGCTTCTCCGCATACTCGGCCAGAACGAGCTGGCGTACCGCGAGTGGTTCCACGCTCGGCGTTATGAACGATCCACTGCCAATGTCAACGATCGCCTGTTGCTCCTCGGTGAGACCAGCGCCACAGCACAAGCGCTCGGGTACCCCGAGATTGCGCTTCTCTATCAGAACGCGGCGCTGAAGTTGTCGCTGAAGGAACTTCCCCTTCGCGAACCTGTGGTGCTGCGATGGCGCGCCGCCATCAAACTCGACCTCGGTGACTATGCCGGCGCTGAACGCGACCTCGCGGCGGCCGTCCGGCTCACGGATGTCCTGAAAGACGAGGACGATCGGCGTTCACTGGATGCGCGGCTTGCCGAGATTGCCGGCCAAGCGGCGCTCCGGCGTAATGACGTGAAGGAAGCGATCACCGCATTCTCAAAAGCGATCGTATTGGCGGCAAACGATCAGTATCCGTCCTTCCTTGCTGGCCTCCTCACCCAACGCGCGGCGGCCTACGAGCGCGGTCATCGCAGCGCAGAGGCTGAAGACGATCTGCGCGCGGCACTGACCAAGCTGCGCGAAGAGGAGACGCGGCTGCTTCAAACCCGTACGCGGGGGAGGAACGAGGAACTCTGGACCTTCTACTTCTCCCGCTTCGAGCGCACGTATCACGCACTCATACGGCACCTGATCGAGCAGAAGCGCCCCCGCGAAGCATTCGAGTACGCCGAGAAAGCGCGCGCTTTCGAGCCGCTGAATCTCATCTCCCGGCTCGACTCCATCCCGCATGACCTCCGTGATCCTGCCGGTGCGGGGAAACTTCCGCACATCCAGGCGGATCTGGCTCCAGGCACGTTTCTGCTTCAGTACGCGGTACTCGACGATCAAACGTATACCTGGATCATCTCCCATGACGATTTTCGAGTGTTGACGCAGCACGCCGGCCGCGAGGACATCGAACGCTGGAGCGAGGCACTGCAAACCGCCGTGAAGCGGAGAAATGTAAAAGAGTTTGCGCGGAGCCTCGTCGTCCCCTCGGCGGAGCTGATCGACCGGCCGCTGCAAGTCATCCGCTCCATGAAAGGCGGCTCCGCTGCAGACCGGCTCGTCTTCATTCCTGACGCTGCGATGCACGGACTGCCGCTGGCAACACTCCGCAACTCCCTCACCGGTCGTTCCCTCGTCGAGGATTTCACGCTCTCCAGCGCCGGCAGTACGACGCTGTACCGGATCTCGCTGGCGCTCGACCGCGCACTGCCTCCAGAACAGTCCGTATTCGCCGTCGGGAATCCGCATTTCGACGACCGACTGCCCTTTGCCCAGGGCTTGCCGCGGCTCCCCAAGGCCGAAAGAGAAGCGGAGGAGATCCGAGGCATCTACGGGCCGGCGACGCAGACGCTCATTGGAAACGATGCAACAGTCCCTGCTTTCCTCGAGCTTCTTCCTCGATATGGAATCGTGCAGTTCGCCGGCCACTCGGTCGTAAACCGCGGTGCACCGTATCGCTCTGTGCTGCTTCTGACTCCGTCGGCGGATCACACTGGTGCCCTGGAAGCGCAAGAGTTGCTGGCGCTACTGAAACTCGACCGCACGAGACTTGTGGTGCTGTCGAGTTGCAGTAGCGCCGGCGGCGCTTCGATCGGACTCGAAGGTCTCGGCCCTCTCGTGCGTCCCATCGTTGCGGCGGGTGTCCCGGGCATCATTGGAAGCGTGTGGGCGGTCGACGACGCCACGGCGAAGGAGTTGATGGTGTCTTTTCATCGTGCCTATCAGCAAGGCGACGACGCCGCAACGGCATTACGTGCTGCGCAACTCGAACTGCTGAGAAGCAACAACGCCGGCTTGAAGTCGGTATTCGCGTGGGGCGCATTTCAGGTGGTCGGGTATGCCTCGTCACCCTTCGCGTCCGACGCAGATGAAAAGGAGAAACCACCGTGAGTTTTCTTGTCAAAATCCTGTTCAGCGGACTGATGGTCTTCGTTCCCAACGAAAACCAGACCGAGGTGACGGTCCTGTTGCTCAATGTCGACCATGCCTATCACACCTCGGATGGCGCTTCGCATCCCCCCCACAATCCCGTCATCGTCGCCCGTGCCGGAGGCTGCAGCGGCTCGTGCACTCCTGACGCCGCCGTCGCACCGGCGCTGTTTCGCGGCATGAGCACCGCCGCCGCGGACGACGCGCTCGAAGCGGCATTCGTCAACGGCACCGCCTGGCTCCTCAACCGCTCCGACGTCGAGCTCTCCGGAGTCTCCGGGTCGCTCAACATCATCGACGACGTCCGCGGCAGTTCCGGCGGCGTCCCGCTGCTCATCCCCACCAACTCCACCGAGCGGAAGGACTTCAGCTGGATCGCCGACATCAAGCAGCTCTGCCCGTCCTGCTCGATGGACGAAGACGTGCTGGGCACGCTTCCGCCGGCTTCCATCGCGGCGCGTTTCACGCTGAGCAGCGGCGATCTCTTCACCTACTCCGTTGCACGCATCGGCAGCGATGTCACTCCCGTGCACTTCAAGCGCCTCGACGGCAGCGGCAGCGCGTCGTCGTACTCGCAGGCGGTGGCCACGTGGGTCGGCGCGGAGATCGAGGTCTCGGGCAGCAACATCCAGATCATCGAGTCGAAGATCGACGGCGGCACCGGTCGCACCATGACCCTCACGCCGGACAGCAACGACACGATCGAGATCGCCGTGCTGAACCTCCCGGCCTTCGTTCCGCCGGCGTCTGCGAACAACAATGCCCCGCAGGCCGGCAGGCACTTCGAGCTGTACTTCGACCTGGCGGACAGTCCGCCGGCGAAGGAGACGCGGTTCGTGCCGCTCCCGGGCGCACTTTCCGGCGCGTCGTATTCACAGGTGGCCTGGTCGACCGTCCATCCGTCGACCGCGGTCTACTCCGAGCTGCTCGAGGCACTTCGCCTCGACGTCGGCCGCGGCCCGTATGACCGCACGCTCTGCCCCCCGGGACAGACCACCATTCCGTAAGTGACGGCCGAGGGCCGGGGAGGTTGTCGCTTCCCGGCCCTCGTGTTTGCTCTGATCACCTTCGTTCCGTGGGAGCACTGATGAGAACCTTCCTGATCGCCATCCTCCTCCTCACCGCGTGCGAGACCAGAAGACCGGAGAACATCCAGCAGGTGACCGCTGCGAACAAACTGACGCGGGAATGCTCCCGATCGCGGCTTTCCCGCTGGGACCTCCGCGCCAGCGCCGCGGGCAAGGACTGCGCGGTACTGCTGGTACAGACCTCGATCGTCCTCGACGACTCGCTCGTCGAGGCACTGCATTACGGCGCCGGCGCGTACGATGTTCCGGAAGGAGGCGTGCAGCAGTTTTTTCGCAAACATGGATTCCGCGGCGTCACCTACCGCGATTCTTCCCAGCGTGTCTGGAGCTACGGCGCCGTGAGCCAGAAGGAAGAGACCGAGGAGCTGCCCTCATGCGAGTGAGAGTTTTCGGCCTGCTGATGCTTCTGGTGGCAGCCACGGACGCACAACCGGCCCCGCGCCGCCGCGCCCTCCTCATCGGCATCAACGACTACACCGCCTCCACCCTCGGCGCGCACGTGCCGGACCGCGACTGGCGCAACCTTCGCGGCTCGGTCAACGATCTCCGGACGATCGAGGAGATGCTCGTCCTTCTCCATGGCTTTCATCCGCGCGACATCGTCACCCTCACCGACCAGAGCGCCACGCGCGCAGCCATCCTCAGCGTCCTCGAAGAGCACCTCATGAAGCCGGCGGCGAAGGGGGACACTCTCTTCTTCTACTACGCCGGCCACGGGTCGCAGGCGCCCAATTCCCTCTCCGACGAGGCGGACCGGATGGATGAGACCCTGGTGCCGGCTGATTCGCGAGCCGGGGCGCGCGACATCCGCGACAAGGAACTGCGTCCGCTCTTCAACCGCATCCTCGATCGCGGCGCTCGGCTGACCATCCTCCTCGACAACTGCCACAGCGGCTCGGGCACGCGCGGGTTGCCGTCCGGGGCGCGTTCGCGGAGCGTCAAGCCCGACCCGCGCGACGTCGCCGACCGGACGAGCTTCGGACCTCGGCCGGAGGATCGCGGTGCGCTCGTCCTCGCCGCCGCACAGGACTTCGACGATGCGTGGGAGACACGCGATCAAGAAAAGAAGTTCCATGGCACGTTCTCCTGGGCCTGGATCCGGGCCATGCGCGACGCCTCGCCGAATGAAACGGCCGGCGAGACGTTCCTCCGAGCGCGAGCGCGGATGCGCTTCGAGACTCCGTTCCAGGAGCCGGTGCTGGCGGGGAAAGAGGCGGAGCGGCATCCATTCCTCGGCGGCCGCACCGACCGGCGAGAGGAACGTTTCGTGGTGCCGGTGGAGCGGGTGCGCAAGGACGGTACGGTCGTCCTCCTGGCCGGCTGGGCGCACGGTCTTTCGCCTGAAACCGAACTGCGGGTATCGAACGACCGGCAGATCCGCCTGATCGTCACGAAGATGCTCGGCCTCGGCCGGAGCGAGGCGCGTCTGCCGGCCGGACAGCCGATGCCGCAGGCCATCCGGTCCGGCGCCCTGCTCGAAGTGGCCGGCTGGGCGGCACCTCCGGCGAGAGCGCTGCGCGTACTGATGCCGCGGCGATCCGGTGACGCGAAGGCGATCGCCGCGCTGGCCGGACGCTTGTCGGCGGAGGCCACGCGGCGCCGTGTACGCTGGGTGAAGGATCCGCTCGAAGAGCCACCGTCGTATGTCCTCCGTGCAGCCCGGACCAAAAGGCCGGGCCACATGGGCGGCTGGGAGCTCCTCGGACCGGACGGCAAGATCGCACTCCTCGGCGACGACGCCGCCGCGGTCGCAGCCCTGACGAAGCTTCCGAAACATTCCTCCCTGTTCGTGCAACTCCCCGCCCCCGCCGCGACGATCGAGGCCATCGCCATCGGTCCCGGCACGGATCGGGACGGATTCGAGCCGGTCGACCGCGCGGAGGAGGCCGACTACATCCTCGTCGGACGCTTCACCGGCCGCCGAGTCGAATACGCATGGGTGCGGCCGTCCGTCCGAAGCTCCGACCGGCGTAAGAGCGGGCTCCCGTTACGCACCGACTGGGCTCCGGAAGATGCGGCCTCGCTCCGCGACTCCGCCCTCCGCCTGCGACGCATCCAGGCATGGCAACTCCTCGAATCGCCGCCCGAGGGACGGTCGCCGTACCGGCTCGTCCTGCGCCGCGGGAGCGGCGGCGCGATCGTCCAGGACGCCACGGTCATCGGCGAGGAGACCTACGAGCCGATACTCAGCGCCGCGAGAACGCCCGGGGCCGAGCTCCCACCGCGTTACTTCTACGTCTTCGTGATCGACAGCCACGGCAAGAGCGTGCTCGTGTTCCCGGCAGACGGCACCGGCTCGGTGGAGAACCGTTTCCCGCTCGCCTCCCCGCCCCCGCGCGACATCCCCCTCGGCGAGAGGGCCCGGCTCGTCATCGAGCCGCCGTACGGAATCGACACCTACTACCTCCTCTCCACAGACGAGCCGCTCCCCAACCCCTGGATCCTCGAATGGAACGGCGTCCGTACCCGCTCGCCCCAATCTCCGACGGCCCTCGAACAGCTCCTCCTCCTCACCGGCTCGGAGACCCGCGCGTCGAGCATCTCCACTCCGCGGGCCTGGTCGATCGAGAAGGTGGACTTCGAATCCGTCCCGCCCCGGAAGCGGCAGTGATGGATGTTCCGGGTCACGGACTGGCGGGGAGCTGTACCGGGCCGACACAAAGTTTCCTCCCCGGTGTCTAAGAGGAGTGACCTTCTCTCCGGCACGGGAGCCGTTTTGGCCAGGCACTCTCACTCCTGCCACTCACGCCGGTTCCCGGCGCCGGACGAGAAGGTCAGCCGGCGAGCTGAATCTGGTCGAAACGCAAACCCTGTAAAAACGGAGGTTTCCCCCCAAAGTCGGGCAACGTGTCCGTCCAATTAGATAGAGGGACTCGCATGGCCATCTACAAGGACCGGCAGCATGTCTCGCAGTCGACCGACGTTGCCTTCGACATCCGCAACAAGCCGGGGGCCCAGGTGAAGAACCCCGGGATTTATCGCTGCGCCGGCTGCAGCGACGAGATCGTCATCGGCTGCGATCAGAAGGTGCCGGAGCGCCATCGCCAGCACACCTCCGAGGAGGGCGAGACTGCCTGGCTCCTCCTGGTGCTGGCTCAACCCCGAAGATAGCCGCTGTGACGGAATCCCCCCTCCCCCGCCTCCGTTTCCGCTGCCGTGCTTGCCGAGATCGCCCTCAGGAGGCTTGTCGCCCCGCGCACTGCCGAGCGGGGTGACGCCTACTTTGCGCAGGGGCGCGTTCGGCGTATCGACGAGGACGAGGATCACATCCTCCACGTCACCGTCCAGGGGAGCCGCCTCTACACCGTCGATCTCATCCGTGAAGAAGACGTGCTGATCGTCCGCTGCGAATGCCCCTGGTTCGTCGACCAGGGAGAAGAATGCAAGCACATCTGGGCCGCCATCCGGGCCGCCAGCGCGAAGAACCTCCTCCCCGACGCCCCCCTCGGCCTCGTCCTCGACGACGTCGATTTCCAGTACGACAACGTCCACCCCTTCCCCGTCGCTCCCCAGCGCGGTCCGGCGCCGTGGGAGCGCTTCCTCCAGGCCCTCGGACCGGTCAATCCCTCGGCACTCACCACGCTCCGGAAGCCACCGGCCATCCCGGACGAGATCGCGTACGTCATCGTCCCGATCGCCCGCTCGCAGACGCTCACGCTCCAGCTTCTCGGCAGGACGCGCAAGAAGAACGGCGAGTGGAGCAAATGGAAGCCGCTCTCGCTCCACATCGACGACGTGAAGGCCCTCGAGCCGTTCGACCGCGAGAGCCTCGCGCTGCTGCACCAGCGGGCGTACCACAATCTCATCGACACCACCGTATCCATCGCCGCGGCGATGACCTCCTGGTGGGTGGAACGGCTCGGGCGCGCCGGAAAGCTCTACCTCAGCTCCGGCAACGACGAGCCGCAGCAGCCGCTGACGTGGGACGACGGCCCACCGTGGACGTTCCGCGTCGCCATCGTCAACGCTGCCGCGGAAGCGAAGTACCGCGTCGTGGCGTCGATCGAGCGTCCGGGCGAGACCCTGCCGTTCTCGCGGGTCACTGCCATCGTCAACGACGTCGTCATCGCCAACGGCCGCGCCGGCCGCTTCGAGGACGGCGGCCACGCGCCCTGGCTGCACGCCGTGCGCGGCAGCGGCCCGATCGAGATCCCGCACGCCGACGCGGAACGCTTTCGCCAGGCGCTCCTCCGCGCGCCGATCGGCAACGTCGCGCTCCCCGAGGAGCTCGGATGGGAGCTCGTCGAGACGCGTCCGCGTCCGGTCCTGTCGCTCTGGTACCACGACTTCAGCGCCGAGCTGCAGGGAGAGCTCTTCTTCGCCTACGACGACTGGCGCGTCTCCAGCCGCTCGCACGAGATGCAGCGGACGAGCGGGCGAAAACTGATCCGCCGCGACCGCGCCCGCGAAGACGGCTACCGCGGCCGTCTCGGCTCGCTGTCCGTCATCTCCACCGCCGACGGCTACCGCGTCCGCCTCTCGCAGATCGAGGAGCTCGCCCAGACGCTCATCGGCGAAGGATGGTCGATCGAGGTCAACGAGACCCCGCTGCGCGTCACCGACGACATCGACGTCGAGATCTCCAGCGGCATCGACTGGTTCGACCTCAACGTCAGCGCGAGCTTCGGCGACGTCCGCCTCCAACTGCCGGAACTGCTCGCCGCCGCCGAGGGGCGCCGCTCGTTCCTGCGGCTCTCCGACGGCTCGTTCGGCATCGTCCCGGCCTCGTGGGCGGAAGCGCTCGCGCCGGTGGTGGAGCTCGGGAAACGCGAAGGCGACGGCGTGCGCTTCCGTCCCGCGCAGGCACTGCTCGTCGACACGATGCTGCAGGCGAAGACCCACCACGCCGACGCGGCCTTCGCATCGTTGCGGCAGAAGCTCACCGCCAGCGCTCCCGAGCCGAGGCAGGAGCCGCCGACGCTCACCGCCGAGCTCCGGCCCTACCAGCGCGCGGGCCTCGGCTGGCTGCATTTCCTCCGCTCGATCAACGTCGGCGGCTGTCTGGCCGACGACATGGGACTCGGCAAGACCGTGCAGACGCTCGCGCTGCTCGAAGGACTGCGCGCCGAAGGAACCACCCGGCCGTCGCTCGTCGTCGCCCCGCGGTCGCTGCTGTTCAACTGGGCCGCCGAGGCGGCCCGGTTCGCGCCGAAACTGCGTGTGCGCGAGCACCACGGGGCAGAGCGGATGAAGAGCGCGGAGGCGTTCAATGACTGCGACGTCGTCCTCACCACCTACGCGACGATGCGCCTCGACATCGCCCACCTCGCCGGAATCGACTTCGAGTACGTGATCCTCGACGAGGCCCAGGCGATCAAGAACGCCACCAGCCAGGTCGCCAAGGCCAGCCGCCTCCTGCGCGCGCGCCATCGCCTCGCCCTCAGCGGCACGCCGATCGAGAACCACCTCGGCGAGCTCTGGAGCCTGTTCGAGTTCCTCGACCCCGGCCTTCTCGGCTCGTCGCGCTCCTTCCAGCGGACCTTTGCCGCGAAGACCACGCCGCCCGAGCGGCGCGAGGCGCTGGCCCGCGCGCTGCGCCCGCTCATCCTCCGCCGCACGAAGGAGCAGGTCGCCCCCGAGCTGCCGGAGCGCACCGAGCAGACGCTCTACTGCGAGCTGGAAGGGAGCCAGAAGCAGCAGTACGAAGAGCTGCGCGATCACTACCGCGCCGCGCTCCTCGGACGCGTCCGCACCGGCGGCATCGAGAAGTCGCGCATGCAGATCCTCGAGGCGCTGCTCCGGCTGCGGCAGGCCGCCTGCCATCCGGCGCTCATCGATCCGCGCTCCGACGTCTCCAGCGCGAAGACCGAGCTGCTGATGGAAGAGCTGCGCGAAGTCCTCGCCTCCGGCCACCGCGCCCTGGTCTTCTCGCAGTTCACCTCGTTTCTCGCCATCGTCCGCCGCGAGCTCGACAAACAGCGCATCCCTTATCTCTACCTCGACGGCAAGACCGCCGACCGGCAGTCGCTGGTCGAAAAGTTCCAGAGCGCCGGCGGCCCGCCGCTCTTCCTCATCAGCCTCAAAGCGGGCGGCCTCGGCCTGAACCTCACCAACGCCGACTACATCTTCCTTCTCGACCCCTGGTGGAACCCCGCCGTCGAAGCGCAGGCCATCGACCGAGCTCACCGCATCGGCCGCCTCCGCCCCGTCGTCGCCTACCGCCTCATCGCCCGCGACACCGTCGAAGAAAAGATCCTCGAGCTGCAAGCCCGCAAACGCGAGCTCGCCGAGTCGATCATCTCCGAAGACAACAGCGTGTTGCGGAGGCTGGAAGTCGAGGACCTGGAGCTCTTGCTGTCATAGGATTACGCCACAAATCCGAAGCAGCGGTGTCTCTAGAGGCGTCCTATGAAAAGACGGCGGCTTCTTGTATTGGCATTATTTCTGACGGCGTGTGGAGGGGAGAGGCTACCGACGGATGGCCGATCGGTAGTAAGGGCATCCCTGACCTCGGCGCCGGCACCACGATTCGATCCGGAACAGTCGGCGGCTTTGTTTGTCGGAATCCGGCATTTCCCCGGCGACGTTCCGCAGGTGCCTTACGGAGCGGATGACGCCGTCGATCTCGCTTACGCCTTCGCGTTCGACACAAGGGTCAGCCTCGTGCCTCCGCACCGAATCGTTCTGGCACTGGAAGGTGAGCCGCAAAAGCCGGAGTCGAAAGACCGCCTGAAGAAGCTCCTCACTGCGGGCGCAACCCTGCGCCCGGCAACACGGCAGGACATCCTGACACTGCTGGAACAACAGGCGGAAGCAGCGAGAAACGGGCTGCTGGTCGCCAGTTTTGCCACGCATGGATTCAGCGCGCAGGGCGCGCCGTATATCCTCGGTTCGAACTCGCACCTGTACGGAGCTGGAAGTTCACTGCCGATCGCCAAACTGCTGGAGATCGCCGCAATTGCCCCGCGGTCCTTTGTCTTCATCGACGCCTGTCGCAATCCCGAAGGAGGTCCAGCCCGGGGCCTCGCCGGCCCCAATGAAAAAACCGTCGCACCACATCTGAGAAGGCTGCATCGCATGCGCGGACAAGTCGTATTTCACGCCGCGGCCGCAGGTGAAACCGCCCATGACGATCACGAGAAAAAGAACGGCGTCTTCACGGCAGGGGTTCTGGAATGCATGCGTTGCGAAGTTGCAAGAAACGGCCGCGGCGTCGTCACCGGTTCATCGCTTTCGACATACGTCGGCGAGTACGTACTGCACTGGATTCAGAAAAACGTGAATCCTTCGGCGCGTACCGCAACACAGATGACTTATGACGGTGACACGAACACGATGCCGCTGGCCCTCTGTCCGCCGCCCGACCCACTGGTAGAAGCCAGGCACGACGGGCAACGCATCATGGCATTCGGGCAGAGTGGCGCAAAGTTGTGGGAACAATCCGTCGAGGAACAGGTGAGCCACACTGAAGTCGCGGACCTAAACGCCGACGGATTGAAAGAGGTCGTCGCCAGCGCCGGAAAACGTATCCATATCTTCCAGTACGACAGCAAGCACACGCGGTTCGACGAAGCGTCCGCGCCCATTACGACCTTCCGCACGGGCGATCTCATTCACGGCTCATCGAACCGCCAGATTGCGGCAGCCGCCGGCTCAACTCTCCTCATCTGGGACGACGAAGGAACGCTGCTCCACAGCTATCCTCACGCCGGAAAGATCAAGGACATTCTCATCGATCGCCCGACGTCCCGTTTTGGGTGGAAGCTCATCGCCACTGCAATCGATCCCGACGCTCCGAAGGGCCAGCGCATCACTGTCATGTCGATCCACCACAAGAGAGGGCAACTCTGGTTCCGCACCCTGGCCGGTGAAGCAATCGAGCACTTTGAGATTATCGACATCAACAACGACAGCCGCCGCGATATCCTCGTCTCCACCACTGAAGACCGCCTCTACCTCGACTTCGAGGGTCACGACATTCAGGTGAACAGCGTGCCGCGAAGTATGGTTGCTCGCTGAGCCCTCCCGTCATCCTGAGCGGCGGGTGGATGGGTGTGAGGGAGCGAAAGGATCTGGGTGACGAAAAGTGAGATTCGTGCCCCTCCGGCCCTCGCGATCCAGCGCTCGTCGGGGCGCTTTTCGTCGTACAGATCCCTTCGCTCCCTCACACCCATCCACCCGCCGCTCGGGATGACGGAGGGGCGAGCCCTCCTCTTTACTGAAGGCGCACCGGCCGACGGAACGTCGGCGCTCCTCATGCGCTATAGAGCGCCGGCCTTCGGCCGGCAGTCTCGCGCGGCACTCCCTCCGGCCTACTCCACCCCATCCCGCAACTGCTCGATATGCACCGCCTTGATCACCGTCACCCCCGGTGTGATCGTCGGGTCGGTGAGGGCGACAGGAGCGAGTCCCGCGGCGGTACGCGCGTCGTGGAACGAGGTGCGGAGGTTGGCGAGGTGCTGGGTGAGCACCGGGACGCCTGCTGTGTTGATGGTCGGGTCGGCCGGGATCTGGCCGAGGCCTCCCGACACTCGGAGCGCGTTGATCCTCTGCTGGAGCTGGGTGAAGTGGAGCGCGCGGATCGTCCGGACACCCACGGCGATCGGGTCGTTGACGAAGAGGATCAGCGACGCGACGTCGATGTTGCTGAAGCCGGAGATCCCGCCTCCGGCGTTGACGGCGCGCACGCGATAGAGATATGCCGGGCCGTTGCCGAGGGAATTCGAGTCGGAGTACGACGTGCCGGCGGACGTGCCGATCAGGGCGAATGGTCCGCCGTTGCTGCGGCGGAAGATCTCGTAATGGTCGGCGTTGGCGACGGCGCTCCAGGTCATGTCGATGTGCGTGCCGCCGACGCCGGTGGCGACCAGATTCTGCGGAGTGGCCAGCGACGCGACGGTGATGCTGCCGTTCCCCAGCGTCAGGCCGCCGTTGGCCACCGTCTCCTGAAGGGTCACGGCCGCGTTCGTGAGAACCGCGGCGGCCGGCTCGAGCGTCAGCGCGGCGATGGCGCCGGCCGGCGCGTCGCCGCGCACGGTGACGGTGAGCACTCCGACCGGAGAGCCGGGCGCCGGGGCATCGGTGCGCAGCACGAGCTTGTTCGCCGTATTGAAAGAGGCGATGTACGAGATCCAACCCTCCCCTTCCAGCGTCGTCTCGTAGAGCGGCGTCAGCGACGCGATCAGTCCTCCGCGCGTGAACGTCACGGAGGAGATGAGCTCCGGCGGGTAGAGCACCTTGAAGGCAAAGCCTTGAATCCAGATCGCCGACGACTCGGTCTGATTCAGGTTGCTGTTCGGACTCCGGTCGTGGATCCAGACCGGAACGGTCGTCGACGTACCCGGCTGCGCGCCCTGGATGCCGATCGTGATGGCATCCTGCGCGCTCGCGGCGGCGGCGAGGAGGAGGAGGAACGCGAAGAGGAACGGAGCGCGGCGCATGAGACGACAGCCGTCCATTCGCAGCAATCCGCATGCCCTCTGGCAGAGCGTTTGCTGCGCCTGGAGTCATCTTGCCGATGCGACTCCGACCGCTTCTCTCCGCATTCGCACTCGTCGTCGCCTTCTCCGCCGGGGCGGCCACGCTCCCGGCAGGCTTCAGCGAGACGCCGGTCGCAACCGGCCTCTCCGAGCCAACCGCGATGTCGATGGCACCCGACGGCCGCATCTTCGTTTGCGAACAGGACGGCGCGCTGCGGGTCATCAAAGATGGCGAGCTGCTGGCGACGCCGTTCGTCAACATCACCGTCAACTCGACCGGCGAGCGCGGCCTGCTCGGCGTCGCCTTCGACCCCGACTTTCTTACCAACCGCTGGGTCTACGTCTACTACACCAGCCCGACGCCGGCGATCCACAACCGGATCAGCCGCTTCACCGCCGCGGGCGACGTTGCGGCGGCGGGCAGCGAGCTCGTTCTGCTCGACCTCAACAACCTCTCCGCCACCAACCACAACGGCGGGGCGATCCACTTCGGCCGCGACGGAAAGCTCTACGCCGCCGTCGGGGAGAACGCCGTCACCTCGAACGCGCAGACGCTCAACAACCTCCTCGGCAAGATGCTGCGCATCAACCGCGACGGCACGATCCCCGGCGACAACCCGTTCTACAACACCGCCGGCGGCGCGAACCGCGCCATCTGGGCCCTCGGCCTGCGCAACCCGTTCACCTTCGGCGTCCATCCCAACAGCGGTCGCATCTTCATCAACGACGTCGGCGGGACGCAGTGGGAGGAGATCAACGACGGCATCGCCGGCGCGAACTACGGCTGGCCGAATTCCGAAGGGCCGAACACGCCGGAGCCGTACGTCGCGCCGATCCACTCCTATCCGAATGCAAACTCCGTCGAGTGCGCCATCGCCGGTGGCACGTTCTACGCGCCGGAGGTGCGGCAGTTCCCCGCTTCCTTCGCCGACACCTATTTCTTCTCGGATCTCTGCGGCGGGTGGATCCGCAACCTCGACGGGGCCAACCAGTCGGCCGGCTTCGCGACCGGCCTCTCCAACCCGGTCGACCAGTTCGCAGGACACGACGGAAGTCTCTACTACCTGATGCGCGGCGGCGGCGCGGCGGTCATGCGCGTCCAGTGGGATCAGCACCTCGAGGGAGACGTCAACGGCGACGGCGCCACCACGGGCGCCGACGCCTTCTACCTGATCCGCCACCTTCACGCCGGCGGCCCCACGCCGGTCGCGGGCGGCGACGTGAACAACGACGGTCAGGTGAACGAGGCGGACCTCGACTACCTCGTCGCCTATCTCTACGGGCGCGGGCCGACGCCTCTTTGATTCAGGACTTCGCCCGCGCCATCAGCTCCTTTCCGAGATCGAGCGACTCCACCACGAGCTTCTCGTAGAGCATGAAGCCAGCGTCGCTGTTGGTGATCACGAGCAATCCCTGTTTCGACTTCGGCAGAAGGATCAGCACCGCGTTCACGCCCTGATCGGAGCCGCTGTGGATCAGGGCGTACTCGCCGTTCGGAAAGTCTTTGTGGATCTCCCAGCCGAGGCCCATGAAGACCTTGGGCCGCATGGTCGACTGGACCTTGACCATGTCGTTGAAGACCGCCTCGGACAAGCCGGCCCCGCCGAGCACGTACGCGCCGAAGCGGCCGTAGTCTTCGACGGTGGTGAGGAGGTCGTCGGCGGCATTGGCATCGGTGCGGTGATCGGGATAGGCGTGCTTCCCCTCCTTGTCGTGCCACCGGGCGAACCGCGACTCGTCGGTGCGCTCGCTCCAGGCGTGCTGCGTGTCGCGCATGCCGGCCGGTCCGAAGACGTACTGCTCCGAAAGCTCCGCGAGCGGCTTCCCGAACTTTTGCTCCAGAGCCTTCCGCAGGTACTCGAAGCCCTCGCCGGAGTAGCCGAACTTCGTCCCCGGATCGGCGTGGAAGATCAGCTTCTTCGACTCATCCAGCCAGCGCCAGTTGAGGAAGCCGGTCTGGTGGCTGAGCACGTGCCGCGTCGTCAGCGTCGCGTGTCGCGGATCGCCGGCGATATCGGGATCGACCCAGTACGTTGCCAGCGGCTCGTCGAGCTTCCACTTCCCTTCGCTCACGAGCTTCAGCGTGAGGATGACCACGACCGGCTTCGTCAGCGAAGCGACGTTGAAGATCGTGTCGTACGGCGCGGCGACGCCTTTCTGCAGCTCCCCGTAGACTTTCACCTGCTTCAGTTTCCCGTCGCGAATGATCCCGATCCCCACCGCCGGCACCTTGTTCTCCTGCAGCCATGCAGCGATTTTCTTCTCGTCGTCGAAGAGGGTCTGTGCGTGGGCGTGGAAGGAAAGAGCGAGGAGGAGGATCATCGCTGCCGTTCGCATGGAGGGGTGTACGCGGGCGAAGCGGCGATGTTGCGGGGGAACGACCGGGGGGCCTCCGGCGGGCGGGCCCGACCCGCGGGCGTTGGTTGCCCAAGGCTGAACGCGCGCTGGTCGCACAGAACGCGGTCCACGCGAAAACAAACGCCGCGGGCCGGGCCCGCCCGCCGGAGGCCCCCTCGTCGTTCCCTCGCTACTTCATCCGCGTCATCCGCCGTACAAGCCGCGGCAGGAAGCGGCGCAGCGGCACCGCCCAGATCTCTTTTCCGCCGACGCGCACCTCCGCCTTCCCTGCCGCGACGGCGTCGATGATCCGCGGCGCGGCCTGCTCGGGGCGGATCGCGCGCTGATGAGTGTCGTCCATCTTGCCGTGACGCGTGCCGTCGCCGCGGAGCGCGTTCTCCGAGACATTCGTCCGGACGTAGCCCGGCACCGCGATCGTGATACGGACACCATGCTGCGCGACCTCCGCCCGCAGCGCTTCGAAGAAACCGTGCAGCGCGTGCTTCGACGCCGCGTATGCCGATCGCAGCGGGATACCGACGTAGCCGATCACGCTGCTGATGGGAACGACGTGTCCCGACCGGCGCGCGATCATCGACGGCAGCACCGCCTTGGTCAGCGCGATCGTGCCGAAGTAGTTGAGGTCCATGATCGCGCGATCGGTGGCGAGGTCCGTCTCGACCGCCAGCGACCGCTGGCTCACGCCGCCGCTGTGGACGAGTACGTCGACCTGCCCGCACTCGCGAAGCACTTCGGTCGCAGTCTGCTGGATCGCGGCGGTGTCGGTGAGGTCGAGTGGACGGACGAGATGGCGGTCCGGATTCGCGCAGAGACTGCGGACACGCTGCAGCTCCGCCGCGTTGCGCGCGGAGAGGACCACCCGCGCCCCTTCACGGCTCCACGCAATGGCGAGTGCCTCGCCGATGCCGGAGGAGGCGCCTGTGATCCAGATGGTTTGGTTGGCGAAACGCATGTTGGTTCTTCCTTGATGGGACCTATAGGACCTATGGGACCAATAGGACCGATGAGAGTCCTATAGGTCCTATGAGTCCTATAGGTCCTATCGGTCCTATCACTCCTACACGATGGTCCCGCCTCCATCCACCACGATCGTCTGGCCGGTCACGTAACTCGCGGCATCGCTGGCCAGGAACAGCGCCACCCCCTTCAACTCCCCGGCATTCCCCACGCGCGGAATGGGATTGCGGCGCTGGATCTCCGGCTCCAGGTGCTGAATCACCGGGTCGGCGAGCCGCGAATGAAAGAACCCCGGCGCGATGGCGTTGACGCGGATCCCCTGCGGGCCCCACGACGCGGCCAGCTCGCGCGTCAGCCCCATCAACCCCGCCTTGCTCGCCACGTAGCCGGCGTAGTGCGGGCCGTGGGTCGCCGACCGGAGACCGGCCACCGAGGCGATGTTGATGATCGAGCCGGAACGGGCCTCCAGCATCACCCGTCCCGCCGCCTGCGCGAAGAGAAAGGCACCGGTCAGGTTCGTCTCGAGCACGCTCTTCCAGCGCTCCAGCGGCATCGTCTCCGGACGCTCGCCCCACGACACGCCGGCGTTGTTGACCAGGATGTCGACGCGGCCGAACGCCGAGACCGTCGCCGCCACCACGTCCTGCACCTGCTGGGGATCGGAAACGTCGCAGATGCGTCCCTCAGCGTGGAACCCCCGCCCGCGCAGCTCTTCGAGCGTCGGCGCCAGCCACTGCTCGCGCCGCGCACAAAGCATCAGCGACGCCCCCGCCTCCCCCAGCCCCTCGGCGAACTCCTGCCCGAGGCCGCGCGAACCGCCGGTGATGATCGCGGTGCGGCCGGTGAGATCGAAAAGCTGCTGCACGGTTTTCATGAAGGCGAAGAATACAGGGATGTCCTCCCGAAAAAGGACAGGAAAGGTACGCTTCGCCGGGTTGGACGCTACGGCTGGAGCGTCGCGTGCGCGGTCGTCGATGCCGCCGGTGCGATCGACCGGACGTACGCGACCCGTCCATCCGCCAGCGGTGTACTCGGATCGTACACGCGCGACGGGGTCGCGGTGATCCACGCTTCGAGCTGCTGCGGCGTCATGTCGGGGCGGTCCGAGAGCAGGCGCGCGGCAATGCCGGCGATGATCGGGGCTGCGAACGACGTCCCCGAGCGGAGGTTGGGGCGCCGGCCGCGGTAGTGGTCCTCGGCGGTGATGGTCGCACTGAAGACCGACTGCGCCGGGGCGAGCACTTCCACGCCGCCGCGGCAGGTGCCGCCCCAGGCGAGGTTGTTCGCGGTCATGCCGCCGACGGTGATCATTCCTTCGACGGCGTCGCCGATGCGGGCGGGGAAACGGTCGATCTCGCCGGTCGGGCCGCAGCCGCCGTCGACGTTGTTCGCCGCCACGACGAAGAGGAAGCGCTTGCCGTTCGGGTCGCGGTGGCCCTGCGCGTCGACTCCCTCGATCATGTCGCGCATCTTCGCCTCGAGCGCGTCGAACGGAACCATCGTGCGCCGGTCGGCCTTGATCAGCGTCTCCAGCACCCAGCCGCTGATGTTCACCACGGCCGTGCGGACATTCGGCGAGGCGGGATCCCACGCATGCCGGATCACCGCCTCGAGCCCGTTCATGTAAGTGCGCGTCGTCGCCAGGCCGCGCTCGTTCATCACCCGGATGCTGACCACCATCGCCTGAGGCGCCACGCCGACATTGCGGCCGGCGGCGATCGACGCCACGCCGGTGCCGTGCGAGGCGGCGGCGAGCTCGTCGACGTCCTCATAGCAGGGAGCGGTGGCCTTGTTGTCGCTCTGGCAGACCGAGCGGCCGAGGGCCAGGGTGCCCGCGGTGTCGTAGCCGGCAATGATCCGGCTGCCGGTGAGCGAGGCAAACTCCGAGTGGGAGGCCATCACGCCGGTGTCCATGATGTAGATGACGCTGCCTGCGCCGCCGTTGCCGCGGTCGGCAATCCCGTCGAGAGTGCCGCCACCGATCTGGTCGATCCGGTCGAGGTGCCACAACAGCGCTTCCGACGACGTTTCGTCGCCGCAGCGCTCGAGTCTGGAGACCGACGTCATCGCGTTCAGCGTGACCTCGGACTCCGTGCAGAGGGTGGAGATTGCCTCTCCACGCGCATGCGCTGCACTTACCGCAAACACCACCGCGACCGCAAACCGCGAAAGCGAACGGGCCAAGCCGGGCTCCTAAATTGTTCTCGACGTCACTGGACCGTGGACGTACGACTACTCTGGAGGAAGCTAACAGGGAACGCAAGAATTTATTCGATGTAACAATGTGAACATTTGAATCACCTCGCCCACCTCTTCCTCGCCGCCCCGGCTACCGAGTCGCTGATCGGCAATCTCTCCGGCGATTTCGTGAAGGGACCGCTTGGCGACCGCTTCCCTCCCGCCATCCGCGACGGCATCCTCCAGCACCGCCGGATCGACTCGTTCACGGACAGTCATCCCTCGGTGAACGCGTTCCGAAAGGTGCTCACGCCGGAGCACGGGCACTACGCGCGGGTGATCGCCGACATTTTCCTCGACCACTTCCTCGCCTGCCGCTTCGACGAATACGGCGGCGAGCCGCTGGAGCAGTTCCTCGCCCGGACGTTCGCGCTGATCGACCCGCACCAGGACACCCTCCCCGGCCGGCTGCGCATGGTCTACCCGCTGATCCGCGATGAAAAGTGGCTGCAGTCGTATCGCGAGCTGGAAGGAATCCACACCTCGCTGTACAACATCTCGTACCGCTTCACCCGCCGGCCGCGGCTCGAGACCGCGACCCGCCACCTGGTCGACTCCCGCGCCGAGTTGGAGCGGCACTTCGAAGCCTTCATGCCCGAGGTCATCCGGTTTGCGCGATACGATTCGCGCCCATGAAGTCGCTCCAGGAAACCTACGCCCCCACCAACCGCTGCTTCGGCTGCGGCCCCGCCAACGAGAAGGGACTGCAGATCCGCAGCTTCGAAGAAGGCGACACGCTCGTCTGCGACTGGACGCCCGAGCCGCACCATCTCGCCTTCGGGAACATCGTGAACGGCGGCATCCTCGGCTCGCTGCTCGACTGCCACAGCAACTGGACCGCCGCCCATCACCTGATGAAGAAACGCGGTGCTGCCGAGCTCCCTCCCACCGTCACCGCCGACTTTCACGTCACCCTGAAACGCCCGACTCCGCTCGACGCGACGCTGCACCTGAAGGCCCATGCAGTCGAGTCGACCGACGACCGGGTGGTGGTCGAAGCGACGGTGGAAGCAAACGGAAAAGTCACGGCCACCTGCCGCGGCACGTTCGTCGCGGTCGAGGAAGGGCATCCGGCGTTCTTCCGGTGGTAGGGAGAACCGGATTGAGGATTGAGGATTGAGGATTGAGAATTGAGAATTGAGGATGAAGTGACGGAGAACCTTCAGTCCTCAATCCTTGACAGCACCATCAACGACACCGGCCGGTCGATCTCGCGGCGGCACCAGTCGAGCTTTTCCTGCAGCTTCGGCAGGCGGCCGGGCTCTTCCTCGCAGAGGACGAAGCCGGCCCTGGCGTAGATCGGCTCGAGGTCGGTGAAGGGGACGCAGTACACCGTACGGCCGGCAGCGTGACGGAGCAGCTCTGCGACGATGGCCAGGGCGATCCCCCGGCCACGGAACTGGTCAAAGACCAAAATCCCGCCGAGCTCGCAGGCCTGATCACTGAGCGGCACGAGGCGCCCGATCCCCGCCCGCTCGCCATCCACCTCCGCAACGACCATCAGCTCGCGGGAGAGGTCGGAGAGCTGGAAGTGGACGTCGGCGTATGCGGCATTGATCCATCCCTCGTCCGCTGCGACTGCCAGGCGGAGCCGCGTACGGGATTGAGGATTGAGAATTGAGGATTGAGGATTGGGAGTCGCCGGGTTTGTCATCCTCAATCCTCAATCCTCAATCCTCAATCCGGTGCTCACCCGTTCGCCTGCAGCTCGAACAGAATCTCGTCGATCGCATCCGCCGCGTTCTCCAGCGGCAACACGCACGTGCCCGCTCCGCGGTGGCCGCCGCCGCCGTAGCGCGACATCAGCTCGCCGACCGAGGTGTTGCAGGTGCGGTTGAAGATGCTGTGGCCGACCGCGGCGACGACGCTGTCGTGGCGCGGGCCCCAGTGGACGCGCAGCGAGACGTTGGCTTCGGGGAAGAGGGTATAGACGAGGAAACGGTTGCCGGCGGGGAGGCGCTCGACTTCGCGGAGGTCGGTGACGACGACGTTGTGGAGCTGGAAACTGTTCCGCGACAGGAGGCGCTTGAACTCCGCCGCTTCGTTGCGGATCCGCTCGATGCGCGCCCGTACTTCCGGCTGCGCCAGCACCTCCTCGATCGACATGGTCTTCAGCCAGTCGATGAGCTGGCGGAAGTATTCGTCGAACGAGCCGAGGCCGGTACGGCTGTCGATCGTGTAGCCGAGGAGGATGTAGTCGCGCGGATTCTCCACGTCGTCCGGCGTCAGGCGCGCGGCGTCGAGGCGGTCCGTCTCGTCGACCAGGCGTGCCAGGCGCTGCAGGTCGGGGTCGTTCGGCGACTGTTCGTTGTAGTACTCGTAGACCAGCCGCGCGGCCGACGGCGCCAGCGCGTAGCGTCCCTTGAACTGCTCCGGCGGCTTCTCGTTGCTGCCCGTCAGGATGTGGTGGTCGAACCACATCCCGCAGGCCGGGTGGTACGGCAGGTTGGCCAGGATGTCGTCGGGACGGATCTCGACCGCCTTGTCGGTGATGTCCTGAGGATGCACCAGAAGGATGTCGTCGATCCGCTCCTTCATCGTGATGATGACGGCGCTCGTCAGACCATCGAGGTCACCCCTGGTGACCAGCCGCATCGTTGCGAACCTCCCGCAACGCCTCTTTTACCTCTCCGCGGCGACTCGTGCAAGCGTCAGCGCTTCTTCTTCTTTTTTGCCGTCACGGCCGCGGCGGGCGCGGCCGGATCGCGCAGCGTCCACCAGAGCGCGAAGACGATCGCGTACATCAGCACCAGGCGGTAGAAGTGGCCGGCCACTCCCCAGAGGTTCCGGTCGAAGTCGCTGTAGTGGACGCGGCTCCAGGGGCCGAGTTTGGCGACGTAGATCGACATCACTTCGACGATGGTCGCCCCGACGTGCGTCAGCGCCAGCGCTGCCGCGGCGGCGAGGAAGCCGCCGATGTTGCGGTCGGAGAAGGTCCGTTTCGAGGCGGCGAAGAGGGCGATCAGGAGGACGATGTTGAAGGTGAGGTCGCGGACCGAGATGGCCGGCCGCTTGGAGCGGGGGTCGAAGTCGCTCCGGTCGACGGTGACGTAGTTGTCGTCCGCGGGACGGAGGCGGGTCACTTTCGGGGTCTCGAACGCGCGCATCACTCCCTGCGCGCTCGCGGCGATGGCCCGGTCGTACAGCGGCGAGGCCATGAGCCAGAACGCGACGCCGATCGCGAACCCGGCGAGCGCCTTAAGCGCGGCTTGCCACTCGAGTCGGGGCAACTCGTGCACTCCAGACGAGGAAGAAGGCGATGGCAGCGAGGATGATCACGATCTGCCAGACGGCGGTGTGAAAGAGGTCGAAGAGGCGCGGATAGTATGCGCCGAGAAGGTAGAGGCTGATGATGCGAACTTCGTTCAGAAGCTGGACGACGACCGCCCCGAGGAGCAGCCCAGCGATGCGCGCACGCGCGGTGGCCGGGAAGGCGACGATGGAGGCGAGCAGGATCAGCATCGCCTCGACGCCGTTGCAGCCGTTGTTGATGTTGACGCCGAACCGCGAGGAACTGATGGCGGTCCCCTGCACCGTCACCTGCTGCCCCATGGCATTGAGCAAAGCCCCCGAGGCAACGGCAATCCCTTCGGTGAACGGCACGATGACCCGGTCGTTCACCGGATTCCACGCGATGAGGAGATAGGCGGCGATGAGGACACCGAAGAATTTGGCGAGAAAGAGGACCTGGGCACGCTGCATCGGACCGGCGGCATCGTAGCACGCCAACATTCAGGGACGACGGGGGGCCTCCGGCGGGCGAGCCCGGCCCGCAGCGTTTGTTGCCATAGGCTGAACGGACGCTGGTCCCGCTGAACGCGGTCTGGGCGGAAACGCCGAGGCCGAGCCCGTCCGCCGGAGGCCTTCGTGGTTCCCTCGATGTTGGCGACACTAGAAGAGGCGGCCGATCAGGGCGGGCACTGCCGTCTCGACGCGGAGGATGCGCTCCCCGATGGTCACGGCGGTGCAGCCGGCTCGTTCGAGCGACTCGACTTCTTTCTCGATGAAGCCGCCCTCGGGGCCGATGACCAGGGTGACGGGCCGGGTGACGTTTCGGGGGCATTCTTTTGCCGCGTGCGGATGTGCCACGAGCGCGAGAGAGTCGCTCGCGATCGCAGGGAGCTCGTCTTCGACGAAGGGGCGGAAGAGGCGGCGCAGCTCGATGGCGGGGAGCATCGTGTCGCGGGCCTGTTCGAGGCCGAGGATGGCCTGGTCGCGCAGGTTGGCCTCGGACATCCGCGGCGACTTCCAGTAGCTCTTTTCCACGCGCCAGGAGTTGATGAGGAAGATGCGCTTCACGCCGAGGGAGGTGGCGCCGGCGATCACGCGGTTCAGGACTTTCGGGCGCGGGAGGGCGAGGACGAGGGTGAGCGGGAGGGGCTTGGGGGGATCGGCGTTGAGGGTGACGCGCATCTCGAGCGCGTGTTTGTCGAGGGTTGTGACCTCTCCTTTCCCTGTCTGTCCCTCGGCCACGCCTACGACCAGTTCGTCGCCGACGGCTGCGCGATGGATGTTCGTGACGTGCTCGAGACGACGGCCGGTGAGGCGGACATGGTCGTCGTCGATGAAGTCGGGGGCATGGAGGAGGATGAGGTTCACGGGTGAGAGGAGGGTATCGCAGGGGAATCGTCCATGAGCAGAGGCAGCAACAACATGTCATCCCGAGCCCGCAGGAACGTCCCCACGAAGCGGGAAACATGGCGGCGAGGGACCTGGGGGGAAGGGGGAGCGATGGACGCTCATCCCACCCCCATCCACCCAGGTCCTTCGCCGCCATGCTTTTCCCCTGTGGCGAAATCCTGCGGCTCAAGATGACAAGAACCCAGCAACCTCACCACGAACGCCGGCCTTTCGTACCGGATCGTCCCCCCATGCAGCTCCACGAGCTGCTTCGCGATGGCCAGCCCCAGCCCCGCCCCACCCGTCGACCGCGACCGCGACGGGTCGGCACGATAGAAGCGATCGAAAA
This sequence comes from Thermoanaerobaculia bacterium, assembly GCA_035629865.1. Taxonomy (GTDB): domain Bacteria; phylum Acidobacteriota; class Thermoanaerobaculia; order Gp7-AA8; family Gp7-AA8; genus QHVT01. The sequence continues at coordinate 2,371 of DASPHC010000117.1, read as the reverse complement.
TCCGGGTCGCGTGCTCCTCGGGGACGCCCGGTCCATCGTCCGCAACACGGATCTCCATGCCATCTGGAAGCGCACAAGCGGTGACCACGATCGACGACTCCGCATACGCCACCGCGTTCACCAGCAGGTTCCGGATCACCTGCACCAGCCTCCGTGCATCGCCGCGAACCGTCAGCGACGGATCGACGGACGACGTGATGGCAACGCCCTCCACCCCGCTCATCGCCCGTTCCACCAGCTCCGCCACCGCCACGTCTGCCATCTCCAGCCGCAACTCCCCGGCGTCGGCCAGCGAGAGCTGCTGGAGGTCATCCACGAGCCGCGACAACGTCGCCGCGTCTTCTTCGATCGAGGCCAGAAACTTCGCGTCCGCCTCGATCACGCCGTCCTGCACCGCCTCGATCTGCACGCGGATGCTGGTCAGCGGCGTGCGCAGCTCGTGGGCGACGTCGCTGACCATGTTGCGCCGCGCCCGCTCGTTGCGCTCCAGCGCCTCGGCCATGCCGTTGAAGGCGCGGCCGAGCTCCGCAACTTCGTCGTTGCCGCGGACGTCGACGCGTGTCTCCAGCCGGCCGCCCGCCAATGCGCGCGCGCCGGCGGTGAGGGCCTCGACCGGGCGGAAGACGCGGCGGAAGAAGGTGAGCACCACCAGCAGCGCCAGCAACGCCGCGATCCCCATTCCGATCACCAGCCAGCGGTCGACCGAGAGGCGGAACGTGCGCGGCGCACCTGCCCGGTCCGACGGCGGAAGGAGGTGGACCGTGCCGGCGCCGGGGACCGGCCGGGACATGCCGCGGATGCGGAGCGCCTCGTAGCCTCCGGCGCTCGTCCGGATCAGCTCCAGCCCGCCGTCCTGCAGCACGCGGACGCGAAAGCTCGCCAGCTCCGGCGGATAGCGGTGCGTGACGCGTCCCGCGCCGTCGAGGACGAGGGTGCGGAAGCCGAACCGGCCGTGCACGCGCTTCAACGCCTCATCGAGATCCGGCGTCGACCGGATGATCGCGAACGCCGCGCGCGCATCCTCGTTTTTCTTCGTGGTCAGGTAGCGCTCGAACTGCTTCTTCACCGTCAGGCTCGAAAAGACGCCGGCGGCGGTGGCGACGGCGGCGATGATCAGCGCCATCGCCACGACGAGACGCCATCTGAGGGAGCGGATGATCATCGGGCGAGCTTGTAGCCGACGCCGAAGACGGTCACGATGGCCTTCCCCGCTTCGCCGAGCTTCTTTCTGAGGTTCATCACGTGGACGTCGACGGTGCGGTCGAGCCCTTCGTACTCTTCGCCGAGCGCGCGCTCGACGAGCTCCTGCCGCGTAAATGTCCGGCCGGCCGCACGTGCGAGGACGTCGAGCAGGCGGTATTCGGTCGGCGTCACGGCGATCCCGGCATCGGCGATGCGCACCTCCCGCCGCGTCCGGTCGATGGTGATCCCTGCCAGCTCGACCACGTCCTCCTCGGCGGCCCTCCGCAGGACGGCCCGCACGCGCGCCATCAGCTCGCGCGGGCTGAAAGGCTTGGTGACGTAGTCGTCCGCGCCGAGGTCGAGGCCGGTCAGCTTGTCGTCCTCGGTGGACCTTGCCGTGACCATGATGATGGCGGGAGGGTTCGCCCGCTCGCGCAGCGTGCGGCAGACTTCCAGCCCGTCCATGCGCGGCAGCATCAGGTCGAGCACGACCAGATGGGGGTCGCTCTCACGCGCAACCTCGAGCGCCTGCACACCGTCCTCGGCCGTTGCGACGTCATAGCCCTCGCGCTGCAGATAGAGCGCGACGGTGCCGCTGGTCTTCGGATCGTCTTCGACGAGCAGGATGCGGCGGCGCATCGGAGGATGGTACCGACACTCGTGAAGAATTCATGAAGTTGGGGGTATGATCCCGCCCGCATGGACATCGCCGTTCGCAAAGACAATGACGTAACGATCGTGGACTTCAAGGGGCGTCTCGCCATCGGCGTCAGCGACTCGATCCTCCCGCGCATCATCGAAGAGATCCTGGCCGGCGGTTCGAAGAAAATCCTCCTCAACCTCTCGGAGATGGACTACATCGACAGCAACGGACTGGGCGAGCTGGTCCAGGTCTACCGCGAGGCCCAGCGCCGCGGCGCCTCCCTCCGCCTCCTCAAGCCGCAGGACCGGGTCACCAAGACCCTCCGCCTGACCAACCTCCTCCCGATGTTCTCGGTCTACGAGTCGGAACAGGAAGCGATGGCGGCGTTCGGCAGCGCCGCCTAACTAGTTTCTGTCCTGGGGAAGCTAAATAGAAGAAACTAAAGACAGATAAGGCGCATTTGTGGTTGCTGTTTCCGAGCCGGTCCTTTAGAATGATTGTGACCAAACAATTGATTCTAAAAGAGATACGTCTCTGAAAGAGGCC
>DASPHC010000116.1:0-23795 GCA_035629865.1 Thermoanaerobaculia bacterium | reverse complement strand
CCGAAATCGACGTTTCCGGAGTGACATCGCACGTTGCCAGAGTGACGCGTCACGTTTCCAGAGTCACGCGCCACGTTGCCAGAGTCACGCGCCACGTTGCCAGAGTGACGCCGCACGTTGGGAACGTGACGCCGCACGTTGGGAACGTGACGCCGCACGTTGGGAACGTGACGCCGCACGTCCCAAACGTGACGCCCCACGTCCCGGATGTGACGCCGCACGTCCCGAACGTGACGCTGCACGTCCCGAACGTCACGCCGCACGTCCCGGATGTGACGCCGCACGTCCCGAACGTGACGCCCCACGTTCCCGCCGTGACGTTGCACGTTCCGGACGTAGCGCGGCACGTTCCGGATGTGACGCCGTACGTCCGGAACATGACGCGGCACGCTACGGGCGTGACACCGCACGCTTCCGGCGTCACACCGCACGTTTCGCACGTGACGCCGCACGTTTCGCACGTGACGCCGCACGTTCCGGACACGACGCGCCACGCTGCGGGCAAGACACCGTACGTTCCCGGCGTGACGCCACGCGTTTCCGACGCGAGACCGGAGGTTCCGGACGTGACGTCGAACGTCTTTGCCGTGCGGGCGAGGTTCCGGACGTCCGCGCGAGCGTACCGGACGTGCGCCGAGGTCGTGATCCCCGGCTACAGCTTCGTCGAGATCCGCGCCACGTCCACCTTTGCGTCGTCGCTTGCGGTAACGATGAAGGTCTTGCTGGCGCCGTTGGGGGCGACGAGCTTGATGGTGTAGCTGCCCGGCTCGGCGAAGTCGTAGACCTCGTCGACGGTGTTGAACTGGGTGACTTCGCCGATCGGGAGGTCGTTGACGTAGACGGTGGTGTCGGGGGGGAGGACGTTCAGGACCATGCCGCGGCGGGCCCACAGGCGGGAGGTGGTCTCGATTCCTCCCGGGCCGCCGCTGATGACGGTGCGCGCCTGGCCCTCCACCGGCTCGTTGGCGGCGGGAACGTTCTCTCCCGACTCGCCGTGGAGCACGAGCGAGGCACCGGCGCCCGGCTCCCCCGGTGGAGCGGGGGTGTTGGCGCGGCGATCGGTGCGCGGGCGGACGTGCTCCGCCATCGTGCCGTCATCGCGGTTGCGGAGGCCGGTGAAGACGGCCAGTCCTGCAATCGCGACCAGCACGAGTCCGATCAGGACCGGGATCCAGCGCGGCATCGACGGACCGACAGGCTCCGGCGGAGGCTCCTGCGGTGCGCCGTGCCGGGGATCAGGTGTTGCTTGCTCCGTCATCGTTTTCCGCCTGCGCGTTTTCGTCGATGACCGTCGGGCCGTCGTCGGTCACGAGCGTTTCCTCGTCGTCGTCGAGCTGCTCCGCCTGCCGGTTGCGGGAGCGCAGCAGTTCCTGCGCGCGCTGTTCGTCGTCCGCCTGTACGTAGACGCGGATGTCGCCCATGGTGCCGAAGTTGATCGGCTCCATCTTGAACTTCACGTTCTCGATCTGCGCCGGGATCCCTTCGGCTTCCAGAAACCCGCTCAGCAGCGTCGCCTCGTTTTCTTCCCCGGTGCTGGCGATCTCGACCCACGTCGACCCGTCCTCGGCCGGAACGGTGTTCACGTCGTCGGGAAACTCCTGTCGCGAGTCAGCCATCGATCTACTCCTTATGCAACGATTGTGATGCGACCGCTGTCCGCCGTCGCCCTCCCCACCTTTGCATAGAACAGGCCGCTTTCGTTCAGTTTCTGTTCGAGCGCGGGCGCTTTGTCCGGCGCGATGGCGATCAGCAATCCGCCCGAGGTCTGGGCGTCGCACATCAATGTGTATTCGGATTCCGGGACGGACAACTGCACGCGCCCCCGGAAGGAAGTCGCGTTGCGCACCGAACCTTCGGGACGGAAGCCGCGAGCCAGCGCTTCCCGCGCTCCGTCGAGCACCGGGACGGCGCTCGCGCGGATCTCCGCGCCGACGCCGGAGCCTTCGCACATCTCCAGCAGATGCCCGACCAGGCCGTAGCCGGTGACGTCGGTGGCGGCGCTGGCGCCGGTCTCGACCATCGCCTGGGCCGCGCCGCGGTTGAGAAGGGTCATCCAGCGGATGGCCTCGTCGAGCGGTGGCGGGCGTCGCAGGAAACTCTTCTTCCGGTTGGCGCTGACGAGGATCCCGTTGCCGATCGGCTTGGTGAGGTAGAGCAGGTCGCCGGCGCGCGCGGTGGAGTTGCGGACGAGCTTGTCGACGCTGACGATCCCGGTGACGACGAGGCCGTACTTGGGGACGTCGTCGATGATGGTGTGGCCTCCGGCGACGGAGAACCCGGCCTCGATGGCTTTGTCGGCACCGCCGCGGAGGATGCTCTCGAGGATGTCGAGCGGGAGCTTGTCGGTCGGGAAGCCGGCGATGGCCAGGCCGAGGATCGGCGTGGCGCCCATGGCGTAGATGTCGGAGATCGAGTTGGTCGCCGCGATCTGGCCGAAAAGGTAGGGGTCGTCGACGATGGGGGTGAAGAAGTCGACGGTCTGGGCGATGGCGGTATCGCCGGCGATCCGGATCACCGCGGCGTCGTCGGCGGTCGACGTTCCGACAAGAAGATTCCCGGCCCCTTCACTTGAGGGGAGTCGGGAAAGGATCGAGCGCAGGTCATCCTGACCCAGCTTGCACGCTCAACCACCGGTCGTCGCGAACGACGACAGGGGCGGGTGGCGGCGGAGCTTGTGCTTCACGGGGGGAGTGTATCGGAGGAGGGACGAGGAGACGGAGAAATGCAAAATGGAAAAGGGGTTCTGCCGCCCTTCTTCATTTTGCATTTTGCATTTTGCATTTTGCATTCTGCATTTCGCTTCTCAGTTCGGGGGCAGCTCTTCGCCCAGCACCGCGGCCCTTGCCGCTTCCACCGCCACCAGGATCTCCTGGTAGAGCTCGTACTTCATCTCTGCCGAGAGCTCGGCGTCGCGGTTGACGATCTCGGCGATCTGGGAGGCGTAGTGGGAGGCGAGGGGGAGGCGGTCGCCGGAGCGGTGGATCTCGCGGAAACCGAAGGTCAGCTCTTCTTCGAGCCGCTGGCGGAACGTGCCGTCGAGGATGTCGCTTTCGAGGTTGGCGTAGTCGATGTTCATTTCGCGGTATACGCCGCCTTCACCACGGCGCCTTCACGGGTGATCTTCGGCTCGAGGCCGCGCTTGCGGAGGAACGACTCGTAGGCGCCGGCGAACGCGGTGGCGCGCTCTTCCGACTCCCACTTCGTCTCCACCTGCACGCTCTGGTCGCGGCCGATCACGACGCGGTCGTTCACCCAGCCGCGGGCATTGTCCTGACCGACGAGGAAGCGCCAGTGGAACTCGCCGAGGTGCTCGGCCGAGATGGCACCGGCAGGCTTGGCGGAGTCGAACGGCTGCGGCTTAAACGTGCGGGCGAAGTACTCCTCCGGATGCAGGACCTCGCGGGTCGTGCGCGGGGGGTTGGCGTGGAGGCGGTCGAGCTCTTTCCAGCCGCCGCGGCGGTAGGCAGCCACGACGAACTTCAGGCCGTCGAGGTAAGGGAACTTCAGCGTCTCAGCGAAATACTTCGGCGTGGAGGGGTCGATCATCTGCTCGGCCTGCGCGGCGGTGGTGATCATGCCGAGGATCGCGTCGTCCTTGACCGCCTCGTCGAGCGAGACGTTCATCTTCCCGAGCATGTACGCGACCATCACCAGCACCGCCTCCCCTTCCAGGACGGCGTGGTAGGCCATGTTGGCGTCGGTGTCGCGCATGAGCGCCTTCTCTCTGCCGGCCAGGCCGAAGTGCTGGTCCTGCAGGGCGTGCGTCAGCTCGTGGACCATCACGGTCTCTTCGAGCATCTTCGGGTCGGCCAGCTTGGCCGCCGCCTCGGGGAGCTTGGGGAGCTGCTTGATCGAGTAGTAGGTATGGGTGTGGGGGTCGTAGAAGGCGAGGACCTGCGACTCGTACAGCGTCAGGAGCTTCGGGACGAGGTCGTCCGCGTCGCCGTCGACGAGCTGGAGGGCGCGCAGCATGGACGCCCACTCGTCGAGCGTGTAGGGGGTCGACTTGGTCATCTGGTCGCGGAGATGGCCGGTGAGGTCGGCACGGTCGATGGTAACGTTCTTCACGTCCTTCTTGAACTCGAGGCCGCGGATCTCCTCGACTGCTTTCATCCCTGGGGCGAGCGGCGAGGCCTGGGCGCAGGCGGTGAGGAGCAGGAGGAGCAGCGGCCGGGCACGGCGCACGAGAGTCATGGGCCTCGCAAACCTCGGCGGATTCAACCCCATTCCGTCCTCCTCTTGTGTAGAATGCGCGGCAATTCAGCCCATGGAGCGCGGCGACACCGAGCGTATCGAGATCACGATCAGCAGCCGTTTCGAAAACATCGAACTGGTTCAGGTGATCGCGGAACACCTCTGCGAGAATGCGGGTGTCGACGAGGATGGGTCTCATTGGATTGGGATGGCGGTCCGGGAAGCGGTCGCCAATGCCATCAAACACGGGAACAAACTGGACGTGCGCAAGAAGGTTTACGCCACGTTCGAACTGCAGGGATATGAGCTGGAGATCACGGTCTCGGACGAAGGACTGGGTTTCGACCCCGAGCAAGTGAGCGATCCGCTCAATCCGCAGAATCTCATGAAGACGAGCGGCCGCGGCATCTTCTACATGAAGACGTTCATGGACCAGGTCAGCTACTCGTTCAATCCTTCCGGCGGAACATCGCTGGTGATGACGAAGAACCTGGCGAAGGGCAGCGGCATCGCGAGCACGAAAGCCTGATTCGAGAAGGAGATACGAGAGATGAAAGCCAGCACCAGAACCGTCGACAACGTCGAGATCATCAGCCTGCAGGGGAAGATCACGATCGGGTCGGGCGATACGCAATTGCGCGAGGTCATCAGCAACGCCGTCAACGCAGGCAAGAACAACATCCTGCTCGACCTCTCCGGCGTCACGACGATCGACTCGTCGGGCATCGGCGAGTTGGTCGGCTCTTACACCACGGTCACCAACCGCGGCGGCAAGCTCAAGCTCCTCCACCTCCCGGCGAAGCTGAACGAGCTGCTGCACGTCACGCAGCTCATCACCGTGTTCGAGGTCTACGAGAACGAGCGCGAGGCCGTCTCGAGCTTCTAGTTGGTTGCTGGTTGCTGGTTGTTGGTTGCTTGTGAGCTCGCGCCTGAGCCTCAGGCGAGACATCACAAGTAACCAGCAACCAGCAACCGCCTTTCTAGGCTCCTCCGCGGCGCCGGCGTGTCGGGGGCGCCTGATCTCCTGCGGCCGGTTCTCTCGAACGCGGCAGGATGCGCATGGGGATCGAGTTCGTATAGACGACCTCGTTTCGCTCGACCCAGGCGCCGAACAGGGAGTCCGCCAGTTTGGCGTCCACGATGGCGACCTGCTTGATGCCGACGAGCTGCTGGAAGGGACCGGTGTCGCCGAGGAAGTTCACCTTGAGGCGGAAACCGGCGGGAGCGGCGGCTTTGATCGGATCGACGGCTCGCGGCGGGAGGATGTAGCGCAGCCGGGCCACGATGCTGAACGTCTTTTTCTCCCCCGGCGCAATCTCGACCAGCCGCGGCAGCGACTCCAGCCCCGGCACTTCGGAGCCGATGCCGACGGTGAAGGTGTGGGTGTCGACGTCGTAGCTGGTCTCGGGTACGAGGTCGGCGACGGCGATCGGCGAGGAGCGCATGTTGGTGATCTCGTAGGTGATCGGGATCTGTGCGCCGGGACGCGCTTCTTCTCCGATGACCTGGGCGTCGACGCGCACCAGGCTTTCGGTGCCGACGATGCGCCGCGGCTCGTTCATGTCGACCGGTGTCGACGATGCACAGGCGGCAAGGAGGAATGCGAGGCTGCCGAGGGTCAGGAACCTTTTCAAGGGGATGTCCTCCTGGGTGCCTTCAAGAACGTCCCCGCCCGCGATGAATATGCCGGCTTGGGCGAGACGCTCGCTTCTCGCCCTGAACGGGGAACGACGAGGGGCCTCCGGCGGGCGGGCCCGGCCCGCGGCGTTGGTTTTCGCCCGGACCGCGTTCGGCGGACCAGCGCGCGTTCAGCCTATGGCAACAAACGCTGCGGGCCGGGCCCGCCCGCCGGAGGCCTCCCGTCGTTCCCCGTTCAGGGCGTAAAGCGAGCGTTCCGCTCAGAATCCGCCGGTAGCGTCGCGGCGCTCGGCGCTGGCGGTGCCGGTCGAGCGGCGGGGCGAGAAGCGCACCGGCACGCTGTTGAGGAAGATACTGTCGTTCGACTCGAACCAACTGTCGAACTGCGCGTCGGAAAGATTCTGCGGAACGCGGCCCTGTTGCGCGATGAGCTGCTCGAACGGCGCGAGATCGCGGAGGATCGAGACCTTCAGTTGCACGTAGCGCGGCACCACGCCCATGGAAGGACGGATGGCGGCGGCGTTGAAGGCGGGGGTGGCGCCGGCGCGAAGGATCTTCTTCTCTCCCGGGGCGATGACCACGAGGTGCGGCATCCTGCCGTCCGGCGGCACTTCGGCGCCGACGGCCAGGGTCACGGTGCGGCTGTCTTCGTCATAGCTGGCCGTCGCGACCTTGTCGGCGATGGCGACGGCGTGGAGGGAGAGGTTCTGGATCTGGTAGGTGACACCGACCGGGCTCCCGGGCGAGAGCGTGTCCTGGATCAGTTGGGCGTCGATCCGGACGTCGTCTTCGCGGCCGACGAGGCGCCGCGGGTCATCCATGTCGATCGCGGATGCGGTCGCGGCCGCGGCATGGATCAGTGTAATGGCTGCAAGGAGCACAAACAGCAGTTTCGTGGACTTCACGGTCTCCCCCCGCCGTCGGGAAGGACCTCGGCTCGATCTCGATCGTCAGCAGGGAGGTCGACGAGCACTTCGGAACGGCTTACTTTTCAATGACTCTTCTCATTCGACGGCCGCGGGAGCGACTTTCCCTTCCGCGGGTGTCGATTTCGTCGGAGAGCTAGCGCCGTGCCAGTTATTTGAGGGAGTGTGACGGAGGTCACAAGGAGAGATGAACGATGAGAGATGAACACCCCGCCGTTGTTCATCTCTCATCGCTCATCGCTCATCTCTTCACCGTCTAGTCGATCTTCAACACCGCCAGGAACGCTTCCTGCGGGATCTCCACCTTCCCCACGCGCTTCATCCGCTTCTTCCCCTCTTTCTGCTTTTCGAGGAGCTTGCGCTTGCGGGAGATGTCGCCGCCGTAGCATTTGGCGAGGACGTTCTTGCGGAGCGCTTTCACGGTCTCGCGGGCGACCACGCGGTTGCCGATCGCGGCCTGCAGCGCCACCTCGAACATCTGCCGGGGGATGAACTCCTTCATCTTCTCGACCAGCATCTTGCCGCGCGGGAAGGCTTTGTCTTTGTGAACGATCAGCGAGAGGGCGTCGAGCGGCTCGCCGTTGACCAGGATGTCCATCTTCACGAGGTCGCTCTCGCGGTAACCGATGAACTGGTAGTCGAGCGAGGCGTAGCCGCGGGAGATCGACTTGAGCTTGTCGAAGAAGTCGAGGATGACTTCGTTCAGCGGCATGTCGTACACGATCATCACCCGGTTCGCGGCGACGTACTCGAGCTTCTTCTGTATGCCGCGGCGATCGATCGCCAGCGCCAGGATCGGCCCGACGAATTCGTCGGTCGAGAGGATCGTCACCTCGAAGAACGGCTCTTCGATCATCCGGATGTTGGCCGGATCGGGGAGTTTCTGCGGGTTGTCGACTTCGATGACGTCGCCGTTGGTGAGGGTGACGCGGTAACGCGCGCCGGGAGCCGTCGTGAGGAGCTCGAGGTTGAACTCGCGCTCCAGCCGCTCCTGGATGATCTCCATGTGCAGCAGGCCAAGGAAGCCGCAGCGGAAGCCGAAGCCGAGGGCCAGCGAGTTCTCCGGCTCGAAGGAGAAGGAGGCGTCGTTGAGCTTCAGCTTCGCCACGGCGTCGCGGAGGTTTTCGTACTCTTCGGTGATGATCGGGAAGAGGCCGGCGAAGACCATCGGCTTGACTTCCTGGAAGCCCGGGAGCATCTCCGGGGTCTGTTTTGCCTCGGTGATGGTGTCGCCGATCTTGGCCAGCACGATGTCGCGGATGTTGGCGAAGAAGAATCCGACTTCGCCGACGCCGAGGGATTCGACCGCTTTCGGCTTGGGGGTGAAGATGCCCATCTCGGCGATCTCGTATTCACGGCCAGTGGACATGAATTTGACTTTCATGCCGCGGCGCAGCTCGCCGTCGACGATCCGGACGAAGCAGACGACGCCCCGGTAGGAGTCGTACCAGGAGTCGAAGAGCAGGGCGCGCGTCGGTGCGTCAGGCTTGCCGCTCGGCGCGGGGATGTGGGTGACGATTTTTTCGAGGATCTCGGAGACGCCGATGCCTGCCTTCGCGGAGGCGAGCACGGCGTCGTGGGCGTCGAGGCCGATCACGTTTTCGATCTGCTCGCGGACGCGCTCGGGATCGGCGGACGGGAGGTCGACTTTGTTGATGACCGGCAGGATCGCCAGGTTGTTGCTGATGGCGAGGTAGCTGTTCGCCAGGGTCTGCGCTTCGACGCCCTGGGTGGCATCGACGACGAGGACTGCTCCTTCGCACGCCGCGAGGCTGCGCGAGACTTCGTAGCTGAAGTCGACGTGGCCCGGGGTGTCGATGAGGTTGAAGATGTAGTCCTGGCCGTCGTTCGCACGGTATTTGAGCGTGACGGCGCGCGCTTTGATGGTGATGCCGCGCTCGCGCTCGAGATCCATGTCGTCGAGCATCTGCTCGTGCATTTCGCGCTGTTCGACCGCCCCGGTCTGCTGGAGCAGGCGGTCCGACAAGGTGGTCTTGCCGTGGTCGATGTGCGCGATGATCGAGAAGTTCCGGATGTACTGAGGGTCGGCCATTCGTGTCAGCGGGGCAATTAACACGAAAGGCCGTGTTTGTCATCCCGGCCGGACGTCAGGGTGAGCAGGCCGCTCGTCTTCCGCCCACGCACAAGGGAGACGACGAGGGGGCCTCCGGCGGGCGGGCACGGCCCGCGGCGTTGGTTGCCATAGGCTGAACGGGCGCTGGTCGCGCTGAACGCGGTCCGAGCGAAAACAAACGCCGCGGGCCGGGCCCGCCCGCCGGAGGCCTCCCGTCGTTCCTCGTGCGCCGGCAGAAGGCGAGCGGCGTGTTCAGCCCTTGAACTGTGTGCCGCAGTCGAGGCAGACGCGGAGATTGAAGATCAGGTGGGCCATAACTACCGCCGCGACCATGATCAGGGCGACGATGGCGGCGTTGAGGTGGAAGACCAGCACGGCCGGGATCGCCAGGACGATCAGGGCGACATAAGTCAGCCAGATCGCCATCCCGCCGCGGCGGACCTTCTCGGAGCTGCAGCTGGGGCACGAAGTCATGATCCTCATGATAATGTCCGGGACCGATGGACCTCGGCATTCGCAACCGTGTGGCCATGGTCGCCGCCGCCTCGAAAGGCCTCGGCCGGGCGATCGCCGAAGCGCTGGCCGCCGAAGGATGCCGGCTCTCCATCTGCTCCCGTTCGCTCGAGACCCTGGAGCCGGTCCGGGCCGGGCTTGGTGAGGACGCGCTGGCCGTTACCTGCGACGTCTCGAACGCCGGCGACCTCCGCCGCTGGTACGACGAGACCGTGGCCCGCTTCGGCCAGGTCGACATCCTCGTCACCAACACCGGCGGCCCGCCGGCCGCGCCGTTCCTGAAGCTGAGCGAGGAGCAGTGGCGCAGCGGCATCGACTCCACGCTGATGAACGTCATCCGCCTCTGCAACCTCGTCCTGCCGGCGATGCAGGAACGAAAATGGGGACGGATCGTCCACCTGACGTCCTTCGTCGCCAAACAGCCGGTCGAGCTGCTCACCGTCAGCTCCACCCTCCGGGCCGGCCTCTCGGCGCTGACCAAAACCCTCGCCGACCAGGTCGCGCGCGACGGCATCACCGTCAACGCCGTCCTCCCCGGCCACTTCCTCACCGACCGCCAGCGCCACCTCGCCGAGATCCGTGCCGAAGAGCAGGGCATCACCCCGGACGAGTACCTGCAAAAGTCCGAGAAGCTCATCCCCATGGGCCGCTTCGGCAAACCGCCCGAGATGGGCGACCTGGTGGCGTTCCTCTGCAGCGAGCGGGCGTCCTACGTGACAGGAGCGTCGCTGCAGATCGACGGCGGGCTGTATCGCGGGACGTTTTGAGGGGAACTACTCGTCCCAGCTCGTCCCGTTCATCCTCGCCACGATTTTCGCCACCTCGATGTAGTCGGCGTTCTCGCCGAGCTGGTGGAGGGCTCCGCTGAAGAGTTGCTGGGTGAGGGCGAGCATCGGCGTGGAGGCGTGCTGCTGGTGGGCGAGGGAGGCGGCGATGCGGATGTCTTTGTCGTGGTGGGCGAGCTTGAAGACGAGCGGCCACTGGTGGTCGCGGAGGCGCAGGGGGAGAAGGTTTTCGGAGGCGTTGGAGCGGCCGCTGCCGGCGTTGGTGACTTCGAGGGCGGTGGCGATGTCGATGCCGAGCTGTTTGGCGAGCAGGAGGCATTCGGAGGTGATCCAGACGGTCGCCCCCATGATGCTGTTGGTCAGGACTTTGATGGCGTGACCGGCGCCGATGTCGCCGACGCGGATCAGCTTTTTGCCGTTCAGGCGCAGCACTTCCTCGGCGCGGGCGACGTTCTCCGGCGTGCCCCCCATCATGATGGTGAGGGTGGCGTTCTCGGCACCGACGACGGCGCCGGTGACCGGCGCGTCGACGAACTCGACGCCCTTTTCCGCCAGACGGGCGGCGGTGAGGCGGCTGGCGTTCGGGTCGCCGCTGGTGGCGTCGATCCAGAGGGTGCCGGGCTGCAGGTGCTGCAGCAGCCGGTCGACGATCTCGTCGACTTCTTTGCTGGTCGGGAGGATGCTGATGACGATCCCGGCGGCGGCGCAGTCGGAGAGGTCGCCGGCGAGGGTGGTGCCGTGCTCGCGGGAATGGCGCTCGGCCTTTTCGCGGGTGCGGTTCCAGACGACGACTTCGTGCTCTTTGGCGAGGTGGCGCGCCATTGGAAAGCCCATGGCACCGAGTCCGATGAATCCAATCTTCATGAAGCGATGATAGAACGACAACCATGACCGATTTCGACGTGACCTACCGCACCGCCTACGGTTTCGACGCCCCTGCGATCGAGATCGGCCACATCCTGCGCGAGGGCTCGCCCACCGGGGAGTTGCCGATCCGCGTGCCGCTGCGGATGATGAACCGCCACGGGATGATCGCCGGCTCGACCGGGACCGGGAAGACGCGCACGCTGCAACTCCTCGCCGAGGGGCTGTCGCGGGCCGGCGTGCCGGTGTTCCTCGCCGACGTGAAGGGCGACCTGGCCGGGATGTGCCTGCCGGGGGAGAACAGCGAGCGGCTGAACGCGCGCGCCGCGTCGGTCGGCAGGACGCACACCCCCGAGGGATTCCCGGTCGAATTCTTCAGCCTCACCGGCAACCGCGGCACCCAGTTGCGGGCCACGGTGTCGTCGTTCGGGCCGATCCTTCTCGGCAAGGTTCTCGACCTCACCGAGGTCCAGCAGAGCGTCCTGGCGATGGTCTTCAAATACTGCGACGACCGCCGCCTGCCGCTCCTCGACTTCGACGACCTCCGCGGCGTGCTGAACTACCTCACCACCGACGGGAAGGAAGAGCTGAAGAGCTATGGCGGGATGTCGGCGGCGACGGTGGGGGTGCTGGTGCGGAAGATGGTGGAGCTAGAGCAGCAGGGGGCGGCGAAGTTTTTCGGCGAGCCGGAGCTCGACATCCACGACCTGATGCGGAATGTAAACGGCAAGGGGGTGGTGAACATCCTCTCCCTGGCCGACGTGCAGGACAAGCCGCGCCTTTACTCGACCTTCCTGATGTGGCTCCTCGGCCAGTTCTATTACAAGATGCCGGAGGTCGGCGATCCGGACAAGCCGAAGCTGGTCTTCTTCTTCGACGAGGCTCACCAGCTCTTCTCCGACGCCTCGTCGGCTCTCACCGAGCACATCGAGCAGGTGGCCCGCCTGATCCGCTCCAAGGGGATCGGGGTCTTCTTCATCACCCAGACGCCGAAGGACGTGGACGAGGACGTGCTGGCGCAGCTCGGCAACCGGGTGCAGCACGCCATCCGGGCGTTCACGCCGAAAGACGCCAAGAACGTGAAGGCGACGGCGTCGACGTTCCCGGAGAGCGACCACGTGAACGTGGCGAAGTCGCTGACGACGCTCGGGATCGGCGAGGCGCTGGTAACGGTCCTCGACCCGAAGGGGATCCCGACGACGGTGGCGACGATGCAGGTGTCGGCCCCCTGTTCGTCGATGAGCGCGATCGACGACGCGACGTATCAGCGCGTCCTCGGCGCCTCTTCGCTGGCCACAAAGTATGGAACACCGATCAACCGCGAGAGCGCGCACGAGCTGCTGCAGAAGAAGCTCGAAGCCAGCGCGGCGGCGGAGCAGGAGGTGTCGGATGACGAGTCGGATGACTTCGAGTGGCGGAGGAATACACCGAAACGGCGATCTGCCGCGCCGCGAGCCCGCGCCCCCCGTCAGTCCGCCATCGAGCGAACGATGAACAACGTGGCCCGCCAGGCGACGCGGACGGTGACTCAGCAGATCGTGCGGGGGATCTTCGGGATGCTCAAGGGGCGGTGAAACGGTTGTCGGTTGTCAGTTATCTGCCATTCCTCGGCTGACGGGGACCGTCAGGCGAGGCCGGTTCGGACAACTGACAACTGACAACTGACAACCCGAATCGACGGCTGGAAACGAAAACGCCGCACACGAGGCGCGGCGTTTTCGTTTTCAGCCGTCGATCGAGACCCTCCGGCTCGCGTTGCAGAGAGAGAGAGGTAGCTTCAGCAATTGTCCACGGAGGCACGCCCATTCGCCCGCTCTTCCGTGGTTGGGTCCGAGGTGGGCGCAAACTGAAGGGTCTCGATCGACTTCTCAAAGAACATCGGTGCCAAAAGAAAAAGGGGCTCTACGCCCCTTTGTTGCCGTCGTGCGGCGCGTGTTTTCTGACCCGGGAAGAAGTGTATAGCAGGTTCGGACGGAAGAATGTGACGTGGATCACAAAATCAGAAAAGTCACGTTCGCTTGTACCAGTCGGCGTTGATCTGGGTGTAGTGCTTCCACTGCTCCGGGACCAGGTCGGCCGGGAAGATGGCCTGGACCGGGCAGGCGGGCTCGCAGGCGCCGCAGTCGATGCAGACTTCCGGGTCGATGTAGAGCATGTCGAACCCGCCGAACTCGGCCTCGTCTTTCCGCGGGTGGATGCAGTCGACCGGGCAGACGTCGACGCAGGCGGTGTCCTTGGTGTTGACGCAGGGCTCAGCGATCACATAAGTCATCTGGGGCGATTCCTCCGGCGGGATTAGTCGGGAAATTGTACGTCATGAATCCGCGCTACTCGTTCCACTTCCGGATGGATTCGATGACGTAGTCGTTCCCCATGAACGAGACCACGTCACCGGACGCGTGTCCCATCAGCTTCTTGGCCACCTCGGACTGGTTGGAGTAGACGCCGCGCTCCGGGTCGGACTCCCACGGGCCGAGGATCGTCACCTCGCGGCGGGCGTCCCCGTTGCTCAGCTCCAGCTTCGTCCCGACGCGGACCACCGAAGTATCGAGCTGGGTGGGGTCGAGGACGCGGACGCGGGAGATCTCGCCGGCCAGCTCGCCGACGCGCGCGGAGAGATACTCGGCGCGCGACCGGGCGGCCTTGTACTCGAAGTTTTCGCGGAGATCGCCCATCTCGCGCGCCGCCTGGAGGGCCTTCGAGTTGGCCGGGATCTCGACATTCTTGAGGTGATGCAGCTCGCCGCGCTTCTTCTCCAGCGAGTCGGCGGTGGCGTACACCGGCTCGGCCTGCGGCTCGCGCAACTGCGGATACTTCATGATCGCCGCCTGCTTGACGATCTCGCGGCGGTACTCCTCGACCGCGCCGTAGCGGTCGAGGGTGTCGACCAGCCGGCGGGCCTGCTCTTCGTTGTTCTGGTTGTTGACGATGCGCACCGCCAGGCCGCCCTTGTCGAACAGCTCGCGCAGCCGGGCCCGGACGCCGGAGAACTCGTCGTTGGTGAGCGCGTCGAGGATCTGGAAGAGCACCCCGTAGGTCGCCTTGTCGGCCAGCGACTCGTCTTCGTTGAGGCGCTTGACGTACCAGTAGAACGCGCGCGGATGGCGGCGCGGGTAGCGGAGGGTCTCGTCCATCAGGCGGTCGCGGATCTCGGTCTGTCCGGCGCTCTCGAGCTCCGCGATGATGGAGGTGAGGATGCGCGGCTCGTCGTCGAGAAAGAACGACTCGGCGTAGACCTTCGGCCAGTCCGGATGGTTGGCCCGCACCACCGCGAGCGCCTTCTCGCGCATCGGCTTGTCGTTGATCGCCGCGACGGTGCGGGAGGCCATCGGGCCGGTGAGGAGCGAGGAGGGCTCGATCGGCGAGGTGTACGTGCCGGGAAGCGATTCGAGGGTGGTCAGGATCACCCACGCGGTCGCCGCGTCGGTGCGCGCGATTCTCGCGGCCTCGGCGGCGAGCGCCGTGGAGAACGCGTCGGCCAGCTCTTTCCCGCGGCCGCTGTGTTTGCGCGCCAGCTCGAGCTTCGTTTTCAACTCGGCGCGGTCGAAGTCGCGGCGGATCGCGGTCGCGGCATCCCCCTCGGAGCCGGCGAACGCGTAGGTTGCCTTGGCGCCGGTGCCGCTGGTGACGACCTGCGTGTTCTTGCGCGCGGCCGTCCACCACGAAGCCCACTTCTCTTCCGGCACGATGCCGATGACGGCGTCGCGGACTTCGGGCATGACCATCGGTCGGCCGAAGCTCTGGAGGATCAGCGCGAAGAACTCGGAGGGCGACTTTTTGGCCTGCTCTTTCAGCTTGTCGGGATCGCGGAACTTCTCGCGGAGGATGTGCTTCGCCGGAAGGGGGATGAGGAACTTCGCCGCCGCGCCGAGAGGGACCGAGACGCGTTTCTCTTTCTCGAAATCGAGGCGGCAGATGCCGAGCTCCGGGTTGAGCTCCGTGACCATGCCGGCGCCGCGGCCGCTCATGAAGAAGCACTCCCCTTCGTCGTAGTTGAGCCAGGTCTCGATCTTCTCGGCGCGCTCGACGGGGTTGCTCTGGGGATCGCTGTAGTTCGCGAACTGGTAGGCGCGGGCGAAGTTCTTGTGGTCGCCGACGCTCTTGCGCAGCGCTTCCTCGATGGGGCCGCGGAGGGTGGCGGGATGCTTGGAAAGGCGGCCGATCTCTTTCAGCGCCTGCAACCGCTGGCCCCAGAGGCCGCGCTCTTTGAGGGCGTCGGAGAGAAGGCCGAGGAGCGTGTCGGACTGCGTGCGCTGCTCCGCTTTCCGCAACGCCTTCGCGGTGGTCAGGAACGCGTCGACGTCGGAAGGATCGCGGTCGAGCTGCGACATCCAGAGAGACTCCAGATCGTCGAACTTCTTCTTCTGAATCAGAGCACTCGCATCTTCGCGGAAAGCCATGGGGCGGGAATTGTATTCAAAACGGCGCGAGGCGGTTACTCCGCCGTCACCGCTCGCCGCTTCCCTCCACCGACGAACGTGCCGCGCATGCGCGAGGCTCTCCCGGACAGGTCGGCTCCGATCTGCAGAGCCGCTCCGCTGCCGTGGCTGCCCGCCGCTGCGCCGAGGCGGCGGCTGGAAGGCTCGCCGGCCTCGATCCGTGTGAGCGCGGCGTCGATCGCGAGCGTCTCCTGCCGGTCGGTGACGCCGAACCACGATGTACCGGTCCAGACGAGCTCCGTCAGCTCTCCGTAGAGATACCAGCGTTCCAGGACGACGGTCCGCACGGGCAGGAGGGTGTCCCGCGACAGGAGCGCCACATTGATGCCCGCGATGTCCTTCCACGCGTAAACCAGGTCGTCCCCATTCGCAGCGACGAGCGCACCACCGTCGAAGTACAACTGCTCCGTCACCTGCCGCGTCTCGAGAATTGCGCCGGTGCGGCGATCGACCCGTGCGATGTGCGGCTGGTCGTCGCGGTAGCACACCCCATCCGGGCAGGCGCTGTAGCTCACCTGGTAATCGCGGCCGTCGAATACGGCGTCGACTCTCCCGGCCTCGACGTCGTAATCCGCCGGATGCTCTTGTTCCTTCGCGACCACCCCTTCGCTGTCGAGCAGGAGAGTACGGAGAGCATGCAGACCCCGGATCGGAAGAAGAAAACCGTCACCATCAGACGCGATCGTTGCGTGTACGGCGAAACCGGGGACTTCGTGGACGGCTCGTGCCTGGGGAATCCCATCCGCGCTGAGGACGACGAACCAGGCCTGATCGCCGAACACGACGACCGCCACCGCGGTGCGGCCGTTCGCCGCCACCGCCGTCGCCGCCGGATAGGTGTGGATTCCACCAAGGATCGTGACCGGCTCCGAAAGGGGCCGCCCCAGCGCGTCGAACGTGCGGGCGCGCAGCTCCCACTTTTCGGCCTGGCGCACCCAGACGGCGAGGTAGCGATCCCCCGTCCAGGTGACAGCCGGCGTGTACTCCGCGGCCGGCTCGAGGAGCACATGCTCCGCCGCCGCACCGGCGAGATCGGCGGCGGAAGCAGCGACGTCGATCCTCTTCGCGCGCAACTGGCTCTCGGCGTGGCCGATGCTGAAGAGGAAAAGGTGGCCGCCGGCGGCGTCGAGCTTCGTCGATGAGCCTCTCCCCACCTCGGCGTGCCGCTCCAGGACGCCGCTCCGGTCGACATCGACCGCGATGATCCTCTCGTCGTTAAACGCTTCCTTCCAGGTCACGCGGTACCGATTCCCGTCCCACGTCGCGAAGAGAGAGGCGGGGCTCGGCGGCTTCACTGCCAGCGTCTCCGGTGCTCCGAGAGGCTCCCCGTGTGCGTTCAGGCGGAGCGCGCGTACATCCACTTCCGTCCAGTTCGGGCCGTGCGTGTAGACGAGCAGGGCCTCGTTTCCTCCCGGCGAGGCCATGGCCAACTGGAAGACATCGCCGGCGCCCCACGACACGGGCGCGACTTCGCGGCGCGCCTGAATGACGCCGCCATCGTCGATTCTGGCCGCGACGAGCGCGCCGGAGCTGCGGGTGCTCTCGATCCACACGAGCAGGACCCCGCCTTCGGTACGGGCCATCGCCATGCCGTAGTGCGCGGTCAACTGACCGCCCTTCGGCGGCCAGAGGCGGAGATGCCGGACGACCCGCCCGGAGGGTTCAATGAACGTGACGAAGATGCCCTCTCTCCCGATCACGCCGACGATGAAATGACGCCCGCTGAACACGACGTGCGTTCCGCCGATGCCTTCGTGGGACCAGAGCACGTTTCCCTCGGGATCGAGGCCATGGGTCGTACGCCGGCGCAGGGAGTCTTCGTGAGTGACGACGAGCATGCCCGCGCCGGCGGCAGCCGCGCTGGCCTCGATCCCCGGCAGTTGCTTCGACACCCGATCGAGCAGCGTCCCCTCGGGGCCGATCCGCGCCAGCTCGGAATTGCCGATCACGTACAGAATGTCGCCGTCGCGTGCCGTGGCGTAGGCGTGGGACGAAAGAAAAGGAAGAAGGGCGGGGGCAATCCCGGGCTCGTCGAGCGGAAACGACGTTTCTCCGGCCAGGGCGCTCGCGGCGAGAAGAAGCGCGACGAAAAGGCGGCGCATGCCGACATTATGGCATAGCACCATAAGCAAAACGCCGGGCGCATGGCCCGGCGTCAGGGAACGGCGAGATGGATGACGGGCTACCGGCGCATCTTGACGAGCGCCTTGAAGACGTCGAACGGAAGCTCCTCGGAGTGAACGATGTGGCGGAGGTGGTGCAGCGTCGTGCGCCGGTCCTTCACGTCGTCTACGTGGATGTTGTGCTTCCGAAGAAGATCGTGGGCTTTCTGCTCAGGCATAGTTCTCCCCTGTGATGGTTACTGGTTGAGCGCAGGAGAACGGGGGGTGAGGGGGTGCTATTCCGTGTGCAGCGCCTCCAGAATCTTCTCGTGGACGCCGCCGAAAGCCCCGGAGCTCATCACCAGGACGACGTCCCCCTCCTTCGCCTCTTTGGCGAGGTGGGCGGCGATGGCGTCGAAGTCGTCGATCCGGGTGGCGGGGATGTCGTCCTTTTCCAGCGCCTCGACGATGGCCTCGACCGACATCATCTTGTCGAGGCCGTAGCGCTCTTCGTAGCGTTGGCGGTGGAAGACGGGGCCGATGATCACCCGGTCGGCCTCGTGGAAGGCGTCGATGTAGCCGGCCTCGAACTCTTTCCGGGAGGAGGAGATGGACCGCGGCTCGAAGAGGGCCCAGATCCGCTGGCCGGGGTAGCGTTTCTTCGCGCCGGCGACGGTGGTGGCGATGGCGGTGGGGTGATGGGCGAAGTCGTCGATGACGGTGACGCCGCGCTCGACGCCGCGGACTTCCATCCGCCGCTTGATGCCCTGGAAGGTCTGCAGCCCCTTCTGGATCTCGTCGTCGGAGACGCCCCGCAGGCGGGCGATCACGGCGTCGGCGAGGGCGTTCAGGGCGTTGTGGCGGCCCGACATGGTTGTCTTGAAGCGGTACCACTCCTTCCCTTCCCACCAGGCGGTGAACTCGATGCCGTCGGGATGCTCGACGGCGTCGGTCGCGTAGGCGTCGCAGCCGTCGCTCCAGCCGAAGGTGATCCAGCGGCCTTTCGCCTCGCTCCGGAGCGACATGACGTTCCCGTCGTCGCCGTTGGCGACGATCACGTCTTCCGGGGCCATCTGCTGCACGGCGTGCCGGAAGGCTTCCAGGATGGCGTCGAGGTCGGCGTAGATGTCGGCGTGGTCGAACTCGATGTTGTTCAGCAGCAGGGTGTTGGCCCGGTAATGGAGGAACTTCGGCCCTTTGTCGAAGAAGGCGGTGTTGTACTCGTCCCCCTCGATGACGAAGTCCGGGCCGCTCCCCAGCTTGAAGTTGTGGTTGAAGTTGAGGGGGATGCCTCCCACGACCATTCCGGGGTCGCGGCCGGCGGACTCGAGCAGCCAGGCCATGAGGGAGGTGGTGGTGGTCTTGCCGTGGGTGCCGGTCACGACGATGGAGTGTTTCCCCTTGATGAAGAGGTGGTAGATGGCCTCGGGCATGGAGGTGTACGGCAGGTCCATCTCCACGGTCGCGGCCGCCTCTGCGTTGGTGCTGGCGGCGGCATTTCCGACGACGACGAGGTCGGGGCGAAACGTCTCGAGGTGCTGTTTCGTATACCCCTCGAGCACCGGGATCCCGAGACGGTCGAGATACGTCGACATCGGCGGATAGACGTGCTCGTCGGACCCGGAAACCTCATAACCGCGCTCCTGGAGCATCCCGGCGAGCGAGGCCATGGCGGTACCGCAGATACCAATGAGATAGACGCGTTTGACGTCGGGGAGTTGTTTGAGGTGAGGCATCAGGCCGCTTTGTATCGCAAAAACCATGCTTCCCGGCAGGTAGAGACATCTCTTTCCACATGGAATGACCCCAAAAGCAAGGCTGTTCGTGAAAACTAGAAAAGGTTCAATCACAGGAGGATTTCTACGCATGTCCAAGCGAATTTTTGCGATGACGTTCGTTCTCGCGCTCGGTCTCACGGCCCCGTTTGCCGCGGCTGAGGAAAAGGCGAGCACCGACGCGGCGAAGGGCCCGAAGCTCACGCTCGTCGAGCCGCTCAAGGATTTCGGAACGGTCGCCAAGGGCTCAAAGCTCGAATGGGCGTTCGAAGTCCGGAACACCGGCACCACCGATCTCGAGATCATCTCGGCCAAGCCGACCTGCGGCTGCACGGTCGCTGATTTCGACAAGGTCATCAAGCCGGGCAAGACCGGCAAGCTGTCGGCGAACGTCGACACGACCAACTTCTCCGGCCCGATCGCGAAGTCGGTGACCCTGGAGACGAACGACGCCAACGCGCCGACCGCGCAGGTGACGATCACCGCGATCGTGAAGCCGTTCGTCGACGCCTACCCGGCCGGCTTCGTCCGCTACAACATGCTGCAGGGCGACGTCGAGAAGCAGACCGTCCTCCTCTACTCGGAAGACGAGACGCCGCTGGAGATCGTCAAGGTCGAGAGCCCGCAGGAGTGGATCTCGGTCGACGTCAAGAAGGCCGAAGGCGCTGACGTGATGCCGAAGATCGGCCGCGTCGGCCAGAACCAGTACAAGGTCGACATCACCGTCGGCGGCCCCGACGCCCGCGTCGGCCCGCTGGCCGAGAAGGTCAAGATCCTCACCAACTCGAAGAACCAGCCGGAGTACAGCATCAGCGTCTCCGGCGTGGTCCGCCCGACGTTCCGCGTCGAGCCGACCGGCGTCAACTTCGGCGAGATCACCCCGGCCGACACCGCGGCCACCCGCACGGTCATGCTCCGCTCGAACAACCTGAAAACGCCGGAGAACTTCGTCGTCACCAAGGCCGAGTCGGGCGTCGCCGGCGTCACCGCCGCCGTCAAGCCGACCGCCAACAAGGGCGAGTACGAAGTGACCCTGCAGATCGCCAAGGACGCCAAAGTCGGCGCCCTCGACGGCTCGGTCCTGATCCAGACCAACGACAAGGTCAAGCCGACCGTCACGATCCCGATCAAGGGAACGGTCAAGACCGTCGAAGCCGCAGCTACGGGCGCGTCGAAGTAACTTCAGCTCTCCAACGAACGCGAACGGCCGGCGGAAACGCCGGCCGTTTTGTTTGGTAAACCGTTGTCAGTCATCGGTTGTCCGTTGTCCGAACCGGTCTGGCCTGGACGTCCTCGCCAGCCGAGAAATGGCAGACAACCGACAACTGACAACCGATTCACACCACTACGGAAACTCCGGTGCCATCTCCCAGCGGTAACACGCTGGTGATCAACCGCGGGTCATTGGCGATGCGCTTGTTGAACGCCCGCAGGGCGTCCGTGGCGGCGTCGTGGTCGCCCGCCGCGACGCGGCCTTTCCAGAGCAGGTTGTCGCAGACGATGACGGCGCCGCGCTCGAGCTTCGGCAGGAGGGCGTCGAGGTAATCCTCGTACTCGGTCTTCACGCAGTCGATGAAGACGAAGTCGAACGGCCCCGTAAGCCGCGGCAGGACGTCGAGCGCCGCCCCTTCATGGAATACCACCCGGCACGGCAGCCCCGCCTCGGCGACGAAACGCCGCGCGGAGGTGAGGGTGTTGTGGTCGATCTCGATCGTCTCCACGACCGCCTCCGGCTCGCATTCACGGCCGATGACGATCACCGAGTAACCGATGTTCGTCCCCACTTCCAAAACCCGCCGCGGCACCTTCGTCCGCACCAGCCCGCGGATGAGCTGCGCCACTTCCGGATCGGCGATCGGATGGCCGTTCTCCTCGGCAAACTTTTCCAGCCGTTCGAGCAGCGCATCGCGCGGCTGAAGGAGAGACTCGAGATACTCCGCCTGATTCCGGCGCAGGATGGCGTCGACACGTTCTTTCATGCGCCGTGAATTCTAGCGCCAGTGTCGTGACACGACACTAGGCCGCGATCATCTCGGTATCCCGTCCGATCCGGGCACGGTATCCACGCCAGGTGACGCTGCTGGAGAAGAAGGGGATACACAGGCGTAGAGCATCACCAGGTCGAGCAGCGGGACGGCGGCGAGCTGGCGCCAGGTCATGCCGGTACGTAACGCGCGGTTGAGGATCGCGAGCTGGAGCAGCCGGGCGGCGAGGACGGCCGGGACGATCGCCGGGAGGCCGCAGCAGGCTGCCAGCAGGGCAAAGAAGAGGGGGTTGAGGAGGAGCTCCGCGGATCGACCAGCTCCGCGAGCACGTTGCGCCGGTTCCAGATGTAGAAGGTGTTGGCGAACCAGTCGGACTGCTCGTTCGGATGACAGGCCACCACCACTTTGCTCATCCTCTGGGCGCGCTCGAGCATCTGCTCGACCGTCCCGTCGGCGGAGATGAGCTCCTCGACGCCGAGGGCCAGCACGTGCGCCGAGTTGCGGCGCATGACGGCGTTCTGGGTGAGCTCGAAACCGGCCAGGACGATCATCCGGTACTCGTCCCAGGCGCGGCGTTTCTCCCGCTCGATCTCGTCGCGGTACGCGGCGAAGTTCCGGGAGGTAATGCTCAGCCCCATCTCGTGCGTGGCCTTGCCGATCAGCGAGTCAGTGTTGACGACGTGGTCGGTGATGGCGATGACGTCGTGCCCTCCGCGGCCGAAGAGATCCACGACCTCCGGCATCGACAGCTTTCCATCCGACCAGTTCGTGTGGATATGGAAGTCGGCCAGCAGCATGCCGTCGATCTTCAGCCGCCGATGTGCAATTCAACTTGTGCAGTCGGTGAAGAGCGCGTGAATTCCCGGCCCAGTTCCCGGAACACGTCCACCGAGGGACGCGGCGTCCGTTTCATCGTGGCGCGGTCCACGGCGTAGAGCCCGAACTTCGGCTCGTAGCCGTCCAGCCACTCGTAGTTGTCGAGCAGCGACCAGTGAAAGTAGCCGTGGATCGGGATGCCGCGCGCTTCCGCCTTCCGGATCTCCTCGGCGTGCAGGCGAAGGAACTCCGGCCGCGCGCGGTCGTTGGCGTCGGCGAGTCCGTTCTCGGTGATGACCAGCGGAAAACCGCTCTGGCTGGCCTCGGTGATGAGGTCTCCGAGGATGTGCGGGGCGACTTCCCAGCCGTTGTCGGTGAGGCCGAAGCCGCTGCGGTCCCGGTACTCGAAATCGCCGATGAAGCGCGTCGAGCCCGGACAGCGCATGTGCAGGCGCGAGTAATAGTTGATGCCGAACGTGTCGAGCCAGCACGGCAGATCGTCGCGCCGCCCGCGGATGGTCGTACCGGGTGGCAGAAGAAACTTCCACCTGCCGGTGGCAAACGCCTCCATGATCCCGCGGTTGTACATCGTGTGCGCGGTGCGGGCGATCAGCCCATCGAGCGGATTCCCCGCACGCTCCGGCTCGAACCCCATCATGTTGTGGGCGACCCCGAGCGCCGCCCGCGGATCGCGCGTCCGGATCTCGAACGCCGCAGCGCAGTGCGCGGCCAGCAGATGGTCGAAGACGGGGTTGAGCGCCCGCGGATCGCGCACACCCGGCGGAATCTGCCCGTCGAGATAGCCGGCCAGCAGGAACACGACCGGCTCGTTCAGGA
This sequence comes from Thermoanaerobaculia bacterium, assembly GCA_035629865.1. Classification (GTDB taxonomy): domain Bacteria; phylum Acidobacteriota; class Thermoanaerobaculia; order Gp7-AA8; family Gp7-AA8; genus QHVT01. Next base: position 847 of record DASPHC010000116.1, on the reverse strand, counting down.
TCACCCAGAAACGAACACCATCCCCCAGCGCCTCGGCCACGCGTCCCGCGAAGCGGCCGAACTCCAGCACGGAGGCAGTGGAGGTCCACGGCGTCTGCTCATGGAACCACTCCGGGTGGGTGTAGTGAAAGAGCGTCACCACCGGCTCGATCCCGAGCGCCACCAGCCGGTCGACGAAGCGGCGGTAACGCTGCAGCACCGCGTCGTCGAACACCCCGCGCTTCGGCTCGACCCGGCTCCAGGAGATGGAGAACCGGAACGCATTCGCACCTGCTGCGTGCGCGAGTAGCGCATCGTCTTCATAACGCCGCCACGAATCCACCGCCGCACCGCACGCCTCGCCGCGCGTCTTCCCCAACTCCTCCCACGCCGTCCAGTCACACGAATCGTCCCCCTCAACCTGATAGTGCGAAACGGCAACACCCCAGAGGCGCGGACGGTCAGGAAGCGGAAAACGCGGCGAGCTCACCCGATGCGTTTTACAGGGCGGAGGTGGAGGGCGTGTGAAGGACGGGAGGTGGTGGTGCGGAGCGATCCCCCTCCGGGGCGGTGGTTCGAGGAGCACGAGTTCGCGATCGGCTCGGGTGTGCAGGTGCTCGTCGAGCATGGCCGGGTGAACCTCAGCGTGCACCATGTGAACCCCGCGCGTGCACCACGTGCATCGGCGCGTGCACCACGTGAACCACGGAGCGCCGGACCGCCGACGTCGCCGTCGGCCGGTCCGCATGGCGCCGTAGGCGCCCGGCCTGCCTCCCACGTGCCCGGGGAGCAATTTGGTAGATCGCTCGAGCATCCCTGCGGCGAGACGCCGCGGGCGCCGGGACGGCGCCCGGCCAGCCGGCGCGGA
>DASPHC010000115.1:0-8463 GCA_035629865.1 Thermoanaerobaculia bacterium | reverse complement strand
GGGGTGGGGGCGGGGGTGGCGGAACGTACGGTGGAATGGGTGCGGCGGCGGGCGGGGGCTCGGGGATGTCGAATGGGGGAACGAATACCGGTTCCGGGACCGGTTCCTCCGGCGTCGGCTCCACGATCGGCTCCGGCGGAAGAGTGCCCGGCTCGGGCTCCGGCATGGGAACGGGCTCGGATGGAGTGGGAACCGGCTCCGGCACTGGTGGACGCAGCGGCTCAGGTTCGGGCTCGCGAACCGGCTCGCGCGGTGGCGCGGTGGCCTGAGCCGCGCCGAGCTCCAGGTCCCGGACCGCCCCCCACAGCGAGATGAGCTGCTTTCGCAGGGTGTCGATGTCCGCGCGCGCGTCTTTCAGCTTGTTCTGCGTGCCGATGGCGATGGCGAGTGCCACGATGGCGACGCCTGCGAGGATGAAGATCGCGCAACCTTCCATGAGTGGACCTTTTGAAAGGATACGCCTAAAACGAAAAAGGCCCGCCGAAGCGGGCCTTTGCGTTAGTTCCCGAGGAGCTCAGGTTCACACTTCCCGATGCGCCAGGATCTTCTCCCGTCCCGTCAGGTATAGCAGGGCGATGAGGATCAGGAACGGGATCAGCGATAGGATGTCGGCGTAGGGGCCGCCGATGAGCGGGTTCCGGTCGGCGAAGGCGCCGATGCTCTGGTTGAAGCCGGCCATGAACGGGACGCCGGCGAGGAAGGCGATGATGATGCCGGCGATGGCGCCGCCGGCGATGTAGCCGGAGGCCATCAGGACGCCGGGACTCTTGTCCCCTTCCGCCACGAGCTGCTCTTCGGTCATCTGCTTGCCTTCGTGCTTCCTGGCGATCCACTTGTCGACCGCCCAGCGGATGATGCCGCCGATGAGGATCGGCGAGGAGGAGGAAAGCGGGAGGTAGACGCCGACGGCGAACGCCAGCGAGGGGATGCCGGAGAGCTCGAGGACGATGGCGATCATGACGCCGAGGAGCACGAGGCCCCACGGCAGCTCGCCGCCGAGGATGCCCTTGATGATGTACGACATCAGCGTCGCCTTCGGGGCGTCGAACTTCGGCACGTCGGTGCCGTCGGGCAGCTTGCGGATTGTGCCGTTGATGCCCGGGTCGACGTAGTAGACCGGCTTGCCGCTGTCGTCGACCAGGTACTTCTCGGCATTGCCGCCCGAGGGATCCTGGCGGAACCAGACGTTGTACGTGTTCGAGTCGGCCGGTGCGCCCGCGAGCGAGCCCTTGACCGTCTCACGGCCGTGGAGCTCGTCCCGGTTGGCGATCTCGCCCGGCGTGACCGAGCCGGCGGAGAAGCCCTGCGGCGCGGTGCCGACTGGGACGTAGACGGAGCCGGCGTCGTTGAGCTTGAGGAGGATCGGCCCGAGCACGAGCGCCGAGGCGAGCGCGCCGATGAGGATGGCGATCTGCTGCGCCTTCGGCGTGCCGCCGACGAGGAAGCCGGTCTTGAGGTCCTGGGAGGTCGTGCCGCCGTTCGACGACGCGATGCAGACCACCGCGCCAATCGTGAGGGCGGTCACGAAGTAATTGCTGCCGGTCCAGCCGAGGACCACGAAGCAGAGGCAGGTCAGGAGCAGCGTCGCCACGGTCATGCCGGAGATCGGGTTCGACGAGGAGCCGATCTCACCGGTGAGGCGCGACGAAACGGTCACGAAGAGGAAGCCGAAGACGATGATCAGGAGCGCCGCCGCGAGCCGCGCGCCGAAGCCGGTGCCGCCGACGTACAGCGGGCTGGCGAAGGCGATGACGACGATCAGGGCGATGATGCCGAGGAGGACGACCTTCATCGAAAGATCGCGGTCGGTGCGCGGGACGGCCACCTTCTCTTCGCCCGGCTTGGTGCCGCGGATGTCGGCCAGGCCGCCCTTCATGCCGTGCCAGATGACCGGCAGGGAGCGGAAGACGCTGATGATGCCGCCCGCCGCCACGGCGCCGGCGCCGATGTAGAGGACGTAGGCGTTGCGGATGGCGCCGGGACTCATGTCGCGGATGAGCGCGGAGGTCTCCGGTGCGAGCGGCGCGGTCAGCGACTCGCCGAAGAACTTGATCATCGGGATGAGCACGAGGTAGGCGAGCACGCCGCCCGCGCACATGATCGCGGCGATGCGCGGTCCGATGATGTAGCCGACGCCGAGGAGCTCCGGCGACACTTCCACCGAGACCGAGGCGGCGTTGAACGGGCGGCCGAAGATCTTCTCCGGTGCGTCTTTCCACCCGCGGAAGGCGACCATGGCAGTCTTGTAGACCAGGCCGATGCCGAAGCCGGTGAAGATCGTCTTCGCGCTCGTGCCGGCGCCACCGAGGGCCTCCTGCTCGCGCTTGGCCTGCTCCGAAGCGGCCGCGCGCGATTCATCGCTCGCTCCCGCCTTGAGCACTTCCGCGCAAGCGGTCCCCTCGGGGTATTTGAGCTTTCCGTGCTGCGCGACGATCAGCGCGCGCCGCAGCGGGATCATCATCAGGATGCCGAGCAGCCCGCCGAGGACAGCGACCAGCATCACCCGGGTGATCTCGAGGTCGAAGCCGAGGATCAGGATGGCCGGCATCGTGACGCCGACGCCGAAGGCGATCGACTCGCCCGCCGACCCTGCGGTCTGGACGATGTTGTTCTCGAGGATGCTCGCGTTGCGGGCCCCCATCTTCGAGAGGATGCGGAAGAGCGTGATCGAGATGACGGCGACCGGGATCGACGCGCTCACGGTGAGACCGACTTTGAGCACGAGATACAGCGACGACGCGCCGAAGATCATGCCCAGGATCGTGCCGACGATGACCGCCCGGGGCGTCAGCTCCGGCAGCGTCGTGTCAGCGGCGATGTACGGCGTGAACGGCACCGGACCGTCAGGCTTGAAGCCGACCTTGTCCGGATGGCCTTGCGGGACAGCACTCATGCGTGGGTCTCCCTCTTGTAAAGTGGCGTGATTGTAGCCCACCGGTGCAACGCAACCTCCGCGCGGTCGCTTTCGGCGCGATTCGCGGTACGAGCGGTTGTTTCCGGGTTGTTTGAATGATGAACGACCTGACCCTCGCCGCGATCCTCGCCCGCCGCGCCGCCGCCCATCCGGACAAGCTCGCCTTCGCCGACGGCGGGCGCCGGCTGACGTACGCACAATTAGATGAGGATGCGAACGCGCTGGCGTCCGGTCTCGCGGAGCGCGGCGCCCGTCCCGGCGACCGGATCGTGCTCGTCCTCCCCGCCGGGCTCGATTTCATCCGCTGTTTCTGGGCCATCCAGCGCCTCGGCGCGGTGAGCTGTGCGGTGAATCCGGCGACCCCGCTGCAGACCATCACCGCCCGCGCGGCCCGGGTCCGCCCGAAGCTGGTCATCAATGGTGTCGGCGACATCCCCCGCGGCGCCGCCGCGCTCCCGCCGCTTCCGTCCGACCCTGAGGCGCTCGCGTTCCTGCAGCCGACCTCCGGCACCTCAGGCGAGTCGCGCACGGTGATGATCCGCCAGCGCAACGTCCTCGCGGTCCTGCAGGCCTCGGAGGAGGCGCTCCAGGTCGGCGAGCAGGACGTCCTGGTGAGCTGGGTCCCCCCCTGGCACGACCTCGGCCTGGTCCGCTTCGTCATCGGCACCGTCTACGCCGGCGCCTCCTGCCACATCGTGTTGCCGGCGATCGGCACGATCCCGCGCTGGCTGTCGACGGTGACCGAGGTGCGAGGCACCATCACCGGCGCCCCCGACTTTGCCTGGCGCCTCGCCGCGCGTCTCGTCGAGCCGGGAGCCGTCGACCTGTCATCGCTCCGTTACGCCAGCAACGGCGGCGAGCCGGTCCGCCTCAGCACGGTCGAAGCGTTCGAAGAGCGGTTCGGGATTCGGGGTGTCCTGTGTCCCGCATATGGGCTGGCCGAGGCGACGCTCGGCGTGACGACGGTGCTACCGGGGGAGCCGCTGCTGACGGACGAGCATGGGAACGTCTCCTGCGGCCGCCCGTTCCCGCGCGTCGAGGTGCGGATCGACGGGGATGAGACTGGAGAGATCCTCGTCCGCGGCCCCGGCGTCTTCGAAAACTACTTCGACGCCCCCGACGCCGCAGTAGTCCGCGACGGCTGGCTCCACACCGGCGACGTCGGCCGCCTCGACGCCACCGGAGGCCTCTACGTCCTCGGCCGGCGCCGGGCGATGCTGAAACGCGGCGGCGCAGTACTGGCCCCGCGCGAGCTGGAAGAGGCGGCGCAGGGCGTCGAGGGAGTACGGTTAGCCGCCGCAGTCGGCATCGCGCGTCCGGACCTGGTCAGCGAAGAGATCGTGCTGGCTGTGGAGATCGATCGCAGCGACCGCGCGGCTGCGCAGGAGGTGGCCGATGCCGTCGCCGACGCAGTGCGGCGAACTATCGGCTTCGCGCCTGAACGCGTGATCGTCCTCGCCCCCCGCACGATTCCGCGAACGTACAACGGCAAGATCCGCCACGACGTGTTGCGGACGGAACTGACGGAGGGCGTGCTGGCGGGGCGGGGGGCGGTGGTGTTCAGCAGCTACTAGCACTAGCTTCACGGTGAAACTGATGAGCCGCTTGCCGCAAGGCAGTGCCGAGCCGGCTCCTGCACTGCCAAGAAGCACTGCGCCTCCCGCCACCCAGGAGTGTCAATCGCTGTATGGCGCAGCGCTCAGCGGCGACGACTAGGACTAGGAGGAGGCTCGCGGCGGAGCGCGTCTTGACGTCGCTGGTGGCAGAGTTCAGAATAAGATTCTCAGGCTATTCGAAATGAGCGAAGTCAAGCGCAGCCTTGCCGCTGCATATGCCGGCCATGCGCGATCGCGTGCCGAAAAGACTTCCAAGGCTGTTGTCATTTGGACAGTGGCACTGTTCTATGTTTGGCTATTCGGTCTCGAGACATATTACAAACATTACCTGGAACGGCAGGACATTCGGCACGAGAAGGCAGCCTTGGATTCTGCCATCGCGGCCAAGCGCAGCGAGCTGCTAACGAATCATAGATTAGTTGCCGATGCCACGAGTGGCCCGGCCGCGAAAGCCGAATACGACGAGATGGTCGCTCGCGAGCTAACAAAGCCACGAAAGCAACTGCAGTCGTTAGCTGCGCCGGCTGCGGAGGTGATCGCTTTCAAGATCCCACCGGGCGTAGAGTTTCCCGTACCGGCAGCACTCGCGCCCCTTATCTGGAGTGCGCTCTTACTCATGCTGCTGACGTACGTCGCGCAGCAACGATTGGCCGTTCTGCGGTTCTGTGCACGCGCCTTGCGCGTTTACCGTCGAGAGCTCAACCAGGAAGCGCCGGACTGTGTAGATGTTCTCTGCAATATGCCCATGTGGCTTGCTCCACTACCATCTGGCGATAGTCACGTGTCGACGGGCGACTTGGAGGCAGCCCTTGGGTGGCGGGCACAACGAGGATCCGCGATGTTCCTCGTTCCGCTAGCATTCGGGGTGCTCGTTTTCATACAAAGCAGGGTCACATATCTCGGCTATGTGGTGGCGGCGGATCTTCGTCCCATCGACTATATACTGCGCACGCTATCCATTGCAGCCTTGCTTGCGATGCTCCTTCTGATCGCATGGTGGTTTGCGCCGCGCAGGGTTCCTGACGAATGGACCAATGAGCCGTCGGCCGCTGTTTGGACGCGCCGACAGGCAGCGGTAAGGATTGTCGGGTTGGTCACGGCCGCTATTGCGTTGCCAAGTGCGAAAATCCTCGATTCATCTCGCCGACGGCAAGCTCGATCGCCTCGATATCGGCGCGCCTTACGTACGTTCGCTAGTTCACTTCCGCCGGGATTCTATAAACGCAATGACAACGCGACGCTGTCATCCAAAACGATTCACTATGTGACGGGCAGCAAAAAGGTCCGAGACGTAGTAACCCTTGCTGAAAATCTTATGCAGGTTGTAAATATCCGAACCGTTACGCTAGTCCATCACACACTGCGACCATATCCGCGTGTCCATTTGTCGACGGCGGCCGCTGCTTTAGAAGAAGAGGCGCTGCTGGCTGTGCGTAGTAAGCGCTATTCCGTTGCAATCTCACTTCTACAATCGGCGGTTGAACACGACCTGTTGCTGAAGGCATCGGGTCATAGCCTGAACCACCGGGCGCACGATCTTCTCGCCGGACTTTCGATTCGCTACGAAAGCAATCATTCGAGTTTGAAGCGGTTGATCGCTCTTTTGCAGGCTGCTGACCACCGAACAGACGAGCGACGTATTCAGAAGTGGCAGAACCCTCAGAGCAAATGGCGGCGAGTGTGGTCAGATCGCTCCGCCCCAGTCAAATGGTCCGGTCTTCTAATGTAAGATCCCCGTCAACGGGAAATGGAGGTTCGAATCCTCCCCGGGCCAACTCTTCAGCACACTGTGGTACGTAATCAACTTACCGGCCGGCTGACTCGTAGAGAAGCGCCGCCATTCGCGTAGCGTTAGTTCTCCGTTGAAGTCGCACTACGAAATCTGTTGGTTGGACGACTGGGTGATGAATTCTCATGATGTGTCGTGCTCTGATCCACGGCGCTGACGCCGGTAGCCCTTCGGTAAGAATCCGCGTGCCGTAGCACCGCATCCGGCCTTTAGCTAACTTGGTAAGCTAGACTTGCTAATGCGGGCCGGGCCCGCCCGCCTGAGGCTTTCCGTCGTCTTCCATGAGCGCCAGGAGCTGGTGACTCAGCTCGCCCGGCGCCTGCGTGAGGTACCGTTCCAGCCACTGCGCCGCCGCGGCGGCAAGCGTGCGCTCGTCGTCGCCGTGCAGCGCTTCGCCGGTCTCGACCTCGACCTCGTCGCCGTTCCACCCCGCCACCACCGGCACGATTGGCACACCGGTCATCCGGGAGAGCGCGAACGCGCCGCGCGCGAGTCGGAGGGTGCGGCCGAGGAACGGGACTTCGAGGCCGCTCTGCTGCAGCGGGTCGACGGCCATGAAGACGAAGCCGCCGCGCCGTAGCCGCGCGAGCGCCTGCAGGAAGGCGGCGGAGCGTTGCTGCTCGCTCTCCAGCTCCGCGCCGACGCTCACGTGTGCGGCCCTGCCACTGCCGATGGTCTGGGACCGCAAGGCGAGCACCTCTCCGTCGAGCCGTTCGGCGAAGGCGGTGAGGGCGAGGAGCGGGCCGACGTGGAACGTCGCCAGGATGAGGGGCGGCTGAAGTCGCGGGACGGTGTCGTTCGTCCGGACCAGAGGCTGTAACGCCGCGACGCCGGCGCGCTCGGCCCAGCCGTGCAGGAGCAGGCGGCGGACCTGGTTGACGCGGATCCTCCGGATCGCCGCGGCGAAGCCGGCGGCCGGAAGGTCGGGAAAGAGCGTGCGCAGCGCGTCGTGGTGCGGACCGCGCCGCACGAGGGTAGTCGCCGCGGCGAGAGTGTCGGCGATCGCGAAGGCGAGTCGCGGCCAGCGGGTGAGGAAGCCGAGTGTCCTCACCAGGAGCGACGCTGTCCTCCCGCGGAGCCGGCGGATCATCGCGCGGTGGCCCGTTCGACGTGTTCGATGAGCCGCGCGAGCGTCAGCGGCTCTCCTTCGAGCAGTTGCGTGACGCCGACGCCGAACCGCTGTTCGCACTCCAGCAGCACCTCGGCGATGCTGATGGAGTCGAGCCCGAGCCCCTCTCCGCCGAGTCGCAGCTCTCCTGCGAGAGGGCCTGGAGGGAGAGAGTGCGCGACGCGTTTGCGAACGATCTCGTGGACGGTTGCGGCGATCACCGTCGCGAATTGTAAGCGTCCGCGGTGAACAAAAAGCTACGACACATGAGCTGCACCTGCACACGACGAACTGCACTGCTCCGGCGCACCGGTTGCGATGAAGAGCGCCCAGCAGTGATCGTCCAATGGAGGAACAGATGAAAAAGTCAGGGAAGTTCGCAGTGAAAGTGGCCGGCGCGCTGGTGGTGGTTTCGATGTTCAGTGCGTCCGCATTCGCAGCTCCGCGCGGCCGGTACGAGTCGTCGAATCGTGACGACCGGGGTCGGATCACCGTGATCGATCGCCGCAACAACGATCGCGCGACCCTCATCGGAGTCGTGACCCGCGTCGACCGCCGCCGGGGCGAAGTCCTCATCCGCGACCAGCGGAGCGGCCGCACCATCAACGTCGAGATGCGTGGCCGTGCCGGCCGGCAGAACCGCTCGATCGACTTCAGCGATCTCCGTCGCGGCGACCGCGTCGTGCTGGAAGGGCAGTGGGTCAACCGCGGCGAGTTCGAGGCCTATCGCATCGATAGCGTGAATGCGCGGCGGTAGGCGGGTGTGGTGAGCGCGCGGCGAAGTGCCGCGCGCTCATTGGTTCACCCTGCGCGTCGTCGAGATGGAACGACGTCTCATCGAGATCAAGCGACGTCTCATCGAGATCACACGACGTCTCATCGAGATCAAACGACGTTGCATCGAGATCACGCGACGTTGCATCGAGAACACACGACGTTGCATCGAGATCACACGACGTTGCATCGAGATCACGCGACGTTGCATCGAGATCACACGACGTTTCGTCGAGAACACGCGACGTTTCGCCGAGAACAC